>CAZOLJ010000024.1:0-53372 GCA_964580575.1 uncultured Desulfobacteraceae bacterium
GCGCTTCTTTTCTCGCTCCGCTCAGGAGCTGCAGGATCCGGATCATTTTCCGAAAACCGGTAGTACTTCAGGAAGGTGTAGTAGGCGTAGGAAGCTGCAAGGAACAGTCCTCTTTTCCCGTCCAGGAAGCCGCCTCTCAGAAGGTACATGTTGAGAAAGGTGAAGGCAGGCCTCAAGGTCAGCGCCGACCAGAGCGGCGGTCGGTTGGCCTCCGCGATTTCGAGAGCCGCCAGCCGGCTGTACCGCTCCATTCGAATCAGGTAATCGGCCACGGATCGGTACGTATAGTGCTCCAGAGGGTTTCTGAGATATCCGGTGGACCCTGTGACCACAGCCTTTTCATGCACCGCACGCTCCTCAAAGCGGCCGGATCCTTTCTTGAAGAGCCGGAGACAGTAGTCGGGGTACCATCCTCCGCGGCGGATCCACCGGCCTGAAAAGAAATTTTTGCGCGCAATGAAGTAGCCGTGAAAGGCATCGTTTCGGCCGATGGTCTCTTCAATTTCCTCTCTTAGCGGGAGGGGGATCCTCTCATCGGCATCAAGGCTCAAGATCCAGTCGCCCGTGGTCTTCTCCACCGCGCTATTTTTCTGGCCGGCAAATCCTTTCCAAGATTCCTTGTACACCCTCGCCCCGAGGCCCTTGGCTATGTCCGCGGTCGCATCCGTGCTGAACTCGTCCACCACGACGATCTCCTGAGCCCATGCCACACTTCTCAGGCAATCTTCGATGTTCCTGGCTTCGTTCTTGGTGATGACGGCGATGGAAAGCATCTTCACTCTCAAAGGCGATGGTTGAAATCACGAAACACCCTCCCCTTTATCCGCCTAGGCGGGGTGTCCCCACCCCAGCATCGAGGGAGGGGAGAGTTCTAAGAAACCGCGGGGAGACTGATCGGAAACAAGGGAATCATACTATGAAATCGCCTGAATTCAATATGAAATCTGCGTCCGCAGATTTCATGAAGATCCCCGCGGGGTGATCGTTTGAAGCTCACTCTTCACAAATACATCTTCCACGAAATCTGGCCTACGCTGCTGGCGAGCCTCGCGGTGTTCCTCTTCATTGTTCTGGCCGCGCGAATACTCAACCTGGCGGAATGGATGGTCAACCATGGGGTTCACCCCTTCCAGCTGGCAAGAATGATTTTCTACCTTTTGCCGGGCATGATTCTTTTCGCTTTGCCCGCCGTCCTTTTGATGGCCGTCTTTGTGGCCTTCCACCGCTTGTCCAACGACAACGAGCTTCAGGCCATGAAAGCGTCAGGCATCAGCCTTTATCAAATGCTTCCGTCGGTGGTTCTAGTTTCCTTGGCAGGATTCCTGGTCGCCCTTTTCCTCAGCTCTTCTGCAGGACCCTGGGGAAGAAAATCCTTTAAAGATTTCGTGTTCACGATCGCCCACGCCAGGGCGGATCTCGGGATACAGGAGAGAATCTTCAGTGAACCCTTTAAAGGGATTATCTTTTACGTCAGCACCTTCGCTCCTAAAGAAAGGGCGATGAAGGATGTGTTCCTGGTAGATCGCCGCGATCCAGCCATGACTACGACGATTGTGGCCAGGGAAGGAAGGATTGATTCGCGGGAGGCTCTGAGACTGATCACGGTCCGCTTCTTGGATGGAACGATCTTCATGGCGGACAAGAAGCAGGAAGAGGGCAGAATCATCAGCTTCAGTACCTACGACCTCGGGATAGGGCTGGACGACATTATGCCGGCGCTGGCTGGACGTGAAAAAGACCCCAAGGAGATGTCTTTTAGGGAATTGCTGAATGGATTGAAAGGTCCGCCCAAGCAGAACAGCCGGCAGCCGGAGATACTCCTGGAACTGATGGAAAGATTTTCCATTCCCTTGGCGGTCTTGCTCATGGGGCTCATCGGCGCTCCCTTAGGGGCTCAGCTTCGGGCAGGCGGCCGACTCGTCGGCATTGTCGTGAGCCTCATGATCTTCATGTTCTACTATCTTCTGCTCGTGGGGGTGAGGAACATCAGCGAAACCGGATTCGTGAGCCCTGCCGTGGGTTCGTGGCTTCCCGTGTTCTTTCTTTTGTGTGCCTGTCTGTACCTCATGAAGCGATCGGAAAAAGAGAAATCTGTGGCTTTCTTCGAACAACTGCTGCGCGTGAGAGACCATACGTAGTTTATGAGCATTCTGTCCAAATACGTCCTTCGGGAATTCTATAAGCTCTTTGCCTTTTGCGAAGCCCTCTTCGTGTTTCTTTTCCTCACGGTGGACTTTCTGCAGAAAATAGACAATTTCATAGAAGCGAAGGCGGCGAAGGGGGCCGTTGTGCTGTACTTTCTGTACAAAGCTCCGTTTATCATGGTGAATATGGTGCCGCCGGCTGTTCTCATTTCGGTCATCATCCTCTTCACATCGATGAAGAAAAAAAATGAACTCACCGCCCTTCGAACCTCTGGACTCAGCCTCTTCACGCTCTCCAAAACCATGATGCTGGGGTCGCTGTTCATCGTGGTGGGGATGTTTCTGGTTTCGGAAACGGTTGTGCCCTACACGAGTTCAAAAGGCAACAGGATCTGGAATGTAGACGTTCAGAAGCAGGACCCCGGGCTGTTCTATGGAAAAGAGGAGATCTGGTACCGGGGCGGCAACGCGATCTACTGGATCCGGCAGTTCAACCCCAAAGAGAAAACCATGGGAAACCCGAGTTTCTATTTTTTCGATAGCGCCTTTCGTGTGACGAAGAGGATCGAGGGCCAGAAGGCGATCTGGGAAGGCAGCCACTGGAGGATCGAAAACGGAATCCTCCAGGAGTTGAAGGAAGACGGCCAATACGGGTTCACGAAGTTCGAAACCTATGCGCTTCACATTCGAGAGACGCCTGAGACGTTCATGCGCGGCACACGAAAGCCGGAGGAGATGAGCTACTGGCAACTCAAGGAGTATGCGGAAACGGTGAGACAGGAAGGCTACAACAATGCCAAGTACCTTGTGGACATGAACATCAAGCTGGCCTTCCCCTTCATCAGCCTCATTCTGCTCACCATCGGCGTTCCTCTTGCCCTGAGAGTGAAGAAGGGGGGAACTCCTTTGACCGTGTCCATAGGCATGGCTGTGTGTTTTCTCTATGTCCTCGTTCTCGGCCTTGCCCGGTCCCTGGGGCTTGGGGGCGTTTTGCCTCCGCTGTTTTCCGCCTGGCTGGCCAATCTCCTGTTTCTCTTTCTGGGCATCCACATGATGATCCACATGGAAAGATAGCCTCAAGGTTGACACGGGAAACAGGGGAGGGCTATAAACTGGCTCGCCACGGCATTGTCAAGCCCCTTCAGGACAACAGGGCTTTCGCCGAAGCATTGCTTTTTGCACAACGGGATTAGACCTGATGGAAAACCTTTTGATTCACAACCTTTTCGCCTTTCTGGGGGCTTTGGCGCTGAGCTTGTGCCTCACCCCCGTGGTGAGAACCTTCGCCTTCCGGACAGGCCGGGTGGCTCTTCCAAAGGACACGCGGTGGCACAAGAAGGAAACCGCGTTGATGGGGGGCGTCGCCATCTTTGTGTCCACCATGGCCGTGTGGCTTACGACAGCCGCTCTCCTGGGGTGGGAAAACTTTGGGAAGCCTTACCTCCCCGTCGCTCTTTGTGCCTCCGGGATGTTCGTGCTGGGGCTAATCGATGACCTGCTCACCATGGATCCGCAGCACAAGCTCGCCGGCCAAATTGTGCTCACTTCCATTCTGGTCTTCCTCGGTTTCCGGCTCGAGTGGACTTCCTACAAGACCATCGATCTTTTTGTTTCCATTTTGTGGATCGTGGGGATCACCAACGCCTTCAACCTCCTCGACAACATGGACGGGCTTTCGGCAGGCGTTGCCTGCATCGCCGCCCTGTTTACCTTTCTGCTCCACCTGTCGAGCCCCGGCGCCGCGTCTCCGGCGGCGGTCCTTCTCATGACCGCCTCCTACCTCGGAGCTCTCCTGGGATTTCTCGTTTACAACTTCAACCCCGCTTCCATTTTCATGGGCGATGCGGGCAGCCTGTTTATCGGCTTTGTCATGGCCTGCCTCATGACCATGGGAGGTTCTGTCCACGCCGTGGGAGGGAACGTCGCCAACCTCCTGTCCGTGATCGCCATCCCCGTCCTGATCGTGTTCATCCCCATCGTGGACACGGGGTTTGTAAGTTTCACGCGGAAGCTCTTTAGACGGCCTATCTCCCAGGGAGGCAAGGACCACTCCTCGCACCGAATGGTAGCGATCGGTCTTTCCGAGAAAAAAGCCGTCCTGGTGCTTTATGGCTTTTCGGTGGCTTCGGGTCTGATCGCTCTTGCGATACGGCACCTGAACCTCAGCCTCACTCTCGTGCTGATCGCCTTTTACCTCCTCTTTGTCCTGTTCTTCTGGATCTACCTGGGAAGGGTCAAGGTGTACTCGGAGAAATCCATCCTCTCTGAAGAAAGCGCGAGTGTCCTCACCCCCCTCCTCGTCCAGATCACTTACCGGAGGCGGCTCTTCGAGGTTCTACTCGACGGGGTGCTCATCTCCGTGGCGTATTACACGGCCTATCTGCTTCGTTTCGAGGGTCAGGTAGGAGAGGATTTCGACTTCTTCCTCAAGTCTCTGCCCATCATGCTCGCCTGCCAGACCTTCAGCTTTTACATCATGGGAGTCTACCGGGGGATATGGGAAAGCACGGGCATCAAGGATTTGATCGGGTATGTGAAGGCCATCACCATCGGCACGGTGATGCCCATGCTGATCCTTCTCTTCATCTACCGGTTCCAGAGTTTTTCCCGTGCCGTCTTCGTCATCTACTGGGGCGTTATGCTCCTCCTCGTTTCCTTGTCCAGGCTCTCCTTCCGACTCCTGGACGAGGGGGTCCGCATCCCAAGCCGGAGAGGAGATCGTACTCTCATATACGGAGCCGGAATCGGAGGCCAGTTCGCCCTGAAGGAAATCCAGAGCAATCCCGACCTTGGCCTTCAACTGGTCGGTTTCGTAGATGACAACCCCAGACTGCGGGGAAGAAAGATCAACGGCTACCCGGTTCTTGGCGGTGGCGAGAACCTGGGAGAAATCATCAAAGCCCATGACATCAGGACCATTATCGTGTCCTTCAAGAGGGCGGGCCCCGAGAAAGCTTCCGACATCAAGACCCTGTGTGATAGATTGGACATGAAGCTGGAGGTCCGGCAAATGCAGGTTCTCATCAGTTGAACAACCGGTTTTGGGCAGGCCTGGTTGACAATCCTTCTCAATCTGCCTATAAAGATTCTCTGATCCACAGCACTCTACAAAGAGATTCCCAGTCAATCTTCGGGACAAAGGACTTGGCCGTTGGGGGCCGCGCTTTCCAGATGCCGCCTTGTCTTCTGCTGAGCCAGAGGGCGCGGCGATGGATATTCACCACAAACCGTTCTCAGAGAGTAGAGGGGAGACAATGGACTTCGACCTTTCCATGGAACAAGAGATCCTCCGGAACAGCGTTCGCCAATTTGCCGAAAAGGAAATCAAGCCGGTGGCAAAGGAGCTCGACGAGAAAGAAGAGTTTTCCTACGACACCATGAGGAAGATGGGAGAGCTTGGGCTCTTCGGTATGTTCGTGTCCGAAAAATACGGCGGCCAGGGCATGGATTACGTCTCCTACATCATCGCCACGGAAGAGGTGGCCCGGGTGGACCAGTCTCATGCGGCCACGGTTGCGGCAGGGAATTCCCTGGGCATCGGCCCGATCTACTATTTCGGGAACGAGGAGCAAAAACAAAAGCATCTTCCCAAGCTGTGCACGGGAGAGGCGCTGTGGGGCTTTGGCCTGACAGAGCCCAACGCAGGTTCGGATGCTGGCAACAGCCAGACCACGGCGTCCTTAAAGGGTGACCAATGGGTGATCAACGGGAGCAAAATTTTCATCACCAATGCCTCGACGAAAATCACGACGGGTGTCACGGCTCTTTGCAGGACAGGGACGAAGGCCGACGGCCGCCCCGAGCTTTCCTGTATTCTTGTGGAGGCAGGAACCCCGGGGTTGGTGGCCACGGAAATGCACGGAAAGATGATGTGGCGGGGTTCGAACACGGCCCAACTCTTCTTTGATGACTGCACGGTTCCGCAGGAAAACCTTTTGGGGCCCCGGGGACACGGGTTTTACCAGATGATGCAGACCTTGGACGGCGGGCGTTTGTCCATTGCGGCCATGGGCCTTGGTGGGGCGCAAGGCTGCTTTGAAATGGCCGTGAAGTACAGCAGGGAACGGGTTCAATTCGGAAAGCCGATCGCTACGTATCAAGTCAATGCCTTCAAGCTGGCGGACATGGCTCTCGAAATCGAGTGCGCCCGCTTGCTCCTTTACAAGGCATGCTGGTTGAGAGACAAGAACAAGCCTTTCAGGAAAGAAGCGGCCATGGCCAAGCTGTATTGCTCCGAGGTGATGTACCGCTGCGCCAACCATGCGGTTCAGCTCCACGGCGGTTATGGACTGATGAAGGAATATGACGTGGAGAGGTTCTACAGAGATCAGAAGCTGCTGGAAATCGGGGAAGGTACGTCGGAGGTGCAGAGAATTGTTATTTCAAGACTGATCGGAGCGGTGTAACCTCTCGGCCCATGCTCAATTATATCCTAGGCAAAGACCTCGCTCACTACGTCAAGGCTCACCGTGGCTTGCTGATCTGTTCCCTTGCGCTCACGGCGCTGGCAGCCCTCTTCGTCGTCATTCCTCTTTATCTCATCCAACCTTTCATTGATGAAGGAATGAAAACCGGGACAGACCCGGTCACCTGGAAAATCCCCTGGGTGACCTTTCATAAGGAGGGAGGGTTTTCCTGGAACCGGACCGAGGTTGTCCTTCTCGATGGGGTTTCCCCCAATCACCTCATTGTCGTCTTGGCCTCCATCGCCTTCTTGTCCATGCTGATTAAGTCGGGGATCGGATATCTGAGTGAACTCGCTTCTACCGCCTTCTCCAACAGAGCCATCCGATCCGTTCGCATGGATCTCTTCGAGAAATTCGTTTCTCTTCCTCTCGGATTTTACCATAAGCAAAAAGCGGGCGAATTGATTTCGAGGTCCACGGCCGATTTGACGGTCATGCAGGAAAGGATTTCAAACATCCTCATCGGTCTGATTCAGTATCCTCTCACGGCTGTCGTTTTCCTCGCCTACCTGCTCTTTTCCAACTATGCCCTCACCCTCACCGTTTTCTTGGCCTTTCCGCTGGTTGTGGGCCCTGTCAGGCTGTTCGGGAGAAAGGTCAAGAAGCACTCTTCAAAGGTCCAGGAGAATACTTCCTATGTGACGGCAGCCTATCAGGAGACCCTCCTTTGCCTCAAGGTCGTGCAGGGTTTTTTCATGGCTCAGACAGAGGCTGAGAGGTTTCAGAATCTCGTGAACCGGCTGTACAAGAGCGTCATGCGGTGGAACCGTTGGAATCTCGGGTTAGGCCCGATCCTCGATTCCATAGCTTTCCTGGTCCTGCCCGGACTGTTCATCGTGGGCAAGGTTTATTTTCATCACAGCCTGGGTGAACTCTTCACCTTGATGTATGCCTTTCAAAGGCTCTACGCACCGGTCAGGAACCTGGCGAAAATAAACAATGATCTTCGCACCCTGCAAGGAGCGACGGAGCGGGTTTTCGGGATCATGAGGACCACGCCGTCGATCCGCGACGCTGAAGGCGTGAGGGAACTTCCCAGACACCGCCAATCCATGGAGTTCAAAAACGTGAGTTTTTCTTACCATGAGGGAGTTCCAGTCCTTGAAGATGTTTCTTTTTTCATCAAGGCGGGGGAGATGGTGGCCTTTGTGGGCTCTACCGGCGCAGGGAAAAGCACTCTCCTTGAACTCATCCCCCGGTTTTATGAGGTGACCGGCGGGGCGATCACCATTGACGGCACCGATGTTCGGCGGGTGACCCTGGCTTCCCTCCGCAAGCAGATCAGCACCGTGAGCCAGGAGGTGCTGCTCTTTCACGACACCATCGCCAACAACATTCGCTATGCCAGGCCGGAGGCCGGCTTGGAGGAAGTGATCGGAGCGGCCAAGGCGGCTCACGGCCACGACTTCATCCTGGCCCAGCCTCAAGGGTATGACTCCGTGGTGGGAGACCGGGGAACGATGCTCTCCGGCGGGCAGAGACAGCGCATCGCCATTGCAAGGGCGATCCTCGCAGACCCTTCGATTCTGATCCTGGATGAGGCGGCATCTGCCCTGGATGCCGAAAGCGAACAGTTGGTGGAGGCATCGATCGATGCCTTGAGGGGAGGAAGGACCATTCTCGTGGCGGCCCACCGATTGAGCACGATTCGCAAGGCGGATCGCATCTATGTTCTCGAAGGAGGAAGGGTTGTCGAATCCGGAGGCCACCAAGAATTAATGGCCTTGAATGGCCGCTTCCGGCAACTGCATGACATTCAGTTCAGCACATGAAGCGGTTCACGGTTCATGGCGCGCGGTGCACGGCTAGGTCGCCCGAAACTCAGCTTTTGGTTTCCAGCGCCTGCCTCGCGGCAGCCTCGCTCACTCCGTGCACTCGCACCGTTTTCGTCCTGGAGGTTTTTCCACCCGTGATCTCAATGCTCCGCTTGGGGACCCCCAGTTTTTCAGCGAGCAACGCGATGAGGGCGTCGTTGGCTTTTCCTTCCACGGGAGCGGAAGTCACCTTCACCCTGTAAAAATCCTTTTCTTTCCCTGCTACTTGATTTTTCGAAGACCTTGGGGTGACCTTGACCCTGATGAGAGCTTCCGTTTCCACTTCCGCTCTCACCTGAGGCCTGCCGCCATTTCAACAAGGCTCTGGACGATGAAGGACTGAAGGAAGAGGATGGCCAGGATCACGATGATCGGAGAAAAATCCATGCTCCCAAAGGAGAGGGGCAGTCTTTTGCGGATGCGGTACAGCACAGGTTCCGTGATGGAATTGAGAAACCGGACAATGGGATTGTAAGGATCAGGGTTGACCCATGAAATGACGGCCCGGGCAATGATGATGTACATGTACAGGCTCAATCCGATGTCCAGGATTCTTGCCATGGCGATCAGAAAATTCGACACAACGAACATGACCTTTCCTCTTTTGATTCTAAGGAGCGACCTGCAGCGCGGTCACCGTACCGTGACACTTGCAGGCCGTTGCCACCAGCCACTTAACTTTCCTTGCCTCCGAGACCTTCCCCAGTAGTTCTTTCAGATCCTTCACTCGATACCCTCCCACACCAGGGGCCAATTGGCGGCTCCGGATTACGTGCACGCGAAACCCCCGGGGCGCCCCCTCGGCGAGAAGCCGGTACAGGGGTGTTCCTCTCATTTTGCCCGTGACCGTGCAGCGGTTCGCCGGTTCAGGGCAGTCGTCCGGACAACGGAAATCGGCATAGCTGACCAGCAACGAGCCTTCACTGCCGTCCCACGTGTGAGAAAGGGGAAGGCCAAAACTCTTGGGAACCGGTACCTGCGCTACGGTTCCTTTTTCATTTATATAAGCTTTCAGCCATTCGAAAGCAAGGTGTACCGGGACGGCGGGAATGATGAAAGTGGACGGGGCGAGCTGGGAGAAATGCTTTGCGAGGAATCGGACCCCGTCCTCCGCGATTCTCTTTGCCCCGATGTTCCCCATCTTTTTTAATTTTGTGATGTCCCGATCCACTATCCACAGAGAGGTGTGCGGCACGGAGTTCAGGAGGGCGGCAGCTCTTTGTCCGAAATGCCCTGCTCCGACGATGATGATCGCTTTGTTTTCTAACTTCTCAGTCAATGGAGACATCCATTCTCTCTCTCAGGCCTCTCTGTGCTTCGCTTTATGCTCTATGCCATAAGGTATGTCAGAGCAGGCCGTAAGCCGGGTTCTGTTTCCTCCGACTCACGCAGGGTGAACCGGGGGACAATGACCATTCCTCTAGTCCTGATGTTGCCATCGGGATCCAGCGACCTACCCGGGAACTCGGGCGGACCACCCTCGGGCGTTCCCCTATTTGGTCTTGCTCCGGGTGGGGTTTTCCTAGCTCCTGCCGTCACCGGCAGGACTGGTGAGCTCTTACCTCACCGTTTCACCCTTACCTCGGCGGACCGGCCGCCGGGGCGGTCTGCTTTCTGTGGCACTTTCCTTCCTGTTGCCAGGACTGGGAGTTACCCAGCACCCTGTCCTGTGGAGCCCGGACTTTCCTCCCCTCTGCCTGAGGCAGAGCAGCGGTCATTTGTCCTGCTCTGACATACCGATGTATTATAGCGCAGTCGAGGTCTTTTGGAAATCCTGGTCGTCGCCCCAGTAAATAATTCGATTGCAGTGGGGGCAAGTCATGAGATCGTTCCCTCGGATCAGTTCATTGAACTTCTGCGGAGGAATACCCATGTGGCAGGTCTGGCAGACCCCTGTCACCACGGAACTGATGGCCAGGCCTCCCTTGCGCTCCCTGAGGAAGAGGTACTTCTTTAGGAGACCCTGATCGAAATCGCAGCACAGCTGGCTTCTTTCTTTTTGCAGCGCTTCAAGCTCCTGTTCCAGTGCGAGAAGTTCCTTCTTGACCGCGTCTTTGTCTTTTTCGCATTGGTCTTTCAAAGTCCTGAGAGCGTCCTTGTGGCCCTTGCATTTCCGTTCCAGCTCCTCTGTGGTTTCCATGATCTGGATGGCTTTTTCCTCAGTCTGGAACTTGATGGTTTTCAGGTCGTCGATCTCTTTCAAAGCGGCCGTGTATTCCTTGTTGGATTTGATCTGGGTGAGTTTCGCCGAGCTTTTCTCGACCTTGCCGTCCAGTTCCTGGATCTCTCGTTCTAACTGGCGCCGGTCCTTTTTGAACGCCTCGGTCTGGTCGTCATCGGCTTTGAACTGGTTTTCCATGGCCCTCATATCATCCTCGATCTTCTGAATTCTTAGAGGGGCCTGTTCTTTGGCCTGGAGGACTTTTGCGATCCTGTTGTCGCACTCCTGAAGTTGAATAAGCACCAAAAGTTTGTCTTTCAATGTAACTCTCTTCCACTCCTGTTCCTCGCCATGACCCCGTCATGGGTTAAAAGGTTAATTATAAATGGAAAGGGCGCACCGTTCTGGTGCGCCCTTTCCTATGAAACAGGTCTCCTGTCTGAAACAGGGTAGTTTTTGAAATCCCTGGGTATGCATCCTGTATCCTGAACCGTTGGTGGGCCCACCTGGGTTCGAACCAGGGACCAACCGGTTATGAGCCGGTGGCTCTTCCATCTGAGCTATGGGCCCGATCTTCCCTTTGAGAATTAACATGCAAAGCGATCGCTGGATTGTCAAGCGAATTTCCACTATAAGGTTTCCCTCCCTCTCGCCTCAGCAAGGGGTGCCTACTGCTCCAGGAAGCTCCTCAGCTTCTTGCTTCTGCTGGGGTGCCTCAATTTCCTCAAGGCCTTGGCCTCGATCTGCCTGATCCTCTCCCGGGTGACATTGAAATCCCGACCCACCTCTTCGAGGGTGTGATCGGATTTCTCGCCGATGCCGAATCGCATCCTCAGCACCTTTTCCTCTCTGGGCGTGAGGGTGGTCAGGATTTTTCTCGTCTGCTCGCCCAGGTTGAAGTTCATCACCGCATCCCCGGGGGAGATGATCTTCTTGTCTTCGATGAAATCCCCCAGATGGCTGTCCTCTTCTTCTCCGATGGGAGTTTCCAGGGAAATGGGCTCCTTGGCGATCTTGAGAACCTTCCGGACCTTTTCCAGAGGGAATTCCATTTTTTCGGCGATTTCCTCAGGAGTCGGTTCGCGACCGTGTTCCTGGACCAGATACCGCGAGGTGCGAATGAGCTTGTTGATGGTTTCGATCATGTGAACCGGGATTCGAATGGTCCTGGCTTGGTCGGCAATGGCCCTGGTGATGGCTTGCCGGATCCACCAGGTGGCATAGGTGCTGAACTTGTATCCCCTCTGATACTCGAACTTGTCCACCGCCTTCATGAGGCCGATGTTTCCTTCCTGGATCAGGTCGAGGAACTGAAGTCCCCGGTTGGTGTATTTCTTGGCAATGCTCACCACCAATCGGAGGTTCGCCTCGATGAGTTCGCTCTTGGCCAGCTTGGACCGGTCAATCCGGACCTCGACGACTTCGAGCGTATCCTTGAGCTCCTCCTTGTCCATGTTGGTGCGATCCCTGATTTCCTTGATCACCTTCTCTGCGGCATCGACCTTGGATTTCAGGGCAAGAAGATCCGCTTTCCTGAGTTTCAGAGGAGTGACCATCTGGGTTTCCTTCGCGGTCTTGGGGATCTGGGTGAAAGACTTCTTCACAAAGGCCAAGGGCTTGCCGCCTGCCGCGGACACGACTTCCTTGAGGTCCTTTTCCGCCCTTTCGACTCTCCAAACCGTCTCCTTCAGCCGTTCCACCATGTGGTCGATCTGGGTCTTTTCTAGTTTGAAACTGCTGATCAGTTCGACGATCCTTCGTCGGCTGTTCTCCATCTTCGTTTGAATCCTCTTCTTCTTGGCCGCAGGAAGCCCTTTCTTCAAAGACTGAGTCTTCAGTTCGACGGAATCCTGGAAGAGGGATTCGATTTCACCGATGAGATGGATGATGGATTCCTTCCTTTCGCCGATTTGAGTGTGGCTGTCCTCATCGTCGAGATCGTTGATGACGTCCTTGAGTTTGATTTCTCCTTGCTTCAGAAGGTCTCCCAGCTCGATAATGTATTCGATTCCCACGCGGCACTTCAGAAGAGCATCCAAGGCCTCCTTTTCGCCGGCTTCAATTCTCTTGGCAATCTCCACCTCGCCCTCCCGGGTGAGGAGGGAGATGCAGCCCATCTCCTTAAGATACATCTTCACGGGATCAGAGACCCGGGTCGCCACATCCGCCACCTCGGCCCGAAAGCTCTCTTTCTCAACCACCTTCTCCTGTCTTTTCTTGATCCGCCTGGATTTCTCGACCTGCTCCTTGGACGCTTCGTCGATGACCATCACGTCCAGCTCTTCAAACATCATCATGAGGTCATCGATGGTTTCCGAGGAGACCACGTCGTCGGGCAGTTCATCGTTGAGTTCTTCGTAAGTGATGTATCCCTTGTCCTTGCCGATATCGATGAGCCGTTTGAGATTGACCATGTCTGAGTTGTTCGCCATTACGTTCCCTCCTGAGAGTTCCCGTTGATTCTCGGTTGAACGTCTCGTTGTTTCTTCAATTTCAATATCCGGTTATAGGTCTCAAAATCCCCTTTGGCTCTGGCTTGGGCCACAGAGTCCTGGATTTTGATCCTAAGGATTTTCTCGGAAAAATCCTGAATCGCCCTTTCCACCTCTTCTTCACTGAAGATGGAAGGGCTGAGCATCGCTTCCCTGAAGGCCTCCTGCGCTTCTTTCCCGGAGAGGCCGGCCACGATGTCTTCCGGGTCGACGGTTCCTCCCCCGGGGGTCTTCTCGATGAGGCGGCCCGCAATTTCGATGACCAGGGGATCCGAGACAAGGCTTTTCCATTCGAGCTCTCTGACCCGGCCGATGGTCCCGGGATGATGGAGGAGGAGATTCAGAAGATAAACATCATCGATCCTCTTGCACTCCTTTTTTCCCTGGGCTTGAGGGCGATCCGCTCCGGCGGAGCTGTTTGAGGCCCACTTCTGATATTCCGCAGTCAAGGCCTTTTCGGTCACCTGAAGCTTTTCCGAAAGCCGTTTCACGTAAAGAGCCCGCTGCACGTGGCTCTTGAGTTCCGCCAACACAGGAAAGATGTCCTCCAGGACTTTGACCCGGTGTTCGATTTCCTTTCCCCCATCGGCCATCTTGCGGTCGATAAAAAAATCGAACATGGGCACGCTGCGCTCCAGGAGAGCTTCAAACGCGTCGAGGCCGCCCTTGTTCACAAAGGTGTCCGGATCCTCTTCGTCCGGGAGAGACGTCACCTTGGCGGGCATGCCTTCATCCAGGAAATACGAAAGGCTTTTCATGGCGGCCGCGGTTCCGGCGGCGTCCGAGTCGAACACCACCACCGCTTCCCGGGCATACCCCTTGAGCTTCCGGATGTGGTCCCGGGTCAGGGCGGTTCCAAGGGTCGCCACCGCCCCCCGAAATCCGTGCTTGATCAGAGCCAGCACGTCGGTGTATCCCTCCACGATGACCACCCGGCCGCTTTCTCGGATCCGGGAAAAGGCAACGTGGAGCCCGTAGAGCAGTTCACCCTTCTGAAACACCGGGGTCTCGGGCGTATTCAGATACTTGGGCAGAGATTGGTCCAGAACCCTGCCGCCGAAACCGACCACTTGGCTCCGCATGTCGAAGATAGGGAACATCACCCGGTTGCGGAACCGATCGTAGTGGCCTTCCATCTTCCTGGGGATCAGAAGGCCAGCTTGCAGCGCGGTTTCGGGATTGATCTTCTTCTCCCGAAGGGCCTTGGCCAGAGCATCCCACTCCTCAGGGGCATACCCGAGCTTGAACTCCTTAATGATTTCCCCTGGAATTCCTCTCCGCTGAAGGTACTCTCTGCCGGCCTTTCCCTTTCCCGATTTCATCAGGAGGTCATGGTAAAAATCCGCCGCCGCTTCGTTTGCCCGGAGGATCGCGTCTTTGATACCCGGTACTCCAGGATCACGCTCAGGCAAGGACACGTGGTATTTCTCGGCCAGATCCTTCAAGGCTTGAGCAAAAGAAACCCGATGATACTCCATCCAAAAAGCAAAGAGATCGCCGCCCTTCTTGCACCCGAAGCAGTGGAACATCTGCTTGGAAGGGCTCACCGTGAAAGACGGCGCTTTTTCAGAGTGAAAAGGGCACAGCCCCATATAGCTCTGGCCGGACCGCTTGAGCTGGACAAACTGACCGATCAGTTCGACGATGTCCACGATCCTCTTGATCTCTTCTTTGGCAGACGGGTAACCGTCCATGAGTTTTGCGCGATCGCCCCCGAAGAAGCCTAGCCCTCAAAAAGAAAAAACCCCTTCATTGGATGAAGGAGTTGTTCAGCGGAGCGTTTTTGTTTGATCATCACGTTTCGATCAGCTGAGATACGCTTTTGAATGTGGCCCTCATGACCGGTGAAAAGATCAGAAACGGAAACGTCGCCGGAATTCGCGGATCACCCGAGAAGTCTCTTGGCTATCTCGTTGACCTCTTTGCCCTGAACCTTTCCTGCCAGCCGCCCCATGGCAGCTTTCATGACTTTGCCCAGATCCTTGGGGCCTGATGCGGAACCCTCTGCAATGATCTCCTTGAGCACACTTTCAATCTCAGCAGGTGCGAGCTGTTGAGGCAGATATCCGCTAAGAATCTTGACCTCGCCCTCTTCCCTGGCCGCCAGGTCCTCTCGATGGCCCTTTCGGAATTCCACCGCCGCTTCCTGCCCTTTACGGATGAGAGACTGGATCACGGACTGGACGTCTCCTTCCTTGAGGGGTTCCGTTCTCCGGCCCTGTTCGTTGGTGACGGCCGCTTTCAGCACGCGCAAGCAGGAGACCCGAGCCTCATCCTTTGCTTTGAGGGCTTGTTTTAGGTCCTGGGCGATTTTATCCACAAGGGGTGTGGCCAAAGAGAATCCTCCTGAGGTTAAACTGCCAATATACAAAAATCCATAGCAAAGTCAAGAAGAAATTTGATTTCCTTTGCTTACTCGGATCGCCTGCTCGAGGTCCAGGGTTCCCTCGTAAAGAGCCCTTCCCGTGATCACTCCCGCAACGCCCCGGCGCGAAAGGGTCATGACCTTGCGGATGTCGTCAAGCCCCGAGATGCCTCCTGAGGCAATCACGGGCGTTTGGAGAGCGCCTGCGAGATCTTCCGTTGCCCCCAGGTTAGGCCCCACGCTCATGCCGTCTCTCTGAATGTCCGTGTAAATGACGGCGGCCATCCCCTGGCCGTCAAAGGGCCTGGCGACGTCGAATGCGGAACGATCCGTGTCCTCGGTCCACCCCTCCACCGCCACCCGGCCGCCGCGGGCATCGATGGCGAGCATCACGCGGCCCGGAAACCTCCGGCAAGCCTCTTCCACCAGGCTCGGGTCCTTAAAGGCCGCGGTTCCGAGAATGACCCACTCCACCCCTGCTTCGAGATAGAACTCGATGGAGGCCAGGCTCCGGATGCCTCCGCCCAGTTCAACCGGCACAGGCACGGAACGCGCGATCGTCCTGATCACCTCTGCGTTGACCCTTTTTCCTCCCACGGCGCCGTCCAGATCAACCAGATGAATCCTTTCCGCTCCTTTGGCGCACCAGGTCACGGCCATCTGAACCGGGTCATCGGAGTAAACCGTTTCCTCCGACATCCTGCCCTGCTTGAGCCTCACGCACCGGCCGCCTTTGATGTCTACGGCAGGGATGACGATCATTCCTGTTCTCCCTTGGGAAAAGTTTCGACAACCTTGGCGAGGCCAATCTCCGCCAGTTCATCCGCCGTCATCCACCGGCCCTTTGCTTTGAGAAAGGTCTTGAGATCAAGGAGGTTCTCGCTGAGAGAGATCTGGGACTTGTCGAAGCGTGCTTTCCACCAAATCATGCCATCCCCGGCGCTCATGAGATACAGGTCAAAGGCCACAGAGGCCGGCCGGCTGGCCGAATAGTCTGTTCCCTCCCGTTCGCGCCAGCGGTACACATGCCCCCCCAGCACGGCCTCGGCAGACAGGGCCTTGCCGATCCGCACGTAAATGTCCCTGTCCGTCAACGTGGGGTTGGAGGAGGCAAGCAGGGAAAAGGCCGCAGCCGCTTCACCGGGCGACACCCAGTTCAGACGGCTGTCCCTGGTCAGCTTTTCGAAGAGCAAGTCGGAAAGCCCCTCGGCGATTGATTCGGACACGGGGTCCGCAGAGAACACGGCTCCGGAAATCGGGCTGCGCACCAGGCCTGGGGTTTGAGTGGGAGACAGACCCGGTCGAAAACCGATAAAGACGATCGTGTTCAATCGAGGCACAACCGCTTTGTCCTCCTGGGGGACCTGCGGGAGTTGGCAGGAAGACCCGCTCAGGACGATCAAAAAAAGGATAGAGCCGATGAGGCGTTTGCACCCGACGTTACCCATGGTTACCTCTGTTCGCTGAACAGTCACTCCCTCTGGGGCGAGGCTATAGAAGACCTTTGGTGGAGGGCACTGCGCCGCCAAGACGAGGTTCAAAGCTTGCAGCCTGATCCAGAGCTCTGGCAAAGGATTTGAAAATCGATTCGGCCACGTGGTGAGGGTCATCTCCTGAGACCAGATCCACATGCATGGTGATCCCTGAGTGAACCACGAGGGCCCGGAAAAACTCCCGAACCAGGTTCACGTCAAAGGAGCCGGTTTTGCTCTCTTTCAGGGCGACCCGGTAAGCGAGAAAGGGCCGATTGGAGATGTCCAGCGCAATCCTGGCCAAGGCCTCATCCATGGGCACAACGGCGTGACCGTATCTCCGGATTCCTTCTCTTTTTCCAAGGGCGTCGTGGATGGCTTTTCCGAGGCAGATGCCGAGATCCTCCACCGTGTGGTGGTCGTCGACCTCCGTGTCGCCGGATGCCGTGATCTTCAGGTCCATGAACCCGTGAGCGGCCATGAGGGTGAGCATGTGGTCCATGAAGGGAATGGCAGTTTTGATTTCAGTTCCGCCGGTGCCGTCCAAGTTGAACTCCAGCCGGATCTCCGTCTCCTTGGTTTTTCGGTGAATCGACGCTTTTCTCTCCATGGATCCCCATTCCCTCCCCGCTTCCAGACCCTTCACAACAATTTCCATAGTAACCACTCTCCATCATTAGTCAAACTCAAAAAAAGGATCTTCAAATTAGAACCCTTTGTCCCCCGCGGATATGCTCGTGAGAATGCCGTAACCCCCTTATGCATTTTATGGTGGAAGGATCGGTGGACAAAGGATACTCTCAGGTGATGAAGCACGAAGAACTCATTGTTCTGGTGAATGACGCGGGTGACCCCATAGGAAGCGCTGAAAAATTGGCCAATCATCATGGCTCGACGCCTCTCCACCTGGGATTCTCCTGTTTCATTTTCAACCGAAGGGGGGAGCTGCTCATCACTCAACGGGCCCTCATCAAGAAAGTTTGGCCTGGGGTATGGACCAATACTGTTTGTGGTCATCCGGGACCCAATGAATCGATGGAAGATGCCATTAGACGTCGGCTCGACTATGAGCTGGGAATGGGCGCTATCGATCTTGTGTGTGCGCTGCCTGATTATCGCTACCAGACCCCGCTCTTTCAAGGCATTGTTGAAAATGAAATCTGCCCCGTCTATTTGAGCCGAACAAACGATGAGCCGAAGCCCAATAGAGAGGAGGTTGCGGCCTGGCAATGGGTACCATGGAAGGATTTTTTGTCTAGCATCAAGAAGAACCCGGAGAGGTATTCTTATTGGTCCATAGAGGAGGCTAGGTTGCTCTCCCGGCATCCGCTCATACAGAATTACTCTGAACGCGCTCAATCTTGTCTAGGAGAATCGTCTTCTTTTCGGAACCATGGGAATGAACCGAAATAAATGGAAAGTCCTGATCACCGTCGCCGTGACCACCATGATGGCGACGATGGATGCGAGCATTACCAACATCGCCTTTCCCGTGCTCACCCGCGTCTTTAATGCGGATGTATCGGTGGTGATGTGGGTGAGCGTCGCCTTTGTCCTGGTCAGCACGAGCTCGATGCTCATCATCGGAAAGATCGGCGACATGGTGGGCCGAAAGCGTATCTTCCTGGTGGGAATCGCCGTGTTTACCCTGGGGTTGTTGGCGTGCTCCCTTGCCGGGAGCATCGGGCAGTTGATTTTCTTCAGAGCGCTTCAAGCCATTGGCGCCGCCATGACGATCTCCTGCGGTGCAGCGATTGTCACGGAAGCGTTCCCTGCCCACGAAGTGGGCAAAGGGCTCGGCTCCTTGGGCGTCTCCGTGTCACTGGGCTTCATCGCCGGCCCCGTGATCGGCGGGCCCCTGCTCGACTTTCTGGACTGGCGTTCGATTTTCTATGTCCGAATCCCCCTGGGCCTTGCGGCATTTCTCATGGCGATCGTGTTCCTGCACAAGGATCAGCCCAAGCCCGGGAAGTTGAGCCTGGATCTTATGGGGACGCTCACTTCGTCCGCAGGGATATTTCTGTTTGTCTTCGGCGTGAGCCAGGTGAGAGGCTATGGACTTGCGTCATTCCGGGTTCTTCCCCTAGCCGGCCTAGGGCTGGCTATGATCGTGGTTTTCCTTTTCCTGGAGCGTCGCGCTCAAAACCCTATCGTGGATCCGCTGCTGTTCAAGGACAAGGTCTTCAGCAGTGCCATGGGGGCCTTGTTCCTCCACTTTGTGGCGGCGCCGCCCTACATGCTGATCATCCCCTTTTACCTGATGCTGGGGCTTCACATGCGGGCTTCCGAGGCCGGCCTGTTGATGGCCGCAACCTCCGTGACGACCATGGTGTTCGGCCCGGTCAGCGGGTGGCTTTCAGACCGTTTTGGCCCCGTCTGGTTTGCCGCCATCGGTGCCGCTGCAGCCACCCTGTCCTTTGTTTTTATGCTAGGGTTTGATTTGCAGAGCTCCGTGGGAACCATTGCAGCCGCTTTCGTGCTGCTGGGGGTGGGTGCCGGGACTTTCCAGCCCGCCAACAACAGTATCATCATGGGGGCGGTGACCAGAGAGCATCTGGGCACGGCTTCAGCCCTCATTGCTACTCAAAGGCAGGTGGGCATTGCCATTGGAATGGCTGTGACGGGAACTCTTTTTTCAACATGGAAGGACGGATATCAGGAGGGGCTTGTCAAACTTGGAATGGACGGGATTTCTGCTTCGAGAACGGCCATCCCGTTGTCGTTTCATGATGTGCTGCTCGTCTCAATCCTCATCAATGTGGTCGTTGTCGTTCTGTGTCTCCTTCCCCTGTGGCCCATGAAACAAAAGGTCACCATAAGCGACTGAAGAAGGGGTCGAGGCCTTCGCTTTGTTTACCGGTTATTGATCTCTTAGGCTTGAAATCCCGCGACTCGCGCCAAGTCGTCCTACCGGCGAAAGCCGGTATCCGTGCGGACTGAGTTCCGTTTCAAGCCTGGATGAATAGACTACAGCGAAGGGGATTCCCTGTCGCGTTCGGCGGGGTGCTCTATTATTCAGCGCCGCTTCCCAGAACCTGATTCCTGAACTCCGACGACCCCCTGAACACTTCCGAACGCCAGCCCATTTGCCGGGCGGCTTCCACATATTCGGGCAGGTCGTCGGTGTGGAAATGAGGCGGGCGGCCATTACAGTACCGCTCTTCGACCATCCTGTAGATCGCGGGATCCGGTTTTGCCAGGCCCTCCACATATGAAACGATGCATCCGTCAAGAAGTTGGAGGATCTCATAGGCCTGCAGCACAAAAGCCCAGTGCGGCTCAATGGTGTTGGTGAGGCCGACAAGAAAGAAGTCCCTCTTGAGCTCGGTCAGGATCTCCCTCATGCCCTGCATTTCGCCTGTGAAGATGGTGCAAAGGAGGTCCCGCCACTCGCCGGGAGGGATGGAGACTTTGAGAGAGGCATTGAGTTCAGGGACAATGTCATCGAGAGAGGACTCACCGGTCTGAACCGGCAAAAAGAGCCTGTCAATGGCTGATAGAGGAGGGAGCGTGACTTTGTCTCCGCGATGTCTTGACAGAGCCCCAATCAAAGGCTTGAGGTCAAAGTCCACAAGAACCCCGCCCACGTCCAGCACGATAACCGGTTTATCGGGTTTCCTCACCGCCATGGCTTCAGGTCTATTCCCGGGAATCCCACGAATGACGGATTAAGCAGCAGAAACTGTCATCGATAAGCTAACCGGCGCGGCGTTTCTTGGGGCGTTCAACTGAACGGCGTTTTAGTCGAGCAGAGGCTGCTGCCACTTCAAGCAGGGCTCGGAGGGCATCGTTCACCGATTTGTCACTCGGAAACGCCTCTGCCACCTCAGGCTCTAGGACAACGATATTGGATCCCTTGGCTAAGCGCGCTGCATACTTTCCCCGCACCAGTGTTGTGAAATCAGAGCGATTGTACTCGGGCCGGAGTTCGTCACTCGACTTGTTTTTACCCTTCTTCATAGATCCCCCGTTCACGCTTTGTTGCTAATCCTGCACTGATAATTCGAATGCTCCCGCCTTCTTCTGTGTGAGATACCACGAGCAACCGACCTGCCTCCGACAAGCCGAAGGTCACGAAGCGACGCTCTCCGGTTGAATGGTCGGGGTCCGAGCCTGTGGCTGAAAGCACATCGCGAAACACCGTCGCTGCTTCTTGAAATGAAACTCCGTGCTTCCGAATATTTATGGATGCTTTCTTAGCATCCCAAATAAAGCGCACATCGGGCTCCCACTTCTTGGTCTCTACAGGGCTGCCAGGGCTTATATCATTACTCATGATACACCAAAACGCCATCTTGAGACCAAATAAAACTCCAGGCAAAATTCCTCTTTGGAACGATACCGAGCGGTTGGAGCGTTCAAAAGATGAGCCACCGGTCAGGTGAGGGACAGGTCATTGCGCTGCGAAAGGGGCCGAGAGAACAAGGATTGCAGACCGCCTGGCTGAGGCTGGTTGCAAATTCCGGAGTCGGATCGCAGAAGACCAGTGGATAAAAAAATGGTGGAGATGAAGGGATTCGAACCCTCGACCTGTGCGTTGCGAACGCACCGCTCTCCCATCTGAGCTACATCCCCACGCAAAAGGAATCTTAAACTATCTTCTGAAGATTTCAACAGTTATTTTCACCAGGGTTATCAACACGGAGGCACCCGCCGCCACTCCCTGAGCTTCCGCCTTCGCTTTGTCAAGCTACGGCGGGACAAGACGGCGGGGCAAGCAGAGGCCTAAGATCCCCCTCACCCTGACCCTCTCCCGCAAGGGGAGAGGGAAAGACAGGAACCAATGAAGAGCGAGCCAAATCTCCCCTGACCCCTCTTTACCAAAGAGGGGGAAACAAAGAGCACAGCAGAGGGAAAGAAATTTGAACAGACCGGAGAGTAATGATAAGGGAAGAGAGAAGTTTTTTCGCTCTCTGCTCCATGCTCTTTGCTGCCTTTCCCTAATCGCCGTGTCCCGTGCACCTTGTGCCGTGAAACGGGTCTTATTTTATTTTTACATGCAGGATTTTTGGCTTTTCGCCGCGCAGGATACCGATGGTATAGGAGTCGCTGTCCCCGAACTTCTGGTAGAGGGTGATCGCATCTTCCAGCGAACGGACCTCTTGGCCGTTCACACTCCGGATCACATCCCCATCTTGAAAGCCGGCGGACTTGAGGATGCTCCCTTTCTGGATTTGGCTCAACTGGAAACCCTCGGGTCTCCCTTCCTTGAGATAAAGCTCCGCCCTCGCCTGCATCAGGAAGGATGGCAGGTCGTCAAGGTTCTCTCTGACCGTTTCTCTGTCCAGCACGTAAGTGCTCGTGGCGCTTTCCTTCTCTGCCTGGTCGTCGCGGGTGCTTGCCGGCCGGGTTCCTTCCGCTCCCAGTACGAGGATCTCTTCCCTTCCGCTGACGTTGAGAACCACTCTGTCTTTTGCGATTGAAATCACCCTGGCTCCGGCCACCACAGATCCTACGCTCACCATGTCCTGGCGATCGCGGTCGAGATCCAGGAGGATGGCCCAGGATGAGCCTTTTTCATTCACAACGGTGCCGAGAAGTTTAAGGTTCACCGTACTCAAACCGGGTTTTTCCAGAGCTCGGGACGTTTTCTTTGAAGGGACCTCTTTTCGCTCCGGAGGGAGGGACCTTTTCGCCACGGTCCCGGAGTCGTCAGCCGGGGAAAGGGGCGGGCCTGCTTTATTTTCCACCGATGATTTCGCCGGAGCAGGCGATGGTAGCTCTTTCACAATCTCACGGTCCAGGTAGGAGAGGAAAAGGGCGCTCCCCGCATAAGCTGCGGCCGTGACCAGGAGAAAGAAAAAGAAGTATTTCAGTTTATTCGCCATCTCCTCCAGTCAATCCTTTTCCCACCTAATGGAAGGGCTGCCGAGGGTCCCTTTCAGACGGATGGTGATCGGTTCGCCCTCCACCGCGAGCGATGCCACCAGTTGCCTTGCCAAATCGTTTTCGTGAACCATGGGCCCTGGCGTGAGATGGGCCGTGATGTTGAGAAGGCTTCTGCTCATCCTGTCGTCGAGCTTCACCTCCCCTGAGAAGGTCCCTGATACTGCGGGTCCTGCTATCTTGCCGTCATTCAGGAATAGCACTCCTTTTTGAATGATCACGAAGGCGGTGATGGACTGGAAAGGAATGGTGCGAAGCCCGGCAAGCGGCAACTTGGATTCCACCGATCCGTCCGTGGCCCGCAGGAATCCCCGGCCATTCAAGCCTGAGGGAAAGCGCACGTCTCCGAGGAGCCGTAACTCCCCTTCACACTGGCCGGAGATGCGGCGGTCGAGCAGGACTTCCGCGAAAGACAGCTCTTCGAGATGGACGGCGTAGGCTGTTGCATCCAGATATCCCGGGCTGAAGAGCGGCAGACCCAGTCTAGCCTCCACGCGTCCGCGGGCAAAGATCGCCTCGCTTTTCAAGGGAAGAGCGCCTGAAAAGATTCTCGACCATTCCGGGCCGAAAATGAGGGAGTCCATCCAATCTTTGGACACTCCCTGGGGCCAGTAGGCTTCACAGGAGATCCTCTCAAGGGCATAGGAGAGGGGCAATGAGAAAGACACGGTTTCTGCGGAGACCAGGGTCGGTGTGTCAGTCCACAGGGTGAGGGCTTTCCCGAGCATCTTGTCTGCAGGCAATCGGTGAAGGGTGAGCAGCAGGAAGAGCATCAGGCCATAGATCCCCAGCCCGGTCCAGAAAAGAGTCTTTTTGAGACGAGTCATCTGAACTTGATCATCCCCTTGTCATGCTCTTTGAGCCCCTTGTTCACTATTCGCAGAGGTGTTCTGCACTCAGCCCGAATCAAAAAACCGAGGCCGGCGTGAAAGCCGGCCTCGGTCCGATGAACCTGATTACCGTCACTCGGTCCAGGTCAACGAGAAAGGAGCAGTCCATTCTGTGTAATAATGGAAATAGGAACCCGGAAAACGAAAGCGGCGGCGAACTACCTGCGGGCGAGCTTTCTTCGCAGCCCGATGAAGGCAATCAAGCCGGAACCCAGGAGCAGGAGTGCGCTGGGTATGGGCACAGCGGCATTGTAGACGATCAAGTCCTGGAGACCGGATCTCGTCCCCAGCCCGTCGTCTGAGGCAATTCGATAGGCCGTGGCATCAAAGGAACTGAGGTCGGCGTTGCTGAGCGCCGCCAGCATTTCCTTGGCTCTTGCTGTATCCGGAAGGCCTAAAATGAGCACGAAGTTGCCCTGAGTCAAATCGAACGGCTTTGGGTCCAGAAGCGACTCCCAGATGGCCACCTGGAGGCTTGCGGCATTGTAGATATCGGTCGCAGAGCCAACATAGGTTTCCATGAGCCAGGCCGCGTTTGTGTAAGGGGGAGTCAATTCGTAAAGGGAATAGCCTGTGTAAGATCCGAAATCCATGATTTGTCCAGGCTCAACGCAAAAGCCTCTGTAGCTTCCCGTCCAGATCGGAGCGGCGGTGACGGTGAGCTCCAGGTCATAAAACCCTGCCATAATAGAGAGGAGTGAAGAATCTGCACGCACCGCTACACTGACGTTGAGATCCACCCCGGTGAGATTCAATTTATCCACGGGAATGAGAGCCCCATTGGAAGGCATGGGGAGGAACAACCACACGCCGATCATCGCGAGTGCCGTCAGCAATCCGTATCTACGTATGGTTCTCATTTGGGCATCTCCGCTAAGTAAACGCGTTTCTGAATCCCTGGAGAGATTTCCTTCCCATAGGGATTCATGACCCTGTAAAAGGCGGCCATGCCGGTTCCCGGCATCAGCCGGGACAGTTCTGTTCAACCGGAATGCTGGAAAAGGGCTTTTAGGGCCTTGGCCGCTGGGAACTACCTGCGAGCCAGCGTTCTTCTTAATCCGATGAATGCGATCAAACCGGAGCCCAGGAGCAGAAGGCCGCTGGGGATGGGCACAGCGGAATTATATACGATCAAGTCCTGGATACCGGATGTCGTCCCAAGCCCGTCATCTGAGGCAATTCGATAGGGAGCGGTGTTAAAGGAACTCAGATCGGCATTGGTGAGCGCCGTCAGCATTTCATTCGCTTTCGTCGGATTCAAGCCGGCCAGGAGCGCAAAATTGCCGGAAGTCAAATCGAATGGCTTTGGGTCCAGAAGCGACTCCCAGATGGCCACCTGGAGGCTTGCCGTGTTGTAGGTATCGGTCGCGGATACGAGGTACGTTGACATGAGCCAGGCTGCGTTCGTGTAGGGGGGGATCAATTCGTAAAGGGAATAGTCAAGGTAATTGGGATAGACATATATTGAGGCAGCTTCGGCACAGAACCCCAGGCCCTCATAGTTGCCCGTCCAGATCGGTTCCTCCGGAACGGTGAGGATTGCGTTGTAAAAACCCGCAACCGTAGTGGCGTTAATGAAAGAACCTATGTTGACCGTGATCACTTCGCCCTGGCTGTTACCTCTGAAATCCAGATTGGCCACCTTTATGATATCCGCATTCGAAGTCATGGGAGCCAATAAAAACACGCCCATCAGCGCCATTGCCGCCAACAATCCATTCATGCTTCTCGTTCTCATCTGGACACCTCCTTAAGGGATTGTAATTCCAATTCCGCCATCCTTGCCGCCGCAATCGCACGGGTCCACCCCGGCGGCGGTGGGGACCTGGGGCAGGGTTCAAAAAAACTGTAGTAATTCTCCTCCTTCCTTGTTGTTTATAGCACAATTTTTGCCAGTAAGCAACAGTGTTTTCTAGGCATTCACCCCGGAAGACCTAGTTGAGGTGTGCAGTGGGTGGGATCTGTCGAATGATTGAAAAGAGAGTTCTGTCCGTTCTGATGGACTCGTAAAGCCCGAAAAACCGTTTTTGTGCCATTCCTACGAAAGCCGGAATCCAGGAATACCAAGGAGTTCCGGACCCCGTTTTCCAATGGGGTGACGTCTTTTTAAAAGACCGTCAAACTTCCAAACCACAGAAGGATGTAAATCTGTTTTTCCACCAACGGAGCGTTTTTTCCTCTGGCCATTTTCATGTCTCCTCCAAGTGAAAAAACCCTTCAAGACAGGCGCTCAAGGTTCTTGATCGCCTCTTCCCTTCCGACAAAATCCTCCCCGCTCTGGATTGCCTTCTTGAGATACTCCCTGGCTTTTTCCTTGTCCCCTGTGCTGGAAAGGGCCATGCCCAGGTGGTAGTTGAAGACGGCGGCCTGAGGAGCCAGGCTGACAGCCTCCTCCAGGAAGGGCAGGGAGCGATTGGGGTCTCCCGTCTTATAGTAGATCCAGCCCAGCGTGTCGACCACGTTCGCTTCTCCCGGTCTGAGCTGGTAGGCCTTTTTGGCCAGTGCAAGCGCCTTTTCCGGGTCGTCGGGGGACCGGGGGTGTTCGCTCTTGAGATAGGCCAGGTTGTTTGCCGCAACCCACAGGCTGGGGAATTGGGCCAATGCCCGCTCGTACACGTCCTTGGCCTCTTCGTACTGCTTTGCCTCCAGATGAACATGGGCCAGGGTGAGGTAGGCTGCCAGGTTCTTGGGATTTGTGGAAATGGCCGTTTCGAACCGCTTG
This sequence comes from uncultured Desulfobacteraceae bacterium, assembly GCA_964580575.1. Classification (GTDB taxonomy): domain Bacteria; phylum Desulfobacterota; class DSM-4660; order Desulfatiglandales; family HGW-15; genus CAVPDE01. The sequence goes on from CAZOLJ010000024.1 coordinate 26,413, forward strand.
ACCGCTTCCTCCACCTGCCCCTGAACCAGGTAGGTCCTGGCAAGGTTGATCTGGGGATCAGGCCAGAGGGGTTCGAGGCGGGTCGCTTCTTCAAAGGATCTCACGGCCTCGGGGAATTTCTTCTGCACCGCCAGGATTCTGCCCAAGAAGTTGTGGAGCATCGCGGACTTGGGATCGCCCTGGATCTTTTCCCGGCAGAGCACTGCAGCTTGATCGATTTTTCCCTGCTGCACGTACAGATTGACCAGCGATTCCAGCACCAGACTGGAATCCGGGTGGGCCTTTTGGGCTTCTTCCAGCTCTCTCATGGCCTGGGCAGGTTTGCCGTCCCGGCTGTAGAGTTGGGCGAGCTTGAGGCTTGCCGCAGGGTTCTCCGGCCTCTTCTTCTTGAGCTCAAGGTAAAGCGATTCAGCCCGGCGAGAGTCTCCCCTTTGCAGGTAGAAGTCCCCAAGGGCCACAAGAGCGGCCGCGTCTTCGGGGTGCGCTTCGATCACCTTCTTGAGCTGGGCCTCGGCCGCCTCGTAGTCCTTTTTTCGAACGAAAATCGAGGCCAGGGCATTGCGCAAATCCTTTGACCTGGGGTTCGCCTCCGTGGCCTTCCAGAGCGTGTCGATGGCAAGGGAAAGCTCATCGTTCGAGGCATGGGCCTCTGCAAGATGAAGCTGGCCGGGCACGAATTCAGGCCGGTCATTCACGACAGCCCGGAACTCGGCAATCGCCTGGGAAGGCTGCCGCCGCATCAAGAAAACCCTCCCCTGGAGAAAGTGGGCTTCCACGCTCCTGGGGTTCTTTTCAAGAACCTCTTTCGCGTATTTTTCCGCCTTATCCGCATCCCTCATCAGGAGGTACGCCCCTGCCAGGCCCGATTTGGCCTGGAGGATCTTCGGGTTGACCGGGTCCTTCTCAAGGTTGAGGCATTCCATCAGGACCGAAACCGCTTCCTCAGGTTTTTTCATGTTGAGGAGCAGCTCGGCCAGAGCAAATCGGATGTTGAAGCTCGCAGGGATCTTGGAGCGCGCCTCTTCCAGCTCCTGCGTGGCCTCCTCCAGCTGCCCTGTGTTGATCAGAAAACGGGCAAAGCGTATCCTGAGCTCTTCGTTTTCAGGCTCCGCCGAGACAGGCCCCTTCAGGACCTCAATGGCTTTTGCCCTTTCGCCGGCGCGCCAGTAGAGCCCTGCCAGAGCCTCTCTGTGGGCGTATGCGCCGGGCTCGAGGGCGATCACTTCGTCCATGGCTGCCGTGGCTTCCTTCAGTTTATCGTCTCCTGCATACCGGCTTGCCAGGGCGACGCGGAGCTGGGCCACTTGAGGGTTCGTGACGATTCCCTTGGAAAGGATCTCCTCGGCGGCACGGTTTTTTCCGTCACGGGTATAGGCGGAGGCCAGCAGAAGATAGATCTCGGGCCGGGTCGAGCCCTTGGCCAGGAGCCCTTCCATCAGCGCTGCCGCAGGCCCTGTTTTTCCCTGGGCCAGGAGCCCCGAGGCCTTGAGGAGGAGAGCCTCCTGGTTTTCGGGCTCCTTCCTCAGGACATTCTCGATCGTCTCCATGGCTTTTTCAGTCGCCCTTCCGGCCAGAAGGAGCTTGGCCAACTGGATTTGGGCATCTGTATGGCTCGGGGAAAGCTCCACGGCTTTGAGAAAAGATTTATAGGCATTCTGAGTGTTTTTCAGGGCCAATTCCGTCATGCCCAGCATGTAGTGGGCTTTATAGAATCTAGGGTCGATCTGGACGGCGTTTTTGAAATCCAGGCGTGCCTTGACAAAATCCCCGCTTTCATAAAAGGCCATCCCCCTGCCGAAATGCTCCTCCTTTTTCTGCTCCGAACTGGTGCAGCCAAAGGCAGCGAACAGGGCGAGGATCAGGCAAAAACGAACGAGACGATCAATTATGGCATTCACAGTCTTTCCTCTCTAAAGGCTTCAGTTGAAACTTCTTTCAAGGATGCGTGGATGTTTGGAGCTTCATCCTGCTTACGAATGGCTTTGGGGCCAAAGGCCTGCATTGGGGTTGTTGTCGGCTTCAAGCTGGGTGCGGCATTCGGCGGTCCCATACCTGTACTGCGGCACCAGCTCCTTGAATTTCTCGATCAGGGCCTCTTCCTGCCGATCGGCCACCAGGCGGCAGATGTGCTCGATCTCCGTCTCCATGAAGTGGCGGTCCACGGACTCGGAGCGGGCCACCCTGATCTGGGGATGGGCCGTGGGAATCTCTCCTTCCCACCGGTTGAAAAGCTCTTCGTACATCTTTTCCCCCGGGCGAAGACCTGTGATGGTGATGTCCACATCCCGGTAGGGGCGCTTGCCGGACAGGGTAATGAGCTTTTCGGCCAGACTGAGGATCTTGACGGGTTTGCCCATGTCGAGCACGAAGATCTCCCCTCCCTCCCCCATGGAGCCGGCCTGAAGGATAAGCTGCACCGCCTCCGGAATGGTCATGAAATACCGCTCGATATTCGGGTCGGTCACCGTCACAGGCCCACCGGCCAGAATCTGTTTCTTGAAAAGGGGCACCACGCTCCCGACGCTTCCCAGCACGTTGCCGAAGCGGACGATCATGAAGCGGGTCCCGTTGGATCCGTTCCGGCTCTGGACAACCATTTCCGCGATGCGCTTGGTCACCCCCATCACGTTGACGGGGTTGACGGCCTTGTCCGTTGAGATCATCACAAAGCGCTCCACTCCTGTCTCGACAGCGGCGCGGACCACGTTGTCGGTGCCGAGGATGTTGTTGTACGCCGACTCGATGGGGACCCCCTCCATGAGGGGGACATGTTTGTAGGCTGCGGCGTGGAAGACCATGTCCACCCTCGTCTTTTCCATCAGAACCCGCATCCCCATGTAATCATTGACGCTGGCGACAGTCGCCACTAGCGCGAGGGAAGGGAAGCGCTTTTTCAGCTCTATCTCGAATTCATAGAGGGTGTTCTCGGATCTGTCTGCGATGACCAGGAGAGAGGGCTCGAAGGCGGCGATCTGCCGGCAGAGTTCAGAGCCGATGGATCCGCCCCCTCCGCTCACGAAGATGGTTTTCCCGGCCAGGTGCTCGCGGATCAGGGGCATTTCGATCCGGATCGGGGGCCGATCGAGGAGGTCCTCGATCTCCACATCCCGGATATCGCTGATCTTGACCCGGTCCGAAAGGATATCCTCGATTCGGGGAATGGTCTTGAAGGGCGCGGCCAGGGGCTCAAGGGCCTCGACGACCTGTTCCATCTCCTTCTTGGCGGCTTCTGGCCAGCACAAGACCACGGCGGAGAGGGGTCTCGTTTCCCGAGCCCGTGCCGCGACGGCTTGCTCAGTGGACCAGACCGGGAGATCAAAGATGCGCACAACGCCGGCATCGGCCGGCCGTGTGGGATCCACGATGCCGTAAGGGGTGTACCAGGAGTTGGGATCGGAGAGCAGTTCCTTGACAAGGGGCTGGACTTCTGCGACCGGCCCTACCAGAAGGATGGGACTCCTTTGCCACGGCTTGACGCCGGGGGCGTGTTTTTCACGGAATTGGCGGACCGAGAAGCGGATTCCTCCGACCAGCATGACACAAAAGACCCAGTCGAGGGCATAAATGCTGTTGGGGATGCGCAGAGGCTTGTAAAAAATCCCAAGGATGATGAAGCTCAGGGAGCTGATGGTGGCGGCGCGGAGGATGTTCATGAGATCTTCGAAGCTTGCGTACCGCCAGAGGCCTTGGTAGAGGTCGTGAAACCAGAAGACCCCAATCCTGATGAGCAGGACGGGGATCAGGGTGCGCAGGAGAAGCTCGTTCAGGCCCTCTTCCAGGATGTTGCCGTAGAAAACGGAAAAGGCGAGCAGGTAGGCGGCGCTGAAGAGCACGAGGTGGGTGAAGAGGATGAACCAGAAACGGTAGGGAAGCGCCCGGGAGATGGCCCGCATCACCGTGGGGTTGTCGCGGAGGGAGCTTATTTTGCTGAAGAGAGTCATGAAACGGGATCTAGGGCAAGAACTCCTCCAGGGTGCGGGAGGCCTTCAGGGCAAAAGGGTCCATGACGAGGCGCGCCGATTCAAGGCTGGTCTTTGGGCCAAGAGGCATGGTGAGGCGGACGAGGGCGCCGTCGTTGCGGCGGCGCCAGAGGCCGTCCCAGACCATGTAGAATTTGGCGGCGTATTCGCTCGTGAAGTTTCTGTCCCGGCCCTGGAACCAGAAGTAGACAAGCTGGCTCACCCCGCTCTTGCTGATCACGAGCTCGTTGAACTTCAGCCCCCTGTGGCCGGGGCTTTCTGCGGCAAGGTGCCGTGGCTGGTTTTGATCGATGAACCATCCCGCCCCGGGCAGACAGAGATTGGGGGAGTGAATGAAATCCCCCCCCTTTTTCTGGTGCTCGTAATAGGCTACGTAGAAATTGATGGCCCCCTCTTTTCCCTTCACGTAGTCGATGATCACGTAGTCCTGGCCGCCCACTTTCTCCCAGACCTTGGGATCCATGAGCACGGGTTTTCCGGTCCATCCGTAAAAGGACGTGGGGAACTCCCGCAGGGGTTGCCGCAGAGGTCGAACCGGGACCTCTCCCAGGTGGGCTACGGCCGGCACTGTAAGGAGGACCACCATGAACGCGGTGAGCACTGCCGGCCAGGTGACTGCGCGATGAGGAGGGTAGGGCGGTTCTGCGGGTTGCGGCGCTCCGGCCTTGCCGGGGAGGCGATGGAGGAGAAGGCTCAAGAGGACGTAGAGCCCTGCACACGCCATGAACACGAGCCACCCGGAAAAGCCGTGGAAGAAGCTCTCGGCCGCCTCGCTCCCCCAGCGCGTGGCAATCAGGCCGGTGCCGGTGATGCGGGCCACATTGGCCAGGACGGCGATCGGCACGGCGGCGACTGCCAGAACCATGCGCTTCCACCAGACCTTCTGGCCGTAGTAGGCCAGGAGCACGCCCAGGGTGAAGAGGGGCAGAATGTAGCGCAGGCCGCTGCACGCTTCGACCACATGGAGCTGGGTGGTGCCGATGTCGATCACGTTCCCTTCCCGGAACACGGGGATCTTGAGAAGGTGAAGCAGGGCCACGGAACCGGCCGAGGAGAAAAGCTGGAGAGGGAAGGTCAGGTTTCGGTGGATCATACCGGGGAGGGGAATCATCAGAAGGAGGAAGGCCAAGGGAAACCCCACGATCCTGAGTACGGACGGACCGCAGAGGAACCAAACCAGGCCGAAGAGGAGGACGATCATGGAGATCCTGGTGGTGAAGAGCTCGGCTCCCAGCTCGCCGACCACGAAAATGAAAACGGCCAGGAAGAGCAGGGGCAAAGCTCGCCAATCGGGCCGGATGTCCACCTTTTTCAGCTCAGGCCGCTTCTGCCAGGCGAGGTACGCTGCAATCGGTATGATCAGGAGCCCGTGGGAGTAGTCTTCGCTCCCCAGCCACTGCATCACGAGTCCCTGAAGGGTCGGCCAGTAGATGATCAGAATCCCGATCGGCAGGGCAAAAACGGCAAAAAGAGCTGCGCTGCTGTGCGTTTTACTTTTCGTCATCACCCGAATTCTCCGTCACGCTCCGTCCGCGTCCGCCGCAAATCGAACGTATGCCGCGGACAACCCGTTCGAGATCTTCGTCTCTCATCTGCGTTCCCGAGGGCAGGCAGAGCCCCCGTGCAAAAAGATCCTCAGCCACATGGCCCCCAAACATTAGGGCCTGGTGGAGGATTTTTTCCGTGCACCGTGAGCCGTGCGCCGCGCGCCGCGCTTTGAACACGGGCTGCATGTGCATGGGCTTCCACACAGGCCGGGATTCAATGTTCACTTCCTCGAGGGCAAGGCGAACGGCCTCCCGGTCCGCGCCGAACTCCTCGGGCGTGATGAGGATGACCGTGAGCCACCGGGTGCATCGCCCGCATTCAGCCTCGGGCATGAAGGCAATTCCCGGCAGATCCGCCAGGGCCTTTTGGTAGGAAGCGCAGATCTCCCTTTTCCTTTTCACGCGTTCCTCCAGGACCTTCAACTGGCCCCGGCCCACAGCCGCCACGAGGTTGCTCATCCGGTAGTTGTAGCCGTACTGCGAGTGCTCGAAGTGGGGGGCCTGATCGCGGGCCTGCTGAGAGAGGAAACGAGCCTGTTCGATGAGGTTCCGGTCTTCAGATACCAGCATTCCGCCTCCGGAGGTAGTGAGGATCTTGTTCCCGTTGAAGGAGAAGAAGGCGGCCCTGGCCCCTGTCCCTGCATGAACCCAGGTCCCTTCACCCTTGGCGTCCTTGCGTCTTTGCGTGAGGTATTGCGCTCCCAGGGCCTCCGCTGAATCCAGGACCACGGGTACACCATAGCGTTCACTGATGGCGAAGATGCGGTCGTAGTCTGCGCACTGGCCGTAGAGGTCTGTCGGTAGAACCGCTTTAGGGCAAAGGCCTTTTTGGGAAAGCGTTTGGAGCGCCTCTTCAAGAAGGGCCGGGTCCATGGTCCAGGAGGTTTTGTCCGCATCGACAAACACAGGGTTGGCTCCCTGAAAGAGGATGGGCGTAACGCTCCCGATGAAGGTGAGGGTTGAGGCGATGACCAGATCTCCGGGGCCCACGCCGACAAGGCGCAAAGCCAGGTGGCAGGCGGCCGTGCCGCTCGAAACGGCCACGCCGTGGGGAATGCCCACCCGCTCGCAGAATTCCCGCTCAAAGGCATCCACCATGGGACCGAGAGGGGCGATATAGTTGCTCTCGAAGGCCTCGTGGACCAAAGCCTCCTCCATGCCGCTCATGTGGGGGGGGGAGAGGAAGATCCTGTTCATCGATTTATGCATGGACAATCAGGGCTTGATGACCCTGGCCGGCACACCCACAGACACGGTTGCGGCCGGTAGTTCACGGTTCACGACGGCCCCGGCCCCGACGATGGCCTTTTCACCGACACGCACGGAGGGAAGCACGGTGGCATGGTTTCCAAGGTAAGCGGCTTCCCCGATATGGCTCCTGCCGGCCAGGTCTACGCCGCAGGCCGTGGTGCTGAAATCCTCCAGGATGCAATCGTGGCCCACGGTGGTGTTGAGGTTCAAGTGGCAGAAATTCCCAATGCGGGCATTGACCGTTACGATGACCCCCGCACACAAAATGTTTCCCATTCCAAGGGCGCTGGTGTTGCTCATCCTCACTGTGGGGTGAATCAGGTTGGGGTAGTGAAGAGCATATCCGCTGAGGCGATCAGCAACCGCCATGCGAATCAAGGGTTGCCCGATGGCAAGGGCGACTGAAATGCCTTGATGGTTTTTGAGGAACGTGTGGGCCTCGAAAACAGGGTAGTCGTTTAGCCGTTTCCCAACCAAAGAGGAATCATCATCCAGAAACCCCTGGATGCGGAAGCGGGGCTCCACCTGGTTGATGTCTTCGATGAGCCAGGCCACTTCGCGGCCAAAGCCGCCTGCTCCAAATATCGCTATCTCATCCACAGATTACGCAGATTAAAAGGATTCTAGACAAAGGTCCTTCTTCCAGATATTAGGGGACTGAAGCAAATCCAGCTGTGAGGGTGTAACCAAACCACCATGGAAACGACATTCAGAGATGAGAGAACCTATCAGATCATCGGGGCGGCAATGGAAGTTCACAAGGAACTCGGATCGGGATTCCTTGAAGCGGTCTACCAGGAAGCCATGGAAAGAGAGATGGCCAGCCGCCGAATTCCATTTCAAGCCCAGCCTGAAATCCATATCGCGTATAAGGGTGAACCGCTCAGGAAGACATACCAGCCTGATTTTGTATGTTTTGAAGAGGTCATCGTAGAGATCAAGGCGCTTTCAACTCTCAGCAGTTTGGAAGATGCCCAGGTCATCAACTATCTCAAGGCATCTGAACATACTGTCGGGCTCCTGATCAATTTCGGAGCTAAGTCTTTGGAGTACAGAAGACTTGTCCTTACGCGTTAGTCTGCTTAATCCTCCTTTGCTCGCTCAAAGCCCCTGAGAGGGGGCGATGCTGGGCATCGCAAAGAGTGGGAATCGCAAGCTGAAAAAGAAACCTTTTTGCTTTTTCAGACTTCGATGCCCACGATGATTTGAGTGAGCCTGCCCTTGTCTGCGTAATCTGCGTAATCTGTGGATTCTATTCTTGTGAATTGCCTAGCGTCTTTGCGGCTTTGCGTGAGATCCCATGAACTCCTGCGCTGTCGCATGCCCCGCTTCGCTGATCCCCTCTCTGCGGATCACCTTGAGCACCGTCATCCCGATGATCTTCAGATCCAGCCACAAGGACTGATGGTCCACGTACCACACATCCAGCCTGAACTTGTCTTCCCACGTGATGGCATTTCGTCCGTTGACCTGGGCCCAGCCCGTCAACCCCGGTTTCACCTCATGCCTGCGTGCCTGCTCCGGCGTGTAACGATCGAGGTACTGCATCAGGAGCGGCCTTGGTCCCACGAGGCTCATGTCGCCCTTGAGCACATTGAAAAGCTCAGGAAGCTCATCGAGCGAGGTAGACCGGAGGAACCGGCCTATGCGCGTGAGCCGAGCATTGTCCGTGAGGAGATCCCCTGAGCCGTCCCTCTTGTCCAGCATGGTTCGGAACTTGTACAGAACAAAAGGCTTCCCGTTCTTCCCCGGCCTTAGCTGTCTGAAGGGCACAGGGCTTCCCATCGATATCCGGACCAGAAGTGCCAGGACCCCGAGAAACGGAAGGACCAGGATGAAGGACGGCACCACAAGGAGCAGATCGAAGATTCTCTTCAATTACAGTTCACTGATTTTGCAGATTCATCCGCCTCCGGGCGGATTTCTCAGAGGAAGAAGTGTTTAGAATGCATAGAATCAAGAATTGGGCGGTCAATTTGTTGACAATCACTGAAAAATCCGTCATAATTGATAATATATTAGAAAGTTACATAGGAATAACTGCCATGAACAAAGTCGCATTTCAGATTTATTTGGATCCGGAGCAGGATCGAATCCTGAGTCTGCTCTCCAAGGCCCAAAAGCGATCCAAAGCGGCCATCATCCGCGCATGCATTCAAGATTTTCTCTCAAGACTCCCTCCGGGGGAGGACCCGATAATGAATGTCATCGGCCTCGGGGAGTCGGGACATAGCGACCTGTCGGAAAATCATGATGACCACCTGTGCGCTTTGAAGGAATAGGGAGATGGAGACGGTCTTTGTGGATACGGGCGCATGGCTGGCCCTTGCGGACCGCTCGGATGCTCATCACAAAGAGGCAGTGCAGGCCCTTTTGAACATCCAGAACCGTTGTCGACTCCTCACGACGAACCTCGTGATCGCGGAGTCCTACATTCTCATTCGCCGAAATCTGGGCTTCGAGGCCGGCATAAGGTTTCTCGACAGTGTCCAGGGGAGCCCAAGGACAACCAAGCTCCTATCCGATGAATCTTTGGAAAAGGCGGCTGCCTGCACCTTGCGCAAGTACAACGACCAGGACTTCAGCTACACCGATGCCGTCAGTTTTGAGGTCATGAAGCGACACGGAATCGAACGTGCATTCTCTTTTGACAGGCATTTCCATACGGCCGGTTTCACCCTGATTCCTTGATCCCATCGCGCGACAGACTGTTGAGAATCCCGGTGTCCAGCAAATTCCGACGGCACCTGCCGACCTCCACCAGCATCCGCTCGGTCCCTGAGGAAATGAGAGGACGATATCCATCAACTTGGCCATTGACATGGCCAAGTATTTGGCTTATAGTTTGGTCATGAAAACAGCCAATATCGGAGAATTGAAAGACAACCTCGGAAAACTCATCAGCTACGTTGAGCAGGGTGAAGTGGTTGAGATACGCAAGCGCAATGTGCCCGTTGCCTTGTTGGTGCCCCATGATTCAAAGAAGACCGGAAACTGCACCCAGCTGGGATGCGGCAAGGGGACAGTCCAAGTAAAGGGTGATCTCACAGAGCCCTTGAAAGGGTATACCATCCTTACCTCTGATAGGAAAATCCTCGACTACCCCCACGTCAATTCAGCCTGGTAATCTCCGCTTTTGTTTGATCCCTTTTGTCCTAATCCTTCTAATCTGCGTAATCTGCGGATCAAATTTTTTCTGCGGTCTCGGCGTGCCTTGCGGTGGAAGATTCCGTCCTTCCCGGTTCGGCCAATGTCATCAACAGGGCCACGAACTCTTTGGCCTGTTTTTCTCTGTGAAAGTGCTCGACCACATAGGCTCTGGCCGCTTCTCCCATGGCCTGGGCCTTTTCCCTGTCCTTTTCCAGGGTGACAATGGCATTTGCCAGTGCTTTGGCATTGCCAGGTGGCACGAAGATTCCTCCTCCCGCCTTTTCAACGACCTCCCGAATCACCCCGTCAATGGCCAGGATGGTTGGACGAGCGGCAGCCATGTAGTCAAAAACCTTGTTGGGATAGGTCGTCTTGAACATGGGGATATTCTTCAGGATGGCGATACAGGCATCGGAGGCCGCCAGGACGGCCGGCATCTCTTTTTTGGGCAAGGCCCCGGTGAACGTTACGTTTCTAAGCCCCCATGCCTTCGCGAGAGATTCCAGGTTCGGCCTTTCCTTGCCGTCGCCTACGAGAAGCAGATGGATCTGGTGGTGCTTTGATAGCGCCCTGGCTGCCTCCAGCAGGACCGGGATGTCGTTCGCGGCACCGAGTGCCCCTGCGTAAGTCACCAAAAACTTCCCATTCACGGCCCAACCTTTTCGAAGGGACTCAGGATGGAACTCCCCGGTGAACATAGACGGATCCACGCCGTTTGGTATCAGTGTAACCTTTGTGGGGTCAACGCCTTTGGTCTTCAGGTATTTCTCGTAGGCCGGTGAATTAACCAGGATATGCGTCGCATGGCGGTAAAGAAACCGTTCAAGCCGGCGGGACAGGGTGATGAGCCAAGGATTTCTCAGGATTCCCATGTCTATGGCAAACTCCGGCCACAGATCCCTGATTTCAAGCAGGAAGGGACACCTCCTGACATGCGATACGAGCCCTGCGGAAACAGCCTGGAAGATCGGTGGAGACGTTCCCATGACCAAATCAACCCGGCCCGCTTTCAAGCTCGCGAGGATTGAGGTTACCATGAAACTCAAGAAGGACACGACACGCCAGACAAAGCTACGGTGCAGTGAAGGATAGGTGTACGCGCGCAGGATTCTGATTCCCTCTACATCCTGTTCCGTAAAAAGCTTTATCCTGTGCCCATGACGTTTGCCCGATAGGTAACTCAAATCACTCGCCACAATGGCGAAGGAGTCGCCCTCGTCAATACACCGTTTGGCCAGCTCGAAGTGACGGGTTCCTCCTGCGTCGTCGGGAGAAGCGAAAGCCTGATGGATCAGCAGAATGCGCATGGATCAGTAATAGGCGAGTTTGAAGATCGACTTGTAAAGGAGCGCCCTGGTTTTTTTGAGGGGGCTGTTCCGGTAGCCTTCCCAGCGTTCCGCAAATTCGCGGAAAACACCTTCGCCTGTCAGGCCGTGCATGACCTTGAGCTGCACAATGTGGAGACTGTGGTAAAAGGGGCTTGCAAGCATCTTCATCTTGGTCCCCGATTGTTCATAGAGGGACCAGTACTCCACGTCGAATAACGACAGGTTTTCCCTCAGGGTCTTGACCGCAGACTTGAAAAGCTCTCCGGCTTCCGGGTCCCCCGTATAGAGGCTGTAATCGTACACCCCCCATGCCGCCCACATGAAACCATTCAAAATATGGGTAGGAGGATTAACGATCGTCTCTTCGAACCAGAGGTTTCCATCTTGATCCTTGTAAGTTACGCCTCCCTCATCGAGCCCTTTCCCAAATGTGTCGAAAGCCTCCTCTGCAGCTTTCAGATAGGCCCCGCGCCCTGTTTCTTTGTGGGCTCTAAGGAGCAGGGAGACGCCTTGCCCTTGGGACAGCGCGGAGTACCAGGGGGATTTGAGGGTGTGCCTGTATTCCCAATCAAAGTGATGGTTCCAGACCCTGGTGCCCCAACGGGTGTTTTCAAGATTCTGAACCAACCAGTCCGCCGACCTCAGAAACTTGGTTTTCCTCTCTGCCTCCTCGGTGCGTTTGTAAAGATTGTAGTTGCCCAGACCATACTGCGCTATGGCGATGGGGTTGTACTGAAGTCCCACCTTCCCCCGGTAATCCAGCATTGGGATCCCCGTTTCATCGTATTGGCCCGGGTAATCCGCCTTGGCAAAGAAGGGCATATAGTATTCTGCAAGTTTGGAGGGGTCCGCCTGTTCGTTGACTTGCGGGTCTTCGTGCCAGAAGGTGAGATGGCTCTTCCCGGAGCCCAGGTAGGCGGCGAAGACCCTTTGAAGATAGGAGAAACGTCCCACGGTGACCTTGTTCAAAAAGAGCGGAAAGCTTAGGGGGTGCCGGCCAGTTGGATCGAAGCCCTCGTGACCTCTACGATCTCGTCAAAGGGAACAGGGGAGGGTCCCCCACTCTTAATGGCCGTGAAAAAGGCGGAGACCTCGGCTCGGTGTCCCTTGTCCTGACTCCAAAGTTTCATGGTGCTGAAATTCTTCCAACCGTATCCCCTGAGCACCCTGAAGTTGTCAAGCTGCAGGATTCTGCCCGCGGTGAAGACCTCCAGCCTCTCCTTTGGGAAGCTTTTGTTTCCGTTTGCAAAGTAATGAACCGTTCCTATGGAACCGTCTGCGAACTTCAGGTCCATGGAAGCTGTATCATCATTCCCGGCTCCAAGGGTGGCCATACGACCCTCAGTGATCGGACAGCCTGCCAGGAACCTCAGGAGGTCTACAAAATGACAGGCCTCGCCGATAATTCTTCCCCCGCCGATTTCCTTGTCCTGAGTCCAGTGGTCCTTTGGAATGGGTCCGGCATTCACGGTCATGACCATGCTTTTGGGTTCTCTGACCATGTCGAGCAGTTGCTTCATTTTTAGGATCTGCGGTGCAAATCTCCGGTTGAAGCCGACCATAAGAAGAAGTGACGAGTGACGAGTAACGAGTAACGAGTTGTAAATCTCGACGATTTCATTCAACTCTTCTTGCGTCAGACAAAGAGGTTTTTCAACGAACACGTGCTTGCCGGCGTTCAATGCTTGAATGACAAACTCGGCATGGGAGTTGTGGCGTGTGGTGATGAAGATAGTGTTGATATCCGGATCGTTGAAGATGGTTTCCACATCCGTGGTGGAGACCTCAAACCCGAACTTCTTGCCCAGGTGTGTCCCCGTCATCCCCCCACTGGAAGCGATCGTCTTGAGCCTCACCTGCATCTTTTCAATGGCAGGCAGCAGCACCTGGCCGGTGAGATTCCCCGCCCCGATCATTCCGATGACGGGGGTTTGAGCTTTGAGCTTTGAGGTTTGAGATTTCCTGATTTCAATGGTCTTTGCATCAATCTGTGTCATCTGCGTAATCTGCGGATCATAGTTCAGTATTATTCCCAGATATGGTTCCCTGTTCTCCGAAATCAGATGATAAGCCTTCTCCGCCTCCTCGAAATTGAATCTGTGAGTAATCAGCGGTTTCACATGGATGCGGCCGTCCTCCATCATGTCCAGAACCGCTTCGAAGTTTCGCTTCTCCGTCCATCGCACAAGCCCGAAGGGGTAGTCGTGCCCCTTTTCCTCGTACTCCGGGTCGTATCTCCCGGGGCCATAGGAACAAGATACCTGGAAGGTCAACTCCTTCTCGTAGAAGTCCGCACGGGACAGTTCCAGCCCTGCAACTCCTACGAGCACGATCCGCCCACGCTTTCGGCACATCTGTGCTGCCTCGTGCACCGGTTCATTGCTCTTGGTGGCCGCTGTGATGAGAACCCCATCTACTCCCCGGCCCTTGCTGAAGGCCATGGCCGATTCGACCGAATCCTCCCCTTTGGACAGATCGACGACCTGTGCCCCGAACTGCCGGGCAACCTCGCATTTAGCCCTGTCCATGTCGATCCCCAGCACCCGGCACCCATGGGCGATAAGGAGTTGAACCGTGAGCTGCCCGATGAGCCCCAGCCCAGTGACCACAAAGACCTCCCCCAGTGTCGGTTGCGCCAACCGAATGCCCTGAAGCCCGATGGCCCCGACGACCGTGAAGGGCGCCTCTTCATCGGTGACCTTATCCGGCACCTGGGCGCAGAGGTTGACGGGCACGGAGACGACCTCAGCGTGAGGCCCGTTGCTCACCACTCTGTCCCCAAGTTTCAAGCTCTCCGCTCTGAGCTCTCGGCTCTCAGCTTCAATGAGAATTCCGACATTGCAATACCCAAGGGGAAGAGGCTGATCCAGCTTCGCCCGCACGGCCTTGATCGTTGGAATGAAACCATCGGTTTTGATCTTCTCCAGCACCTGCTTGACCTTGTCCGGCTGGCTCTTGGCCTTTGCAATGTATCCGGCTTTCCCAAACTCCACCAGCATCCTCTCGGTTCCTGACGAAATGAGGGATGCTTTTGTCTGAACAAGCACATGCCCATTTTTCAAGCGTGGCTGGGGTGCCTCGACCAGCTGGGTCTTACCTGATTGAAGATTTTGAAGAAGTTGTTTCACCTTTATTGTTGAGGGGCTTCAACTGGCTGCACAAATCCACTGAATCGATCGGCGTACTTGTCCTGGTACACTTGAGAAACGATCTGTCTGAATTTGCCATTAGACTCTCTAGGGATTTCATGCAAATACTCAAATTCGATGGTCATCGCATGCCCCACAAAAGCTCGAATGTCACTCAGCAATGATTTCTCGTGTTCCGGTGAAAAGCTACGAGAAGGAACCAATCTGATCTTTAGATGATTGAGTCCATCCTGAACCAACTGGGCTTCTTCAATTTGAGCTGTGTCTTTGAACAAGAAATCCAGCCTTCCTAATTGGCGCCCATCCGGCGTGATGATATAAAACTCAATTCGCCCGTCAATTCGTTCCACAGTTTGTGATTCGCGTCCACACGAACACTTTCTGTCTGAAATAGTTGCTATGTCTCCGATGTCGTATCTGATGAGTGGCATTGCCATATTCCATAAACCTGTGCAGACTATCCTTCGCGAACCCCTTGGTAATCTTTCATCCTCCAACAACTCAATAATTCCAAATTCCATGTCGACGTGATAAGTGTGATGCTCGCATTCACTGATGTTTCCGCAAAATTCCGAAGCCCCATACTGATCGGCCACTTCTGCATCAAAGGCCGCTTTGATGGCTTGTCTCTGATGCGGCAGCAGAGTTTCCGCACCAGTGACAACGAGGCGTGGGGGGTTTGGAAGACGTTTCCCGTTCTCTAAGAAATAACAGGCCACTGCGTACAGTCCCGAGGGATAACCAGAGTAATAGACCACCTTTCGTCTCATGAGGTAATCAGCCAATACAGGCAAGTTGTTCTTGCTGAGATGGTGGACTGATACATAAGTTTGCCTCATGGGAAAATTGCGTCTCCAGATTGGTGGTCTAAAAGATCTAAGTGGAACTACCGGTCTTCCACCGAAGACGATAAACGGGTCGCTAACATTTAATCCGAAACGATTCCGGTGTCTCCACCAGACTGCCCACTGCCATGGTTCGGTGCCGATGTCTGCAATCAATTTCAATGCCGTTCCAGTTGTTCCACCGGTATGTGTATGGATTGTCTTGTTTTCGGGCCATGCTCTCGACTGGAGTTCGTCGTACCGCTGACGAACAGTGGATTTCTTGAGAAGTGGAAGGTGTCTCAAATCCTCAGCCGACTTGATATCATCAGGGGTGATTTTAAGGGACTGAAATATTTCGCGGTAGTAAGGAACGCTATCGTAAGCATGCCGAACAAGTTTAATCAACCGTCTGTTTTGAAAGTCCTTCATTTCCTCTAAACACCACCACTGAGATCGTTTCAAAAAGTCGAAAGCTTGATAAAATACGTCGCTGTACCGTTGCCTTCGCATTCTTAATCCTGTGATAGAACAAGCGACATTCTGCATCCAAACCGGCATACGCTCATATACTTTATATGCTGATGAATTAGCGTTCATAGCCCTAGATCGAGGTCAAATTTCTAGAGATCTTTCTTAGTCAACAATCTGAAGCAATCATACACTCAGATGTCGTCTCTTTCGATGTGTCCTCGCCAGCCGAAGTGCGGCTGGAAATGGAAGGTACTTCTTGGTGAAATTTGGGTTAACAGCCCACACCAATCACGCTTGTTGCTCACAACTCTGACATCGGCCACTGGCCAGTCAGCGATAGGGTACTCCCGGCACCGGAAAGCATTTCGCACAATAGGTATGCGTTCAGGGTCATAGCCCATAAGGCAAGCACAAGCAGCATCGACGCTGGCCGGGTTGAGACCAAATGCAATTACACCTGCGTTTACTGGTTTTGGATTCATCGGTCCGTTGCCCTCGCCTGCGATAATTCCATCGACAAGAACATAGTGACGCTTGCGGTTTTCTTTTGACCCTACACGCATTGTCCCATCAGAGCTTCCATAGAGGGCGATCTTGTTGAGATCGAGGCACATCCTCCATGTCGTATCATTGCCCCACCAATTCCCGCTTCGAATAACATTTTCCGTATCACCAAAGATGGGCCTGCCTGTGCGTCGTGCCCATCGATGGGCCACAGTCCCGAGGCCAGGAACCCGTGACGAAAGAAATCGAAAATATGGTACGATTACCCTTTCAAACTTGTGCTTGCTATCCGGACTTGGATGTTCATCGCCACCCTGAGAGAGCAGACCCTCGGTGTGGTGAGGAAGCCAGTTTTTGTCACCATTTATTCCAACAAGATTTTTCAGGCTTACCGTTATGCCTGCTTTCTTGTGGGTCTTGAGCTTCGGCAAGCTGAAAATGACGTCGCATCCGATGGCGGTACCCGAAACGAGGTATTCATGACAGCCATCGCTGTGGTGCCGGTTGACCTCGTTGGTGTCGTAGTCTGCCCCATAGTATCGCCCCGATCCTCGGTGGCCAGTAAATTCGCTGGTCTCCCCGAGGTCGAACCGGACGTACCCTTCCGTGTCTCCTCTAATTCGACGCCTTCGCACGATGACCCCATCTGTGCTTACCCATTCCTCCTGCCTGAGGTCAAGGAGCCTGAAGTCCAACCCCTTCGAAACATAGAAATCACGCACCGCTTGGAGGCCATTCAAGCGGATGATTTCTCTGAACGAAGAGTCGCCCTGGGGCGCGTCCGCAACGATAATGCTTCCTTTTAACTCCATTGCTTTCCATAAGAAATCCGACACGGCTCTTATCACGCTCCCATGAGTTATTATGTACCTCCAGCCTTCTGGATCGCTTGAATGGGCTTCCTTCACAAAGTTGGGTTTAATTAGTACCGTCTCACCAGATCGAACAAGCTTCTTCAACGGATTCCAGTCGCTTTTTCCGAATTTTTCGCCATCCGGTAATCCAATTCGGAAGCATTGCCTAACGGCTTCGTAGACATCGTTGGGCGAGGTGAAACTTATTTCAAAAACACACTCTGGATACGAGCAAGCTGGGTGGAACGGAGGTTGTGAAGGGTATGTTAAAGAATCCTGAGTATATATGATGACGTGACGGGGGTCCAACATGAGTCTTTAATCCTTCGTTTCCCAAGATTTCAGGCATAGGTCCCAGATTTGAAAAGGCTATTGGGAGTTTGGCAGCCATAGCCTCTACAAAAGTTATAGAAAAGTTGTCACAGGTGGACGCAAAAACGAAAGCGTCTGCAAAATCGCAGTGGGGGTGCAATTCCTCATGGAACACGAATCCGCGGTAATGATAAAAGCGCCCTTAGGGGTCAAGCGTGTGGATGGTTCTTTTAAGACGCAGGAGAGCATGAGCATAAGCGGGACACACAAAGTCCACCTTTACCAGCCAGTTTTCCTTTTGAAGATGAGCAGCAGCTGTGGCTATGAGCCATTGGCGCCTATGAACATCGACAGTTGAAACATATAGCAACTTGAAGAAGTCGGACAGACTCCAGTAGTCTACGCGAATACTCCTCACAGACCGAACTCAAGAAATGAAAAGATAGCAGTTGACCCTCCCTTTGTATGAGTACGCACCCCGCTTTCACGAAGCCACCTGGCAAAGAGGCGCAAAAAAACAAGACCCCAAGTAGACCAGTTTGAAATTCTCAGAAAATGCGTGGGTTCCTGTCAGAGAGCCTTTTGGGTCTAAGTCCACGATCCTCTATCTTGTAAAGCCATTTCTGTCGTGAGCCTTCTGCGGTGTGTATCAACCCGGATCCCCCCGAGAAGCTCAGTTCTCGTGTTGCCCAAGGGCGATCTCAACGATCCGG
Organism: uncultured Desulfobacteraceae bacterium; assembly: GCA_964580575.1. GTDB lineage: Bacteria > Desulfobacterota > DSM-4660 > Desulfatiglandales > HGW-15 > CAVPDE01. The sequence goes on from CAZOLJ010000024.1 coordinate 44,499, forward strand.
GTAACCATTCGCTCATACGGCCGCTCTCCGATCCGCCTAGTCACTAATCTATGCCCTTTCTCAATCATTTCCGACCGGAGCTCACTATTCTCAAGGATTCCTAACAACTTCCGAACATAGTCATCTTCATCAAGTGGGTCAAAGAAGACTGCCGCATCCTCACAAACATCATGAGCATAAGGTCGATCCGCCGCAAGGACAGGGGTTCCAATGGCAATTGCCTCTAAGAGCGGCAGTCCAACGGTCTCGACAAGGGACGGCAGCACAAGGACAGTGGCGTGCTTATATGCCTGGTACAAGTGTGTGCGAGCAAGATGGCCCAGGCCCACTACACTAAGGCCGTCGCAAACAGGATGATTAGCTGGGAGAGTCGCAAAAAGCGTCGCTCTCGGCAAAATACTGCAGATGGATTTCATAGCATTTACGATTAGAGCGAGATTCTTATGTCTGCTATCACTTCCAACGTACAAGATTGAATGAGATGCTAGTGAAGTAAGCATGGGAAAGTTCGGCAGCAAATGGGGATCCTCTGGTGGAAACGGAGGCGAGCATGGTAGGAAAACATCTATGGCTAACCTCGGGAGTCTGAATGCAGCGCAAACCCATTCTCGCATGGTCGGTGTTTGTACGAAAACTCTGGCTGCTTTTCGGCACGAAAATCTCATCATTGCCAACATGACGAGGAATTGAAGCTTGCCTCTTGCTTGCTGGAGCTTAAATGATTCAGAACTGAATGGGTTTGATTGCTGCACTAAGGTAATGTGTGGAATGGTTCTGCTCGCATGACCCATCCCCGACATGGAAACTAGAATATGGACACCGCGTTGCTTACATCTCTTGGCGATTAAGTATATCCACCAAACTGTTCGCATGAAGTAACTATTCTCTGCAATACTACAGATTTCTTCCTCCAGTTTCGGCGACAACGGCAGATCAAAATCTCTCTTGTTCCTAGGCGAGGTAAAAACGGTGATTCTAGATATCGCTTCACTGCGCAGTAAAGCAGCAATAAACTGCAAAAGCACCATGGATCCTCCACTGTGCTTCACCCCTATGGCATCGATTCCGATGTGCATGACTCTACAGAACTGTAGAAGAGTTGATTGGAAACATACCGGGTGAGCAAGATTCCGTATTCGACCACGGGCATACAGGACGCGAACCATTTCCGATAACATTTTTAATCACACCGCTAAGGTATTCCGCGACGGTTTGTCCCTGAATGCATTTGGACCACTCTCTAATACGGAGGCGGAGATCAGAATCAATAGGACCTTTCGTCAACCATTCCTGCAAGGCGAGATTCAGGGAACAAACGGAACCTGCTTCAACAACAGAACCTCGGTAGGAGCCTCGCAACAAATCTGACGCACCGCTGCGATCAGTACAAATTGCAGGTATCCCTCGCATAAGTGCCTCATTCACAACGGCTCCCCACCCGTCCCATCTGCTGGGCAGTATCAAAAGGTCGCTCCCTGCGAGTATCCTCATCGCTTCTGCATTATCCAGCCTTCCATGAAAACTCACAGAACCATCAAGATTACATGACCGAACAAGTGACTTCAATTGCCCTTTTTCAGGTCCATCCCCAACGAGGTGAAGCGTCCAATTGCGGAATTTCAAGTCCGCGAGTGCCTTGACAAGAATATCGATACCTTTTCTGCTTACAAGCTGGCCGATGTAGCAAAGAACCACTTTACTCAAAGAGTCTCGGTCTTGGAGTCGTGTTTTGCAATCACACAGGGTGGGGGTTTCCACGACGTAGGCGAAGGGATAAATTTTACTCTTAGGGAAGCCGCATAACTCGAACCACTTTGTGCCGAGCTGGCCAATGGCCATGATAAAATCAATTCTTCTTCGGTATCGAAAAACATCGACTTTTCCACGAACCAAAACCAACTTCCCCTTCACGCCGTGCCAATTATGGGCTTCTGATACTATGCCCATTCGGGCCCGCGTGGTTGCGCAAAGCTGGAACGCTTTCCAAGGCAATGGGTACGCACGAATTCCCGAGAACAAGTGAATAGAATCAAATTCTCGCTCTGACAGTAGGCGTTCCGTTAAGGTGTTAAGTGGAGCTGTGATTACACGAACCAGCCCGAGTATAGGCACTGACCAGCCGCAGTTTCGCCGGTTTTCTGGTAATTCATTTTGCACCACCAAGACGACTTCGTAATCTTTCATAGAGGCTAATGCTCTCAGATAAGGAGCCTGATGTGGGCTCAACATGTTCTGCCAAAAAACCAGTCTCATGAACGGGAAAGCATCACCGAGGCAATGTCTTATTCGCTTTAGCGGGCGAACCTGCGAAAAATTACACTATCTCTACATTCCCCCTGCCTAACGACTGAACGAGCAGCGACAATACTTGCTCGACAAATTCTGATGCAGGCAGGTATAAGTGAGCAGGTTCCTATCCAGGTACTGTCAGCTATTGGTATTTCACTGACAGTACACGAACACACCCGACGGATTAAAGACCCTGGTAGATGGAAGCCAAAAACCAAAATTACTTTAGGGGCGACGTCTACACGGCTTGCAATGATGATTGATCCGGCCTGACAAGTTAAAATCATAACCTGAGGTCCGATGCAGGTATCATCGCCGATATCCAGATACACGTCAAAAAGCTTGTTGCCGCTGGCAATCCGGGTGTTCCGCCCTAGGCGGAGACCGGAGAATGCTAGCCAAAAGCGACGCAAGGAGAAAAAGGTTCTGTATAATAATCCTAAATTTCATGATTTGTTTGCCATCCGCGCCCGGTGGTTACCGCGGTAAGAAGTTGACTTTGATTCGGAAGGCGCAATTCCCTTTTGCAGTACCTAGGAAACCCGTTGGTTCTAAGTCGCCGTGTCTCGGGAAATTGACCGACAGGGGTTAGGTTGGAATGAATCATGTTCCATTCGAAAACCTCTTTGTGTAAGTACTTACCGCGACGCTTGTTGAAAAAAGCGCGACGCAAGCCATACGATCCCAAGGAAAATGATTATCCGCAAAAAAGCCTGGACTGAGATTGATGTAAAGTCGCCGCGCCACTCTGTAGCGAAATCTGGAACTATGGATAGCCACGCGAGCCACACTACAACGTTTTCCGAGTGCTGCCTGAGATAGGCGTTGGTAATACGAACAGCCTTTCCCGCTAGAAAGGTGCCAAGGAGAAGTCCGAATATCCCGAAGTTGATGTACAACTCACCTGTCGGCAATGGGCTCAAGTTCGATTCGGGGTCAGGCTTTCCAAACCAAAGCTGACTGATGAAATATCCCGTCGCTACCGGTTTGCCCGGCCAAAGGGACCTTGGTATGAAAAAGAGAAAAGCCGGAATTATGCCGCTACCGTAGAGATAATCATATTTACTGGGAATAGTCTCAAGAGCGTACTCATAAGCGAGGTAACCGATTTCGACATCTGGTACTAAACGGGTCAAAATGTCTAATGAAAGTGGCCTAAATGGCTGATCCGCAGCGGCTCGACCATAAAAGCGCTTGCCTCTACTAGTGGCTAAGTACAAGTTTAACAGCAAGGTGAATATAACTATTACCGAGACAAAAGCGACCTTAGCAGCTCTCCTACGGCCGGAAAATGTAAATACATAAATGAATCCTAGAACAGCTATCGCTAGGCCCAGCAAAGGCCTGCGTGACCAGAATGTCTGAATGAACAAAATGACCGCAAAGCAGCTACTTATAATCATTATAACTTTCGAAAAAAGTGATTTCTTGAGCGAGAGCATGGCAAGGAGGCTGATAAGGGTAGCAGCGCCCATGAAACCCAAAGTTATGCCATTGAACACCCTAGCGAGCGGTGCGTTCAGATATGATGAAACGAAGGAGGTGAAGAGAAACCCGCATATCGAGATGATCCAAAGAACCCAGAAAGTCCCTTTGTTGAGACTCACCGCAGGTGCGGGAATTAGCCGGGCTATCAATTGGCCCCGACCCGCGTACAAGCCGATAGTGTAGCAGAATGTCGCAAGTACAGTCAGCGCACAACCTGAAATGCGAGTATCATAGGATACTCGCCTAACCTCCGAAGTGCTGACTGAGAGCATGGCAAGGACAATATAAATGAGGTATCCCGCCCAGCTAACTGGTATGGGGTCGAAGATATCTCCTTTTTCGCGTAAAAGATAGAGGAGTATCATGCTCAGGGCGTACACGCCAAGCATACTGGCTATGGAAAGAACGACTAAATCCATTTCATTAACACTATTGCACTAAAATCGACAATGGCTTCGAAGGAATCGCCAGCCAGTTTCCGCGGTAGCGAAATCGAACGTCTTTCAGTTGGTTCCAGTTATCGATAGCAATGAGGTTCTCACCCCTACTTCCTTTGAAGGTTCTAATATCGACTCCTTCAGGAATATCTGTGATTCCATCGCGGTGCAAGTACACCGGGTTTCGTTGCCACCAACCCACTCGATTCCTTTCAACAACGGCATGTTTCAGAGCGTGATTCATTTCTTTGGTATTGTGATTATTGTACACATTGATAATGTCAAATTTCGCACCGAGTAGAAAAGCCTGACGCTCCGTCCAATAATCATTCTTTGCTCCCCAGAAGGCGAAGTCCCCGTTGCTCTGGCCCAAGAATATCATCCGGTCATTCATTAGATACCTCCCAAACTCGGGATATGTTGTACCAGTGGACTTGCCAACGAAGAATCGGCTCCGAGCTCCAGGTCCGCCAGCCCAGTCGCCGCCGGAGAGTGAACCGCTGACGAGAAAGGCGGTTGGATATACGTCGACGAGGCCTTCAATGAATGTGTCTGGAGGGCATCTGTCACTTAAGAATCTGGAAAGGTCAAGTGGCTCTCCAAAAAACCTGCCTCCAAGCACGTCTATGTAGAATACGTTCGCGCCATTCTCCTTGTTCGCCTGAAGCCAGTTTGTGAGAAACTGTTTCCCATCCTCGTCAAGTAAATCTGTTTCTTCAGGACGTGCGTAATACCCAACATGGCCTTCGTTTCCTATGTGTTTGGCGATATCGATCAGATCCGGAAGATATCTTTGATGTATCCGAGGTATCGGTAAGCAGCAACCCGTTTTTTCTCCGGGTATTAATTTTGGCGTTGCAAGCGCTGTGGGTCCAGCATAATTGCTCATTTGGCCCCAAAACTGGACCCAGGGGAAAATCTCTTCTGTATCTTGCCATGTTTGTTTCAAAATCTCAGGGTGAAAAGCACTCATATTCTCCAATTGAACGTTGATGAAACCGTGAGAAGTCGACATCCATTCGGGAGATCTAGTAGGCCATAGACCTGATTCCTGCATTTTAGATTTAAGCCAATTCTTGTAATAGTCTAAGGCTACCTGCCACGGTGTTCCTGTATAGGATGGCGCGACATGAACGTCCAGGATTAGGGCGCCGAAACTAGCCGGGAAATTCTTCCTGGCTAAGTCGGTATACCAGAGGGCCACCCCTTCGCGGCAAAACATAGGTTTGACCCTGCGAGGTGGCCAATTGGTTGCGGCTGTAATGCGTGCCTTGCGTTTGTTCGTTATGACGACCAGCGGGGAAATGCATGGGCCGGGATAGTCCAATCCCCACCATGAATAGCTTTTTAGACTCTCTGCTCTTTTAGCCACTCCCATAAGATATGGGTACAGAACTAGATCTTCTCTAATATCGCCGTCCAAGGGTAGGGCCTTATCTTCCCATGGGAACCACACTTGAGTGGGGGACCCATTCCTCACATCCAGATTGAGTTCCCAGCGGAAATGCTCGACAGACGTTATCTTCGCGCAAATCCGTTCATCCTCAATTATGAATGGAGGGAATTTTTCGTGAGAAGTCCTGTACCTTCTAAACTCGCCATCGGCAAATTTGATTGCAAAACCAACAGCATCTGGTTGAAAGACTGAGACTGATTCAACCATATCTGACCGAAGGGGTTCTGTTCCCGCAAGGGCGCCACAAGCCAGGAGGGTGATAATCAGGGATACGGCACCGAAGACAATCCTAAAGAAGCCTTCCCTAAGCAGGCAAACGAGATTTTCGAATGCTGTTTGCCCCGATGTATGGTTTTCTAGTTCAGAATTTTTCAAGCTTTTATGTGTAATCGTGCTTGGGTTCATGCCTTTTTGGTCGAACGAGGCCATAAGCGAACCAGATTGACCAATAAGCGTAAAAGCAATATGCAATGCTTCGCGCGACGGCCAACCCTAGACTGCCCGAATCTATGATTGCAGCCGCAGTTAGCACAAAAACCGTTGACCAACTGAGGTTTATTACCAGAGCCATCCACATTTTCGCTGATGCGGATATTATCTGTGAAGCAGGGGCTTGAACCGCCACTATTCCTGCCGCGATTAACGTTACGACCAAGGTGGGCCACGCCAGCCTGAACTCCTGCCCATAAAGACCCATTATCCATGTACTGCCAAGGCTTCCGGCAAGTATCACTGGCAAGACTATTGCGACGTTCAGTTTAGTGGAATAAACTAGTATTTTCCTTGACATGCCAATGTCGTCTTCTCCCAGTCGCTCTGAAAGAACAGGAATAGCTGCCTGGCCAAGTATCCCCGGTATAAATAGAAGCGCGCTGAACCATTGGTTCGCAGCATTGTAAAACCCCATTTCTCCGTACCCACCAGGTTGATTAACCAGAACTGCGTTGGCTGCCCAGTTGCCAATCTGGGAAATAGTCCCACCAAGGACCGCAGGGAAGCTGAAACCCCATAGGATTCGGCGAACTTCCCAGCAATCTGCCCATGAAATGCTAACTTTGGCGAGACATGCCACCCGTTTAAGGTTTTGACGGTTCAAAACCCAGTTGGCTGCAAAAGATACGATCATTCCCCAAACGGCACCTTCAACACCCCAGAACCAAGCTCCTCCAACTATGACTGGGATGCTCAGCAAACCGGAGATGACCTCGATTTTGGCGATACTGTTAAACGCTTCGAACCCTGCCAGCACCCCAGTTTGGGTTCCAGCCAGCGTGCTTGCGAATAAAATAAGGCTGGAGATCTGCAAAGGCCTGGTTAGGTTTGGTGCAGCCAAAGTGTGTACCGCCAACCATGGGGCAGCAAAAAAAAGCAAAATTGACAAAATCCCTCCTGCTCCGGCGGCTGTCAAAATGGAAAAGCCGATGATTTTGCCTGCTTTCACAGGGTCGCTGTTCCGAAACTCTGCCACGTATTTGGTCGCGGCCCAGCCTAAACCAAAACCGGCAAGAGGCTGAAACATCATGACGGTGCTCTGTATAATTCCCAATTCGCCGAATTCGCTCTTATCTAGCAGCCGAGCAATCAGTATCATTGCCGCCATGTTCAAGCCGCGAGAGAATAGTGTTCCAGTAAATGCCCAGAAAGCACCACGGACCAATCGTTTGCCGATGGGAGAAGATTCCAGGCGCTCCAAAAATCGCTTGAGCGGAGCGGGGGCTAAAGCGATAAACTTACGGGATAGAGCAGCGATACCCATCTATTTGTAAATCCCTTTTGTATTCAGGGACGGGGACGTTGTCAGGTTGTTAAATTCCACCAATCTGCGCAAGAGCGCAGAAATCAGAGCCTCAGAGCAGCAGAGGTCAGAGGCGCAGCAGGAAGGATTTACCCATATGTCCCGTCCAACACCCGAACCTTCACGCTCTCTTCAACAAATTCATGGTTCCTGATTCTGTATAGTACCCGAGCTACTTCAGGGGAGATGACTTTCTCTCCACATGCTGGGCATTCCTCAAAGGCAACATTCCTAACCAGGTATAACTTCCCCTTAATTCTGAGATCAATCTCTCCTCTTCTCCTGGCCATCTGATTATGAAAAGCTGCACACTTCATTTTTGCTTCCTCCTCTTCTTGAATTCCGGGTCCCACTCATCTGGACTAAGCGTCGGCTCGTAGGCAGTAATGATCCAGACCGGACCAAAGGAGCAATGAACATGCAATATTTTCCCATCCCTTGCTTTCCCGAGTATCAGACAGCTCGGCCCGTACTTGTCTTCCGGGTACTCTTCTATGATTTCCGCTTTCTATGCGCCTTCGAATATCGTCAAGCATTTTAGTCTGGGGGAGGCAGGTGGTTTTGGAAGACTATCAAACCCCGGAATATCAGAAGCCGCAGCCTCGGAGCCACGGAGCCAAAGAAATCAGAACCTCAGAGGTCAGATAACAAACGACACAGGGCGCCGAGACCAATCAATTAGATACAGACAGCATAATCAAGCGCGAGTGCTCCTTCCCCTTATCCGGCCCGGCTCCAGAATGATAAGATTGCCTTTGAAGTCCTTTTGTTTGAGATCTTTCATGCCGGCGACGATTTCCTGGTTTATTTCCTTAGGGCGCATTTGGGTCGGGAACCGTACCACCACAATCCCGAAATGCTACCCGAGAGGGAAGCTGAGAATATTGCCGAATCCGAGGCCTCCTGTTAGGAGGATTGCTTCTTCCTCTTCAGCGAATTTGTAAATCTCCTCGTCACCCAACCCGCGACAGCCATGATCTCGGACGTCTTTGAGCTCATAACCTTCGTCGACAAGGGCTACGCCGGTAGAGCGTGGTATGTCTTCATCGATGACAAATCTTGCCATTTCAGCCTACCGCTCTTATTTCCTCACCGGAGATGGTCTTTGCCGAATAAGCCAGACAAGTCAGGATGTCTTGCAGGGTTATATCGTACTCCTTCAAAATTTCATCGTATTTCATTCCGCCGGCAAGTTTCCCAAGAATGAGATCTACCGGTACCCTCGTCCCACTAATCACCGGTCGGCCAAACCGCACTCGTTCATCTAAACTAATTCTGGGCGTTATCTCCATGGTTCTCCCCGCACATAGGGTTAATCGAACTCGTCGTGAGTCCGTATTCCTGCAGGGATTTATGGTCGATCTTGAATAGAAGGAGTTGTTTCAACCGCGTAGCCAGGCTGGTTTTCC
>CAZOLJ010000025.1:0-52806 GCA_964580575.1 uncultured Desulfobacteraceae bacterium
TTGGCGGAAGTGCATGGGAATCGAACCCACCTGACAGCTTTTGGCCGTCACACCGGATTTGAAGTCCGGGAGCCCCACCAGTGAGCTTTCCACTTCCGCGGGGTATATTAATGAGCGAAGGAGCCGGTGTCAATGGGATTTACGAAGAAGGTACACGGTTCACGGTGCACGGTGCACGGAAAGCCAAAGAAAAGAAACAATCAGGTGCAAGATGCAAGGTTCAAGGACCACGAAAAAGAAGAGGCGTAAAGATTATGGTATACCGTCCAAGGAAGTTCTCTTCTTAGGGTTTCACCGTGTACCGTGCACCGTTTTTCACCTACCTTGCACCATGCACCTTGTGCCGTGAACCATCTTGGTTAGGACAGGTGCTCGATGATGATGTTCAGAATCCTTCGGATCGGCTCCGCAGCGCCCCAGAGGAGCTGGTCTCCGCAGGTAAACGCGGTCACGTAGTCCGGCCCCATCATCATTTTGTGAATGCGGCCGATCGGCACCGTGAGCGTCCCGCTCACCGCAGCAGGGGTCAGATCCTTGATCGTGGATTCTTTGTCATTCGGGATCACCTTGACCCAATCATTTCCCATTTCGATGAGATCGATGATCACATCCAGGGGCACATCCTTATTGAGCTTGATCGTGAGGCCCTGGCTGTGGCAGCGCATGGCGCCGACGCGCACGCAGATTCCGTCCACAGGAATCGGCTGCTTGGTGCCCAGGATCTTGTTGGCCTCCACAAAACCTTTCCATTCCTCTCGGGTCTGGCCATTCTCTACCGCTCTGTCGATCCACGGAATCAGGCTCCCTGCGAGAGGGACCCCAAAGTACTGCACAGGGAGAGAAGCTCCTCGGAGTTCGCCGGTGATCAGGCTGTCAATCTCGAGGGCCGTGGAAGTGGGATTGGCCAACAGGTCTTTTGCAGTGTAGCCAAGAGAGGCCATCTGCGCGATCAGTTCCCTCATGTGGTTTGCGCCGGCGCCTGAAGCCGCCTGGTAAGTCATGGAGGAAATCCATTCCACGTGACCTGCGGCAAACAGACCGGAAACCGCCATGAGCATGAGGCTCACCGTGCAATTGCCGCCCACATAGGTTTTGATTCCCGCCCCCAGACCCTCCTCAATGACCTTCCGGTTGACAGGGTCAAGCACGATGATGCTGTCTTTATCCATGCGGAGAGTGGAAGCCGCATCCACCCAGTAGCCTTTCCATCCTTTCTTGCGCAGTTCAGGATAGACCTTCTGCGTGTAATCGCCGCCCTGGCAGGTGATCACGATATCGAGCGAGGCAAGAAGGTTGAGGTCAAAGGCATCTTTCAGAGGCGGTATGTCAAGCCCCACATCAGGCCCTTTTCCGCCCACACTGGAAGTCGTGAAGAAAACCGGTTCGTAGCCTTTGAAATCCTTCTCTGCCAGCATCCGTTCCATAAGAACAGATCCCACCATGCCCCTCCAACCTACAAATCCTATTCTGAGCATTGCTCCCGAAACCTCCTAAGTCATGTCCCCCTCATCCCGACCTTCTCCCGCCAGGGGAGAAGGAGAGACGCGGAGCATCAATATGAACAAAGAAAAATAAAGGTAACCCTTGAAGGATTCAAGAAAAAAATGAACTACGAAGCAGTGGCTTTTGAAACTCGTTCTATCATCTCTCCAAACACTTTTCCAATGGAATCGTGGACGACGAGATCCGCCTTGGAATCCATCCCGGTTTCGTCCCTGTTGATAATCATGAGCTTGGCGCCTTTTTCAACCGCGTGCATGGGGATGTACGCTGCAGGATAGACCACGAGAGAGGAGCCGAGCACGATGCAGAGATCACACTCGCCGGCGAGCCGGTAGGCCTTAGCCATTTTGTCTTCGGGCATGGATTGTCCGAAGGAAACGGTGTCCGGTTTGAGGATGCCCTCGCAGTCGTCACAGTAAGGAACCTTCACTCCTGATTGGAGCCTTCCCTGGATCAAACCCCGATCATACTTCTTGCCGCAGCTCAGGCAGGAGACGGTAAAGGCGTTCCCATGGATCTCGATGATGTTTTCAGGGGCGTTTCCGGTTTTGTGGTGAAGATTGTCGATGTTCTGGGTGACGATGCCGGTCAGCTTACCCAATACTTCGAGTTTCAGGATGGCAAAGTGACCGCGGCTCGGCAGAGCGTCTTTCATGGTGTCCCAAAATTCCGTGCTCATTTGCCAGTACTTTTCCCTCGCGCTTTCACTGGAGACGATTCGCTGGAAGTAGAAGTCGGAAGGGTCATACTTGTCCCACACACCGCCTGGACTTCTGAAATCAGGAATGCCGGATTCGGTGCTCAAGCCTGCACCTACGAAGACGAGAATCTTGCTGCTTGCCTGAATCAGTTCGACCCCGCGCTTGATCAATTCGTCAGTCATCGGGTTCTCCTTTTCCCTTCCCCTTGCCTTTACTCAACCACACCGGTTTGTTTCTGGATCACCATGCAGGCACAAAGATGCAAAGGCACACAGGCACAAAGCAGAAAACCCCTCTGCTCTGTCCCTTTGTCCCCCTGTGCCTTTGTCCCCGTAGCTGAAGGCGTAAGCCGTCAGCGGCTGACCTTTTATGCGTATCGGGTCAGGCGGAAAAAGGGATTGGTCTGGCGCTCCCTGCCGATCGTGCTTTCCGGTCCATGCCCCGGATAAATTCTCAGGTCGTCTCCCAGAGAAAAGATTTTTCCCCTTACCCCTTCTACAAGCAATTCGTGACTCCCGCCAGGAAAATCGGTACGGCCTACCGAGCCTGCAAACAAAGTATCTCCGGTAAACACGGCTCCAGGAGCATAGAGGCACACGCCGCCGGCCGAATGCCCGGGAGTGTGGATGATCGAGATAGTGTAAGTCCCAACCTGGACGACCTCGCCTTCCTCCAAAAAGCCGTCAGGCCTTGCCCCTAAAGCGCCGGCATCGAGACGGTGGATCAAAACCGGAGCTTTTGTGATACGCTTCAGCTCTGAAACGCCGCCCACGTGGTCGATATGGCCATGGGTGATTGCGATATACTTTATGCTGAGTCCGGATCGGGTTATTTCTTTGACGATCCGAAGCGCTTCATCTCCAGGGTCGATAACCAAGCCCTGGTTGGTCTGCTTGCATCCGAGTATGTAGCAGTTGGTCTGATAAGGACCGACAACAAGTCTTCTTAACATTTTGGACTCCCCTTGTGATCTCCCCCTCCCCTTGATCCCCTCTCCTCCAGCGGCGGACAAGCCGCCAGGGGAGGGGAAACGAATGATCGGAAAGACGCTTAGGAGGGATTTCGTCAGACATTTTAAGAAAAAATAAGAGAGAACCGGTTCTTGTCAAGCGTGGACCCCACTCTGCGAAAGGGATAGTCCCAAATCCTCTTGGTAAAAGACACCCCTTCTGCTATATTCACACACAGGAAGGGACAGGAGACGATGACCTATGTTCACCCTTGCCGAGGTTTATGATCTGGGGATCCGGATCGAAAAAAACGGGGAGAAATTTTATCGGGATGCTCTTAAGCAGGCGTGGAGTAAGCCCATCGCCGACATGCTGAAACAGCTCGCTGAAGAAGAAGTTAACCATGGAGAGTTTTTCGCGAAAAGAATGGATGCCGTGAAACAGAAAAGAGAGAATCCCTTCCTGGATGAAATGGGCACCGAAATGCTGAAGGACATCCTGGGAAACCAGACCTTCTCCCTTAAAGATACGGATGTTTCAAAGATCAGGAGCGTGGAGGAACTCGTGGCTCTCGCCATAGAGTTCGAAAAGGATACGATTCTTTTCTATGAACTGATCGGATCTTTTATGCCCGATGAAGAAGCGCGCCGCGAGCTAAAGGAGATCATGGAAGAAGAAGAACGGCACGTGAGATTGTTTGAAACCTATGGCGAGAAAAGAATTCATTTACCCCGGTTGAACCGCAAACCATAAGAAAGGAGCTTTGAGAGCGCATTATGACGTTTAGCGAGAAAACGATTGAGAAATACTGTGATGTGCTTCTGTGGGCTTTGAAGAAGGCGAGAAAAGGGCCGAGCAGAAAAAACGAGGTGATCATGATCCGCTATGAACTGAAGGCTCTGAGACTGGCCGAAGCACTTCAGGCGAGCTTGCTCGATGCGGGCATGAACCCGGTTCTTCGTGTGGGCATGACCCCGACAATGGAAAAACAGTTCTACGTGAAAGCGAACAAAAGGCAACTCGTGTTTCAACCGCCCGGGGAAAAGGAGCTTTATCAGAAGCTCAACGGGGGCATTTACCTTCATGCTCCTGATTCGCTGACCCACCTTGCAGACGTGGATTCGAAGAAAATCGGCAAAGCCACCGTGGCAAGGAAATCCCTGAAAGACATTTTGGATCGGAGAGAGGAAACCGGCAAGTTCAGCTGGACCCTCTGCCTTTTTCCCACCGCTGAATTGGCAAAACAGGCAAAACTCCCCATGGCTCGCTACGCCGATCAGGTGATCAAGGCCTGCTACCTGGACAGGAAAGACCCGGTTGCCGCGTGGGAGGAAACTTACCGGAACGCTCTGGAGATCAAAAGGTGGCTGAACCGCATGACGATTGAGCGGATTCACGTGGAATCCGAACACGTGGATCTGCAACTCACGCCCGGAGAAAAAAGAAGGTGGGTGGGCATTACAGGCCACAATATTCCGAGTTTCGAGATCTTCCTCTCTCCGGACTGGCGGGGCACAAAAGGGACTTATTATGCGGATCAGCCTTCCTACCGCAACGGAAACTACGTGGAAAGCGTGAAGCTCATCTTTGAAAAGGGAAAGGTTGTCAAATCCGAAGCTGCCAAAGGGGGGAGTTTCCTGGCCAAGCAGGTGGCCCTGGACCCTGGGGCCGCAAGGGTAGGGGAGTTTTCCCTTACGGACAAAAGATTTTCAAGAATAGACCGCTTCATGGCCAATACCCTTTTTGATGAAAACTACGGGGGCAACCACGGAAACTGCCATCTTGCCCTCGGCTCTTCCTATTCGGACACCTATGCCGGTGACGTCTCTTCGCTGACCAAAGAGAAGAAAAAGAAACTGGGCTTCAATGACTCCGCTCTTCATTGGGACCTGGTGAACACAGAGGACAAGAGAGTGACTGCCTGTCTCGCAGGGGGCAGGAAGACGGTGATATACGAAAAGGGCGTGTTTGCTCTATGAAAAAAATCGATCTCGGCGGCACTGCAAGAAGCCCTGAAGATGTGACAAGTCTCTACGATCTGGGACTCCGGTTCGCCGAAATTCCCATTGGCAATCCCCCCAAGTTTCTGCCCCTTGTCCCTGTTTACGACGCGCTGCAGAAGAAACTCGGGATCTACTACCTCTGCCACGGGCCGAAGGAAGGCGATCCCAATGACGTGGAAGCGCTCAACGCCGTCTATCTTCCTAAGGTTTTCGAACTCTTCCCCATGATGCAGAGCCTCTCCATGCGACTCTTGACCATTCATCTCTGGCTGGACCGCCGGTTTGTTCAGAAGAAGGCGCTTGAATCAAAACTGGATATTCTCAAGAGAATGGTGGAGAAGGCGGGTCAATACCAGGTCACGGTGTGCATCGAAAACCTGAGTGAAGAGGCTCGGGATATGGAACCGGCCTTCATCGGCATCCCGTCTCTCATGATGACCCTCGACCTGGGTCACGGCGAACTTCTTTGCGACAGAAACAGAAGCTTGGGGTTTATCGAGAAGTTTCCGGAGAGGATTAAACACGTTCATCTGCACGACAATCGCGGCGGCAACTCCCACACCGATGACCTGCATCTCCCGCCCGGCGAAGGCGTGATCGACTTCAAGGGTCTGTTTGAGGCGTTGCGCAGGATGGATTACGATCGCACGGTGACCCTTGAGCTAAAGCCCCACGAAATCAGGAAATGCTTGGCCCATGTTTCCGAGCTGGTTTCCGGTCTTTCCCATGGTGTCCCTTCTTGCTGACATCACTGTTGTTGTCCATTTCCTGTGGATTCTCTTCCTGATCTTCGGTTTTGTCTTTGCCCTGAAAGGATCGAGAATCGCCTATGTTCACCTGGGAGGACTAGTGTTCGCGCTGGTGCTCAATGCGCTGGGCTGGTACTGCCCCCTCACGCACGCGGAAAACTACCTTCGTTCGCTTCATGATGCGCCTTCAGCGTATTCAACCTCTTTTGTTGCAAGGGGCCTAGAGCAGTTCGTATACCCGGATATCCCTGAAAACCTTCTCAGAGGGGGGGAGATCTTCCTGACGGCTCTTTACCTTCTCGTCTATGGCTATTGGGCTAAGAAGATGGGAGCGTGGAGTCGCCTTCGAAAGCATTTCCATGGGACGATATCGTGAAATGGAAAGGATTGTTCTTCACATAGACATGGATGCCTTTTACGCATCTGTGGAGCAGTTGGATCAGCCGGAGCTGCGAGGAAAACCCGTGATCGTGGGAGGCAGTTCCAACCGGGGAGTGGTTTCAGCGGCAAGCTATGAGGCGAGGAAGTTCGGCGTCCGTTCTGCAATGCCCATTTTCCAGGCAAAGAAAAGGTGCCCTCAGGGGATTTTTGTGCCGGTACGGATGCACCGGTACAAGGAAATGTCCAATCAGGTCATGGAAATCCTGGAGAAGTACTCCCCCATCGTCGAGCAAGTGTCGATCGATGAAGCCTACCTTGATCTCACGGGATTGGAACGGCTTCATGGATCGCCCGAGCAAATTGCGCGGCGGATCAAGGAACAGATCAGGAGGGTGACCTCCTTGAGTTGCTCTGTGGGAATCGCGCCCAACAAGTTTCTCGCGAAAGTGGCTTCTGAAACGAACAAGCCGGACGGCTTGACGATGATTGCAAGCCGGGACGCTGCAACGGTTGCACACAACCTCCCCGTGGGAAAAGTCCCCGGCGTCGGGAAGAAAACCGTGGACCGGATGGAAAAGCTGAAGGTGCTCACGCTCGGTGATCTGTTCACGCAGCGAGAGACCGTGCTCCTCAAAACAGTTGGGAAATTTGCACACACCCTGCTGGAATTTGCACGAGGGATGGATGACTCTCCCGTTGTTCCCCACACGGACGCGAAATCCATCAGCAGTGAAGAGACCTTTGAAGAGAATACGAACGATTTTGAAGTGCTCAAGAAAGAACTCCTCGCGCAGGCGGAGGAGGTCGGCCGTCGCCTGAGGAGAAGGGAGCTCAAGGGAAGCACCGTGACCCTGAAGCTCCGAAGGGCGGATTTCGTCCGGATCACCCGGAGCATCAGCTTCAGCGAAGCCACGGATTCGACCGAGGCTATCTATGAGTGGGCTCTGACGCTCCTTGAAGCGGTGGACCTCTCTGAGAAATTCCGGCTCATCGGGATTACCGTTTCCGGGTTTGCTGGCGGTCAGGGTGGGGCGGCGCAATTGAATCTGTTTGCCCGAGAAAACCGGCGCCGCCACTCATGGCGCGATGTGGAAAAAGCCATGGACTCTATCACGGAGAAGTTCGGCCGCCAGGCCATCAAAAGGGGGAGTCTCATTGAAGACGAATAACGCCATTCTAGGCAGCATATACAGGGAGCGTTCCCGATCTGCCGCTCGTCGACTATTCGTTGGGCGGTGGAAAATTCGAAATTCGGGTTTCGTGCTTCGGATTTTCAGATCGTGTTGTGACATCGCCGTCGATCAGATCCCGGGATGGGCGATTAGAAATCGTGTGATCTCATGGAGCGTTGGGATTCCTGCTCTGGCGCCGATGGCCCTGCATTTGAGCGCGGATGTGGCGGAGGCAAACCGCATGCACGCTTTCATGTCCCAATCTTTCAGCAGCCCGTAAATATAGGCTCCGTGGTAAACGTCCCCTGCGCCTGTCGTGTCGACCGCATCCACGGGGAAAGCGATCTGTGTAAGGACTTCCCCTCTGTTCCATCCCACGCTGCCCTTGGCGCCGAGCGTGATCACGATCTCTTTGGGGCCGAAGCCGGACAGGGTTTCAAGCGCTTTGTTCGCAGGAGAATGTTCTCCCACCAGCGGTGCTGCAAAGCGCTCGGAGGCAATGAGCACGTCGATCTGTGACACCAAATCCAGAGACCCCTCACGCATGGTTCCTGCATCCAAGACCACCTTCATACCCATTGCTCTTGCTTGTGTCGCCGCCTCGATGGAGGCTTCGATCATCAGCCCGTCAAGGTGCAGCACCTTGGCTCCCTGAAATGGGGAAAGATCCACCTCTTTTCCCTGGAGCGGAGGGACGCTTCCTCTGTGCCAGAAAATGGTTCTGTTGCCGCTTTCTCGGCTGACCGCGATAAAGGCAAACTGGGAGGTGAAACCTGGGGTGACCTTCAGAAAGGAGTCATCCACCTGATCCTCACGGAGGCCCTTGAGAGCCTGGATGCCAATGAGATCGTCGGAAACAGAACCGAAGAAAGACGTCTTGATACCGAGGCGGGAAAGGGTCACCAAGGCAGTGGAGGCCGGTCCGCCGCACTGGCTTTGGAGCTCCAGCAATTCGATCTTGCCGTCTTCGCGGGGGTAGGAGGGAACCCTGCCGAGGTAATCGACACAGGCCTGGCCAAGGCCGACCACTTCAATGTCATCGAAAGACCTCAACCTTCTCCTTTTTTCAGCTTCACCAGTTCTTTGGTGACCTGGTTGATGTGATCCTGGACTTTTAAGATCAGGGGCGAAGAGGGGTATTTGTCGGCCACGGCCTTCAGAATATTATAAGAGGAATTCAAGAGTTCCTCTTTCTTGGCCGGGTCTTTGGTATTGCGTGCCGTGAGGAACAGTTTCGCAGCCTTGTTTCGCTCGCGGTTGATGATTTTTTCCACTGCCATGTTTTTGAGTTCTTTGACCTCCGGATCAGCGGGAGGCCATCCATCGAGCTTCACGAGGGCTTCTTCGTATTTCTCACTTCGAATGAGACCGAGGGCAAGCTTCAGAGTATCCTGCTTTTCCGCCTCTCGCTGCAGTTCCTTCTGCACATCCGCAGACGAAGGACGCTCCTCCTTGGCGGCGACCTCTGTTTTTGGCTGTTCCTGCGCCTTTTGCTCCGCCCGTTCAACGGATTTCAGAGCCTGGTCGATCAGTTCCGCCTCGGGCCCTTCCTCGAAACGGATCCGTTGCTGGAAGAGGATAAACTTCGCTCTCCCGAAGTCTCCTATTTGCGCCGACCGTTCAGCCTTTGCCAGCGCCTCTTTGAGATCTCGGTCCAGTTCCGCCTTTGCGGCGTCTGCTCCGCTCGCAACAGTCTCAGGCTCAGGGGTTTTTGAGGCCTCAGGACCGATCTTTGGTTCCAGCGCCTTGACCAGGGCCTCTCGTTCAGCGAGCTTGCGCTGCAGCCTTTTATAGATTTCTTTCGCCTCTTTTTCGTTGCCGAGAGCGAGCTGCCACTCGATCATCTGGCTGCGCAACTGGAGCAGGTCCGGCTTCCCCTCGATCTGGGCGGCCGCGTCCTGCCCCACATTCAGGGCTGTTGTGAAGGTCCCCTTTTTGCCAAGGGAAAGCGCCAGCAGGAGACTCAGGTCCGGTGTTAGGGAATCAGGGCCGAACGTTTTTTCCAAATCCAGAATCCCGTCGATCACCGCCTGATCATTCCCCGCAGAGAAGGCCTGCAAGATCTTCTTCCTTGCCATGGCAAGCTCGCGAACCCCATCTGAAGAGAGTCTTGGGGCTGCGGTTTGTTTCGTGAAGTACCGATTTTCCATTTGCTCGAGATTTCTCAACAGCAGGTTCACCATGGGAGAATAATTCTGTCTCAAGGAGCCGCTTTGGGAAGCTGTTTTGAGTCCCCTGTAAGAGGCCAGGAGGTCCTGTGCGAGTTCCCTGTCATCCTTTGAAAGGTCCTGAGTCTCCAGAACGCGCGTCAGGTAGACGATTCGTCTGTCAAGCGCTTCCACCGACACAGAGAGAGGAGGGGATAAATCCTGCCTTGCACTTGCCGGTTCTCTCTGAATCGCTGGCTGGCAGGCGGCTGTGAGGGTCATCAAGAAAAGCATGCCTATGAGAAACCGGCTACGGGTTCTATTCTTTACCATGCAGGACTCCTTGGGGAGGCTCAAATACTCTTTTCAATGTCCACGGGTTGTCCTTCAAGTCAATGTCCGACAGCGCCCAGGGTAGATTCCGGGGCATGGGCTCATTTCTCCCTGCTGCAGGAAGCCCGCTCTGGGGGGAAATGGGCACTTTCTGAAGGGCTTCCTGGTTGGAGGAGGTTTGCTCGGACCCCGTTTCAAAAACCAAGTCCGCCATTTGGAGGCTCTTTCGGTATTTGGGGCTGTTCAGAATCATGTTCACGGTATCGATCCAAAGCGGCAGCGCGCCTGCAGAGCCGTAGATGGAGATGTGCCTTGATTTCATGGGCCGATTGTCATCATATCCTACATAACTTGCAACCACATACCCGTTTTCAAGCCCGATCTCGCCGGTTTGCTTGTCAGGGCCCGGCACAAAACCCACAAAGCTGGAGTTGGTGAATCGATTCGCTGTGCCGGTTTTGCCGTAGGTCTTAATGCGGACGCTCAACTTTTCCTCTTCAGCGTCCACCTTGAGCCGGATCGTCTCTTTTGCACTGTGGCCGGTGCCGTTGTCCATGACCGCGCGCAGGATGTCCGTGACTTGCGCCGAGACCCTTTCAGAGAGGACTCGCTTGGGTTGAGGGGCGTATTCCCAGAGCGCGTTGCCCTGTCTGTCCACAATTTTGGTGATGATCGGCACCATGCCGGTAGTGGGCTTGTCTCCGAGAGGATAGACGTTTCCCGTCATGATCGTTTCATAGGCCAGCGCGGCTTCCAGGATGCTGATCGAATTGGCACCCAGAGGAAATGAAAGAACCGGATCCAATTTCGTGGAAATCCCCATCTGCTCCGAAAGCCGGGTGATGTAGAGAAGGTTCACCAGCCTTCTGAAGTCACTGAGCTTGTAGAGAACTTCGGAGTCATACTTTCTCTTGGGCGCCCACTTGTCGTAGATCTCTCTGGAGTGGCTCTCGATCAGGTCGATCGTCCTTGAGGGGATGACCCCCTCAAGCCACACGTCCTCTTCGGTGACCCCCTGCAGCGCGTCGAAGGCCCTCTCAACAGATAGAGGCTCACAAGAATAGACACTGCTCCGCTGCGGGGCGGGCGTGAAGATCAGGTGGGCATCGCCTTCTTCCTGCTGCTGAAGGCAGAAGTAGGGCAGCTCCGCCCGGATCATCGTTTCCAGAGCCTGATCCGGGTTGCCCTTGTGAAGGGAGACGAGCTCCTTGAGGTTAGCGAACCTCCTTTTCATGTCTCCGTTGAGGGACTGAAGCCGTGAATAGTTCAGACGATAGATTCGATACTCCTCGGGGATCTGAAGGTTGAGTTCACTGGTGTCCAGGTTGAAGTGAAGGCGCCGGAGAAACTCGATGGCCTTTTCATTCCCGCCGAAAATCAGGTCTGACTCGATTTCCTTCTTGGCTTCCTCAAAGGCGGCTTCAAGGAGCGATTCCTTGTCGATCATGATGCCGTGCTTGTCCCGGATTCTGGCGACATATTGGTCATACGTTTCATCCTCCCGCCGGCTAAGACCAAGCCCTTCGATCACCTCATTGTACTCACCCGGGCTGAGCTGGTCCGTGAGATGGTAGAGGAGCCAGACCGTGGCCAAATTTTCGGATTTGGCTCCTGCCCAGGTCATGGAGACCCGGTCCG
Organism: uncultured Desulfobacteraceae bacterium; assembly: GCA_964580575.1. Taxonomy (GTDB): domain Bacteria; phylum Desulfobacterota; class DSM-4660; order Desulfatiglandales; family HGW-15; genus CAVPDE01. The sequence continues at coordinate 11,578 of CAZOLJ010000025.1, forward strand.
ACTCGGGCTGATGGTCGGGCCTGGGCAGATAAAAGGTGCTCTGATAACGAAAGAGATCGTGCTCATTGATCAGAGGGTCCAGGGTGTTCCATTTGAGCTGCAGGGCGGCGGCATAAACCAGAGGCTTGAAGATGGAACCCAGCTGCCGCTTGGCATCTGTGGCGCGGTTGAAAAATCGATCAAAAAACCCGCCCACCATGGCTCTCACCATGCCTCCCTGGACAACGATGATTCCCCCTTCCAGTTCAGGGACCTCGGACAAAATGAGTTTCTTCGGACCTGTGGATCCCGACGGCTGCGCGACCTGAACCGGGACGGTGTCTCCCACGCGCAGTTGCTTCAGGAAGTCGGGAACATTCTTTCTTTCGAAATTCGTCCACACGCCGCTTTTCCCCTTTATCCAGGCATCTCCCACGGGCTGAAGACCGGCGTAATCAATGATCTCTTCGCCGTCCCCGCAGGAGACCACCAGATGGGGGTTCTGCTTGTCCATGGAAATCGCCGCGATCTTGCACAGAAAGGGCAAATCGCTTCTGACTTTTCCGGACAGATCTTCCGCGAACTCCTCGTATCTCTTCATGGAAAGCTCGTCCCGGTATCCGGAGAGCTTCACATCAAGAAGGGGAAGATGCGTGCGAATGCTTCGCAGCGCGCCTTCCTGCATTTCCTTGTTGACCGAGGTGTAGATTCTGATCCCGGAGGTGGAGATGTTGTCCACTCCCTGGTCCTGAAGAATCCCCTTGAAGTACTCTGACTCGAGCTGTTCACGAATGTAGTCCAGAATGACGTTCAGCCGGTAGCCCAGCTTCCCCTGTTTGAAGGGCACGTCCTTCTGCTTGGCCTGCTCGTATTCCTGCGCCGTGATGAAGTTCATTTCGAGCATGCTGTTGAGCACCTGATCCTTGCGCTGGCGCGACAGCCGTCTGGCTTCTCTTTTCTCTGCTTCTGTTCTCTTGGTGAAAGGATTGAACCGGTTGGGGCTCTTGATGGAGCCTGCGATGAAGGCGGCCTCCACGAGATCCAGATCTTCGGCTTCTTTGTCGAAAAAGTACTGTGCCGCGATTCGCAGGCCTCTGCCGATCCCGGTGACGAAGAACTGGTTAATGTACATCTCCAGGATCTGTTCCTTTGTGTACTGCCGCTCAAGCAACAGCGCTTCCATCAGCTCTTTGAGCTTGGCTTGATAGGATTTTTTTTCGCGGCTGAAAATGTTCTTCGCCGTTTGCTGGGTCAGAGTGCTGCCGCCCTGGGCGATGCGCCCCGCCCTGAAGTTGGCGATCATGGCCCGTATAATGGCTTTGGCATCAAAGCCCGGATGGGTGAAAAACGTGCGGTCCTCTGTGGCAACCAGGGCCTTGACGAAGTTAGGAGGGATGCTGTTGTATTCGATATAGCGGCGGTGGGTCTTGTCGAAAAAAACACCCAGCACGGTCTCTCCGTCGTCGTAATAGACAGGGCTCTCCGAAAAAACGATGCTGTCGATGGCGCCGCCTTTGATCTTTTCCTTGGCCTCTTCGGCAACGTCGTTGTAGATGCTGTAGAGAAGGGCGGCACCTCCCAGGAAGACGAGGAATCCCACAAGGAGCAAGGCCAGAAGAAGTCTCTTCACGATCTTCATCGGTTCACGCTGCTCCCGTTGGTCCCTCGATCGGCCGCACCATGGTGCCGGCCGCTCGGCGCAGGAGTCAATTCACCGCACAAAAGCTTGTCTCTAAGAATCTGTTTCAGGTCCATCCCTTTCATGGCCAGGCCTTTTCGGCCGTATTCCATGTTCGCCTCGATCACATACCACCTCCCGCCGCAGATGATCAGATCCAGACCCACATCATTGAACCGGCACCGGAGCGCCGTATCGCGGGCCAACCGTAGCGCTTCCTCCGGTATATCGAGAAATTGAAGGGTGGCCCCTTGATGCAGATTGGCCCTGAAGTTCAAAGGGTCTCTCTGACGCCAATAGGAAAGGATCGGCTTATAGTTGACCAGAATGACGCGCAGGTCGCGTTCATGGGGGAGATATTCCTGAATGTAGGCTACGGAGGTCAAGCGGAGGTAAGCGTTCAGTTGTTCCGAATCCTCGATCTTGTAGACGCCCCTTCCTCGGCTGGAAGCCCGGGGCAACTTTGCAACAAAAGGAAAAGAAAAATCCCTCAGGATGTCCTGGTGGTGAAGGTGGTAATAGATCCTCGTTCTGGGGTGTGGAACGCCCAACATCGTGAACAGGGTGGTCTGCTTGATTTTTTCATCAGCATACAGACAAGTCTCTAGGCTCGGGAAAAAAGGCTTTCCCAGGGTGGTGAAAAACTGAGCATAGTTGGCGGTGGGATAGAGAATCATGGCAGCGTTCAGAATGAGTTTTTTTTCTTCATCGGTGTAATCCGGGAAATTGGGCTTCACCCCAAGGGTCAGGACCTCAGGCACTCCTTTGAGCCTGCTGCCTAAAGCCACAAATTGGTTTCTTTCTTTAATCACTCAATGCCCAAAGATATCCAGTTTTAGGATTTCAGGAACCAACTCCCTATCATTCAATGAGAAAAAGGCGGCAATGTCAACTAGTCTGTTCAAGGAGCAGGGGAGAGCCAGGAGAGAACTTTTTTCGACATGTCCTCAGCCTGACGAAGCACTTCCCCGAGATCCAGAGTCAGGAGCTTCCGGTCTTCCATGACGAGCTTTCCGTTGATAAGCGAGTGGCTCACATCACTTCCTTTTGCCGCATAAACAAGGTGGGAATAAGGGTTGTACATGGGCGTGAGGTGCGGCTTGTGGGTGTCGACCACGATGACGTCTGCCTTCTTACCCACTTCCAGGGAGCCAATGCGATCCGCCATGCCCAGCGCTCCTGCCCCTGAGAGGGTGGTCATTTTCAGAACGGTGAAGGCGTCCAGCACGGTTGGATCCATGGCCCCGACTTTGTGGAGTTTGGCGGTCGTGTCCATCTCCTCAAAAAGGTCCAGATTGTTGTTGGAGGCACACCCGTCCGTTCCCAGTCCCACGGTGATGCCCTGGGCCAGCAACCGGGGAACGGGGCAGATGCCGGAGGCAAGCTTCATGTTGCTCTCCGGATTGGTGATCGCTTTCACATCATGGCTCACCATCCTCCGGATCTCCGCATCATCTACGTGCACGCAGTGATCGGCAATGACGTGGGGACCGAGAACGCCCAGGGACTCAAGGTGTTCAAAAGGCTTCCTGCCGTATTTTTTCTGCACCTCTTCAATCTCGCTCGCGCTTTCGGCAACATGGATAATGAGAGGAACCTGGTATTGCATGGACAATCGATTGGCGCGAACCAATAGGTCCGCGCTGCACGTGTAGACCGCGTGAGGTTCCACAGCTATAGAGACAAGAGGGTGGCCCTGCCACTTCTTGATCAGGGATTCCGTGTACTTCAGACCCTGCTCGATGGGCCCGTAGTTCGGAGACGGGAAATCATAGAGGACTTCGCCTACAAGGCAGCGCATCCCGGTAGCCTGAGCGGCTTGAGCGACCTCTTCTTCGAAAAGATACATGTCACAGAAAGTCGTGGTGCCTGACAAAATCATCTCCGCACAAGCCAGGAGGGTGCCGGTGCGCACGAATTCGCGATCCATGCGGCTTTCCACAGGGAAGATATAGTGATTGAGCCAGTCCATGAGAGGGAGGTCGTCGGCAAGCCCCCTGAACAGGGTCATGGCCGCGTGAGTGTGGCCGTTGATGAGACCCGGAAGAATGAGGCCGCCCTTTGCGTCGATGGTTTTACCCTGCCGGATCTCGTGTGGATCTCCCTCTTCGACAGCGGAAAGGGTGTCTCCCCGGATGCAGAGGAATCCTTTTTCAATAAGGGTTCGTTGAGGGTCCATCGTGAGGATGGTGCCGTTCTTGATGAGAATATCAGCGTGGTTCACAGTCAACCTCCCGATCAGGCCTTTAGGAGGCCCAAATCCGAAGCACGAAATCCGAAACAAATTCAAAATACGTAACAGGTTAGCTCTTTGAAATGGATGGCGCAGGCCATGGGGGTCCCTCTAAAATCAGAAAACGAAGAGGGTGCGGGAAAAACTCTGCAGATCAGGGGCAGCGCCCGTCCTCCGCAGTAGCCCTGCTACGGAGGATGGAAAGGCGGGCGGCGAAGGGTCCCCGGCACCTGCCCACTGGGGATGACGTGGCGAGTTCCCCTGAAGCCCTCCGCCCGCCTCACCCATAGCCTTTTTCCGCGTTTATTCCAAAGAGCTAAAACTGTTACCAAAATACCAATGCTCTAACGCTCCAAATAGAAACCGAGCGACGATCCGTTTTGATCATTTAAGCTTTGTGCTTGTTTCGGATTTCGTGCTTCGGATTTCGGATTTTCATCTTTCGCGCAAAGAATGTCCTATTCCGATGCCCAGACCATATTGTGCTGCAAGCTTGAAATAATTCCTTCCAGCAGCGGTGCCAGCTTTGCGCCGGTCTTGCCAGCCGTGGCAATGACCTCTTCGATGGAAATCTTCTTCATTTGCTCCGGAATATTTACATTGGTGATGGCCACAATAGCCAGCACGCGAAGGCCGCAATGGACCGCAGCGATCACCTCGAGGACCGTGGACATTCCAACGGCATCTGCCCCCGCCATTCGAAGGAAACGCGTTTCAGCAGGAGTCTCCAGACTTGGCCCCACGATTCCCACGTAGACTCCCTGTTTGAGGGAGATCCCAAGGGCCATGGCCTTTTGAGCTGCCGTCCGGATCAAGACGGGATCATAGACCTGGGACATGTCCGGAAAGCGCGGCCCGAAAGAATCCAGGTTAGGGCCAAGGAGAGGATTTCTCCCGGTCAGGTTGATGTGGTCCGTCACCACCATGACGTCTCCAGGCTCAAACAAAGGATTCAGGCCGCCTGCAGCGCTTGAGATCATCAAAAACTCAGCGCCGAGTCTTGCCATGACTCGCACAGGAAAGGTCACCTCTTCAGGAGAATAGCCCTCATAGAGATGAAATCTCCCTTCCATGGCCAGGATGCTCTGTTGGCCAAGACGGCCGATGACCAGAGTGCCCTTGTGCCCCATGATGGTTGAGACAGGGAAATGGGGAATCTCCTGATAGGGAATGCGGAGATGAACCTCAATATTTCCGGTTAGGTCTCCCAGCCCGGTTCCTGTGATCAAGCCCATCCTGGGGCGGAACGGGATTTTCTGCAGCAGGAACGCTTCAGCCTCCCGGATCTTTTCTAGCATAGTGCTTCTCTCCTGGTATCCATTCACATGCGGGCGATTCCTGAGTGAGCCCTAATTATCACAAAACACTTGCAGTTAAAAGAGATTGTAAGCTATTTACTTTCTACCTGAAACCCGAGGGAGGTGACGCATGCTTGAAGCCATGATCCAAGACCTTCTGAAACCCGAAGCTTTCCCTGATCCCACCGAACAGGTCCAGCTGGTTCAAACACACATCTCCCTCGTGTTCGTGGCGGATGAGTTCGTTTACAAGGTGAAAAAGCCGGTCAATTTCGGGTTTCTGGATTTCACTACTTTTGAAAAAAGAGCCTACTATTGCCGGCAGGAATTAGACCTCAACAGGCGCCTTGCAAAAGATCTCTATCTCAGCGTCCTTCCTATCCGTTTCAATGGAAAAGAATTCAGCATGCGCTCCAGGAAAGGGGAGGTTGTCGAGCACGCGGTGAAAATGAAACGGATTTCAGAGCAGCGTTTGATGAAATCCCTCTACGAGAGAGGAGCCCTTACTGAAAACCATTTGCAGCGTTTGGCCCGAACCTTGGCAACGTTTCATGGTCATGGCCTGAGGAGCGCAGAAATCGACGGGTTCGGAGAACCCGATCGGTTCAGAATCAACACGGACGAAAACTTTGCGCAGATCCATCAATACATAGGGGTCAGCATCGACAAAGAGCAGTTCGGTGCCCTTCAGGATTGGACGGATCGCTTTTACCGGACAAAGGCCGAGCTCTTCGATAGGAGAATCCGGGAAGGCAAAATCAGGGACTGCCACGGCGATCTCCACATGGAGCATGTCTGCTTTTCGAGGAGACTCTCCATTATCGATTGCATTGAATTCAACGAGCGGTTTCGCTACAGTGACACTGTGGCCGATATCGCATTTCTTCTGATGGATCTTGAGTATCACGGGGGAAAGAACTATTCGTCCTTGCTTTGGAAGCACTACAGGGAATTCGCGGGAGAGGAGGCTGTGGAGCCACTCCTTGATTTCTACAAAGGGTATCGAGCCGTTGTTCGAGGGAAGGTCAACAGCTTTCAGGTCGACGACCCCACCATCAGCCCCGAGGACAAAGACAAGGCGGTCCAGAGGGCGAAAAAGTATTTCGTGTTGGCGTGTTCCTACCGCTCATGAGGAGTTGGGTTTTGCAGCCTGGCTTCGCCTTGGAATCAAGCGGGTACACGGTGCAAGGTCCACGGTACACGGAAATCCCCTTTGGTTTGGATTTTGCCGTGCACCGTGCGCCGTGTACCTTGAACCTTAAATCCCACATGGAGAAGACAAAATGAGAGAACCTTTTATTGATTTCATGAAGAAAGAACTGGGACCGGATACGGTGCTCATCGCGTGCGGTCTTCCGGCCTCCTATAAAACGGAAACCACGGAAGTGATCGCGAGACTCAAGGGATACGCCATTCTTCGCACCGACATGATCCGCCTCGAGGTGCTGAAGGGCGAGGATATTTTCGATGAGAAAGTCGCCTCCAACATGGACAAGAGAAAGCTCGTCTACGCTGAAATGTTCAGGCTGGGAGAGGAACTCTCGGCAAAAGGCGAAAGCATCCTTTTCGACGCCACCTTCGTGAGCCAGTCTTTGAGGCGGCGGGCTGCGGAGGTGGCAGCCAAGAACCGGAAGCGTTTCGTGATTCAGCAGACCCAGTGTCCCCAGGACGTCTCTCTCCGGCGAATCTCGAAAAGAAGCAAGGAGAACTACGAATCCAATGCCCTGACCGAACAGGCTTACCTCAATAACAAGAAGAAGTTCGAGACCGTGGACCTCGACGACCTGAAACGCCTCTTTCCGGCCATGAACATTCTCCACCTTCTGGTGGACACCGCGTCGGACCTTGAAACTGAGTGGGCTGTCATAGACAAGGTCACTCGCTAGCCGTTCAACTTTTTGAAATAGATGGCTGAGCCCACATGAACGACAAAGAGAACATTGCACTCCTGCAGCAGAGGATCAAGGCCGCTCGCCGGCAGATCCCCTCTGATCTGGTCCTCAAGAAGGGCAGGGTGGTCAATGTTTTTTCCGGAGAAGTCCTGGAAAGGGATGTGGCGGTTCATCAGGGCGTGATCGTCGGCGTGGGAGAGGAGTACACAGGCGCACAGGAGGTGGATGTCCGAGGCCGGTACATTGCGCCCGGGCTGATCGACGGTCACATGCACATCGAAAGCACCATGCTCATTCCCTCACAGCTTGCCGCTTCCCTTCTGGCGCATGGAGCAACTGCTATCGTTTGCGACCCGCATGAGATCGCCAATGTGATGGGTGTCGAGGGAATTCGGTTCATGTTGCGTGAAAGCGAGGCGCTTCCGTTTGACGTCTTTTTCATGGCCCCTTCGTGTGTGCCCGCCACGTCCCTTGAGACCTCCGGAGCCTCTCTGGACCAAGAAGCCCTCGCTTCCTTGAGAGAGGATCCGAAGATCCTCGGGCTCGCTGAGATGATGAATTATCCCGGCGTGCTCGCCGGGGATGAGAAAGTGCTCGAAAAGCTGCACCTCTTCAAGGGCAGGGTGATCGACGGCCATGCCCCTTCCCTTGGCGGCTACGATCTCCAGGCCTACTGCTCGGCAGGCATTCAGTCGGACCACGAGACAAGCGACTTGCGGGAAGCCGAGGAGAAACTGCGCGCGGGCATGATGATCATGATCCGCGAAGGGACCTCTGCCAAGAATCTGGAAGCGCTGGCTCCTCTCGTGACCCGGAAGAACAGCAGGCGGTTCTGTTTGGTGACCGACGATCTTCACCCTGAGGACCTGCTCGAAAAGGGCCACCTCGATCAGGTGCTCAGAAAGGCGGTTCAATTGGGTCTGGATCCTTTGACAGCGCTTCAGATGGTCACCCTCAATCCGGCGGAGTATTTCCGCCTCAGCGGCCGGGGCGCTGTGGCACCGGGCTATCGGGCCGACCTGGCGGTCATGGAAAACCTGGAGGGTTTTTCTGCAGAGAGAGTGTACAAGGACGGCCGCCTGGTGTCGTTACACGGGAAAGTCAGTGCTTTCCCGAGAAAGGGTGAAGAGGATCTGCCATCGTGGCCGATCAGGATCCCTCCTCTCAGTGCGGAGACTTTCGGAATCCGCAAGCAGGGCTCCAGGGCGCGGATCATTGAAGTGATCCCAGGCCAGATTCTAACCAAGGAACGTGTAGAGGAAGTGCTCTCTGTGGACGGATGGGTGATTTCGGACACCCGCAGAGACGTCCTCAAGCTGATGGTACTGGAACGCCACAAAGGAACCGGCAGGATAGGCCGAGGGCTTGTTCGCGGTTTCGGGCTGCGAAAAGGGGCTCTCGCCTCCTCTGTGGCGCACGATTCGCACAACCTCATTGTGGTGGGCGTGGAGAAGAGAGACCTGCTCACGGCTGTCGAAGAGGTGCGGCGCATGGGAGGTGGGCTGGTTGCTGCGGAGGGAGATAGGGTTCTTGCAAAGGCAGCGCTTGAAATCGGAGGTCTCATGTCCAAGGAGCCCCTTGAGTCTCTGGGCAGGCAGGTCAAGACGGTTTCCCGTGCGGCAGAATCTCTGGGATGCCTTCTGCCTGAGCCGTTCATGGCTCTTTCTTTTCTCAGCCTGCCCGTGATCCCTGAGTTGAAGCTCACGGACAAAGGACTGGTGGACGTTCGGATATTTGCACACGTGCCGCTATTTGTGTAGGAGGATTGGCTATGAAACAGAGGTCGGTTGGGATCATTTACAAGCATCACTATGAGCCGGCCAAAGAACAGGCGGCCAAGCTTGATCAGTGGCTCCGAGAAAAAGGGATCACGGTCTTCTCAGAGGAAATGGGCGCGAGAGCGGCCATGAATGCCTGCTTTGAAGAGCCTTCCTATGTGCCCAGGGAAGTGCAATTCGTGATCGTCCTCGGAGGGGATGGAACCTTGCTCGGTGCTGCGCGCAGGGTAGGGCGCTACGGAGTGCCGATTCTGGGGGTCAATCTGGGCGGCCTGGGTTTTCTTACGGAAATCCCCCTGAAAAACCTCTATCCCGCAGTGGAGCTCATGCTCGAAGGTCGCTTGGAGGTGGAAACCAGGCTCATGCTGGAGGCGGTGGTGGTGAGGGAAGGCACGGAAACGTGCCGTTTCCAGGTGCTCAATGATGTGGTCATCAACAAAGGGGCGCTTGCCCGGATCATTGACCTGGATGTGTTCATCAATGACCAGTTTCTCACAACCTTCAGGGCAGACGGACTCATCGTCTCCACACCGACCGGATCTACAGCCTACAATCTTTCCGCCGGGGGGCCCATCCTCTACCCGACCATGTCGAGTTTCATTCTCACTCCCATCTGTCCTTTTACCTTGACCAACCGGCCTATCCTCTTGCCCGACTCTCATGTTCTCTCGATTACTCTCAGCAGGAGAGGGGAGGAGAGGGTGAGTCTGACCTTTGACGGCCAGGTGGGATTTGACCTTTTTCAAGGGGACAAGGTGCTTATCCAGAAGGCCAAAGAGAAGCTGAAACTCATCAAGTCTACGGATCAGAGCTATTTTGAAATCTTACGAGAGAAACTCATGTGGGGAGGCGTCCCTTTCAGGAACCGTGATAGTCAGGAGCCCTTGCAAAGAGCCTAGAAGGGCGAAAGTGCGGCAGGAGTCCGAGGTTTGGAAACGACGAAACGGATGTTCAGGGTGAACCGGGAGGACATCCACTATCTCCGTACCACGATCGAGGCCTATGACGGGATGGCCGTGGTGAGGACGGTGGAGCCCGAAGACCCTGGCTCCCAGCGATGCCGGGTGGATCCCGGGGAGGCAACCATCGAGCTTTTGATCGCTCCCGGGTGCGAGGACTTGATTTCGGCCCTGATCGCCGCCTTGAGAGAACAGGAAGGACTTCCCCTGGAGCCCGTCACCGCATAGAGCAGAGAGAGAAGAGCAGAGAGTGCCCAAACACTATTATATAGAAACCATGGGCTGCCAGATGAATGAGTATGATTCTGATCACCTGAGCCGTATCCTGGAGGATTCAGGTTACCTGCGCGTGGGCGATCCGGAGAAAGCGGATTTCGTGCTTCTCAACACCTGTTCCGTGCGGGCAAAGGCAGAGCAGAAAGCCCTGAGCCGATTGGGTCGGCTCGCAACCCTGAAGAAGAAAAACCCAGGAGTTCTTCTGGCTGTGGCCGGATGCGTGGCACAGCAGAGGGGTGTGGACCTCCTCGATCGTTTTGCGGGTCTGGATCTGGTTCTAGGGCCGAGGGAGATGGGAAATTTCAGGGTAATCCTCGAAAAAGTGAAAGAAGGCGGCACACGAGTTGCCGCCATTGATACCCGTGGGATGCCCGTGTCTTTTCTTGGGGGCTTTGACTATTTCCAACACCGCGTCAAAGCCTACATCACCATCATGGAAGGATGCAACAACTTCTGTTCTTACTGCATTGTTCCCTACGTGCGGGGCAGAGAAACCAGCCGCCTCCCGCAGGAACTCCTAGACGAAGCCAGGAGCCTTGCTCTCCAAGGCGTTAAAGAGATCACGCTCCTAGGCCAGAACGTGAATTCCTACGTTCATGAAAAGATGCGATTTCCCGGACTCCTGCAGGCCATGAATGAGATCAAAGAGCTTCACCGAATACGGTTCACCACATCGCATCCCAAAGACCTCTCACCGGAGCTGATTCAGTGCTTTGCCCATTTGGAGAAACTCTGCTCTCACATCCATCTTCCTTTCCAAGCTGGATCGAACAGGGTGCTGAAGACCATGAAGCGAGGCTATACTCGCGAAAAATACATGGATCTCATTGGAGAGCTCAGAAACGCTAGACCCGGCATCGCCGTGACCAGTGACGTGATGGTAGGGTTCCCCGGAGAGACGAACGAAGACTTCGAAATGACCCTCGACCTCATCCGGAGGGTTGAATTCGACAATCTCTTCTCTTTCAAGTACTCTGACAGAGAAGGAACTCCGGCGGCAAAGATGGAGGACAAAATCCCGGAGCCGCAAAAGCTTGCCAGACTTGATCGTTTGCAGGAGCTTCAGAGGAAGATAACACTCAAGAAAAACAGGGAGTTGATCGGGAAGGATCTTGAAGTCCTCGTTGAGGGGACAAGCAAGAAAGGACAGAGTCTCACCGGCAGAACTGCCAACAATAAAGTCGTTAATTTTAACAACGATAAAAGATATATAAATCAACTAATTAATGTAACAATTAAGCGTGCTTCGTTTAATTCTCTCTGGGGGGAATTGACTTCCCTCACATGTTGAGATAGAAAAAGTTTGCCACAATAGAAACCGGGCAACAATTGGACATTGATAAAGCAAAAGAATTGATACTGGTCGTTGACGATGACCAGCGGGTGTGCGAAGCGCTCAAGGAATTTCTCGGAGCCTTGCAGTTTCCCACGGCAAGCGCCCTTGGCGGTGCTGATGCATTGAAGATGCTCAAGGACAGACCGTACACCTTTCTTTTGGCGGACATGAAAATGCCTCAAATGAACGGCATGGAACTTATCCGCCGATCGAGAGAGAGTTTCCCGACCGTCAGCGTTATCGCCATGACCGGCTACGCGGATGAGTTCAAGTACGTAGACATCATCAATGCCGGCGCCCATGATTTCGTAAAGAAACCCGTTGATATCGCAGAGCTCGAAGCCAAGATCATCCGCTGCATTAGCGAGCGCGATCTCAAAAAAGAACTGAGCAGACTTTCCGTCACGGACTCCCTGACAGGATTGTTCAACCAAAGGCAGTTTTATATGCGCCTCAGGGAGGAGATTGTGCGATCCACGCGGCAGAAGCACCCGCTTGCCCTTATTCTCCTCGACGTAGACAATTTCAAAGAATACAACGACAAGCACGGCCACATTGCAGGCGACCAGGCCTTGAGGGACGTGGGAAAGGCGATTCTACGAAGTATCCGGGAAGGCGTTGACTCGGGCTACCGATATGGAGGCGATGAGTTTGCCATTATTCTTATCGATTCGGACATTCTAATCGCCGAGGAGATCGGAAAGCGTGTTCGGTTCGCTATAAGAGATAGCGGTGAGCTTGGAGCGAGCCTGGGGTATGCCGTTTACCGTGAAGATATGGATCTCACGGACTTCGTAAGACTTGCTGACACCAACCTCTACAAGTCGAAGACGGAAGCGAAGAACGGCCGCAAGAATTGGGTGGGGCGTTTACGTTTATTCTGATAAGGTATATTATGTAAACTTTAACTGCAACCTGTTTCCGTCATCGGCCAAATACTCCCCATCCTCTCCTCCGCGCGCCCATCCACCCAAAAAAACCAACTATTTTGTTGACATGGTGATTGCACCAGTGTAGATACGTCTGACTTCTTAAAGGATCGGAGGACCTCTGCGAATGGGCAGCGTAGTCAAGAAACGAAGAAAGAAAATCCGTAAACACAAGTATCGAAAGCAGAGGAAATTGATGCGGCATAAGAACAAGTAGCGCCACAGCCCTCTTCTGAACAAAAAGGCAGTCCGGGGTGGTTCGGACTGCCTTTTTGTTTCTTCAGAAACGACTGGTGCGGCTCAGGTTACTTGCCCACCTCGTACCACCCTCCTCCCGTTTTCCTGCCTAACCGGTTGGCCCGTATCATGGTCTTGAGCAGGTTTGGAGACGCCCACTTGAGCTCTTTGTTGAGCTCCTTGAAGAAATACTCGTTCACGAAATACGCAATGTCGATGCCCGTCAGATCCATGAGCTCAAAAGGCCCCATGGGATAATTGAGCCCGTTTTTCACGGCCGTGTCTACGTCCGGAATGCTCGCAATCCCTTCTTCCACGATCTTGATGGCCTCGATCATGTGGGGGATCATGCAGCGGTTGACGATGAACCCTGGGGAGTCCTTCTTGACCTCCACCGTGATTTTCCCCATCTTCTTGGCGAGCGCCGTGGCTGTAGCGATGGTCTGGTCGCCAGTGCTAAAGCCTCGGATGATTTCAACCAGCTTCATGAGAGGCACGGGATTGAAAAAATGCATTCCGCAGACTTTGTCGGGCCGCTTGGTGGCTGACGCAATCTCTGTGATGGACATGGATGACGTGTTTGTGGAGAGGATGACTTCAGGCCGGCACAAGGCGTCGAGTTCTTTGAACACGCTTTTCTTGAGGTCCAGGTTCTCGATGACCGCCTCCACGACAAAGTCGACATCCTTTAGGTCGGCTATCTTTGTAGTCCCCTTGATCCGGCCCATGATCTTGGTTTTTTCGTCCGCCGCCAGCTTCCCTTTTTCGACGCTCTTGGCGAGGAACTTGTCGATGCTTTTGATACCGCGGTCAACAAAGGAGTCCTCGATATCTCTCATGATCACGTCGCAGCCGATCTGAGCCGCGACCTGTGCAATGCCGTTCCCCATGGTTCCAGCGCCGATCACACCGATTTTCCGAATTTCCATTTCTGATTCCTCCGTAGTCTGTAAAGTCTATGCCGATTCAACTCTTGTCACTTCAGGAACATTTTGCTTCAAGATTTTCTCTATACCCATTTTGAGGGTCATCTGAGACATTGGGCAACCCCCGCAAGCCCCGGTCAGCTTGACTTTCACGACACCCTGGTCATCGACGTCGATCAGTTGAACGTCGCCGCCGTCAGCCTGCAAAGAGGGCCTCACCTTGTTCAAAGCTTTTTCCACTTTCTCTTTAAGCATCAGAGTTATACCTCCCTGTTCAAACTCTATATTCGTGGGTTTTCATATCACACGCAGAAGCCCGAGTTCAAGGGAATGTTTAGGAAAAAAGAAAAATACCACTCTCAGCGCAGACCGAACGCCGAAACAGCCCTGCGGTCCAGATACACAGAAAGTCCCTCTGAATTCTCCGGTGACCACCCAAGAGCTTTCTGCCACACGTCACTGCTTTCCATGCACAGGTACAGACCGCTCCCCATGCCCCACTGTGCAAGCTTTTCTTTCATGAACGCGTACATCTCAATTCGAAGCGGTTTGATGTAACGCATTTTTCCGTCCAGCCCGGGGAGAAATTCTCCGTCAAGGATCCGGGTTTGCGGAAAACGCCTCCGGATCACTCGCTTCAAGGAAGGCATGAAGCGAAGGCAGCCCAGGCTGACCCAGATCACTTTGGAAGGGTCGACAAAACGGTCGAGGAGCTCCACCGTGCGAGAATAATCTTGTTTCCAGGAACGGTGTTCGATCAAGGGATCAAAGTGAAACCCCAGGGTGTACCCTTCCCTCTGGCAGGTTCTCGCCGCTTCCAGCCTTTTCCTGATCGAAGGCGCTCCGTGCTCTTCTGTGTCGGCGATGGAAGGGCTGTTCAGCGACCAGGACACCACGATGCGCTCGCGGTGCGGGGATGAAAGCAGACCTTGAATGGAGACGGTCTTTGTTTTGAATTCCAGGACCATGCTAGGATGCTTTGCGGCAAAAGAAGGCAGGATTTCTGTCCACTTCACGACAGGGTCAAGGGCAAGGCTGTCCGTGAATTCACCTGTTCCGACCCTGAAGACCTTTCTCCCGAACATTCGCACGGTTTCCCCTATGGCTTCAAGTTGCTGCTCCACGTTCACGAATACGCGAAGCTCGGGCTGGTCAAAGTAAGCCTGGAGGATACAGTAGCTGCAATCGAGCGGACAGTTCGTGCCGATGTTGAGGATCTGGTACCCGCAGCAGAGATAGTCGCGGGTTCCAGGGCAGGATTTCAAAAGCTGACCCGGGAAAGAGAGAAGCCGAAGGGTTTCTTTACCCGGATCCGACTCGTCATAGGCGCGCATTGGAAATTCCTCCTCCCCCACCACCGAGCAGGACACACCGAGGTGTAACAACGCGCGCTGCGCAAAAGGATGTTTTTCTGCACCCTTTTCAAGTACCGCGGTTCGAATTCTCATGTTTATCGACTTGTCCACAGTTCAGGGATTGCTTCAAGCTCAGGCATTGCATGAAGTTTCTCGATGGTCCTCGTAAGATCCTTTCCCTCCTTAAACCGGATTTCAAGATGATAGTTCGGGTCTTCAAGGGAGGGATCGTAATGAATCGAAGTTTCGGGAGGCATTGAGATCGCACAAACCGCACTCTCAACCGCTCTCTGCGCCTGCGACCACCGCGGGAATCGCCTCACCCTCAGAACTTCGAGCACGGCCTTGGCTTTCTGAGGATTGTTCAACCGCGGGTTTCCCACTATACCAAGAAGGTCTTGTTGAGAGAGCAAGTTTGCCATTGTGATAGCATCCCTTATGCTTATATCTTTTGAATAATCAATAAATTTTATCTGCTGATTAAAGTTTAGCTGCAATTGCTCGATCCATTGAAACAACGCCTTCCTATCCTCTTTTTCCACTTCAACTAGCACTTTAACTGCATTGATGGAAATCTTTTCCATGGCCATGGCCATTTGAGTGTTCTCTTCAAGATCCAAAAGCTTAAGGTAGAACTTCAGGGTCCCTTCATGGGACGGAAGAGAGAGGAGCGGCATAAAAGAGACCAGGATCTCTTCCCTTGTTACCTTTTCTTGAAGCTTATTAAGAATGATGGCCTTCTCCATGTCGTTGAACTTCCGGGTAGCGAGGTTTTCGTAAAAGGCGGCGAGGAACCGTTCCAGCGGCGAAGACAAGACAGCAGTCGCGTCTTCACAGAACACTTCACGCTCTCCCAGCGACTTCAAGGCCAGAATCCTCCGGTACCCCGAAATAATGTCAAAGGACCCTTCCTGATTTCTGGCGACCACAGGAGGGTTGATCAGCCCTACCCTCCTGATGGATTCACGAAGGGCCTCAAGATCGAAACCGTAGCTCATGATGTAGGGGCCCGGTTCTTCGGACACCTTCTCGATGTCCAGACGCACTCTTACCTCTCTCCTGAATTGCATTAGTGCCGTCCTCCTTATCCTCCTGGTCATGAGACCCTTGCTGCTGAAAAGACTTTAGCCTTGCTATTCTGTGTTGTATCTTCTCTATATCAACATCAGCACCGATTTGCCGAGGCTTTTGTTGGGACATTTTGCTCCGGATGTGTTTATTTCTTGACACCCGCCTTTGCGCTGTGGCATTCTCCTTCATCCAAAATTGGTTGTAAATCGACTACGTTAAGTCGAAACACCCGCCTCAAGGTTATCTCAGCCTTTACAGAACTAAAATTCCGGGCTCTTCCCTGAGGGGACAGTTCGTGCACACGAGGAGACTCTTTGATCCATGAGTAAAAACACTCCAGTAGGATCGGTGATGGTGGTGGGTGCCGGTATTGCCGGCATCCAGGCTTCTCTGGACCTTGCAGATTCAGGTTACCTTGTCTATCTCGTCGAAAAGGACTCAGCCATCGGCGGAGTCATGGCGCAGTTGGACAAGACCTTTCCCACCAACGATTGTTCCATGTGCATCATTTCTCCGAAACTGGTGGAGTGCGGGAGACACCTTAACATCGACCTCTTGCCTCTCACCGAGATTCTGGATGTCAGCGGCGAACCGGGGAATTTCAAGGTCAAGGTGCTGCAGAGGCCCCGCTACATCGACATGAGCAAGTGTACGGCCTGCGGCGAGTGCTCCAAGGCCTGCCCCATCGATGTGGCCAACCGCTTTGATGAAGAATTGCGCGATCGCAAGGCAGCTTACAAACTCTACCCTCAAGCCATGCCGAGCGCTTACGCGATCGAAAAACGGGGCACGGCTCCCTGCAAAGCCACTTGCCCGGCCCATGTGAGCGTGCAAGGCTACATCGCGCTGATCAATCAGGGCAAATACCGCGAAGCCCTGGAGCTTTTCAAGGAGGCCCACCCCTTCCCCGCCATCTGCGGCCGTGTGTGCCACCACCCCTGCGAAGGCATTTGCACCCGGGGAGATCTTGATGAGCCCATTGCCATCGAGTACCTCCACCGTTTCCTCGCGGACTATGAGCTCTCAGGCGAAGCCCGATCCATCCCTAAAGTCAAGGAGAGGCGAGAGGAAAAGATCGCGATCATCGGCGCCGGTCCTGCCGGCCTGACGGCCGCCTACACCCTGACCAAAGAAGGCTACCGGGTCACGGCCTTTGAAAAACTCCCGGTCACCGGAGGCATGATGGCCGTGGGTATTCCCGAATACCGGCTGCCCAGGAACATCATTGAGACCGAAGTTCAGATCATCCGAGACATGGGCGTCGAGATCAGGACCGGAGTCACTTTCGGACAAGACGTGACCCTCGACAGTCTCAAAAAAGACGGATACAAAGCCGTTTTTCTGGCCACAGGACTGCACGTGAGCCGCAAGCTGAACGTGCCGGGAGAAGAAATGGCCGGGGTGCTCCGAGGCGTGGAGTTCCTCCGCGATGCGGCTCTTGGAAACCCCTTGCCTCTTCCCAAGAAAGTGATCGTCATCGGCGGCGGCAACGTGGCCATTGACGTGGCTCTCACCGCGCTCCGAAAAGGCGCCGGGGACGTGACCCTGGTGTGTCTCGAAAAAAGAGAAGAGATGCCCGCGTGGAAATACGAAATCGACGAGGCCCTGGAAGAAGGCGTGAAGATCGTGAACAGCTGGGGCCCCAAGCGCTTTGTTGAGAAGGGAGGAAAGATCGCGGGCATTGAGTTCAAGCGCTGCACTTCGGTCTTTGATGAAAAGGGAGCGTTCAATCCCAGCTACGACGAAAAAGTGTTGACCGTGATGGAAACCGAGGGAGCGATCGTCGCCATCGGTCAAGCCGGAGACCTCTCTTTCGCTCAAAGCGAGAACGTGGCCGTCACCAAAAGAGGAGGTCTGGACGCTGACCCTGTCACGCTTCAGACCCCGCTGGGCTGGGTCTTTGCCGGAGGAGACGCCCTCTACGGTCCCAAGTCCGTGGTGGAAGCGGTCGCTTGCGGAAAGGATGCGGCAGAGAGCATCCATCGATACCTCAACGGCCGCGACCTGCGGGTCGACCGGACCCAGGACTGGTCCTACGAGAAACCCGACTTCACCGGGGTCACGAAAGACAAAAGAATCGCCATGAGAAAGATTTCTCCCTCGGAGCGAAAGGGCAACTTCAAGGAAATCGCCCTGGGCTTCAACGAAGAGGAGGTTCGCAAAGAAGCGGAACGCTGTCTGAAGTGCGGGATCTGCTCGGAATGCTACCAGTGTGTCCCCGCCTGCCTGGCCGGTGCCGTGGATCACTCCATGAAACCCAGGGAACGGGTCCTGGACGTGGGCGCCATCATTCTCGCCCCGGGGTTCACTCCCTTTGATCCAAACCGCTACGACACGTACAGTTATTCCATTCACCCCAACGTGGTCACGAGCCTGGAATTTGAGCGCATTCTTTCAGCCTCCGGGCCCTATGAAGGCCACCTGGTCCGGCCCTCGGATCACAAGGAACCTCAAAAAATCGCATGGCTCCAGTGCGTGGGGTCCAGGGACATCAACCGCTGCGACCACAGCTATTGCTCGGCCGTGTGCTGTATGTACGCCATCAAAGAGGCGGTCATTGCCAAGGAGCACAGCAAGGAGCCGCTGGATGCGGCCATTTTCTACATGGATATGCGGACCTACGGCAAGGAGTTCGAAAAGTATTACAACCGTGCCGAGGAAGAAAGGGGCGTTCGCTTTATCCGCTCCAGGGTTCATTCCATCGAGCCTGTCGAAAACGAGAACCTGAGGATACGGTTTGCCACCGAGTCCGGCGAGGTGAAAGAGGAAGACTTTGACATGGTCGTGCTCTCCATCGGCCTGGCCCCTGTGCGGGGGGTCATCGAGCTTGCGGAGAAACTGGGCGTTGCGCTCAATGAGCACCAGTACGCCATGACGAGCAGTTTCGCGCCCGTGACCACCTCTCGGGACGGGGTCTACGTTTGCGGCGTTTTCCAGGCCCCAAAGGACATTCCCCACTCCGTGATGGAGGCCTCTGCCTCGGCCGCCGCCGCCACCGAGGTCCTCGCTGCGTCCAGGGGGTCCTTGGCCCGGTCCAAGCAGCTCCCTCCGGAGCTCGATGTGTCCGGCCAGTTGCCGCGAATCGGCGTTTTCGTGTGCAATTGCGGCATCAACATCGGCGGCATCGCCGACGTGCCTGCGGTGAGGGAATATGCAGGGACCCTGCCCTACGTGGTCCACGTGGAAGACAACCTCTTCACCTGCTCTCAGGACACGCAGGACAAGATGAAACAGGTGATCAAGGACAAGGGGATCAACCGCGTGGTGGTCGCCTCCTGCTCTCCGAGAACCCATGAACCTCTTTTCCAGGAGACCATCCGCGATGCAGGGTTGAACAAGTACCTTTTCGAAATGGCCAACATTCGGGATCAGAACACTTGGGTTCACATGAACGATCCCAGAAGGGCGACGGAGAAGGCCAAAGACCTTGTGCGCATGGCCGTGGCCAAGGCGGCCCTCGTGGAACCCCTCGACCAGGTGCGGCTCCAGGTCACCAAGAGCGCCCTGGTGATCGGGGGCGGCGTGGCGGGCATGGAGGCGGCGATCGGCGTGGCCGAACAAGGCTTCCAGGCTTTTCTCGTTGAAAAGACGGACACCCTCGGCGGTGTGGCGAGAAGACTCAGGAGCACGTGGCGGGGAGAAAAGATTTCGGAGTATGTGCAGGGGCTCGCGGAAAGAGTGAAGAACCATCCCGGGATCCAGCTCTTCATGGAAACCGAGGTGAAGGAGACCTCGGGGATCCTCGGAAATTTCACGAGTACCCTTGTGCCCCAGAATGGGAAGGGGTCTCCTGTGAACGTGGATCACGGCACCACGATCATTGCCACGGGCGGCCAGGAATACCGGCCTTCGGAATATCTCTACGGCAAGCACCCCGGCGTGTTGACCCACCTGGATCTCGATGAAGCCGTGCTCCGGGGTGATGAGCGGGTGAAGAAAGCACAGACTGCGGTCTTTGTTCAATGCGTGGGCTCCCGGATTCCCGAGAGGCCCTATTGCAGCAAGATCTGTTGCACCCACAGTCTGGAGAGCGCTCTCAAACTCAAGGAACTGAACCCGGACATGAACGTTTTCATTCTCTACCGGGATGTCCGATCTTACGGGTTCCGGGAAGATCTCTACCGGGAAGCGAGGAAGAAGGGAGTGCTTTTTGTGCGCTACGAGCTGGATCGATTGCCCGAGTTGAGCTCCAGCGGTGAAGGCTCGCTCTTGCTCAAGGTCATCGACCACGTTCTCGGAAGACCCATTCAGCTCGCACCCGATCTCGTGATCCTGGCCACGGCGATTCTGCCGACGGAGAACAAGAAACTCTTCGAACTGTTCAAGGTCCCCGTGAACAAGGAAGGGTTCCTGATCGAAGCGCACGCCAAACTGAGGCCTGTGGACTTTGCTTCCGAAGGGGTTTTCATGGCCGGCCTTGCCCACTATCCCAAACCTATCGACGAGAGCATCACCCAGGCCAAGGCCGCTGTGGCAAGAGCCATGACCATCCTGTCCAAGGAAGGGATCTTTGTGGGGGGCGTAGTCGCTTCTGTGAACCCGGATAAATGCGCGGCTTGCCTCACCTGCGTGAGGACTTGCCCCTATGGCGCTCCCAGCATCGGTGAAGAAGGCTACGCGATCATTGATCCTGCAGCCTGTCGTGGGTGCGGCGCCTGCGTGGCCGAGTGCCCGGGCAAAGCGATCGCCCTGAAGCATTTCACGGATGAACAGCTCCTTGCTAAAACCGACGCCTTGTTTCAGGCGCAGGGGGCATAAAGAAGGGACAAGGTGAAAGGTGAAAGGCGCAAGGCAAATGAAGATGATACAAGGTTTAAGGGACAAGATGCAAGGTTCACACCAGGTCCCAAATCAAGGGGTTCCCGTGTACCGTGAACCTTGTCCCTTGAACCTGCTTGATTAGAAACTGAAGCAGATCAGCGAGACAAATCTTAGAACGGAAGTGAGGTTACCTATGAGCGAGTTCGAACCCCAGGTTCTTGCCTATTGCTGCCAGTACTGAGCGTATTCCGCTGCGGACCTGGCAGGTTCCATGAGACTCTCCTATCCGAGCAATGTCAAGGTGATCCAGGTGCCTTGCACCGGGCGGGTCGACATCATTCACCTTCTGAAGGCTGTTGAAGACGGCGCGGATGCCGTGTATGTAGCCGGCTGTATGGAGGGGGAATGTCATTTCCTCGTGGGAAATCTTAAGGCCAAGAAACGGGTGCAGTACGTGAAAAAGGTTCTCCAGGAACTCGGGATTGAACCGGAGCGGGTGGAGATGTTCAATCTGTCTGCAGGCGAAGGTCCCCGGTTCGCTGAAATCGCGCGGGAGATGGTTGAGCGCGCGAAGACGCTGGGCCCCAGCCCTGTGAAAATGAAGAAAGCTGCGTGACGAGGTGAGGCATGATTATAGCTGACCGAAAACCCGTTGGTGAATTGATCGAGATGGTGAAGGAGTGCAACCGGATTCTCATCCTGGGGTGCAAGGGTTGTGTGACGGTGTGCAATGTGGGAGGGACCAAAGAGGTCGGCGTGCTGGCCTCGATCCTGAAGATCGCCCGCAAGAAAGAGGGGCGACCGCTTCAAGCGGACGAAAAAACGATTGAGAGGCAGTGCGACCCTGAATACATCGCCCAGGTCAAGGACCTGGTCGGCCAGTACGATGCCGTGATTTCCATGGCCTGCGGGGTGGGACCTCAATTTCTTAGCGAAGCCTACCCGGATCAACGATTTTTCCCTGCAGTGAACACCACCTCCTTCGGCGGCGCGCTCCAGCACGGAATTTGGTCGGAACGTTGCGCCGGGTGCGGCACCTGCTTGATCCATCACTTTGACGGCATGTGCCCCATTGCCCGGTGTTCTAAGAGCCTGCTTCACGGCCCCTGCGGCGGTTCTGCAAGAGGGAAGTGCGAGATTTCCAAAGAGGTAGATTGCATCTGGGACATGATCGTCAGGAAAAAGATGGAAAAAGGCCGTCTGGAGGACCTGACGAAAATGAAACCGAACAAGGACTGGCGCACGGCTCGCGACGGAGGGCCTCGAAAGAGCGTGAGGGAGGAACTGGTACAATGAGCGATCTCAAATCCGGGAGCTGTCTTGAGAAGGTTTTGAAGGCCGGGCACTTTGCATTGACGGGCGAGTGCGGTCCTCCCAAAGGGGCCAACGTGGAGCATCTCAAGGAAAAATTCACCCACCTCAAAGGTGTGGTGGATGCCGTCAATGTCACGGACAACCAGACCGCTGTGGTGCGCATGTCCAGCTGGGCCGCTTCGGCCGTCATGATTCAGAACGGGGTGGAGCCCAACTTTCAGATGGTCTGCCGGGACAGAAACCGGCTGGCCATGCAGAGCGACATTCTCGGCGCCTATGCCATGGGGGTCAGAAACATGCTCTGCCTCTCCGGGGATCATCAGACCTTCGGCAATCATCCGCAGGCAAAGAACGTCTACGACATCGATTCCATGCAGCTCATTTCGCTCGTGAAAAAAATGCGGGACGAGGGGAAGTTCTTGAATGATGAAGACATCGACGTTCCTCCCAAAATGTTCATCGGCGCCGCAGCCAATCCCTTTGCCGATCCCTTTGAATTTCGGGTCTATCGCCTGGCCATGAAGATCGCTGCCGGCGCAGACTTCATCCAGACCCAGTGCATCTACAACATGGACAAGTTCAGAGCCTTCATGAAAATGGCGGTGGATATGGGGCTCCACGAAAAAGCTTACATCCTCGCGGGAATCACCCCAATGAAAAGCGTCGGTATGGCGCAGTACATGGCCAAGTCCGTCCCAGGGATGGACGTGCCTGAACCGCTCATCAAGCGGCTGCGCGGCGCAGGAAAAGGAAAGGTGGCCGAGGAAGGCATCCAGTTCGCCATCGAGCAGATTCAGGAATTCAAAGAGATGAAAGGCATCGCCGGCATACACCTGATGGCGATCGAGTGGGAGCACAAGGTCCCTGAAATCGCTGAACGAGCGGGCCTTCTCCCAAGACCCAAAGTCTAAGGAAGGGACAAAGTGACAAAGGAACAAAGAGGCAAAGGGTAAAGACAAGAAAAGAAGTCTTCTCCTTTGTCCCTCTGTGCCTGTGTGCCTCTGTCCCTTTGTCCCTCAGGCACTCGGCTTCGCATGACAGCGGATGATTTTCCTACCTTTCTAATATCGTTTATTGCAAAGAGCGCGAAGATCTCATGGTTCTGATCCTTGGAAACGGACAGTCCTTTGACACGGAAACAGACCTGACCGCTCAGGAGCGGCACGTCCTTCAGAAGCTTTTTCTGTGGAAATCCATGGCTTCGAGTGTGGAGGAATTCCGGAAAAAGAAAGAAGAAGCCTTGCACAAGGGATGGAATGGTTCGGGTCCGATCCGGGAAAGCGATGCCATGAGAGCGATTATCAGGGATCTCGAAGAAAAGGTGACCTTCAGGCTCCGTGAGGAGAAAGGATCGGGTTGAACCGGGGTGGAGCAGACCTCCCATAACGCCAAGGCGGATCTCGAAGGGGAAGCGTTGCAGATCCGGCGCGGAACTCAGGCCGGAGTCCCCCTTCACGTCGCCATCGTTGGAGGCGGCAAGGCGTGCTCAAATCTCCTGCACCTCCTCGACGCAGAGCGCCTCTCCCGCCTCAAGATCAAGATCCTGGGGGTTTTTGACAAGAGCCCCGAAGCTCCCGGAATCCGGTACGCAAAGAGCCTGGATCTCTTTGTGACCGACCGGATGGAAGATCTCTTTCATCTGCAAGGCCTGAACCTCATCATCGAGCTGACGGGCGTCGCCGCTCTTCAAGATGAGATTTACGCGAAACGACCGGCCGGGGTCTCCGTCATGGATCACAAAGCGGCGAGACTCCTCTGGGATTTCCTTCAGATCGAAGCCGAAAGAACCCGCCTTGAACAGGAGCGGCAGACCTATCTTCGAAAAAGCCGTGAGCAGACCAGGGTGATTCTGGACTCCTTGCCCTATCGCATCATGGTCGTCAACATGGACATGACCATTGATGCGGTCAACCGCACCTTTTTGAAAGAACACGGTCTTGAGTATGAGGAAGCGGTCGGCCAGGCTTGCTACTCCGTGCGGTATGGCCTGGACAAGCCCTGTTCGGATTATGGAAGACCCTGCTCCCTCAGCGATCGACTTGAGGAGCTCAAAGCAAAGGGTCTGATCAGCACGTACCAGGAATACAAGGATGAGCACGGAGAGACCCGTTTTGATGTATCCACCGCAGCGCCGGTCTACAATGATCAGGGGGATGTGGTCCAGGTCATCGAAGCCTCCAGAGATGTCACGGAAAGGATACGCCTTGAACGGGAAGCGCAGCGATCCAGGACCTTTTTTGAGAAACTGATCCAGAGCATCGTGGACGGCATCGTCGTGGTGGACACCAAGGGCAACGTGCTCATCTTCAATGAAGGGATGGAACAACTCACCGGTTACTCTGCAATGGAAATCATGGAAAAAGGCCACCTGGGGAGTTTTTACGACATCCAGGTGGCCAAGGAAAACATGAAAAAAATGCGAAGCGACCAGTTCGGGCCTTATGGAAAACTCAACCCCACCAGCATGACGATCAAAACCAAAAACGGGGAAGAGATTCCGGTCACCCTTTCCGCTTCGCTCATCACCATCGACGGCAAAGAGGTGGGGAGCGTCGGCGTCTTCACGGACATGCGGGGGATCCTGAAGATCAGAAAGGAACTGGAAGATGCAAACATCCAGCTCATCCAGTCCCAGAAGATCGCCTCCATCGGCCGCATGGCCGCAGGCGTCGCCCACGAGATCAACAACCCTCTTTCGGGCATCCTGATCTACACCGAGCTTCTGAAGGAAACTCTCAAGGACAAACCCGAGGTCTTGAAAGACCTTCAAGAGATCGTCGACCAGACTCTGCGCTGCAAAACGATTGCCTCCGAGCTTTTGGAATTCAGCAGGAAGTCCGCGGGCAAGATCTCCTCCTTCAGTCTCGACGACCTCATCAGCAAGTGCCTGGCCCTGCTGATCAACAAGGCAAACTTTCAGAACATTGCGGTCACCACGAACATAGACGTGAACATGCCGAACCTGACCGGGGACATGAGCCAGCTCCAGCAGGTGTTCACCAATCTCTTTATCAATGCCGCGGATGCGATGGAGGGCAAGGGGAAACTCCATATCCGTGCAACCTTTGACCAGGGCCGGTCCCTTTTCGTCATCCGGGTGGCGGACACGGGCCCGGGCATTCCCCAGGAATGCCGGGACAAGATCTTCGACATTTTCTTCACCACAAAGCCGGCCGGAAAGGGAACGGGACTAGGACTGAGCGTTTCCCAGAACATTCTCAAGATCCACGGAGGACGGGTTGCTTTTGAATGTCCGCCTGAAGGCGGAACCGTGTTCACCGTGGAACTGCCCCTCTCCCATCCCGGCCTGTCTTCCGAAGGGGCGGTGTTCATCGGAGAGGAGCCTGTCTTTATTGAATAGGATGAGCTATGGACGAAAAGATTAGGGTTCTGGTGACCGATGACGAGAGGCCGATCCGCGAAGGGTGTCACCGCGTGCTCACGGGCAAAGGCTACGCTGTGCTCCTCGCGGAAAACGGTCAAATGGCCCTGGAGGTGCTTGAGAAAGAGCCGGTGGACATTCTTCTCCTGGACCTGAAGATGCCGGTGCTCGGAGGCGAAGAAGTGCTGGAGATCGTGCGGACCCGTTATCCCCAACTCCCCATTATCATCATCACCGGCCACGGAACCGTGGACACGGCGGTCCAGTGCATGAAGAAAGGGGCCTACGACTTCATCACCAAGCCTTTTCAGCTCGACCCTTTCCTGATCGTGGTTCAAAGAGCGGCAGACAAACGGCGGCTCGAGGAGAAGGCCCGTCTTTTTGAAGAGGAGCGTGGCAAGAATCTTTACGATCTTGCGCTCGAGAAGTCCAGGGTCACCACCATCATCCACTGCATGGGAAACGGCGTCATGGTGACCAACCGAAAACTGGAAGTCGTCCTCCATAACCCCGCGCTCATGCGTCTTTTGGAGATCTCCAGGAAAATGGAACCCCCCTTCCCCGCCGGCGAAATTCTGAAGGAAGAAACCCTTCTCAAGACCCTCGAACGGATCGTCGCCGGAGACGCTTTGGAAATGGAAGCCACGGTCCAGGAGATCACATCCGGAAGAACCGTGCTCCGCGCTGTCT
The DNA here is from genome assembly GCA_964580575.1 of uncultured Desulfobacteraceae bacterium. GTDB lineage: Bacteria > Desulfobacterota > DSM-4660 > Desulfatiglandales > HGW-15 > CAVPDE01. Next base: position 37,672 of record CAZOLJ010000025.1, read on the forward strand.
CCGCTCCCCTGGTGGGCCCGGAAACCAAGGTGGAGGGCACGGTCACGGTTCTGGAAGATATCACCGACTTCAAACAGCTGGACCAGATGAAATCCGACTTTGTGAACATGGTGGCCCACGAACTCCGCAGCCCCCTGGTGGCCATGAGACAGTTGAACAGTGTTCTTCTCGACGGGCTTGCCGGACCCATGGAAGAGAAGCATCGGGATTTTGTGAGTCGGGGAACAAAAAAGATTGACACCCTCCTCGATCTCATTAAGGATCTTCTGGACGTGGCCAAGATCGAGGCGGGGAAGTTTGTGCAACATCGGGTCCCCACGGACCTCCGCCAGGTTCTGAGGGAATTGATCACCCTCATGGAGCCCCGCGCGAAGAGTCAGGGAATTGAGCTCACCTGCGTTCTGGAAGATCTTCAGCTCATTCACGCGGATCCGAAAAGCATGGAGGAGATCTTCAGCAACCTGGTGAGCAACGCGATCAACTATTCGCCTGAGGGAGGCAAGGTTCGAGTCACCGGCCGGGGTCTGGGGGATTATCTCGAAATTAAAGTGGAAGACACGGGAGTGGGAATTCCTTTGGAAGAGCTCCCGAAAATTTTCGACAAGTTTTACCGGGTCAAGCATCCGAAAACGAGGAAGGTCACGGGAACAGGGCTCGGCCTCGCCATTGTCAAGGGCGCCATTGAAGCGCACCACGGCACGATTGACGTGGAAAGCGTGCCGGACAAGGGAACGACCTTCAGAGTGCTCCTTCCGGTGATGCCCCAAGCTTCTCCGTGAGCATGAAGGGAGAGCAGACGCTGCGAGTGCTGAATTATGGGATCGACAATTCTTCTGGTTGATGATGAAAGGGACATCAGAGAGTCCTCCGGGCGGCTTCTCACGAAAAAAGGCTATGGGGTGACGACCGCTGAGAACGGTCAGCAGGCTCTGGATTGTCTCGCCAAGAGTCCTGTTGATCTTATCCTCCTGGACCTCAAAATGCCGGTCATGGGGGGAGAAGAGTTCCTTCAGGTCAAGACCCCCCTTTACCCCGACATCCCTGTGCTTGTGGTCACCGGCCACGGCAGCCTGGATGTGGCTGTGGACTGCATGAGGAAAGGGGCTTACGATTTTATCACCAAACCCTTCGACATCCCCCAGCTGCTGCTGAGCATTGAGCGGGCCCTGGAAAAACGAAACCTGGAGCGGAAGGCGAAAAATTATCAAGAGGAAACCGTCCAGAATCTCCTCGCGCTGAGCACCGAGAAAAAAAGGCTTGAGACCATCATCAGCTGCATTGCGAACGGAATCATGGTGACGAACAAGAACATGGAAGTGGTTCTTCACAACCCTGCCCTGCTTCGCCTGCTCGACGTGCCCGCACCCCCCGCCAATCCCGTTCCTGTCCGTGCGATCGTCAAAGACGACTCCCTGATCGAAACGCTCAAGGAAATCCAGAGCGGCGAACCCCTTGAAAAGGAATTTGTGGCCCAGGAAATCCACGTGGGCGAGCGGGTTCTCAGAGCTATTTCCGCCCCGACTCTTGAACCGGAGCGCCGGGTGTTCTGGACCGTCGCGGGTGCGGTCACCGTGCTCGAAGACATCACCCTCTTCAAGCAACTGGACCGCATGAAGTCGGACTTCGTCAACCTGGTGGCTCACGAGCTCCGGAGCCCTCTGGTCTCCATTCGGCAGATCCAGAGCGTGCTCGCCGAAGGATTGGCCGGTCCTCTCTCGGAAAAGCAGGGGGACTTTGTGAAGAGAGGGATGAAGAAGATCGATGCCCTTCTCGCACTGATCAACGATCTTTTGGATGTAGCGAGACTCGAAGCCGGAAGGCTGGTCCAAAAACAAACCGCCATTGACCTCTCGGAGTTGATCGAGGACATGGTGCTTCTCATGCAGCCGCGCGCGAAGGAACAGGGCCTTAGGCTCAACCACTCGTGCGAAAACATGAAGCCTGTGGTCGCGGACCCCAAGAACATCGAAGAAGTCCTGAACAATCTCTTGACCAATGCGATCAACTACTCTCCTGAAGGCGGAGAGGTCACGGTGACGGCCAGGGGGGTGGGCCAGTTCGTAGAGATCAAGGTTTCCGACACAGGGGTCGGGATCGCTCCCGAGGAGGTTCCGAAGATCTTCGACAAGTTCTACCGGGTGAAGCATCCCAAGACTCGCCAGGTCACGGGCACGGGACTCGGGCTCTCCATCGTCAAAGGCATTGTGGAAACCTATCGAGGGTCCATTCACGTGGAGAGCGCTCCGGATCAGGGAACCACTTTCACCGTGTTGCTCCCCGCGGTTCAAGGAGAGTCAGGCGCACCTAGACCAGGAACGGGTTATCAGTAATGGGGTTGCCAAAGGGCCTGGGGTCGAAGTAAAAGGCCTAGTCTAGGTCCCTCAAATTTCTGGAGGTTATGACATGACGTTACAGGAGAAGATCAGGTCCGGGAAATTTGTGGTGCTGGGGGAATTTGAGCCGCCCAAGGGCGCTGATTTCTCGCCCCTCTCCAAGAGCGCCAATCTCACCCGAGGGCGTCTGGACGCGGTGGTGATCCCTGAAATGGCGAATGCGGTTTTGAAAGCCAGTTCCCTTGGCGGCTGTGCTTTCCTTCAGAGGGAAGGCGTGGAGACGGTTTTCCAGTTATGCTGCAGGGACAGGAACCGATTGGCCCTGCAGGCGGACATTCTTTCGGCAGCCGCTCTGGGGGTCGGGAACCTCATGGCTGTTCCCGGCGAAGATATTCGATTCGGAGATCACCCCCAGGCGAGGACGGTGAATGACTTGGACTTGATGGGGCTGCTTGAGGCGGTGCAGAAGCTCCAGAACGGCAAAGACCTCTCCGGCATTGAACTGCGCGGGTCCACGCGCTTTTGTGTGGGCTCCACTCTCGATACCGGCGCTCCCGGCGGCCTTCTTAATATTGAGCTTGAGAACTTGAAGCGCAAAATCGAACTGGGTGTCGAATATGTGTTGACCAATCCGATTTTCGATCTCCAACGTTTCGAACAGTTTATCAAACGAATCGATGTCAAGCCTCTCTCCGTCATTCCCACGGTGCTGCTGCTCAAGTCCGCAGGCATGGCTCGCTACATTGACCGCAACATTAAGGGGATTTCCATTCCCTCTGAAATGATAACGGATATTCAAAAAGCACCTGACAAGGTGAGAGAATGTGTGCGAGTCGCTGCCCGGATCATCGTCGGGATCAAAAACATGGGAATGGCGGGAGTCCTGATCTCCACCGTGGGGTGGGAGGACAAGCTTCCTCTTGTTCTGGACGAGGCGAGACTTTGAGGGAGCCCCCCCGAGGGGTGGAAAGGAAACGGCTATGAGTCAGAGTCAAGTCACCGGATCGGTCCTGGTCGTCGGTGGAGGCATTGCAGGGATGCAGACGGCCCTTGACCTTGCAGACTCCGGCTATCTTGTCCATTTGGTGGAGAAATCATCCGCTATCGGCGGCGTGATGAGCGAACTGGACAAGACCTTCCCGACCAACGACTGTGCCATGTGAATTATCTCGCCGAAACTGGTCGAGGTCGGCCGGCATCTGAACATCAACCTGATCACGTGCGCTGAAATTGAGAGTCTCTCAGGCGTCAAGGGAAGCTTCAAGGTCGCTCTCCGAAAGACTCCGCGCTACATTGATGCGTCCAAGTGCACGGCCTGCGGGGATTGTGCAAAAGCCTGCCCCGTGGAGCTGCCGAGCGAATACGATCAAGGCTTGACCACGCGGAGGGCCGCGTACAAGAAATATGCGCAAGCCATTCCCGGCGCTTTTGCCATCCAAAAAGCGGACAAGGCCCCGTGCCGGCTGGCCTGCCCTGCCGGGTTGAATGTGCAGGGCTACGTGCAAATGGTCAAGGAGGGGAAGTACAAGGAAGCGCTTGAAATCATCATGGAGGACCTGCCTCTGCCCGGTGTGCTGGGGAGAATCTGCCCCCACGGCTGCGAAGAGGCTTGCCGCCGCTGTGAAAAGGATGACCCGGTTGCGATTCGCGATCTCAAGAGGCTTGCCGCCGATCAATTCGATCCGCGCCAGATCCCAATCCAGTGTCTCCCTTCCCGATCCGAGAAGGTCGCCATCGTCGGCTCCGGTCCTGCAGGGCTTTCCGCAGGTTACCATCTGGCAAGGAAAGGGATTCAGTCCACTATTTTCGAAGCCCTCTCCCAGCCCGGCGGCATGCTCAGAGTCGGAATCCCCGAGCACCGTCTTCCCCGCAGGATCCTGGACCAGGAGATCGAGTTGATCACCAACCTGGGGGTGGAGATCAAAACCAACACCCCTCTGGGACCGGACCTGACCGTGGCCGACCTCTTTAAGAAGGGCTACAAAGCCGTGTATCTTGCCATGGGCGCTCACAAGGGCATTGAGCTGGGAATCCCCGGAGAAAAGGCAACAGGCGTGCGCCAGGGGGTGGATTTCCTGCGAGAGCTGAACCTGAGCGGTCAGGCAAAGGTGGGAAAGAAAGTCGCCGTCATCGGCGGCGGCAATGTGGCCGTTGACGTGGCCCGCTCGGCCGTGCGCCTGGGCGCTGAAGAGGTCCACATCATCTATCGCCGGACCAGAGCGGAAATGCCGGCGTGGGAAGAAGAAAGAGTCGCTGCAGAGGCAGAGGGTGTAAAAATCACCTATCTTTCAGCCCCTCAGGAAGTTCTCACGAGGGAGGGCAAAGCTGTGGGCCTTCGCTGCATCCGAATGGAGCTGGGGGAACCGGACTCCTCAGGCCGAAGAAGGCCCATTCCCCTTCCCGGAAGCGAGTACGAAATCGACACGGACCAGATCATCCCGGCCATCGGACAAATACCGGATCTCTCCGCCCTCGAAGGTGTTCCGGGGCTCAAGTTCTCGCGCTGGGGAACCGCGGAAGCGGACCCTGTGACTTGGGCGACCGGTCGCGAGGGGGTCTTTGTTGGTGGAGACCTCCAGACCGGCCCGTGGATTGCCATCGGCGCAGTGGCTGCAGGCCGGGAGGCTGCCGAATCCATTGTGCGATATCTGGACGGCCGGGACATGGCCGAAGGCCGGAAATCTTCGTCCCATGACCATCTGGTCTATCGCCCCATCTCCGAAGAGGAGCCCAGGAGAAGAAGAGGCGAGATGCCGGTCCTTCCTGTGAAGGAGCGGCAGGGCAATTTCAAAGAGGTGGAACTGGGCTACCAGGAGCCCACAGGCCGGGAAGAGGCGAGTCGTTGTCTGAACTGCGGTTACTGCTGCGAGTGCTATCAGTGTGTCGCCGCTTGCGGCCCCCACGCCGTGACCCGCGAAACCCATCGTCAGGAAACTCAGAAGATCCAGCTGGAGGTGGGCTCCGTGATCCTGGCGCCCGGGTTTGTTCCCTTTGACGCCTCCCGATATGCGACCTACAACTACGCCAAACACCCCAACATCGTTACCTCTCTCGAGTTCGAGAGAATCCTTTCCGCTTCCGGTCCCACCCTGGGGCATCTCGTGCGGCCCTCGGATCAAAAGGAGCCTCAGAAGATCGCGTGGCTCCAGTGCGTGGGGTCCAGGGACATCAACCAGTGCGATCACGGCTATTGCTCTGCCGTGTGCTGCATGTACGCCGTCAAGGAGGCGGTGATTGCGAAGGAGCATGCGAAGCACGGGCTCGATTGTGCGATTTTCTTCATGGACATGCGAACCCACGGAAAGGATTTTGAGCGTTACTACGACAGCGCCCGTGAAAAGCACGGGGTTCGTTTCATCCGCTCCCGGATACACCGGATCGATCCTATAGCCAATACAGGCAATCTCTCGCTCCGGTACGTTAAAGAGAGTGGTGAGCTTTTCGAAGAACGATTCGACATGGTGGTCCTCTCCGTGGGCATGGAGACGTCGAAGGAAACCCTCGAACTCGCGGAAATTCTCGGGCTCTCCCTCACGGAAGGACAGTTCTGTGCGACCCTCCCCTTCACTCCGGTGAACACCTCGAGAGAAGGGGTTTACGTGTGCGGCGTGTTTCAGGGACCCAAGGACATCCCTCAATCGGTGACGGAAGCGAGTGCGGCCGCGTGCGCAGCGGCCATGGACTTGAGCACGGCCCGTTGGACTCAGACGAAAACCAAGGAAATCCCTGAGGAGACGGATGTTTTGAGTCTTGAGCCGAGGATCGGCGTCTTCGTCTGCAACTGTGGAACCAATATCGGAGGCATCGTGAGCGTGCCTCGCGTCGTCGAGTACGCCGCCACCCTGCCCCATGTGGTTCACGTGGAGCAGAATCTCTTCACCTGTGCCCAGGACACTCAGGATCGCATGAAGAGCCTCATCCAGGAGCACCAGCTGAACCGGGTGGTTGTGGCCGCATGTTCGCCGAGAACCCATGAGCCCCTTTTCCAGGAAACGCTCCAAGCCTGTGGCCTCAACCGGTTCCTCTTTGAAATGGCGAACATCCGAAACCAGGATTCCTGGGTTCACAGCGCAGACCCCGCCTCAGCCACTGACAAAGCCAAGGACTTGGTGAGGATGGCTGTGGCCAGGGTGGCGCTGCTCAAACCTTTGAGGGCGAAACGGCTCGCGATCAATAAGCGTGCGCTGGTGATCGGCGGAGGGATCGCAGGAATGACCGCGGCCCTGAGCCTCGCGGACCAGGGCTTTGAAGCGGTACTCGTGGAAAAGGACCCTCAGCTCGGCGGCTTGGCACGCGACCTCACGCACACGATCGAAGGGGCTCGCATTCCCGAACACCTCCTTGACCTGGCGGAGAGGGTGACCCATCACGAAAAGGTCCAGGTGCTCACCGAAACCCTCCTTGTGGGGTTCAGCGGATTCAAAGGGAATTTCACGACGGAGGTCATGGTCGGGCCGGGAATGTACGAAAGAAAGATCGACCACGGGGCCGTCATCGTGGCCACAGGGGCCACGGAGTACAAACCCAGCGAATTCCTCTACGGTCAGGACAGCCGGGTTCTCACCCAGCTCGATTTGAGCAAACGGCTCGTAGAAAAGGGCGCCGCGGATCTCAAGCGCGTGGTCATGATCCAGTGCGTGGGCTCCCGCAACAAGGGGTTTCCGAATTGTTCCAGGATTTGCTGCCAGACCGCCGTCAAGAATGCCCTCCACATCAAACAGCTCAATCCCGACGCTGAAGTGTACGTGCTCCACCGCGACATTCGAACCTACGGCGAGATGGAAACTTTTTACCGACAGGCCAGGCGCCAAGGGGTGCAGTTCTTCCGCTTCAACCCCGAGGAGCCCCCGGAGGTGAGCGCTCTGGGCGACAGCGTCTCCGTCACCTTCAAAAATCAGGTTTTTCAGCGAGCCTTGAGACTCCATGCGGATGTGCTCGTGCTGAGTGCCGGAATGAGGCCGGCGGACACGGAGGAGCTTTCCAGCATTGTCAAGCTGCCCCAGACGCCGGATGGGTATTTCATGGAAGCCCACGTGAAACTCAGACCCGTGGACATGGCCAATGAAGGCATTTATGTCTGCGGCACGGCGCATGGACCCAAGCTCATTTCAGAAACCATTGCCCAGGCCATGGCTGCGTCCTCCCGGGCCGCCACGTTCCTCTCCCAGTCCGAGATCACCCTTTCGGTGGTGACGGCCAAAGTGGACCAGGAGCGCTGTGCCTCCTGCCTGATCTGCGTCCGCGTGTGCCCTTACGGGGTCCCGCGCATCAACAAAGAAGGGGTGAGCGAGATTGATGAAGCCCTCTGCCGAGGGTGCGGCATTTGCGCCGCAGAGTGCCCGGCCAAAGCCATTGAACTCAACTGGTACGAGGATGCCCAGGTCATGAGCAAGGTGGATGCCTTGCTGGAAGGGGTTCTCCCGTGAGCGATTTTCAACCCATCATCATCGCCTTTTGCTGTCAGTTCTGAGGGTACACGGCGGCGGACCTGGCAGGTTCCATGCGGCTCCAGTACCCGAGCGGTATCCGGATCATCTGCCTTCCCTGCACCGGCAAGGTGGATCTGATCCACATTCTCCGATCCTTTGAAAAAGGCGCGGACGGGGTGTACGTGGTGGGCTGCATGGAGGGCTCGTGCCAGTTCACGACGGGCAATCTCCGGGCAAGAAAGCGCGTGGAGCAAGCCCGAACCCTTCTGGAGGCGATCGGGGTCGGTGGAGAGCGGGTGCAAATGTTCAACCTGGCTTCAAGCGAAGCCCCTCGTTTTGTGGAGATCGCCGAGGAGATGACCCGGAAGATCTTGGCGATGGGCCCCAACCCGATCAAGAAGGCGCGCAAGAAGATGGTGGCGTGAGGAGAGGATCTATGATTGTGGCAAAGCAAAAACCGATCGATGAGATCATTGAGGGACTCAAGAACGCGGGCAAGATCCTGGTCGCAGGGTGTAACGAGTGCGTGACGGTTTGCGAGTCGGGTGGGAAGAAGGAGGTCGCGGTCCTCGCGTCGGCGCTCCGGATGTACTTCATGAACCACGGCAAAGAGGTCAAAATCGACGAGATCACCTTGGAACGGCAGTGCGATCACGAATACCTGGAGGAACTCCGCAAGGTCATCGATCAGTACGACATCGTGCTCTCCCTGGCCTGCGGGGTGGGAGTCCAGTTTCTCGCTGAAAAGTACATGAGGACCCCTGTGCTCCCGGGCGTGGACACCTGCTTCATGGGGGTGACGGAACAGCGAGGGGTCTGGACCGAACGCTGCCAGGGTTGCGGCCAGTGTATTCTCGCCAAAACCGGAGGCCTCTGCCCTGTCTCCCGATGCGCGAAGCGGCTGTTCAACGGGCCCTGCGGCGGATCCACCCGCGGGAAATGCGAGATCGACAAAGACCTGGACTGTGCTTGGCAGTTGATCATCAACCGTCTCAAGGAACTGGGCAGGCTCGAGGACTACGAGCTTCTCATTCCCATCAAGGACTGGTCCAAAGAGCGAGCCGGCGGTCCCCGGAAAATCGTCAGGGAGGATGTTCAATGACCACCGAGATCAAGACACCGAGCAAACTCGAAAAGCTGCTCAAAGCGGGTCACCTCGCGGTCACGTCCGAGTGCGGTCCTCCCAGGGGAAGCGATGCTTCCGCGATCAAAAAGAAGGCGGAGATGATCAAGAACCATGTGGACGCCGTCAACATCACGGACAACCAGACGTCTGTGACCCGGCTTTGCAGCCTCGCCTCCGTCATCCACCTCAAGCTCATGGGACTCGAGCCTATCCTTCAGATGGTCACCCGGGACAGGAACCGCATCGCTTTGCAAAGCGACATCCTGGGCGCCGCCTCTTTTGACATTTTCAACATTCTCTGCCTTTCCGGGGATCACCAGATCTTCGGCGACAATCCCAAGGGCCAGAACGTGTTTGACCTGGACTCCATGCAGCTGATTCAGACCGTCCGATACATGCGGGACGAGGGCAAGTTCCTCGGCGGGGACCCGATCCAGCGGCCGCCGCAACTCTTTGTGGGCGCTGCAGCCAATCCGTTTGCCGATCCTTTTGAGATCAGGGTTCCCAGACTTGCGAAGAAGATTGCAGCGGGAGTCGAATTCATTCAAACCCAGTGCATCTTCAATGTGGAGAAATTCAAGCTCTACATGAAGCTTGCCGCGGACCGGGGTCTCACCGAAAAAGCCTTCATCCTCGCCGGGGTCACCCCGCTCAAGTCCGTGGGCATGGCCAAGTACATGAAGAACAGGGTTCCGGGCATGGACGTTCCGGATGAGATCGTCAAGAGGATGAGCGGCGTGGCCAAGGAAAAACAAGCGGAAGAAGGCCTCAAGATCTGCGTGGAGACGATTCAGCAGCTCAAGGAAGTGCCCGGGGTCAGAGGCTTTCACGTGATGGCGATCGAGTGGGAGGAGAAGGTCCCCGAGATCGTCGAGCAAAGCGGGCTTTATCCGAGGCCGCAAGTCGGATGAATGCAGGGACAAAGGGACAAAGATGCAGAGGGTAAAGACAAGAAAAGAAGTCTTCCACTTTGTCCCTCTGTGCCTTTGTGCCTTTGCAACTTTGTGCCTGAGTGGTGGTGCAAGGAGCAAAGGGAAATCCTAGACTGAAAGCGAGGGTCTTCATCCCAAACTTCGAGGGAGAAAATAAACTCACAGGAGGTTTCGTACATGGCTGGCAAGTACATTCTGGTTGTAGACGATGATCCGGATCTGGTTGAAACCGTGGCCATGATGCTGGAGAGCAAGGGGTGCGAAGTGGGCATGGCCTATGACGGCATTGAAGCCGAGGAGTCCATCAAAAAGCGCAGACCGGATCTCATCATTCTGGACATCATGATGCCCAGAAAAGACGGCTATGTCCTCTGCGCAGAGCTCAAGGCCAACCCTCAAAATCGAGAGATTCCGATTATTCTCTTGACGGCCGTGGGAGAGGCCGTGCCCAGCACGCGCTACTCCCATGCGGACGGAATGGCGACAGAAGCGGATGACTACATTCCGAAACCCATTGACACGGAGAGCCTCTGGGCCGCCGTGACCAATCTGCTCTAGCCTCTGACGCAACGGCAATGATCAAGCTTTTCGAAACGGTCACGATAAAGGGGCATGCCATCACATGACGGATCAAGCCGCGCTGGGCGGATTCAAGATCCTGAAGCATGTGGCCAGGATCTCCGTCGTATCCGAAGGCAAAGGCTTCCCACATGAACTCTTCCGCAGGATTGCGAAGGCGAGGATCAACCTCGCCTACGTGACCCTTGTCGCAGAGGGGGACTTCTGGGGGCTCAACGCCGTGGTGGAGGCGGTGGATGAGGAGAAGCTCTGCCGTCTCATCACGGAGACCTACGGGAAAATCTTCACCGCCAACTCCAGAAGCGCCGTTCTTTCCGTCTTTCCCCACAGACGGAATCCCGAAATCAGCGCGCGCCTCTTTGAAGCCTTCGAGCACCAGAGCCTGGAACCGGATGCTCTGGCCAGTTCTCCCTCCACCATTTCCGTGGTCTTGAAGCAGGACTTGATCGACAGTGCAAGCCATGCCCTTTTTGAGCCCTTCACCTTCAGTGCGTACCAAACACCGGAAGACTGGAAACTGGCCCAGGAGGGCAAGGAGAAGCTCTACAAAGAGGTGGTGGCCACCTATCAGGAGAAAAAACCGAAAGTTTACGGTCTGGAGCTTTACGAGGGGCAACACCTGGTCCAGATCAGGTTGAACCGGACAAAGCTCACCCATGTGGGCGCCTCTTTCCGGAGCTTTGCGCGCCTCAGTGTGAATCTCATTTTTCTCGCGACCAGTCCCTCCCACGAAGAAGGAAAAGAAATTCTGACCTTCTCTCTTCCTGCCTCACAGAGTGAAGCCTACGGCCGAGTGATCCAGAGAATTGCTCCAGAGATCGATTTCCGCGAAACACCGTCGGTCATCATCTTTTCTATGAACGGCCCTCACTTCGGGGACCGCTACGGCATTGTAAGCGAGCTGTGTGAGTCCCTTGAGGGCCGGCAGGTGGATCTCCTGGCTCTGAGCGGTACCATCGCATCCATCACCGGGGTCATTCCTCGTCATCAGGTTGAACCTGCCCTGGAGGCCATTCAGGAGCGCTTCGAGGTGCCCTCGGTGGCTAAAAGGGAATAGAATAGAGCACACCCTGTGCTCGACGCTGAGGATCGGCCATGAAAACCCCATCGAAGAACACTTCTTTTTTCAACCGAACTCGAGAAACCATGGATTGGCTCGAGCGCAAGAAAGACCTGAATACCCGGTTTCTCCAAACCCTCGCTCACGCCTTCGAGCATTCAAGCGCGTACCGGGAGAGGTATGAGACTGGGGGAATTACGCTTTCTGCGATTCAGAGCCTGGAGGATATTGAAGAACTGCCTCTCCTCCGCATAACGGAACTGATGGAACGGCAGAGGCGCGTCTTTCCTTTCGGGGGGTTTGAAACTCTGGATCCCAAAGACCTCCACCGGATCTATGTGAACCCAGGGCTCCTGTTTCAGCCGGGCGGAGAATTCGAATCGCAGGACACGTCCTGGGCTCAGGCCCTCTGCGGAGCAGGGTTCAAGGCAGGGGATCGGATCATCAATACCTTCAACTACCCCCTCTGGCCCTTTGCACGCATCATGGAGCAGAGTGCAAGGCACATCGGTGCCACGGTCATACCGGCCGGCGCAGGCAACACCATGATGCAGGTCAAAATCATACAGATGCTCGAGGTCAACGGATTCCTGGGAACGCCGAGTTTCCTCACCACCCTGGCGCAGCGCGCTGAAGCCATGGGGCTTGACCTCAAAAAGGATGTCTTCCTGGAGACAGCGCTCGTCAGCGCGGAAATGCTCCCCGAATCCCTGAGGGCCAGGCTTCAGGAAAAGCTCGAGATGACGGTTCGACAAGCCTATGGAACGGTTTTCCTGGGGTGTATTGGCTTTGAGTGCGAGGCCATGACCGGGCTTCATGTTCCGGACTCGATCTGGGTCGAGATCGTGGATCCCGGCACAGGGAGGCATGTTCCTGCAGGTGCGGTGGGCGAAATCGTGGCCACGAGTTTCCATCGCTCTTATCCCATGATCCGCATGGCTACGGGCGATCTTTCTCGTCTCAGCGATGAAGCCTGTCCTTGCGGTCGCACCGGACCTCTTCTCAAAAAGATCATCGGCAGAATGGACCAAGCCACCAAGGTAGGCGGGCTCTTCGTGCACCCGTGGCAGGCGGACGAAGTGATGGCGCGGTATCCCGAGGTGTTCAAGTATCAATTGGTGATTACCCGGAAAAATGACACGGACCTCATGAGGGTGATCGTGGAACTCAAACAGGATATCTCGGAGGCTCTTTCTCTGCAGCGAAGGATGGAGCGGGAGATCGAGGAAATGCTCGGTGTTAGAGGCTCTGTTCAGATTGTTCCGCGGGGCACCCTTCCCGACCGTCACCGCAAAATCGAAGACCAGAGGAAGTGGGAATAAGAAAGTAAGCAGTAAACAGTAAGCAGTAGGCAGTCGAGAACAAGAAAAGCCTCTTCTGGTTACTGCCTACTGCTTACTCCATACTGCCTACTCTAAGAAATGGATACCTCCATGGATAAACTTCAAATAGGCGGGATCATGCAGAGCGACGGCCGGGCGCTGATCAAAATCCTGTCTGTTCCTGATCACGCCAGCGTGGTGGCGACCCTCCTGCAAGCCATGGCAGGAGAGAGCATCAACATCGAGCTCCTGGCCCAGAGCTTCGACCTGGATGACTACGGCAATCTCGCCCTGGTCATCGACCAGAAAGACCTCGATCGAGCGCTGAGCATCCTGGAGGACATCAAGCCCACCCTTGACGCCAAAGTGATTTCCTACACACCGGATGTGGCCGTGATCACGGTGTTCGGCCACCATTTGAGGGAAAAGCCCCACATCCACGGCCGGATGTTTTCTTCTATGGCGTCCGCAGGCATCGGATCTTTGGCCATCAGCACCTCCATTTCCAGCGTTTCCTGCGTGATCAAGGGACAGGACACCGACACCGTGCTCCGCGCCCTTTCCGATACCTTCCAGATCCCCTACCAGGTCAAAACCCGCCCCAAGGACTACTGAGAGAAAAGCCCCGTCGGAAACCGGGGCTTTTCTCCTTCAATCAAAAGATGACGGCGGTTTCTATTCCTCTTTCCCCTCTTCTTCCTCTTCGTCGAAGACGATGCCGTCCCGCTCATATTGAGCGTCTCGGAGCTCGTGGGCCTTCGTCACCTCTTCTTCGTTCCAGGGCCCCACGACAAGGGACTCGGAGACCAACTCCCACAGGTATTTGACCTCCACCTTGAGATCATACTCTTTATCCAAGCTCTTCATGAGCTGGTCGCGGCAGTTGTGGCACGGCGCAACCACCATTTTTGCCTTCGTGTCCCTGATTTGTTTTGCCTTGACCCTGCCGAAGTAAATCCTCTCATCCGAATAGGGCATGGCCCAGGCTCCACCGCCTGCGCCGCAGCAGTAGTTGTTCATGCGGTTGGGGTACATCTCCGTGAAGTTCTCGCAGCACTGCTGAACGACCCAGCGGGGTTCTTCGAAATAGCCGTGGCCAAAGGCCTTTGCTCCTTTGCGGCCGTAGTTGCAGGGATCGTGGTACGTCGTGAGCTCCTCATGGATCGTTCTGTCCACCGTGATTCGCCCTGCTTCAATATATTCTTTCAGGAGATCGTGTACGGAGAGAACTGTGTACTTCTTGAAAACTTCAGGAAACCAGTTTTGCAGACCAAGCCTGGTCGCATAGTAGGCGTGTCCTCACTCCGGCAGGAGCAGAGTCTTGCACTCCAGCCTCTCCAGGTGCTCCACAATCCGTCCCACGAAAGTCTTCATGGACGGGTCATCGCCGGAAAAAAGCCCCCAGTTGACTCCTTCCCAGTTGACCGATGGAACCGTCCAATCTTCTTTGGCGGCGTAGAAAATGCGCCACCAGAATTTCATGTCGTCCGGCTCTCCGAAAGGCTCCTTGGAGTTGATGGTCACGAGAACGTTCGCGCCCTTCTTGTCCACAGGCACATAGAATCCCGGGAAACCGTCCGCTTCCATCTCTCGGCTGAGATCCGCCAAGAGAAAAAGAAAATCCGGTTTTGGAATTCCAAGATTGTTCCCCCTGTTCAAATCCATGACCACACCCTTGTGGATGGGCCCAGGCACTTTGTCTCGATCTCGAAGGCCCCTGGCCTTCCGCATCATTTTGAGAATTTCGACACCCTGGGGGCAAGCGTACTCGCAGCGACCGCAAAGGGTACAGACCCACGGAAAGCGCGAGTCAATGAGTTCTTGATCCAGTCCGAGAGCGGCCATTCGGACCGCCTTTCTCGGGTCCAGACCATCCACCCCCGTGACCGGGCACCCGCTGGCACAGGTGCCGCAGGTGAAGCACACGTCGGCCCATTCGGGCGCCACCCGGAGCTTGCTTTGTTTTGGGTTGACTGCGGCAGGTTCCATCCAGTTCCTCCTTCATCCGTCAGAATAGGTGAGGTTTGTTTTCTACCTTGCATGCAAAGATATGTCAATGAAAATGAGCCAGTTACCGGCCCCTTGACGCTTTCCGGAACAAGACATCAAGCCGTAAGCAGCACTCCAGTAAGCGCTAAGCAGAACGTACGACTCTCTACTGTTTTCTGCCTGCTCCTTCCTGGACCCCCCCACTTCTAAGGGGACCACCCCCTCTGGCCGGGGTTCGGTTGGTTATGGGCAACGGAGAGAGCCTGAATTGCTCCTCTTTGGGGTGTAATTAAATTGTAGCTACATTATAAACATTTTTATTGCCATTCCAGGATCATTCCGTTATAAAGACCATGATTTTTGTT
>CAZOLJ010000026.1:0-51002 GCA_964580575.1 uncultured Desulfobacteraceae bacterium
AAGACCAAAGACGCTCTGGCCAAGTACGCCGGCGGGGATTAGGATTAACAAGAAAGCAAAAGGTGGGAATTGCCGATAAGGAAGATAATGATTCTCAGGATGTGCCTGGCTCCCTGCCTATTATGGAAGCTGCTGCAGAGGAGAAGGAGTTCCCAGTTCTTTCTTTCCTGATTTGGACTTTCGTTTCAAAGAGCTGAGGTCGACAATAGACTGATCTTCTCGGTGCTTTTTCTTGCGCAGGTCATCTACTAGTGCCTTCACATCATAACCGTACTGGCCAGCCATTTTGTCTTTGATTCCCCAAAGTTCCTTCATAATTTCATCAGCCATTTCCGTAACCCCCCATGAGTTCTTGAGGCGTACATATCTCGGGATATTCATATCCCGCCGTCAAACAGACGCTTCGGACCAATGGTTTCTTTTCAGCGTTGTCAATATGACGGTAATTCCAGGTCAGGAGGTAGTCAACCCCGTGTACAGCCGAAATGGCGATGTGGAGGGAGTCGCCCAAGGCCTCCTTAGGAATCGCTCCTGCTTGAATAAGGGCTTTCGAAAAAGTAAGAACCTCATCAGTTATCGCCAGAAGGGGAATGCCCGATAAAGCTTCAAGCCTCCGGGCAGCTGCTGTGATATCGCCTCTGCCGGCCTCTTCGACCACGAGGTCAGATGCCAGTAATTCGAAACGCTGCCGTTGATTGTCCCACCAATCCGTAGTGATTTTTTGCCATGCAGCGGCCAGTAAATCGCTTGAGGGTCGGGCTGTGAGATATGAAAGAATCGATGTCTCTATGTAGACGGTTTTCTTGTCCATGGATGTTAGTTTCCAGACTTTAACTCATCCGACGCTCACAGACGCAGCTCATCACGCGCATTCCAATAAGCTATTCTTCCCGCCGCCCGCACGCTTATCCATCCGTTTGTGACTAACTACTACCATAAATGTCCTGGCGGAATCAATGGGATAACCCTTGCGCGATACTCCGCGTGGGCATCTCTTGGCGACAGTGAGGTTTTCGACAAAAGGCCTTTGCTGATTGTTGAGACCAGACCCAGTACCACCTCACTCAACTCCTGGGCTTGGCCATGGGGTTTGATCGGAAGGAACTTGGCCTCAACATGAACGTCGTCAAAACCGGGGTCCAGAAAATTCTTTGTGAGTTGAGAACACTGGATTCCGGCGCCTGCCCCGGACACGATCCGGGGTTCGCCGGAATGACCGAAAAAGGCGTTTTTGGACTTCTTACGAAGCCATCAAGTTGGGCAGGATTTACTTCGAGCGGGAAGCGGTCTTCACATTGCGTTTTCTTGAACCGCGGGACAATGACTCCCGTTCCAAAACTATCTGCCTGGCAAGAAAGACCTTCGCAAGGCTCTGATAAGGCACATCCTTCTTGTTTGCAAGGATCTTGAGTTCGGCAAGCAAGTCTTCGGGCAGACGGATGGAGATGGACTTGATCGAGGGTTTCAGATTGGGAAATGAAGCCTTCTTGAAATTCTTTGCATCAAAGAAATCCAGTGGGGAATGGGTAGCCCAAAACTCCCGCTCCTCGTCTTCATTCTTGAAATCCGGTATTCTTCTATTCGTTTGCTTCATAAAACTTCATCTCCCTGCTGTTCATGTCCCTCGCTGAGATGACTCTGATCAGGCTGCCTCTCTGGGTGAAGACGACCTCAAGGACGCGACCTGAATCCGTCTTTCCAAATGCGGCAAACCGCTTTTCATCGAGCGAGTGCTTAGGATCATCGAGAACAAGAAGCGGTCTGTTAAAGAAGATCTGCTCACACTCCCAGTTCTCGACATTGTGCTTCACGAGGTTTTTGTCAATATTCCCTCGATCCCATTCAAACCCTGCAAAGCCGGAAAATTCTTTTTCCATATGTGATATGGTAGATCTCAGGAATATACATGTCAAATGCTTTCGCGGGAAGGCTCTTTGACGGGAGTTGTAATGAAGAGCGCCCTTTATACTGCGCCAAGGGTAAACCCTCTTGAATTCGCCTTATCGAACATGACTCACTTAAGGCATCAAGTAGTCCATAGGTTCCTCGGATCCCCGTAAAGCTTGGGGAGTTCCTCGTTGCCTTCGACAGTTTGGAGGCAAATTCGATCTCCACCTTGGGTAACTGTCAAGGCTGTGTAATGTTCTGCCACAAAGTGGAGATCTTCTTCCCAAGTAGTGGAACCAAACTGCCCACTTCCCGCTTCTCTTTGGAGTTTCATTTCTCTAAGTGCCTGAATTAGTTAGATGCGAGACGCCTAAAGATACGGCATGAATTTCGCATAGTGCTAAGGCACGTACTCTTCTCGTACTCTTCTGTTTTGCCTCACCTTCAACCCTCTTTCAGGGGTTGCCACATGGAGTACCCTCTCAAATTTGGCCTGCAAGGTCAAAAATAGGTGCCTATGGCGTTGCTGAGTACATTCTCCAAATGATCTCCGGAATGACCAAGGATTCACAGGAGGAATTCTTCTGAAGCGAATCTGTTTGTTTATAGTCCTATTCTTAATTGGTGGATTATCGAGCCAAGTTTATGGAGCGCCTTTTCAGAACGGAAGTTTTGAACTCCCGGGAAACACTGATGCTGGACCTTTATATGCAGGGTCAACATTTATTACGGGATGGACGGTCGAGTCCACATCCTCTAAAATAATATTCAAAAGCCTCTCAGAAATCCCCTTTCCCGATGGCGGATTTCATCGAGGAGCCTTCATCGATAATGTCCGAATACAGGAAATCCCTAATCCAGTCCCCGAACCGGCAACCATGCTTCTTCTCGCTTCTGGGCTAGCGGGGCTTGCAGGAGTCAGGCGACTAAGGAAGTACTAGGTATGGAGGCGAACCATGACCGGAAATATTCACTTCCCACATGACAGACGCAAAGGCAAGGATAGGCGAAGCCATCTCGACCAAGGCTATTTCCTCAACGGGGGAATCGAGCGAAGAAACGGCTGGGAACGAAGAACCCAAGGAGAGAGAAGGTGGAACTGGATCAGGGTTGACAAGTGGTCCAGTGCAGGGTTGCCGCATTCAGAATACCCAACATCCTTCCGACCCAGGTTTGGCCCTAGACGACCGATTTGACGTCGTTCATTTGGCAGGTAGCAGGGAGCGGAGCCACAAACAGCTCTGCTTTTGCTTTGCCAGAGGTTAAGGAAGTGCCCCATTTGTTGAGCGTTGGCCTGCGCAGCGGCGAATCTCCTTGACATTTCCGCTAGTTTCGGGCATTCTTCCTCGAAAACCACGCTCCATTTCATAAACCCTTTTCCGAAGAGGGTGCCATGAGCTAAGTGATCAAACAGACCCCATTTCTCCTGGCTGGAGAAGTGGGGTTTTTGTTCATGTGCAGGCAGTTCGTGCAAAAGGGGGGTGCCAAGAAAGAACGAAAACTTTCCTGCGAGCTGCCTTCTTTGCTGGGATATTTTTCGTAATCTTCACAAAAGTTTTTCATTGGGATGAAAAGACTAGCCTGGCACCGTCTTTGGTGCTTTTTCTTATCTTCTGGTTTGTTGTCGTACCTTTGCTGGAAAGAAGGGAAAGGAAAAGACTTGCTTGGGAACAAGCGGTGCAGCGTGAACGAGAAAAGATACGTAGGAGAGAATTAGCAGCACAGGCAAGAAAGCATGTCTTGAAAAAGGACTATGGTATTGATTTTTCTTCAAAACGCAACTCAGGGAGACAGATACCCCCAGAAATCATGGAAGCTGTTTTTCAAAGAGACAATGGTCGATGTGTCCTGTGTGGTTCAGAGGAGGAAGTTCAACTTGACCACATCATCCCTTACTCAAAAGGAGGTGCGAGCACTGTTCAAAACCTGCGTCTACTCTGCCGCACCTGCAATGCAAGAAGAGGAAATCGGTTCATATGATTTATCAAGCGGTTCCTGAGATAGTACGTTATCGCAGAGGTAAAGAAGTAGCGTGTGGCAAGGGTTCTAGTGGGGGTCCAGACTGGCAGTCTCTACGTCGCAAACACCTCCTCATTGGCACGTACGATGCGAATGAAGCGTGGAAATACTGCCCGATCAAGAGCGAAGAGGATCTAACCAGCGTGAAGGCTCTAAAGAAAGCCGCACTGGAAGGAAGACAATGATGGAGATTGGAATACAGTTATCCCCACGCACGCAGAATGGACCGCCTCTAGGAGGGAAAGGATTGATTTATACGGCGGCACCCGGCATAGCGCAGTCAGGGAGTTGCGGAAATATAGAACCCCTGAAAAGATAAGACTGGGGAGTATGCACGGCACCAATAAAGCTTTCGAACGCTATTACCGCTCGGATCATGATGATTTCAGGAATATTTACAGGAACGCACAGGGTGGCAAAAAAATGCCTCGTGAAAACATAATTCGTGAAAGTGTAGACTCGGGAAGTTGTAATCCGCTCGCCAGAAAATTGAGGTGGGTGAAATATGCGTAAATGCATAGCTCGGGAAATAATTAAAGAAGTTCCTGGTGTCCAGACAGTGGTACTGCCAGATCACTGGTTTGATGATTTAAATGATGGGCACTCGGTATTCCGCTCTCTTTATGAATGGATGCTGAAGAGTGGCCGAATCCCTGCAGAGAACAAAGAATCCTTACATGACAGAACTTACGTTGGGGAAAAATTGTACAAAAGACTTCGTGCTGAGGAGAAAAAGCGGCTTAATAAGAAACTCAAGATCAAGGGGAAGGAGTTGGATCGTGCTCTCGACTGGTCAGACATGAATTCAGGCCCAAGAACAGAGATCGGCGGGTGCAGTATTAGTGGGGAAGTAATGCTGGTCATTCCAGAGTCGAGCAAAGAAGCGCTTGGGGAATTTTCCTCGAAAATCTTTGATAAAGTGCGCGAGGCGGAAATCAAGAAGATCCGGGATAGCGCGGCGGGAGGCACGTTTTATCACTGGCTCCTTTCTCACCTTGACAGGCCTGATCATGTTGGTGACCTGGCAAGAGATGCTGCAGCTGATAAAAGCTTCCCGCAAGGCAGCGATCAATACGAGGAAATAAAGTCCTACATGGATTCACAAGGAGCGTGTGAGGGGGCAATTGAAAGCCTTAAAGACAGTTGGTTGGAATACCTTCAGCAGTACCCCGAACGAGTGCGGGTTTATGCGTGGTGCAGCAAGTGTGGGAAGAGAATTGATGTCGAGGATGCTCTGCTTGCATGGAGTTCGGAGTCGCAGGAATTATTTGTTATCGATGTTGCCTGCCACAGTAAGGACATGACATTCGATGAAATGGCATCGCGACCCTTGGCGGGCATTCCCCAGGTTGAGCTAGAAGAGTTGGTTGAAAAAGAGGAGGTGAGTGGCATAGAGGTTGAGGATCTATTAGAGAGGTTGAAATTATGGGGTGTGATACCGGTTGTAATCAAAGGGTGTGTCTATTTTATTAAGTCAGAAGGAACCAAAGCAATCAAGATCGGATTTACAGCTGGCCAAGTTGAAAGACGACTAAGTTCTCTGCAAACGGCACACCCATATAAACTGAAATTGTTGGCGACAATCCCGGGGGCTAGGGAAAATGAGAAATCACTTAAGGAACAGTTTGCACGTTATAGGTTAGAAGGTGAATGGTTCGAGCCTCACCCGGATCTGCTGGCTTTCATCTCAGTCATTGCAGAAGGCTAATCATCCATATACAGAAGGGCGGACGTGACCTTCGCTGGGGTTGTGCTGGCGTATTAGAGTCTGTGCTGGCAAGCCCTGTGAAGGCAAACAAGTACTTCGGTTCCGACTTGGACATTTCAAGTTGGATGATGTAGTCGCTACTCATTGGGTGGCAAGAGATGGGGGGGGCAAAAGACTGTAAGGCCTCTGCTAAGAGTAACAACTTGATTTTTTTACTCTAAATTGGTGGAGGCGGGGGGGAGTCGAACCCCTAAAGCGCTTTAAGATCTGAAAGCTGCAGATCTCCTTCTTTCAGGAAGAAGCAAACCTGAACTCTCCTCGGATCTGTTACGATAACTGCTTTGCGAACCTCCGGTTGCTCTACCTGGCTTGACAGGCCTGTTTCGGTTTCTTTCGACACTACCAACCTACAATACCTTTATGTCTTTCGAATGAGGAAATACTGGGGCTAGGTGAAGAGCACACCCGGCCCCCTGCGAGGAGTATTCGCCCGGCTGGAAATTACCTCTACGCTACGGGCAGCGGGGCAGCACCAGGCACCATGCCCGGTCGTATGGAATGCCCCATGGCGTTTCCCTTGGAATCGACAACACCGTCCGCCGGGAAACTGGGTGATGATTCTGTAGGCAGGGTCGGGGACAGTGCACACGTCCGACCACCGACTCTGACTTAATTACGGAAGGATCCGGGCGTGCAGTCAGGAGGACTGTTTGGCACATGCCCTCATCCCTTTGTATACATCTGACCATTCCTTCGCTTGGCCCTATCCGTCACCGCAGTTTCTCATTCAGAGTCCGTTCCAGTGGGCTCAGAGTGCCCTTGACCTGGTCCAATTCTTCCCTAAACATCTTCCCGGCCTGATCCATTCCGTCCTTCTTGCCACGCCCATAGGCAGCGGCAAGTTTATGGCTCTCTTGACCGAATCAGTGACCTTCTGCTCGCCTGTGAGCTATTCGACTACTTTTTTGAGGGTCTGGAGAGCCTGTCAAAATTCTATAGGCTACGGTGTCAAAATACCACTATTGCCTATAGAATTTTGACAGGCTTGCCAGGGAGTGTGCTCTTTGATGGGGGCTGGGTACAAGCTGTTTTCTGACAATATGCTTCGACACTTTTAATGCTTTCCATCAGCCCTGGCCTCTTCTGAGGCAGAGGAAGGGGGAGCGAAGATCTCTCTTTGAGAAAACTGTTCTTGCATTCTTGTAGCTTATATGCTACTTTCCACCAATGGAAGTTTTTCCTTACACTATCGATTACTATGTCACGGAGGACGGAAGAAAGCCATTTAAGGAATGGCTCGACAAGCTAGGGGACATAACAGCGAGGCAGAAAGTCCGTATTAGGCTAGACCGTGTACGGCTAGGGAACCTCGGCAGGAACCGTTCTGTGGGAGAGGGAGTCTACGAAATCAAGATCGATTACGGACCTGGCTACCGCGTTTACTATGGGCTCGAAGAGAAGGCACTGATTCTTCTCCTGTTGGGAGGAGACAAATCATCACAGGAGAAGGATATCGCCCTGGCAAGAGCATATTGGAATGACCAAAAAAGGAGAAGAAGAGGTGACTAAGAAGACAACGACATATCAGGAAGACCTGATCGAGTCTCTCAAAGACATCCGAGAGGCAGCGGCCTACCTAAATGCAGCAATGGAAGAGGGCGATCGAGCACTTTTTCTTCTAGCGCTCCGTAATGTCGCTGAGGCGCAGGGAGGCATGGCTGCGGTTGCAGAAAAGGCGCAATTGAACCGGGAGAATCTTTACCGAATGCTTTCCAAGAAGGGAAATCCCGAGATAAAGAGCATCGTGAGTTTGCTGCATTCCATGGGTCTCAGGCTGACAGTTGAACCCAGACGCAAAGTTACGAGGCCTAGAGTGAAGAAGGCAGCCTAGCAGCTATTCCCCGCCGGCGTACTTGGCCAGAGCGTCTTTGGTTTTCACCGGGGTGACGACTTTTTATTAAGGACCAAGCTTGACAATCTCGCAAAAAGTCGCAAAGCCGCTTTCCGTTCATGGTTCGATACCTCACCACGAACGGAAAATCAGACACTTACGCTCGTTTCAAAGCGTTCGCCCTGAGGTATCGAAGGGTGAACGCGACTTTTTGTGATTTCATCAAAGCGTGACTGTACTTCTTTGCTTCTTAGGTGAGAGCCCATTCGGCGGCCTTGCGGGCGTGAATGGTCGTCGTGTCGAACAGGGGAACGGCCGAATCGGAAGGGCCAACAAGCATCGAGATCTCGGTGCATCCAAGAATCACGCCTTGAGCGCCCTGATCCGCCAGTCGCTGGATGATCCGGCGATACTCCGCCCGAGAGCCGTCACGCACCAGTCCCATGCACAGCTCGTCATAGATGACTCTGTGCACGACCCCGCGATCCGCGTCGTCGGGAATGAGCACATCGAGATGGTGTCGGTCACGGAGCCTGCCGCGATAGAAATCCTGCTCCATGGTAAAGCAGGTGCCGAGCAATCCAATTTTCGTGAGCCCAGCCCGCTTGATTTCCTGAGCCGTGGGGTCGGCGATGTGAAAAAGAGGGATATTCACCGCGCTTTCAATGGCATCCGCAACCTTGTGCATGGTGTTCGTGCAGAGAACGACAAAGTCCGCCCCGGCAGCCTCAAGAGTTTGCGCGGCGTGGGCGAGCATGCGGCCGGACTCGTCCCATGCCCCTGATTGCTGCAATTGCTCGATCTCATGAAAGTCGACGCTGTAAAGAACGACCTTTGCGGAGTGAAAACCGCCCAGTCTGTCCCTCACCGTTTCATTGATGATCCGGTAGTAGGGAACCGTCGATTCCCAACTCATACCCCCAATTAACCCAACGGTTTTCATAGTCTCTCTCTCGTTTTGTCATACGCTACCATGCTTCAGAGAACATATACACCGAAAACCTAGGGTCCGAAAAGGTGGGAGATGGGAGAGCAGAGTTTAGAGCCATGGTACATTGGAGTCGACAGTTTCTTTGAAAAGCCGTAAACTGCTTTCACGAAAAATCGTTCGACATCACCCCCTCCCTGACCCTCCCCCCTCGAGGGGGAGGGGAGGGGGAGGGGCTAAAAGGCCTTATGCCTTTGCTATTGTATGAGTTGTTGTTTGGTGGGGCACTGAGTGAAACAGGGAAGAAGGGGGGAATCCATGAAACGCAAGACATCCGACGACGCGCTTCAACGGGTGAGCCATGACCTTCGGGAGAGGGTGAAGGAGTTGGACTGCCTTTACGGCATCTCCAACCTCCTGGAGACCCCCGGCATTTCCCTGGAGGAGATCATCAGGGGAACCCTCAGGATTCTCCCTGCGGCCTGGCAGTACCCCGAAGTGACGTGCGGCCGAATCATTCTGGACAACCGTGTATTCAGGACAAAGAACTTTCAGGAGACGGCCTGGAAACTGGTCTCCGACATCGTCGTCAACGATGAGAACACGGGAACCCTGGAAGTCTTCTACAAAGAAGAGAGACCGCAAAGCCATGAAGGCCCCTTTCTTAAAGAAGAAAGAAAACTGATCGACGCGGTGGCTGAAAAACTGGGGAAGATCATTTGGGTCAAGCTTGCGGAAAAGTCCCTGAAGGAGAGTGAGGAGCGGTACCGTGTTCTTGCCGAGCAGGTCGCGGACGGGGTGACGCTCCTTCAGGAAGGGAGATTTCTCTTTGTGAATCGTGCGTTCGTATCCATGTTCGGTTTCAAAGAGGCCAGAAGGTTGATCGGAAAAACGCCTGACGAATTGGCTTCAGAGGGTTTCATCCAGACCGACGAAAGGTTTTTTAAGGTGCTGGACTCGGATCACCCTTACGGCAAGGGGTTCAGAGCCCGGTGTGTCATGAAAGACGGAAGAATCCTTTGGGTCGAAGGTCGCCACAGCGTGATTCAGTTCGAGGGAAAGCCTGCCGTTCTTACCACCGTGCGGGATGTGACGGAGAGGGTGCTCAAGGAGATCGCCATGCGGGAAGAAGCGGAGCACCTGCGAAAAGAGAACATCACCCTCCGATCCTCAATGAGAGAACGATACCGGTTCGGTAACATCATCGGCAAGAGCCAACCGATGCAGAAGGTGTATGAACTGATTTTGAAAGCGGCAAACTCCAATGCAAGCGTCTGCATCTTCGGGGAGTCCGGCACAGGAAAAGAACTGGTCGCTCGCGCGGTTCACGAAATGAGCAGCCGGCGGCAAAAGGAATTCGTCACAGTCAACTGCGGGGCCGTTCCGGAAGACCTTCTGGAGAGCGAATTCTTCGGCCACAAGAAAGGGGCCTTCACAGGCGCTTACACGGACAAGACGGGGTACCTGGACATCGCCGATGGCGGGAGCCTGTTCCTGGATGAAATCGGGGAACTGAACTTGAACATGCAGGTCAAACTCCTGCGGGCCATCGATGGAGGAGACTATGTCCCTGTGGGGAACAGCAGGCCCAGGAAATCGGATTTTCGCACCATCGCAGCGACCAACAGAAACCTGGTAGACCAGGTGAAGAAAGGGCTCATGCGAGAGGATTTCTTTTACAGGGTCAATGTGATTCCCATCATGTTGCCGCCGCTTCGAGACCGCAAGGAAGACATCCCCTTGCTGGTGGACCATTTCCTGCGAAGTCGTGCGGAGGAAGGGAAGCCGGCCCGTCTTCCCGGAGACGTGCTGGAGGCTTTCTTCAACCACACGTGGCCCGGGAACATCCGTGAACTCCAAAACGTGATCCATCGGTATCTCACGGTCGACCGCCTGGATTTCATGAGCGTCGGTGACCTCGGCAACCCCGCTGAAAAGAGGCCGTCTGAAGCAAAACGACTCCGAGAGACGGTGCAGGACCTGGAGAAAGGCGCAATCGTCCGTGCCTTGGAGCAGACTCGATGGAACAAGTCGAAAGCCGCCTCTCTTCTGGGTGTCTCCCGGCGTTCTCTATTCAGGCGTATGCAAAACTTCGGCCTATGAACGCCCATATTGAGCGAAATCGCCCATTTATAATTTTACTACAGCTTACAAGCAGATAACCCTGAGACATATCTCATCCCTGGGCGCTTTCGCCCGTTGTCAAGAGACCCACCCCTTGCACTGTAAAGACCCGTTCCGAAAAACCCTCATCAATTGAACCGGTTGCGCCCTCATTCCTGGACTGGCACAGAGGTTGCTGTTTCCTGAGTTCATAGGATCGAAAAACCTTTGAACCCATTTTTAACTGGACCTAAGAAAAAGGAGTGTACCCGCATGGAGGCTAAAGCCGCTAAGAAAGAAAGAAGTTCTCGAAAGCGCGCGCTCGGGAGGATGGGGATTTGCGTAGCCTGCACGAGTCTGGCCATCTGCCGTTACCCGAAGAGCATTCAGCACCCGGTCATGTTTTGTGAGGAGTTCACCTCCAGCAGAGCGAACCCGCGCAAGAAAGAAATCTCGATGGATCCGGTTCTGGTGAATACTCCCGTCCAGGTCGCCGTGAACCGGGAAAATTTCTCAAACAACTATATCGGACTCTGCAAACGCTGTGATAAGCTCTATGCGTGCAGGCTGACCAAACCCGGGGGGGGCACGTGGCTGTGCGAGTTTTTTGAGGAGCGAAGAGCGGGCAAGTGATCACAGGGCTCTTGCAGAGGAAAACATGAGATCAAAAAGCGTGCTGAAATCGGCATCCCTTCAGGATCCTGAGGTTCCGGTGGTTGTTCATGATGAGGCGCTTCACCGCCGGATTGAAAGCAGGTTTCTCGATCAATCGAGGAAAACCTCGGAGAACCTGCGTTGGTTGTACAACAACATGCACCCTTACTTCTTCATCACGATGAAGGAGGAAGAGGAAGCGATCATCCATCTCGCCGAAAGGCTCCCGGACGTGGCGAAGGAAATAGAAGTGGTCCTCGTCCATCAGCAAAAGAAGCAGATGATCGCAAGGCTCGACGTTCCCGGTTCCATCTACGACACGCTCAAGACGCTCAAGCAGCGGGAGATCTCCTACGCGGAAATGTCTCACTCCTACACGCCGATTCCTGGGGTGGGCAAATACCTGGAGATCCAGCGGTACGAATTCGACAGGAAAAGTCACGAGGAGATTGCCCAGGCCGGAGGGGTCAAAATCCCGGGGGTGATCAAAGGAAACGTTCAAGCAGCCATGAAAGGGCTTTATCCGGACTACGAGTTCTCGGAGTTCGATGCCAGCCTGAAGCTTCTGTGGCTGAATAACGCTTCCTATGTGAGAATCTCACCGCCCGAGAGAGTGGCCCGTGTGCTCTGGTTGTATCAACAGGGCAAACAGCACGACGGTCTCTTCTTTGAAGTGGAGATCAAAGAGGATGAGAGGCACCACGAAGAATCGCGCATCCTTTTCTCTGTGGGCAATCCTCATCAGAAGGATTTTCTCACCCAGGTGAGCGAGATCTTCCAGAGGCTTGGGATCGGAGTCCGCCGTTCCTACTGTTTAATCATCAGCACGGGGGTGCACCCCTATTTTCTCGGTAATTTCTATGTCCTCACCCATGATGGAAAGCTTGTGGAAAAAGGGTCCGACCTCTTCAGAAAGCTCCAGAACGAGCTCTACAACACTCAGATCCTATCCACCTCCGGCGCCTCTTATACGGATTTCGTGACCAACCGGATCCTGACCGGAGAAGAAGCCTCCCTGACCAATGCCTTTGCCGCATTCTGCCACACCTTCCTGGCTCACAAGGAGCCGGACCGCTTTGATGAGAGCGTCGTGACCACGGCCTTTCACTCCAACCCGGATATCACCCTGCGTTTGATCCGGCTGTTCAAGACCCGCTTTGATCCGGAGATCCCGGAAAGAGAGGGGCTTTACGAAAAGGAGCGGAAAGAGGCGCTGGAGGTGATCGAAGGCTACAACACGGGGCACAGATACCTGGACGAGGTCCGAAGGACCATCTTCCGAACATGCCTTTTCTTCATCCAGCGGACGCTGAAGACCAATTTCTTTGTCCCTGAAAAGCACGCGCTTGCGTTCCGGCTGGATCCCGAAATCCTGAGCGATCAGGGATCGGCCTTCACTTCGGACTTGCCCCAGGGGAGACCTTTCCGGATCACCTTTTTCTTCAGCCGTCATGCCGTAGGATATCACATCGGGTTTTCAGACATTGCCCGGGGCGGGTGGCGGACCATCATCTGCAAGACGCTGGACGAGTGCACCACCAACACCAACAGCGTGTTCAAAGAGGTCTATGTCCTGGCGCACACGCAGCACCTCAAGAACAAGGATATTTATGAAGGGGGCTCCAAGCTGACCGTGGTGATGGATGCGGTGGGCCTCGATTCCCCTGCGCTGGTGACTCAGCGTCTGTACAAGGTGCAGTATGGAATTCTCAACGCGTTCCTGGACCTTTTTGTCACGGAAAAGGGTCGGGCCAAACATCCGGGCGTGGTGGACTACTACGGCGAAGACGAGCCCATTGAGCTGGGGCCGGATGAAAACATGAGCGACGCCATGATCGAGTTCATCGCGCGGCAGTCCGTGAAAAGGGGGTATATTCTCGGCATCGGCATCATGTCGAGCAAGGAGATCGGAATCAATCACAAGGAATACGGGGTCACCTCCAGGGGCGTGATGAAATTTGCAGAGGTGGCCATGAAGGAAATCGGCATCGACATAAGCCGAGATCCGTTTACGGTCAGGTTTACGGGAGGGCCCAACGGGGATGTGGCAGGTAATTCCCTGCGGTTGCTGCTGGAACGCTGCCCCAAGGCCAAGGTCCTGAGCCTCGTAGACGGAACGGCAGGGCTTTATGACCCGGAGGGAGCAGAGAGGGCGGAGCTGCGGAGGATCGTTCTCAAA
Organism: uncultured Desulfobacteraceae bacterium; assembly: GCA_964580575.1. GTDB lineage: Bacteria > Desulfobacterota > DSM-4660 > Desulfatiglandales > HGW-15 > CAVPDE01. Next base: position 13,370 of record CAZOLJ010000026.1, read on the forward strand.
CAGGATTTGGATCACTTCCGGCCTGAAGCGCTTCACCCGGGAGGGTTTATGCTGTTCCGGGCAGACCACCGCCAGGACGGTCTTCGGGAACTCTACAGAAAGGCGATCCGGGGAGAAAAAGGAGTGGAGGAAACCTGGATCACGGTGGATGAGTTCTATAAGGAGATGGATGAACTCGTGTTCACCGTTTCCACAGACCTTTTTCTTCCCTGCGGAGGAAGGCCTGAGACCATCGACAGGAGCAACTGGCAGAAGCTTCTTGACTCCGGCGGAAAACCGACCCTGCGCGTGATCACCGAAGGGGCCAATTCCTTTATCACGCCTGTGGCGCGATCAGACATTCAGAAAAAGGGAGTGATCGTCCTGCGGGATGCGTCGGCGAACAAGTGCGGCGTCATCTCCTCTTCCTACGAGATTATCGCCAACCTCCTAATGACCGCGAAGGAATTCCTGGCTCACAAGGAGGCCTACGTTCAAGATGTCCTGGCCATCCTCGAAAAGAGAGCGGAGGAAGAGGCCAACCTGATCTTCCGGAGGTACCGGGAAGGGAACGGGAAACACTTTTACACGGATATCAGCAATGCGATCAGCGAGGAGATTAACGATCACTATGCAAAACTCTTCAGCTATTTCCAGAGCCGGCCTCAGCTGTGTGATCAACCCCTTTTCCGCAAGGTGCTCCTGAACCATCTGCCGGCCCTGATCCGAGAGAGCCCCCAGCTCAGGGGCCGGGTAAAGAGAATACCTCCGAAAATCAAGAACGCCATCCTCTCGAGCGAGATTGCCACTCGGATCGTGTATCACGGAGGGTGGGAAATGGATTTCGAAGGCAGGCTCAAGGAGTTCGTCAAGGACAACTTCTACTGATGCCATGGGAGAACAGGAGACTCTAATGGAAAGCCAGTCGAGATGGGTTAAACGCCAAGTCCAATGTCCTCAGGACATGAGGCCGTCCTACCTTCTCGTGGAACACCACATGGAAGATGACGGCAAAGAGACGCTGCGGAGTGTGAGCTGCGACAATCCCTATCTCAGGGACTATGGGGGAGGGGATTGTGAGTGGTCCTGCTGGGAGAAACTATCGGCCGAGAGTCTCAAGAATAGCTCCGTTTAGCCCTCGTCCATCCAAAAATCAATCAAAATCAGGCCACGGGATTCCCGCTTGACTTGAAAAGCGGTTGATCTCTATAGTTGAAAGAGCGATCCTTTTTGCGTAGCGAGAAGCAGGACGAGTGGAGCCTATGTCAGAGCACGACCTTGGTGAACTGAGCACAAAACTCAATTATGAGTTTGCGAATCCGGAGCTTCTGGAGGAGGCCTTCAGACACTCCTCGTACGTGAATGAGATCGGGGGAAGCGGCCTGAAGGATAACGAGCGGCTTGAATTCCTCGGGGATGCGGTGCTGGATCTTGCCGTGAGCCACATCTTAATGGAGCTTTTCCGGGAGGAAAAAGAAGGGGTTCTTTCGAAATGCAGAGCCGCCATCGTCAATGAGAAAGTCTTGGGCCAGGTGGCCAAGGAGCTGCGCCTCGGAGAATGCCTTCTCCTAGGGAAAGGCGAGGAGCTGTCGGGCGGACGGGAAAAAGCCTCGATCCTCGCCAATGTTCTGGAAGCCCTGATTGGTGCCCTATATCTGGATGGCGGGTTTTCGAAAACCAAAGACATCATTCACCGCCTGTTCGTTCCTGTGCTCGGCAGGATCGAGATCGAGTCCATTCTCGATGACTTCAAAAGCGTGCTTCAGGAATTCACCCAGGAGGCCTACAAGGACCGGCCGGATTATGTGATGATCGGCGAGAGCGGACCGGCCCATGATAAGGTCTTCAGAGTGGCAGTTTATGTGCAGGGCAAGCTCATGGCCGAAGCGGAAGGTAGAAGCAAGAAGGAAGCGGAGCAGAAAGCGGCAAGGGAGACTTTCTTTTGTTTGACGAAAAGCCTCTAATTGTACCCATCTTTATTCCGAATCAGGGTTGCCCTCACCGGTGCGTGTTCTGCGATCAGGAAAAAATTACCTCCCAGCCGTCCCGGCCGGTGAGCGGCCAAACCGTCCGCGACCTTCTCGATCTAGCCAGAAGTTCAAGTTCATTTGCCGGAAGAAAACATCGGGAGATCGCTTTCTATGGCGGGACGTTTGCGAGCCTTCCTGAGCCAAAAATCCGGGAACTCCTCGGGGTGGTTGCCCCCTACCTGCGGGAAGGGAGCTTTCATTCGGTAAGGGTGTCCACTCGTCCTGATTCGCTCGATGAGAAGAAGACGGCCCTTTTGAGAGGGCTTGGGGTGTCCACGGTCGAACTGGGCGCGCAAAGCCTGGATGATGAGGTTCTGAGAAGGACCCGGCGCGGCTACCGTGCAGAGGACACGGAAAGGACCGCAACCCTGCTCAAGCAGCAGGGGTTCAGCGTCGGTATCCAACTGATGCCCGGGCTGCCCGGCGATTCTGCCGAGAGGTTCTCGGCTACCGTCCAAAAGGTCATCCGGATCAAACCGGATATGGTCAGGCTCTACCCCGTGGTCGTTATTCGAGGCACAGAGCTGGCCCAATGGGCTGAGAGCGGGAAGTATCAGGCTCTCACCCTGAGAGAAGCGGTTCGGATCTGCGCCGATAGTTGCCTTTGCCTGGAAGAAGCGGGCATTCCGGTGATCCGCATAGGGCTCATGACGTCTGCCTCTTTACGCGAGAAAGGGCAGGTTCTGGACGGGCCGTGGCACGAGAGTTTCGGGCACCTGGTGCGTTCGGAGATTTACCATCAGAGAATGGAAGCCTTTCTGCCGGGGCTGGGTGAAGCGAAAAAAATCACTATTCGAATCCCCTCAAGAGATATTTCTCTACTGAGAGGGTACAGGAATGAGGGGGTGCGACGGATCGAGAAAAAGACAAAAGCGACCATTGATGGGGTCTTGCCCGACGATTCCCTAGCGTCAGGAAGCATTGCGGTGGAAATCCAATGAAGTTCTTATCCGGCTTTATTGCTATTGTCGGTCCCCCCAATGTGGGCAAATCCACACTTCTCAATCGCATCCTCGGCAAAAAAGTCGCTATTGTTTCTCCGAAACCGCAAACCACGCGCAACCGCATCACGGGCATCTATCATGAATCAGGATGCCAGATGGTGTTCATGGACACACCGGGGATTCACAAGACGGAGACTCCTCTTCACAGGAGCATGGTCAGCTCCGCTCAGTCGGTCTTTAAGGAGGTGGACCTCCTTGTGCTCCTGATTGAAATGCGTCATCCCAATGTCCCTGAGATTCCCATGATCTTAAACACCATCAGGAAGGCAAAGAAGCCATCCCTGCTGGTCATCAACAAAATTGACAAGGGGCCGAAAGAAAAGCTACTACCCATCATCGCCGAATACAGCGAAACCCGGTCCTTCAGATCCATCATCCCGATTTCGGCTCTCACCGGGGACGGCGTGGAAAAGCTTCTGCAAGAGCTGAAATCCATGCTCAGGGAGGGCCCTGCCTTTTTCCCTGAGGACGTGCAGACCGATCAGTCCGAATCGTTTCTGGTCTCGGAGATGATTCGGGAGAAGATCTTTCTCCACACCCGGCAGGAACTGCCTTACTCCAGTGCCGTGACGGTCGAGCGTTTGGAGGAACTGCCCGAACGAGACCTGGTTTCGATTTCTGCAAGAATCCGCGTGGAATCGGAATCTCAGAAAGGGATCCTCATCGGTCAGGGGGGGAAAATGATCAAGAAGATCGGACAGGCTGCTAGAGAAGATCTGGAGAGTTTTTTCGGGAGCCGTGTCTTCCTGGAACTGCTCGTGAAGGTGGACAAAAACTGGAGTAAGGATCCTCGCAGCCTCAGGCGGCTGGGTTACTAAATGAAAAAAACCGATTTGCTCATCGCCGATCGGTTTCTTTCTTAGGAGGAAAGAGTTCAATTTCTTGACCTATGAAATATGCAAAAGCCTTGCCAAACATGGCAGGCAAGAGGCTTCTACTGTAATATGCTGTTATGTTTATCTTATTTTGATGGTGCCTCACGGCCCTTCCCCTCCGTCTTCTTCTATCAGGTACAGGATTTTGTACCGATAATGCGACCCCGGTGGCCCTTTTGATATAACTGCATGATATTGCTATATAAAATTAAGTACAACTTGTTGAACCGTTACACAGAGATGTTGTACTTTTTCATCTTGTGCTGAATCAAGCTCTTGGTGATGCCGAGTTGATCGGCTGCGTGGGCCTGAACATTTCCGCTCTGCTTGAGTGCCCTGCGGATGAGCTTTTCCTCGATTTCCTCCAGAGTGCTCTGCAGAGGCGCCTCTGGCGGGATAAAGCGATCGACGTCCAGGTTTTCCTTCGCTTTGGTGAACTCGACGGGCAGATCTTTTAAGTCGATTAGATTCCCCGAATTCAGGACCACCGCTCTTTCGATCACATTCTCCAGTTCTCTAATGTTCCCCGGCCAGCTGTAAGTGTAGAAAGCCTCCCAGGCCTGGGGGGTCAATTCGATTTTTCTGCCGCCGTATTTCTCGATGAAATGGGTCACAAGGAGGCGGACGTCCTCCATTCGCTCACGGAGCGGGGGCACCTCGATATGAATCACGTTTAGGCGGTAAAACAGATCTTCCCTGAACACCCCGGAGGCCACGTCTTCCTTCAGATTCCGGTTGGAGGCGGACAACACCCTCACATCGACTTTGATGGTCTTTGTCCCGCCGACTCGTTCAAATTCCATTTCCTGCAGGACCCTGAGGAGCTTCACTTGCAGCGAGGGAGACATGTCCCCTATTTCATCCAGGAAAAGAGAGCCGCCATCCGCCAGTTCAAATCGCCCCTTTTTCATTGCCATGGCGCCGGTAAAAGCCCCTTTCTCATGACCGAAGAGCTCGCTTTCCAGGAGGGTTTCGGCAAGGGCGCCGCAATTGACCGAGATAAAGGGCCTGTCCTTTCTTAGACTCTCATAATGGATCGCCTTGGCGATCAATTCTTTCCCTGTGCCGGAGGGTCCGGTGATCAGGACCGATGCCTTGGACTGGGCCACCTTGCCGATCAGGTCATAAACCCTCAACATTGGTTTGCTCTTTCCCACAATGTTCCTGTACCCGTGGCGCTCGGAAAGAGCTTCGCTCAGCCTGCGGTTTTCCTTGAGCAAACGATAATTCTCAAGGGCCTTGCGTAGGGTCAGCTTCAGCTCTTCGTTTTGAAAGGGTTTGGTAATGTAGTCATAGGCATGTTTTTTCATGGCCTCCACAGCCATTTCGATCGTCCCGTACGCCGTCATCATGATGACGGGCACTTCGGGCTTTATCTTCTTGGCCTCCTCGAGAAGCTCCATGCCGGACATTCCCGGCATTTTCATGTCCGTGAGCACAAGATCCACATCGGCTTCCTGAAGAAGGCGAAGGGCTTCCTGTGCCTTGTCCGAGGTCACGATCTCATACCCCTCCGGACTCAAGAGGGCTTCGAGAACCACGAGATAGTTTTTTTCGTCATCCACAATCAAAAGGGTGTCCATGACATTCTTCCCATGTCGCTAGGATGGCCTGGGCAAAAGGATTTCCACTTTTGTGCCTTTACCTTCCCGGCTTTCGATCGCGATCGTTCCCTTGTGCCCTTCAATGATTTTTCGAACAATGGAAAGGCCGAGACCCGTTCCCTTGTCCTTGGTGGTAAAAAAGGGGTTGAAGATCCGTTTCAGGTTTTCCTGACTGATTCCGCATCCCGTGTCTTCAATCTCTATGTAAAAACCCTCCTTGTCCTCGCGGACGTGGACATCGATTCTTCCCCCGTTTTCCATAGACTGAGACGCATTGATGAAAATGTTCAAAAAGGCGCGGTAAAGCTGGCCATGATCCGCCATGAGCGTGAGGGGAGCGCCATCAAGCTCAGCCTTGACGGCAATGCCTCTTTTGTCCAGCTCAGGCCGAAGAAAATCCATGTTCTTTTCAATAATGCTTCTAAGGTCGCATTCCCGGAGATCCGGGGTCTGAGGCCGAGCGAAGTCAAGGAACTCGGTCACAATTCTGTTCAGCCGCGTCGATTCCTCCGTGATGACCGAGGAAAGCTTTCGGTGGGTGTCACCGGCTTCTGGAAGGGTCCCCATGAGTTCGGCCGTGCTCCGGATGATCCCGAGAGGATTCTTGATCTCGTGGGAGACCGCGGCGATCATCTCCCCCAGCGCGGCCAGTCGCTCGGACTGATGCAACTGGTCCTCGAGCTCCCGCTGGGCCCGGGCCCTCTCGTCAATCATTCTCTCTGCTTTCTGAACGATCAGGAGAAGAGCGAGAAAGATCAGCCCCATGAAGGCTAGGGAGATCCCTAAGACGAGGTATTGAAATCGCACAATGGACTTGTACTCTTCGCTCATATCCTGAATCAGTTCAAAAACTCCTCCCACCTGAGCCGTGCTGGAGTAAGGATTGAGCCCGGTGAAGGGGATGAAGGTCCTGAGTTTCTTTTGTCCACCGAGGAGGTCTATGCCCAGCCCCCAAAGGTCGAAGATATTTGCCGTCACAGAGGAGGAGCTCTCTCCCTCCACCGCCTGTCGGTAGCCCATGTTCTCCGTTACCTTCTGCCCGATCAGGGTTCTATCTGTGCTGTAGGCGATGACGCCTTTTGAAATATCGTAGATATTGACGACATCCACGTTGAACCCATGGAGGGTATTTTTCACCACCTGATCCATAAGATTATACTGGTTGGAATCGCTGAGCTTGATACCACCGAAGCGGTTCACGACAGGAACGACAAAACTCTGAAACACCTGATGATTGAGATTCTTGCCAATGAGTAGGGCGGTGTTCTGATAGCTCGTGAGAAGAGTCTCTTTCGCTTCCTGGGACAAGACCACGGAGAAGGGGAAGCTGAAGATAGCGAGCACAATGAAACTGGCCCAGGCGAAAAATTTGACCAGCCTAAACTGTTTGCTATCCTGCGGTTTATGCTGAAGACTTGTTTCCATAAGATGAGCGCTCTGCAAAGAGGCGGTTCCTCTAAACAGGGACATTCTCTTTATACACCAAAGACCCTGCCCGCGTAAAGGGGTCGTCCCGATTGACCCTTCGACGCCGCCTAGGCAGCGCTCAGGGTCAACCCTGAGCACGCCCTGTGCGGAAACACGGGGCGGCCGATGGGTTGACTTGGGAACCGAGGGATTGTATGAGTCAGACAGGCAACCTATGAAAAGAAAACAGAACAGTCAGCCCGATCTCCCCTTTATGCTCTATGCGGACAGCAAGGGCCGAATATTCGAGCATCCTCGATACCGGATGGCGGGGTTTTCAGGAAGCGCTCCTGCCCCTTTGGAGGAAGCTGATCTCATTCCCATGCCCGAATTCAGCAAGCTTTTCTTCATCCCGGATTGCCCCCCTGTAGGGCTGGACCCTGAGACAGGCCAATACAGAACAGTCCCGAAAGTGAAAATCAACGGGATAACGGAAAGGTGCTTCGGCGTCGCAGCGTTTTTGGAGCCTGGGATCGTACGAACCCATGTTCCGGCTGTGGACTACAGTCCAAAGGATTATCTCCTTCCCATGTGGGCCTACACGGCCGTAGGGTTCAGGGAAGGTCGCTACTGGGCTTCAGGGTTCAGAATCGAATACAATCCCAAGTGGGACCCCCGCCATTACGACGACAGAAAACTGGTTTCTGCCATCAGAAGCTACAGAAAGAAGCATGGGCAAGGGCCGCTCCTGGAGCACCTTTTCGCCTGTGCGACCAACAATCACTGCTTTGCAGCAAAGAATCTTTTCCTGAAGCGCTGGGAGGCCCCCTTGCCTGTGAGCCGAGGATGCAACTCGGAATGCCTGGGCTGTCTTTCTCTCCAGAAGGACCCTTCCTGCACAGCCTCCCACCAAAGGATCTCCTTCAAGCCCACAGTGAAAGAAATCGTCTCTCTTGCGGTGAGGCATCTTGATCAGGCGCAGGAAGCTATTGTCAGCTTTGGCCAGGGCTGCGAAGGGGAGCCCCTGACCGAGCACGAGCTGATCGCGGAGAGCATACGGAAAATCAGAGAGAAAAGCTCCAAAGGAACGATCAATCTGAACACCAACGCAAGCTGGCCCGATCGCGTTCGCAGAATCGCGGAAGCCGGGCTCGACTCCATACGCATCAGCATGAACAGCGCTCGGCGGGAGCTCTATCATGCCTACTACAGACCCAGGGACTACGACTTCGACGATGTGGTGTCCTCCGTCGAGCTGTCCAGAAAAAAGGGCCTCTACACCATGATCAATTACCTCGTGTTTCCCGGGGTCACGGACCAGGAAGACGAAGTCGAGGCGCTCATCGATCTGATCCGAAAGACAGGGATCAACTTCGTTCACCTGAAAAATCTCTGCATTGATCCGCAGCTCTACATGGCAAAGATGCCGAAAGGAAGGTCCAAGGCGGTTGGAATGAAAAGAATGGTTTCTCTGCTGAAGCAGGAATTCCCTAAGCTCGAGCTGGGGTATTTCAATCAACCGGTCAGGTAGGAAGTAATCAGTCATCAGTGATCAGTAAATGGCAGTGCAAAACAGTGGTTTATTAGTGTTTCGCCCCTACTGATCACTGGTCACTGATTACTGATCACTGGTCTTTAGGGCTTTGCCCTAAAGACCTATCCCCTGGCGGAAGCGCATGCAGTTAGCATTCTCGTTGTAGTGATCGAGGAAAGCGATTTTGCGAACGTTCCTGTAAGCCTTGTCTCTTGCTGCCTCCAAGGTGGCATCTCCCGCAACCACATGGAGAACCCTTCCGCCGTAAGTGACGAGGCCCTTTTCAGGGTCTTCATCCACACCGGCGAAGTACAGGGCAATGCCCCTTTCCATGTCATCGAGGCCGGCAATGCGGTGGCCTTTGCCGTAGCGGCCCGGATACCCCTTGTTCCACCCTCTCGATGCTTTGGACCGTCCTTCCATGGCAATCACATCCACATAGTGCTGCTGGTTCCAGACCTGCTTGATGCGGTCGAGCGTCCCTTCCCAGACAGCCGTTCCCAGCTCGAAGAGATCCGTGCTGAGTTTCCTACCCAGGACTTCCCATTCCGGATCTCCGTGCCTCACATTGATTTCAAACACGTCGAGACGATCGTAGGGGTCCAGGTTAAGGCCGAAGTAGAGCACGCCCTTGTAGGCCCAGCCGAGCTGGTTGTAAACGGCGTTGACCGTAGGGTTCACGATTTCCTTGATGATCCGGTTGACGAGCCATGGACTCAGGAGCTTATGAGGACAGTAACACCCTGTCCCTCCGGTGTTCAGATTCCCTCCGAACTCCTGAATAGCCGCAACGTTCTCAGGGTCAAAAGCAGGCTTGTAGTCCTGGGCGAACATCTTGAGAGGCAGGACATGACGGCCGTCCAGGTAGGCAAAAAAGGAGATCTCCGTTCCATACTTCCTTTCCTCGATGACCACCCGGTTCCCTGAATCGCCGAAGATCTTCTCGACCATGAGGCTCTGAACAGCGGCTTCAGCATCCTGCACGTCGTCGCAGACAAGGGCTCCCTTTCCAGCAGCTAGGCCGTTTGCTTTGACCACGACCTGGTACCCGATGTTGCGCACGTACTCTTTCGCCTTTTCCGGATCGTCAAAGACCTGGTATTCGGGTTTGGGGACACCGACATTTCTGAGCAGATCGTCGGTGAAGGCTCTGTCGCTCTCCAGTCGACTGAAAGCCTTCTTGGGGCCCACGGTCCTGATCCCCCGCTGATTGAGGATGTCGATCAAGCCCTCCTCCAAGGGGTTTTCCGATCCCACATCAACGAGATCGACTCCTTTTTCCATGCAGAAGTCAGCGACCTGGCTGAAGTCGGCGAGTTTCACGAGCTCGATGAGGCCCCGCTTGCCCTTGGAAGTATAATTCACCCCGGGATTGCCCGGCGTGAAATAGACCTTGTCCACGTGTTGACTGTCCGCATAAGTGTCAGCCAGGCAGTGATCCCTGCCGCCGGAACCATAAACCAGTACTTTCATGATGCCCTATCCTGATTTCGATGACGTGAACCTAAACGGTCTCAAGTATTTGCCGGAGTATAGGGGGGAGCCTTTACTGTGTCAAGGATAGAACACCGCAGCTTTTCTCTCGATTCTTCGACCACTTCTCTTTAAACTCCGTGGAACCGCAGGGTTTCAACCAATAGGGCTTGCTTTTGAACCAGGTTTCGTTTCTCGACGAGCAAGCCGGTCAACTTATCAGCGTAACCGATACAGCCAACCAAGAACGTCCCCTGTTTCCACTGAGGCAGACAAATCTTACCCCCGGGAGGTCTCTCATGCGCTCTGCCCGACGGTGGAGCTGAGGGGAGACTAATCGACCCTGACCGCATGGGAGCCGCCGTCGCCTTTCAGGTTATGGCGGGCCAGGGAAGTCATTTCAAGCGTTGAAGATCTCCGCGTCCCCCCCCCCCGGAAATCGCGTGGAATCTCTCTCGGGAAACAGAAAGGGACAGCATAGCATACGAATCAATGAGCAATGGCGAATCTGCTTCGTCTGGCGCAATGGCGGTGCGTACGATGTTGAGATCGTCGATTATCACAAGGGGTGGTGATCCCAGCGTCGGACGCGAATGAGCAAAAGGGTGCTTGCCCCTTACGGAGCAATAGGGTATTTTCATTGCAGCTCTGGACTGCGAATCAATGAAATAGCTGGAGCGTGAAGATGGATTTTGTTTGCGAACCGCAGGCTACCTATGCAGCGGGCATAGCTCAATCGACCGTATTCCAAGGGGATGCGGAAGAGCTTCTCGCTCGGCTCCCGTCCGATTTTTTTCGGTGCTGCATTACCTCGCCACCGTATTGGGGGCTGCGAGACTACGGCGCGGAAGGACAAATCGGGGATGAAGAGGAGCCGGAGGAGTATGTCCAGCGCCTGGTGGCCGCCTTCGAGCAAGTGCGGCGGGTACTGACCGAAGATGGCACCTTGTGGCTTAATATCGGTGACAGTTATACCAGCGGAAATAGGGGCTACCGGGCTCCGGACAAGAAAAATCCGATAAGGGCCATGTCCTATCGGGCGAAAACGCCCGACGATCTGAAGCCGAAAGACTTGGTAGGCATACCGTGGCGTCTGGCGTTCGCGCTACAGAGGGCCGGCTGGTACTTACGCAGCGACATCATTTGGGAAAAGCCAAACTGCATGCCTGAAAGCGTCAAAGATCGCCCAACCCGTTGTCATGAATACCTGTTTCTGATGTCGAAATCCCTGCACTATTACTACAACCATGAGAGCGTGCGAGAAGACAACAGACGCAATCGTCGTACCGTATGGTCTATTCCGACGGAACCTTTCAGTGGTGCTCATTTCGCCACTTTTCCCCCCAAGCTAGTTGAGCCATGTGTGCTCGCCGGTTCCCAGCCTGGAGACTGGATCTTAGATCCCTTTTTCGGATCTGGAACCGTTGGACTGGTTTGTGAGGAGCAACACCGGAACTACGTCGGCATAGAATTGAACCCCGAGTATGTAAAGCTCGCTCTCGACCGAATCCGCGGAACCCAGCGGTTACTGTTCACCTACGATATGGAGGCCGCCAAGTGAGCGAACGCAAAATACCTGAGCCAGACCTCCAGATCAGCTTCTATCATCAGTTGCAGGAAATCCGTCGTACCCATCTGCTCGATGCCTTGCTGGCAACCGTTGCCGACCTGGAAACTACGCAAATCGATCAACAACTGGCGGAGCTAACCTCCCGTTCCGGCTTACGCAAAGTCGCAGGTTGGGGACTCAGGGGAGAACTGGTCTTCGGCGTACCTTGAGTACTGGCCGTGAATCCGCGGTTATTGGGCTACTATCGACTGTTGCTAGGATTTTCACAAAAGCAGTTCTACGGAAGCCGATACGGGCTTGCTCCATTCAAATCGATGGAGGAAACTGGGCAAATCACCTCAGGCAATATGCCTCGGCTGAACGACCTGTGCAAGGCGTTGTGTGCAAACGCCGAGATTCTGGTCGAGAGTGTCCCGCACCTTTCAAAAGAAACCCTCCACGATTTGACCCTCCTTACGCTGGGGCCGCAACTTAGAGGAGGAGTGCTTAATGCCCTCGGAAGCAGGGCCAATCGCAAAGTCTTCGATCTGATAAAATCTCTATTGTCTAGCGAAGCTGTGGCAGCAGGGGAACGCTCACTGAAACTCAGGAATGCTGCCGGGCGAACCGTGAGAGTCGAATTCGCAGCTGACCCGGATATCTGCATAAGGGAGGAACTTCCTTCAGGCAAGTTCCGCAATCTGGTTGCCATTGAAATCAAGGGCGGCAAGGACTATTCGAGCATTCATAACCGGATTGGCGAGGCAGAGAAGAGCCACCAGAAGGCCAGAAAAGAAGGTTACGTTGAGTGCTGGACGATGGTGGGGGTTGCGCAACTTGATATGGATCTAGCCAGAAGGGAATCGCCAACGACAGATCGATTTTACCATATAGAGCAAATTGTCGATTTATCCTCCGAGGAGGCAGTTGACTTTCGTGAAAACCTCCTCTCCCGCATAGGTATCCGCGCTTGAAATCCTTGGCAAGAGAGCAGCCAGAATTATAGTTCAGAACTCTAGAGGTGTTTAAAAGGGTTTCCTATAAAGGCCGATGAGGCTTGTCAAAGCACCCTTTCCCGTACGATCGGAGGTTTGAATTTGGGCATTTGAGTTTTGGCTTGACACACCGGGTTTTTCAGACTAATGCTCGCCTCGGGTGTCCTTTCGGTTCAGAAAGAACCGTTCATTGTTCATTGACTTTCCAGCAGGGAGGTGCGCCATGATCCGCAAGGTTTTTCTAGTGCTTATGTCTTCTTTTCTTTTTCTCGGTGCGGCAGAGGCGAATGCCGCGGAGTATCCCTCCAAAGTGATTACCATCATTGTGCCGTTTTCGGCCGGCGGCCCGTCGGATACGGTTGCCCGGCTGCTTGCCCAAACCATGAGCTCCTCGCTCAAGACCCAGGTCATCGTGGAGAATGTGGCCGGTGCAGGAGGGACCATCGGAGCCGCGCGCGTGGCGCAAGCGGCGCCGGACGGGTACACGCTCTTCGTGCACCACATCGGCCATGCCACCGCTCCGGCCCTCTACCGCAAGCTGACGTACAATCCGATCACGGATTTCGAGCCCATCGGCCTGATCAACGACGGGGCCATGACGCTGGTCGCGAAGAAGGATTTCCCGCCCAAGGACCTCAAAGAGCTGATCGCGTACGTGAAGACCAACAAGGACAAGGTCAACCTGGCCAACGCGGGCGTGGGCTCCGCTTCGCACCTCGCAGGATTGCTGTTCATGACCGAGATCGAGACGGATCTCACCACCATTCCTTACAAGGGCACGGGTCCTGCCATGAACGACCTCCTCGGCGGCCAGGTGGACTTCATGATCGACCAGACCACCAACACCACCAGTCACATCAAGGCCGGTAAAATCCAGGTCTACGCCGTGACCACGCCTCAAAGGCTCCCTTCCATGCCCGAGGTTCCGACCATGAAGGAAGCAGGCCTTCCGAACTACAAGATGACGGTTTGGCATGCCCTGTATGCGCCGAAGGCCACGCCGAAACCGATCATCGACAAACTTTCAAAGGCCCTGCAGGAGGCGTTGAAGGACGCCAACCTGAAACAACGCTATGCGGAGCTGGGCGCCGAGGCCGTGGCGCAGGACCAGGCCACTCCGGAGGCGCTGCGAGCGCACCTCAAAGCCGAAATCGAAAAGTGGGGGCCGATCATCAAGAAAGCGGGTGTCTACGCCGACTGATGGGATTGCGGTGGTTGTTGATGTTCCGACGAGTTAACGGGTAAGGAGGAGGTTTTGAACCCCATCGCACGCAATGCGAAGGATTTCTGGACCGGCTTCATCTACCTCTTTGTCGGGTCAGGGGCTTTGATCATCAGCAGGGATTACGACATGGGCACTGCGGTGAAGATGGGGCCGGCTTATTTCCCGACCCTTCTGAGCGTCTTGCTCATGGTTATCGGAATCATCTCCGTCCTTCGATCCTTTTTCAAATCGGGCAGCCCGATCGGTGTCGTCGCATGGAAAGGGCTCGTCCTGATCGTTGCCTCGACCCTCCTGTTCGGGATGATCGTGCGCGGCGCCGGATTGATCATTGCACTGCCCCTTCTGGTGATCGTCAGCGCCTCTGCGAGCGCCCGGTTCAGCTGGAAAACCTCGCTTGCCGAGGCGGTCGGGATAACCGTCTTCTGTATCGTCATATTCCTGAAAGGCCTGGGGGTGCCGCTTCCGATTCTGGGATCGTGGTTCGGAAACTGATAGGATGCTGTTCGCTGAGGGGTTATGGAACTGCTTGCTAACCTTGGATTAGGCCTTTCGACCTCACTGACGCCACTCAACCTGCTCTATTGTCTGATCGGCGTCTTTCTCGGAACCCTGATCGGCGTGCTGCCCGGCCTCGGACCCACGGCGACCATTGCCATGCTGCTGCCGGTCACCTTTACCCTGCCTCCGGTCTCCGCTCTGATCATGCTTGCGGGCATCTACTACGGCTCCCAGTACGGCGGTTCCACGACCTCCATCCTGGTCAATGTACCGGGTGAAGCGGCCTCTGTGGTCACGGCCCTGGACGGGTACCAGATGGCCCGTCAGGGTCGCGCCGGCGTGGCCCTGACCACGGCCGCGGTCGGCTCCTTTTTCGCGGGCACCGTGGCAACGATCATCCTTGCGCTCTTTGCCCCCCCCCTGGCTGCTGTTGCGCTCAAGTTCGGTCCTGCGGAGTTTTTCTCCCTCATGGTTCTGGGTCTCCTCGCCGCAATTGTTCTGGCAAGAGGGTCGCTCCTCCATGCCGCAGGCATGGTCGTCCTGGGACTGCTTCTGGGACTGGTCGGCACGGATGTCAATTCCGGAGCCCAGCGGTTCACGTTCGGGATTCTGCGACTCGCGGACGGGATTGGATTCGTTGTGGTCGCCATGGGCATGTTCGGTCTTGCGGAGATCACTCGCAATCTGGAGAACGAGGGAGACCGTTCGACGGTGGTAAAAAAAGTCGCCAACCTGATGCCCACCAGGGAGGACTGGAAGCGTATGATCGGCCCTATTCTGCGGGGGACCGGTATCGGTTCGGCTCTGGGCATTCTGCCCGGCAGCGGCTCCATTCTGGGCTCCTTCGCAGCCTATGCCATAGAAAAGAAGGTTTCGAAAAACTCCAAGGAATTCGGCAAGGGTGCGATCGAAGGCGTTGCCGCCCCGGAATCGGCCAACAATGCCGGGGCCCAGACCTCTTTCATCCCCATGCTTACCCTCGGCATCCCCTCGAACCCCGTGATGGCGCTCATGATCGGTGCGATGATTATCCAGGGCATTCAGCCCGGACCGTCGGTGATCACCGAGCAGCCGAAGCTCTTCTGGGGCATCATCGTGTCCATGTGGTTTGGTAATCTCTTCCTCGTCATCCTGAATCTCCCCATGATCGGCATGTGGGTCCGCATTGTGAGCGTGCCTTACCAGTTGCTGTTCCCGGCCATCCTCGTTTTCTGCAGCATCGGCGTATTCAGCCTGAACAACACCGAGTTCGACATCTATGTTATGGCTTTCTTCGCGGTGCTGGGGTACCTTTTCGTCAAACTGGACTGCGAGCCGGCGCCCATGCTGCTCGCGTTCATCCTCGGCCCGATGATGGAGGAATACATGCGCCGGGCCTTGCTGCTCTCGCGCGGCGATCCCATGGTGTTTATCACGCGCCCGATCAGCGCTACGCTGCTCGCGCTCGGCGCGCTCGCGATCATTGCCGCGAGCCTTCCGGCCATGCACAAAAAACGTGAAGAGGCCTTTCGCGAGTGACGGCCGGAACTTCTTGATTTCTCCAATCCGGGACAGAATTCCATTGCTCTGTTTCCTCTGCATGCCTTGGCCCGACCCTGCCCCCGCTCCTGAGAGCCATCATGGCCAGTTTTCTGTTGTCAAGTGGTCATTTTTGCGGTTTAATGGAAAATCGATAGACGATCCTCAAAAGGGTGTCGTTTCCCTTTGATTTTCCTTAGCTTAAGGCTTCGCTCAATTCACTCGCCTTCGCCGGGCTTGCCCGCCTTGGGCGGGAGGCCCCGTGTGGAAACACGGGGAGGAACGACGATAGGCGACCGCGGCGCAGCCCGCAGGGCGAAAACGGGTGGCTTCGGCGGAGTTTCGCTTGCCTTGGACACAGATGCCCCGGCCGCGAGCGCTGGGAGCTTCATGGGAGGAAGGGATGAAGGTCTCCTTGGTGAGAATCTTCATTGTGTTGCTGTTCGCGTTGGGCGCTTGCTCTGGCGAGGATCAACCGCCAGCGCAGACGACTCCACCAAAGGTGGTGCAACCCATAAAGCCTTCGACGGCGGACATTGAAAAGCCGACCACGGCTTTTGCCGAAGAGAAGAAGCCTCAGGTTGCGGAAAAGGCGCAGACCGAGAAACCGGCGGCTGCGCCGGACAAACTCACGGTAGCTCCAACGCCCGCAGCAGAGGAAAAGAAGGTTGCTTCGGAAGAACCCACCACGGCACAGGCCAAGAAAGAGGAGAAGGGTGAGCCGGGCGTCTACCTGGTCAAGAAGGGCGAAAGTCTTTCAAGCATTTCGGCCCGAGCGGATGTCCTGAAGGATCCTCTAAAATGGCCGATGCTGTTGAGCCTCAACAAAGACAAGCTGGGAGAATGGGCGACAGGAGAGAACCTTCCTGACCGGGAGCTTCCCCAAGGAACAAAGCTCAAGGTCATTACCGCAAACGAAGCCAGGGCGAGTCTCAAGAAGGCGACAGGAAATCTGTGGGTCGTCAATATCCTTTCGAGCACGAGCAGCGCAGAGATCACCCCTCCTGCCGTGACCCTGGTGAAGCAAGGGTACCCGGTTTACATCGTGCGCGCCAATGTCAAAGGGAAAGACTACATGCGGCTCCGCGTGGGATTTTTCAAAAACAGAAGTGAGGCGGATGAGGTGGGAAAGAAGATCAAAGAGCAGTTGAATTTTCAGGACTCCTGGTCGACCAAGGCGGACAAAGAGGAATATGAAGAGGTGGCAGGGTTTATTAGATTCGCTGAAAAACATTGAGGCTCCATGAAAGGCAGAAAGGTCATCGTTGGGGTTACAGGGGGTATTGCAGCCTACAAGGCGGCGGAGTTGGTGAGGCTCCTGGTCAAAGAGGGGGCGGTCACGAGAGTGGCCATGACTCGCCACGCGACCAAGTTCATCACGCCGCTGACCCTGGAAACCCTTTCCGGGAACAGGGTCGTTGCGGACATGTGGGACCCCGAAACCCGCCCCTTGGACCACATCACCTGGGGCCAGGAGTCCGACCTGATCGTCCTTGCGCCGGCCACGGCGAATTTCATCGGGAAAATGGCCCACGGGATCGGCGATGATTTTCTTTCAACTGTTGTGATCGCGGCCACCGCGAGAGTCCTGGTTTGCCCTTCCATGAACACCCAAATGTATCTCAGCCAGGCGGTGCAGGAAAACCTGCGAATCCTAAGAGCGAGAGGATACACGATCATGGAGCCGGGGTCGGGAGAACTGGCCTGTCACACCGAAGGCCCGGGACGGCTGCCGGAGCCGGAGGACATTGTGGAGGAAGCGAGAAGGCTCCTGTCCAGGCAGGACCTTTCCGGGCTCAGAATCCTCGTGACCGCCGGCGCAACTCTGGAGCCTCTGGACCCCGTGCGATACATGAGCAATCGGTCGAGCGGCAAGATGGGGTATGCTCTGGCCAGAGCCGCCAGCATGAGGGGAGCCAAGGTCACCCTGGTGAGTGGGCCCACGGCTCTCAAGCCGCCGAGGGATGTGGCCTTGAGCCGCGTGAAGACCGCTGAGGAAATGAGGCGGGCGGTTCTGGCCGAGTGCCAGCAGTGCGATGTGATCATCAAGGCAGCGGCGGTGCTGGACTGGAGACCCAAGGAGACCGCGGCTCACAAGATCAAGAAGGGACGCGGGGTTCAAACGCTCGAACTGGTGGAGAATCCGGATATCCTGGCCGAGCTGGGTTGCAGCCGTGAGAACCGCCGGTGTGTTCTGGTGGGTTTTGCTGCGGAAACCCAGGATCTCATTGCGAACGCTCAAGAGAAACTCAAGAAAAAGAATCTCGATTTGATTGTCGTAAACGACGTGTCCAGAGAGGACGCAGGATTCGAGGCGGATACCAATGCCGTAAAGATCGTCTACCGCGACGGCCCCATGGAAGAATTGCCGCTGATGCCCAAACAGGAAGTCGCGGATCAGCTTCTGGACCGGGTCAAGGTCCTCTGGGAGAAGTCTTCATGAGCCCTCGAGCGGAACTTCTGGAGATTGTGGGCCAGCTCAAGACCCTGTTGATCTCCTATCCCCAGATGGGAATCGATATCCCTGGGCTTTCAAAACAGAGTGAGCCGGAGGAGGCTAGCGTAGAGAGCCCCCCAGCGGATCTCGATTCCTTGCGCGCCTTCATTGGGGATTGCAAGCGGTGCAAGCTCTCGCAGAAACGGATAAACCTTGTTTTTGGTGAGGGAGCACCCGGAGCGCGCTTGGTGTTCGTCGGCGAGGGGCCCGGTGCGGAAGAAGATGCAGCGGGAAGGCCTTTTGTGGGCGAGGCGGGCAAGCTTCTGACAAAGATCATTGAGAACGGCATGGGCCTCAAGCGGGAGGATGTTTATATTTGTAATGTGGTCAAATGCCGGCCGCCCAACAACAGGGACCCTGAAGCAGACGAGGTTCAAATCTGCCTGCCTTTTCTGAAACAACAGCTCGCGATCATCCGGCCCGAGGTGATTTGCACCCTGGGTCGCATCGCTGCCAAGAGCCTGCTCGGCAGGGAATTCAAGATCACCCAGGAAAGAGGAAACTGGCTCTCTTTTATGGGAATCCCGCTTATGGCCACCTTCCACCCTGCATACATCCTGAGAAACCCCTCAGAGGAGCGTCCGCTAAAACGCCAGGTGTGGGAGGACGTGCAGAAAATCATGGGACGGTTGGGTCTCAAGGTGAAGTGAAATGAGTAAAAGACTGATCATTGCAGGAATGCTGTGCCTTGCCCTTGTCGGCACGGGAAAGACCGTGGGCTTGACGAAAGGGGGCGAGGTCAGGATTATCGAACTCGAGGGGCCCATCAACCCAGGAGCAGCGGCATTTCTCACTCGAGGCCTGGAGGATGCGGAAAAGAGCGGCATTGAGCTTATTGTCATCCGGCTGGACACACCGGGCGGCCTGGTTCCTTCCATGCGCACCATGGTGAAGGGAATCATGAATTCCTCGGTCCCCGTTGTGGTCTATGTGGCGCCTAAGGGGGCCGGCGCAGCCTCTGCCGGAGTGATGATAACCGTTTCCGCTCATGTCGCGGCCATGGCGCCGGGAACCAATATCGGGGCAGCCCATCCCGTGGGCGCCGGCGGGAAAGACATTGACAAGGACATGTCGGAAAAAGTCGTCAACGACATGGCTTCTTATGGAAGAGGCATTGCCCAGGACAAGGGAAGGAATGCGGATTGGGTGGAAAAGGCCATCAGGGAAAGCGTTTCCATAACGGCCGAGGAGGCGGTGGAGAAGAAGGTCGTTGATTTGGTCGCTTCCGATATCGATGAACTGCTCAGGCTTCTGGACGGCAGAGAAGTCCAGCTCAAGCAGGGGAAGGTGTCGCTCAAAACCAAGGGCCTCGTGAAAACCCAGTATGAGCCGGGCTTCAGGGATGACGTCCTTCGGGTGATCAGCGATCCGAACATCGCCTACATCCTGATGATGATCGGCCTTGCCGGCCTTTACTTCGAACTGGCTCACCCGGGGGCTATTTTCCCCGGTGTGATCGGGGCCATATCCTTGATTCTCGCCTTCTACTCCTTTCAAACGCTCCCGGTCAACTATGCCGGCCTGCTGCTGATCGCCCTGGCCGTCATCTTTTTCATCGCGGAGATCAAGATTGCCAGTTATGGTGTTCTTTCCCTTGGAGGCGTCGTTTCTCTCACCTTGGGATCCATCATGCTCTTTGAAGATGTGGGAGTGTCTCTACGATTGATGGCTCCAACCATTGTCTTGATCGGGGGCTTTTTTGTGATCGTCTCAACCCTTGCTTTCCGGGCCTACCATTCCAAGCCGCAAAGCGGCGTGGAGGGGCTCATCGGTGAAGTGGGTGTCGTCCAGAAGCCTATTGATCCGGAAGGCCTGGTGTTCGTTCATGGTGAATACTGGCGTGCCGTGTCCAGTGAAAAGCTGGAGCCCGGGGAAATGGTTGCGGTCGAGCAAGTGACCGGGCTGGTTCTGAAAGTGAGAAAAGTTGTCAAACCTCAATAAGCCGGAACCTCGTCTGTTTCCCTGTCACGGCAGGGGAGAATCAAGACAGGTGGAAGGCTGGCCCATGAAAGGGGGATGCTATGTTTCCGTTTTGGATTCTCGCAGTGGTATTGATCGTTTTCTTCTTGGTCTCGGCCATCAAGGTCTTGAGGGAATACGAGAGGGGCGTGATTTTCAGGCTGGGACGCGTGATCAAGGTGAAGGGGCCCGGCTTGATCCTCCTTATTCCAGTCATTGATAAGATGGTCAAGGTCAGCCTCCGCCTGGTGACCATGGATGTCCCATCCCAGGATGTGATTACACGGGACAATGTTTCTGTAAAGGTCAATGCGGTGGTCTACTTCAGGGTCATGGATCCCAATAAAGCGGTCATCGAGGTGGAGAATTTTATTGTTGCCACATCACAGCTTGCTCAGACTACCCTTAGGAGCGTATGCGGTCAGGTTGAGCTGGATGAACTGCTTGCACAGAGGGAGAAGATAAACCTTAAAATCCAAAACATTCTTGACCAGCATACAGGTCCCTGGGGCATCAAGGTCACCACCGTTGAAGTGAAACACATTGATCTCCCTCAGGAGATGCAGAGGGCTATGGCCAAGCAGGCCGAGGCGGAGAGAGAGAGACGGGCCAAAGTCATCAATGCAGAGGGTGAGTATCAGGCAGCCGCAAAGCTCACTGAAGCAGCCAGCATCATTACGCAGCACCCCGAGGCGCTCCAGTTGCGGTACCTGCAAACGTTGAGAGAAATATCAGCGGAGGGAAATTCGACAACCCTTTTTCCCATACCCATAGATCTTTTTAGGCCTTTCTTCAGAGAGCATAAGGAGTAGAGGAGCCCGCGGATCGTTGGATCCAAATCAAGAGAAGAAGCAGGAGAAAATAGCGTATGGAAGAAGAAACAAAAAAAGAAGAGCCCCAAGAAGCAAAGAAAGAAGAGGTCGTTCCCGAGAAGCCGCTCGAGAAGATGACGGTTATTGAGTTGCGGGAGTTTGCCCTGGCCAAGGACCTTGGCATCAGCGGCGTTCACGCCATGAAGAAGGAAGAGCTTCTGCCGGCCATCAAGGAAGCGCTGGGGATCAAGGATGAAGAGCCGGCCGCGAAGGTTTTGGAAAAGGGCACGGTGGCGGCAATGAAGCAAAAAATCGTTCGTTTGAAGGAAGAGAAGCGGACGGCCATTGCATCGAAGCACAAAAAGAAGATCAATGTCCTGCGTCGCAGGATCAACCGGCTCAAGAAGCGAAGCAAGAAAGTTGCAAAGGCTTAATCCCGATCGGTTGACGAAGCAGGCTCAAGGGCCGAGCGACCCTGAGCCTGCTTTTTTTGACTCTTTGCTAAGAAGGGGAGGGTTCCCTGGTGAAAACCGCAGCCATCATCACGGCAGCCGGTGCAGGGATTCGCATGGGAGGCGATCAGGCCAAACAGTTCATGGATCTTGACGGCCGGCCCCTGCTTGCGGTCACTCTGGAGCGCTTTGAGCGCTCACCCGACATTGAAGGGATTGTGCTCGTTGTTCCTCCGGGTAAGGTGGATGACTGCCGTGACCGGATCGTGAAGAAATATGCTTTGACCAAGGTCGTGAAGGTGGTGGCCGGAGGGGAGAGACGTCAGGATTCGGTTCGGTTGGGCCTTGAGGCGACGGAAGGCCATTATCCCCTTGTCCTGATTCATGATGGGGTCAGGCCTCTTGTTTCACCGGAACTCATCGGCCGTGTCGTGAGAGCAATGAACCAATACCGCTCGGTCATCCCGGCGCTGGCCGCGAGGGAGACGATCAAGGAGGCGGACACGGCCGGCCTTGTCGTGAAGACCCATGATCGAAGATCCCTCTGGTTGGTGCAGACGCCGCAGGCCTTCCGATATGAAGACATTCTTGGGGCCCATCGTTTCGCTCTCAAGGAAAACTGGGAAGAAATGACAGATGATGCTCTCCTGGTGGAAAGGGCAGGAATACCCGTCAAAATCATTGAAGGATCGGAAGAAAATATCAAGATCACTACACCCAGGGATTTAGAGTTAGCCCGATTTTTGCTGGCCAAGGGAAGAGGCCGGAAATTTGATGAAACTTGATGGTCTCGTAAAAAGTCCTGCGGTGTGAATCTGTCATTTCGACCGCAGGGAGAAATCTTTCCTTTTCAGCGTGTTAGTAATTCAAGATTTCTCGCTTCGCTCGAAATGACGTGAAAATGGGACTTTTTGCGAACGCATCAACCTTAGGTCCTGAAATAAGGCGAAAGGGAGAGACACGTTTTAATGATCTTGCGCATCGGTACCAGAGGAAGCAAGCTCGCCCTTGTGCAGAGCGAGTGGGTCAAGAAGGAGGTTCAGGCCCGGCATCCTGAAGTCCGCGTGGAGTTGGTCAAGATCAAGACCAAGGGAGACAAGATCCTCGATGCCCCTCTGAGCAAGGTCGGCGGAAAAGGGCTTTTCGTGAAGGAGATTGAAGAGGCGCTTTTGAAAAAGGAGGTGGACCTGGCGGTGCACAGCATGAAGGATGTGCCCGCCGAGTTGCAGAAAGGACTCAAGCTCTCTGTGTATCCGAAAAGGGAAGATCCAAGAGATGCCTTCGTGTCAGGCCTCTTCAGCAAGGTCGAAGATCTGCCACAGGGTGCTACGGTCGGCACAAGCAGCCTGAGGCGGTCGGCACAGTTGCTTCATATTCGGCCGGATCTACAAATCGTCCCTTTGAGAGGAAACGTGGACACTCGTCTCAGAAAGCTGGACAGCGGGGACCTGCAGGCGATCGTGCTGGCAGCAGCCGGACTCAGACGCCTGGGGCTCTCGGACAGAATCACGGCCTTGCTGTCGCCTGAGGTTGTCTTGCCGGCCATCGGTCAAGGCGTACTAGGGTTAGAAGTGAGAGAAAAGGATCAGAAGACGCAAGACCTCATCTCCTTTTTGAATGATCCTGAAACGGAGCTGGCCGCCAGGGCCGAGAGAGCGTTTCTGAAAGAGCTCGAAGGAGGATGTCAGGTGCCTCTTGCCGGTTACGCAAGAGTGGAGAAAGATCCCATTGTTCTGGAGGGAATGGTCGCGGAACTGGATGGGAGCGTTATCCTGAGGCAACAACGAAGCGGCGGAAAAGAGAAACCAGAAGAGGTCGGCGTCGCTCTGGCCCGGCAGCTCAAAGCGGCAGGGGCAGACCGGATTCTCGAAAAGATCTATAGGCGTTAAACCCGAAGCAATCAGCGTTCAGCCTTCAGCTTGTTCCCCCTCCCTTCATCCCTCCCCCTTGAGGGGGAGGGAAGCCCGCCGGAGGCGAGTAAAGGCGAGGGTGGGCTGACAGCTGATAGCGGTGGACTTTCATCAAAACTCATTCAATGACTCAAGGGCAAGTGCCATGGCGGAGCGAAAAAAAGGCATCGTGTTCTTGGTGGGTTCCGGTCCGGGTGATCCGGGACTTTTGACCCTTAAGGCCAAGGAGTGCATCGAGAAAGCGGATGTCGTCATCTACGATTATCTCGCAAACGTCGTTTTCCTCGAGTACGCCAAAAAGGACGCGGAGCGCATCTATGTGGGCAAAGAAGGCGGCCGCCACACCTTGGGCCAGAACGAAATCAATCGGCTGATTGTTGAAAAGGCGACCGAAGGCCTGAGGGTGGTTCGACTCAAAGGAGGCGATCCTTTTATCTTTGGCCGGGGAGGAGAAGAAGCGCAGGAGCTGGTCAAAGCGGGCATCCCCTTTGAAGTGGTGCCCGGCGTGACCTCAGCGATCGCCGTGCCGGCCTATGCAGGGATCCCATTGACCCACAGGGACTTCACGGCAACGGTGGCCTTTGTCACAGGGCACGAGGACCCGAGCAAGGATACATCAAACATCGCCTGGGACAAAATCGCCACGGGCATAGGCACCCTTGTGTTTCTCATGGGGGTAGGGAACCTTTCGAAAATCGCAGCGAGCCTCATGGACCATGGCCGTTCTCCTGACACGCCGGTGGCCGTCATCCGTGCGGGAACCGTGCCAGGGCAGAGAACGGTGACAGGGTCTCTCGGAAATATCGCCGAAGTAGCGCAAAAAGAGAAGATCAAGCCGCCTGCCATCATTGTCGTAGGGGACGTGGTCAGCCTGAGAAAGGACCTCAACTGGTTCGAACAAAGGCCCCTTTTTGGAAAACGAATCGTGGTCACAAGGGCGCGAGAACAGGCAAGCGATTTTGTGGCTCGCCTCTCCGAGCTTGGAGCGGAGTGCGTCGAGTTCCCCGCCATTGAAGTGATTCCGCCTCCAAACTGGAAGGAACTCGATCGGGCGATCGGAAACCTGGAAACCTATCAGTGGTTGGTGTTCACGAGCGTGAATGGCGTGAAGTATTTCTTTGATCGTTTAGAAGGTTCGGGGCAGGACGCCAGGAGCCTGAAGGGGATCAAGATTGCAGCCATCGGTCCGAAGACGGCTGATGCGATCCGGGAAAACGGAGTTAAGCCCGATCTTGTCCCCGAGGAATACAGAGCGGAAGCCGTGGTGGAAGCCTTCAGAAAGCACGGTGTCAACGGGTTGAAAATCCTTTTGCCCAGGGCCGCTGAAGCAAGAGAAGTGCTTCCCCAGGAGCTTGAAAAGATGGGAGCAAGGGTCGAGGTGGTGGAGGCCTACCGGACTGTGAAGCCCGAAGGGAGCAAGAAGGAGATCAGGGCCATGCTGGAAAAGGGCGACATCCACGTGGTGACCTTCACAAGTTCCTCCACAGTCGGCAACTTCGTGGAGATGTTCGAAGAAGAAGGCGATCGGCTTCTCAAGTGGATGGAGAGGGTGACGGTTGCCTGCATAGGACCTGTGACGGCGAAGACGGCAAAGGAGAGAGGCCTGTCTGTCCGGATCACTCCTTCAGATTATACCATCGAAGCCCTGGCCAAGGCCATTGTCGATTATTTCACGCATTAAGGAACCTTTCGCCCAGTGAAGTCTTCTATTCAATAACCTTCATGTCCACCTCCCTACCTATTAAAGGTCTGATCAACCTGGTCGTCGTTTACCTGGTCTGGGGAAGCACGTACCTTTTCATCCGGGTGGCTGTGCGGGAAGGAAGCGGCTTTCCGCCCTTTGCCATGGCAGGGAGCCGGATTCTGTGCGCGGCTGCGATCCTTTTCGCGGTGGCGTGGCTGCTCAAAAACCGCCTGTCCGTCTCGCGTACCGAACTCCGCTTGCTGGCTGTGTCCGGGGTGGTTCTGTGGCTTGGCGGCAATGGCATGGTCACCTGGGCGGAGCATCACGCCGATTCCTCTTACGCAGCACTGATCCTCGGCAGCACGCCGATCTGGGCGGTCATCCTGGAGGCGATCCTCGACAAGGAGATTCCCTCGCCCCTCCTCATCCTTTCCCTGCTGGTCGGATTCACGGGGCTGGGCGTGCTGGTCTGGCCGGTGCTCCAGAAGGGCGTCAGGGCTGATCTCGCATCCACGGTGGCCCTGCTCTTCGCGGCCGTGATATGGCCGGCCGGATCTATGATGCTGCAGCGAACTCCGCCCAAGAGCACGTCCGTGGTGGTTGCCGCTTACCAGCAGTTTTTCGGCGGCATCGGCCTCGTGGCGGCCATGGTGCTGGCAGGCGAACCCTGGCCCCAGCCCAATCCGTCAGCGTGGATCGGCTGGGGCTACCTGGTCATTGCCGGCTCGGTGATCAGCTTCACGTCTTATGTGATTGCCGTGCGAACCCTGCCGATCACGGTGGTGACGACCTATGCCTATGTGAATCCCGTGATCGCCGTGTTGCTGGGAAGGGTGGTGCTGGACGAACGCATCACCTCCAGCACCTTGCTGGGCATGGTCCTCATCCTGGCCGGGGTGGCCGGTGTGTTCCGGCAGCGCTCGAGACGCCGCTGACGTGTGGGCAATTCTCCGGGCATGGGCACGGGGCTTTACGGCTAGAGTTTGATCAGCATGGTTCTTTCGCAGTCGTCCATCTCGCAGTAGTCAAAGCCCAGTTTTTTGTAGAGCTTGATGGCGATGAAATTGTTCATGGCCACAGTCAACCAGATGGACTCAAGCCCGAGACCTCTTGCCCGTTCAAACGTCCATTTGGTGAGTTCTGTTCCCACCCCCAGGTGGCGGCAGTCCTGGTGAACAAAGATGATGAACTCGCCCGTGTTCCCCTTGCCGTCAGGAATCAAGGCCGCATGGCCGATGATCTTTTCTCCTCTCCGGGCAAGAATATTTGTTCCTACCTCCAGGATGTCTTTGACCCACTTTTCGCAGGTTTCCGGGTCGGCAGGCGGAAGACCCTGAGAAGCCGGCTTGGGCGAGAACACTCGGTACATGTCCATGATCAGTGAGCGGTCGGTGGCATTGCCATTGCCGACAGAATAGGACCGGCCGGATTTGTCCGTGAGGGTCACGCAGTCGTTCTTGTTCATCACTCTCTCATGTGTCACTCGGAGATTTGAGCTGTGGACCGTGATGAAGGCACAAAGATGCAAAGGCACATCCCGCCACATTGAAGGCGGGTAAAAGGCTCAAAGCGGAGAACCACCCAAATTATGCCCTCACTATGTCCCTCTGTGCCTCTACTGGCTGTCTTCATCCGTCTCTCATTCCGTCGGAACCGGCACCGAAGACAATATCTCTTCGATCACATCTTCCTCTGTCCGGCCACGCAATCGGGCTTCGGTCTTCATGATGATGCGGTGGGAAAGGACCGGCGCGGCGAGCGCTTTCACGTCATCCGGGAGCACGTAGCCCCGGCCCTGGATACCGGCCATGGCCTGGGATGCCGATTGAAGAGCCAGAGCGCATCGCGTGCTAGTTCCCAGCTTGATGTCCTTGTGGCTTCGAGTGCTGCTGTTGACGGCAACGATGTAATCCCGCACGGAATCCTCTATGAAGATCCGTCGGCAGAGAGCCTGGAGTCCCAGAATTTCCGCGGTTCCCATGACGCTCTGAAGCCGGTCCAGCGGGTTGGCCATCTGAAAACGGGACAGCACGGCTGCCTCCTCTTCGAGAGTGGGGTACCCGATCCTGGCCTTCAAGAGGAATCGGTCCAACTGAGCTTCGGGCAGGGGGAAGGTCCCTTCCAGTTCGATGGGGTTCTGAGTGGCCATGAGCATGAACGGCCGGGGAAGAGGAACCGTCTTCAAATCCACGGTCACCTGTTGTTCCTGCATGGACTCGAGCAGACAGGACTGGGTCCTTGGCATGGCGCGATTGATTTCATCGACGAGCACGATGTTGGCCAGAATTGGGCCGGGACGAAACTCGAAGTCGGAGCTCTTTTGATTGAAGAACTGAGTTCCCACCACATCAGAAGGCAGAAGATCGGGCGTACATTGAATTCTCTTGAAAGTGCAGTCCAGGGATCGAGAGGTCGCCTTGGCAAGAAGGGTTTTGCCCACACCGGGGATGTCCTCGATGAGCACGTGGCCCTCACAAAGGAGGGTGACGAAGATCAGGTCAATGGTGCTCTCTTTGCCTATCATGACCATGGATACGTTGGCCCGGAAGCTGTCCGCTTTTTGCTTGATTCTCTTTGCAGCCTGAATTTCCGTACCCTTTTCCTGATCCATTGAAGTGGTCTCCTGTGTCGATTCGCTATCTCTTGCCGGGGAGGGCAGGCTTGGCCTGCCTCAGCTTTTCCCAGGTCATCTTGATCTGCTCCAGTGTATCATGACTTGGCAGATAATCGCCATAGCGCACAAGGACATAGTGGTTTGTAATGACCGCGAAGTCCTGCCTGACTTCGGGGAGCCACTGTTCCAGAACCTTCAGGAATTCGTGAGGCGTCTGAGCCGCATTCCGGGGACAACCTGCTGACGCTGCCCAGTCCAGCATTCGTCGATAAATCGTTCGGATGGAGGAGATCTCGGGGGAGACAGCCTTCATCTTCCGTTTGCGCCGGAAGGGTCGAAAAACAAAATGAAAGAAACGTGTTGCCAGCAAAAGGAGTCCCTTGAAAAGGTGCAGGAGGTCATCCAGGAAAGCGCCGGACATGGGCTCCACCTCAACTTCGCTCATGCTCTCCAGTCTCTGGCGCAGCCAGTGAATGATCTGAGAGGAAACGCTATAGATCGCCGCAAGGATCAGGATCATCCAGATGATGACCATCACGATGCTGCCCACTCTCCGGACCCATTCAGGCATCCTCAACAGCTTGACCCAGGACGGTCCCTCCGGAGGGGGCGCGGGCATCGCAGGCATGGCAGGGAGACTGGCCGGTTGGTCACTGGGAAACAGATTGGCAAGGAAAGAGACTACCCTGAAGAGGAGGTCCCAGAAGAAATTCCAGACCGCCGTTAACACGGAAAGGATGAGCTTCAGGATGTCTGGTCTTACAAGAGCGCCGATGATCATCCCGCCGACAAGGATGAAGAGGATGGTGAAGATGAGGAGACTCATCCATCGACTCCTGAAAGGCCCTGAAAGCCATCCCGCCCCCTCCCTGGCATGGGTGACAGCGGTTCCTGCGAAAGAGAAGACGAAAAAGGCCATGGTGGTGGGAAACAGGCCAGGGAGATTCAAGTCCCACATGGATTCAAAAAAGAAAAGGATCAGAAGAATCGCCACGCCGAACTGGAACTCGGTGAGAGAAGTGGAAAAATCAAGACGAAGGCGAAGGAGTCTTCCGCCGAGCCACCAGAGAAGGATGCTGCAGACGAGAATGAGCTGCTGACAGGAAACGCTCGACACCTGAAGGATACCGACCACAAAGGAGTGGAGCCACGCAGGCTCCAGGGGATTTCCAAAGGGCGCGGCATAATGTTTTGCAAGAGCAAGGAACCAGACGAACCAGAGGGTCCAGTTCAGAAGAAACAGACGAATGTTGCCCCAGGAAAGACGGCGGATCGCTTTTCCCAGGACAAAGGCAAGAGGATAAAAGGACAGGAGCCCCAGGATAGGGAGATCTCCTTCCGTAGCTTTCACGTCAAGAAGAAGCAGGGCCGTGTAAATCCAGCAGGCTTCAGCCCCTGCAATAGCCAGAAAAAGAATGTCCCTTTGCCGCGATTGGTTCATGCCTCGATGCTCCCCAGGTCGCCGGCGCTCCGGATGCGATGCACAGGAGTTCCCTCTTCCCGGGGCAAGGCCTCTCCTTCACCCATAAAGAACAGCAGGAGCTTGAACCCATTCTCTTTCAGAGAGTGGAGCAGCAGCGGAAGGGTCTCAGGCGGTTTTGCAAAAATGAGAGCTACGGTGGTGCCTGCGTGAAGAACCTTTTGCTCCTTCTCGATGAAGAGCTCAAAGGGGCCGGAAGAGGAGGCGGTCACCTTGGCGAGCGCTTCCAGAATGGACGTAAGCTGATCGCGGCTTCCGCTGGGGACAAGGCTCACCGGTTGATCTGAATCGACTCCTCTTGTGTTGACGAAAACACCTGCGGGGCTTCCCTGTTCGACGACATGGTGGGCCAGGGAGGCGGCCACGCTGATGCCGAGTTCGAAAGCGTCTTCGTTGAACGATCCGTTGGCCGTGAAACTGTCAACTGAAAGGAACAGAGCGACCTTGAAGGTGGTGGTGGGTTCGAAAACCTTGACCTGTAGAGATTGAAGCCGTGCGCTTGCCTTCCAGTGGACATGGCGGAGACTGTCTCCGTGCTGATAGTCGCGCACTCCGATGGGCCGTGTAGGATCCTGAAACACGCGGTACTCGCTTCTGGATTCCCCCAGGGGCTGCTGGGAAGGGATGGGCAGACGACCGACGGGAAGGATTTTCGGATAGACGATAACGTAGTCTTCCATGGCTGTTTTGAGAGACCGGGAATAGAGCCCGAAGATGTCGCCGGAACTGATGACGGTCGGCCCGAGGGGATAGTACCCCCGCTTGAGGCAGGAAAGCTCGTATTTCCACTTCACGCTGCTGTACCAGAGCATGGCCGCTGAGCGGCGGATAAGGACAGAACCGGGCCTTTCACCGCACAGAGTGGAGGCGCCGCCCAGGGCCTGAGGGATTTCGTCGTCCACCTGAATCCATGGCAAAGGCAAAGGTTTGCGATTGGCGACCTGCAGTTTCACGTTGATTCTCTCTCCCGGAAAAACCCTGCGCTCACTCAGCTGGCGACGGCAGGAGACGCGGGCCAGGGACAGGTGACTCCAGAGTTTGGCCAACCCGGCGGAGGAGAACAGAAGGCTGGTGAGCACGACGATGGGTGCCTGACCGTTCCATGCGGCTAAAACCAAAATCGCGGCCATGGCCAGCAACCCCGGCCAGTTGAGAAGATACCCAGCAGCTTGAGAAGTGAGTTTGGTCGGTTGGTCCGGATGGGTGGTGGGAGAAGAGAGATAATTCATTGCCAATGAGGCTCGACCTTATACCCGATATGGAAAGGCCGCAAACGGTCGTTCAAAAGACTTCCAAGAAGTAAGAAGGAGTATAAGAACGCGTGCTTTCCACTGTCAAGGGAAAAGGGCGAAGGGGCGAAGGAAGATAATGATTAGTAAAGAATAGTCTGATCGTCAAATAAGTCATCTATTAGCTGAGGGCCTCTCCAAATTGATGAGACTCTGCTCTGATCGTTCTTCCGTGGGGGAGTCTCACCCTTACCCGGTCAAATTGAAAAGCAGGCAAGTCGACCAAAAGAGATGTCTGAGTCCCTTGACCTGGGAATCCGTATCCCACTCTCTACCTACACAATAGGTTTAATTGGGTGCATCACAGGGGTTTTCGAACCTCTCTGCGCCCGTGTTTATGATGAAGGTGAAGAAGGCACGAAGAAGGCAAAAGCGGAGTCTCTTGGTGGATTGCTTGGCTCCCTCGGTGAGGTGACCCAAGAAGGCGAGGATCTCCTCCGAGGTCAGGGATTCCGCTTCCCGCTTCAATACCAAAAAGGTGAAGGCCTGTTCTGAGAGTCAAGAATCCTTATGTCGTATGCGAATCGTCGTGGGAGTCAAGACAGTGAACGCTCCTGGCATCGCAGCACCATGCTTACGGATGACCTCCGCTACAATCGCTGCCTTTCTTCCTTGGGGTAACCCTGCGATGCGGAGGAGCAAAATCCCGCTAGAGGCAAGGTATCGCCAAAATCCTTATCGGATGTCAACAACATGGCTTGCTGGAGGTTCGCTTGGGTCAGCACTGAATTATCTGAGGCACCCGATTGAGTCTCAGCAATATAGATAACCTCATGACCATCTTCACGCAATCGGGACACGATCTGATAGTCGACGCTTTCATCGGCTACGAATCTCAAGCGCTAGCCGCAGCAACTGGGTAAACAACGTCAGCTCGCAAAGCCTGCGCAGCGAAACGCAAGGCAGCCTGAATCTTTTCACGGGTGAGTTTTGGATGAGCTGCAAGAATCTGCTCAACAGTCTCACCTGCGGCAAGTTTTTCCAAGACTAGCTCCACGGTTATCCTGGTGCCCGCTATTACGGGCTTTCCCAGCATAACCTGTGGATCTGAAATGATAAGGTTCTTTTCCATTATGATGCCCTTTCGCCCCCACGTCTCATCGTTGTTTATTGAAGCATTGTGAGAAATATACCTTTTTGCCAAAGCAGTTGTCAAATTCACTTCACCTCGAATTGAAGGTTTTAATTCCGCTCTACGGCCTCCCAGTCCCTCTGAGACGAGCGAAGACGTTACGAAACCTCCATTGTATGACAGAGAGAAAAAGGCCCTCTACCAGTTGGACGGCTCGGTTCTCTTTGGACGGTAGAGTCTCACTCCTTTCATTCGCCCTAAAACATGTCCACCTTTACGACGGGTCCTTCGGGCCGGTGCCGAGACTCTGAACGGTAAAAACCGTCGTTTCGGGGCTTGAAGTTTGGGCTTTGACATTTTCCATTGTTCGGTTGATGATCAGCGACCATGAAGATCCTGCTCATTTATCCCTATTTCATTGAAGAGCGAATGCATGATGAGGACATGAAGGCGGTGCCCATGGGGCTTTACTCTGTGGGAGCCGTCCTGAAGGAAAACCACTATGATGTGGAGATCCTGGACTGGCACGAGATCAACAGAACCCCTGGAAAGATCAAAGAAGAGCTGTTAAAGAAGAAACCGGATGTGATCGGCTTTTCCGTGCTTCATGGAAACCGCTGGGGCGCAATCGAGATCGCTCGCACAGCAAAGCAACTCAACCCCAAGACCCAGGTTGTCTTCGGAG
This sequence comes from uncultured Desulfobacteraceae bacterium, assembly GCA_964580575.1. Taxonomy (GTDB): domain Bacteria; phylum Desulfobacterota; class DSM-4660; order Desulfatiglandales; family HGW-15; genus CAVPDE01. Next base: position 45,515 of record CAZOLJ010000026.1, read on the forward strand.
GGATTGGCGCGACTTTTCTCTGGGAACACTTGCTCACCCGTTTTCCTGAAGTGGACGTTGTGGTCCTGGGTGAAGGGGAATGGACCTTCCTGAACTTGGTCAGGCATTTTAAAAGGAAGCAGGATCAGGGGATCGCGGAGATTCGAGGAATCGCGTATCGGGAAAAGGGGAGAATTCTAAAAACCGGGGAACCAGACCCCATCAAAGATCTCAACAGCCTGCCGCTTCCATCAAAACACTTCATCTATCAGCATGTCTCGTCCTCGCGGGGATGTTCCTGGAATTGCTCTTTCTGCGGCTCCCCTCGATTCTGGGGAAGGAACATACGATGGCGCTCGCCTGAGAACTTCGTGGATGAACTGGAGATGCTTTTCCGAAAAGGGGTGAGCTTCTTCTCCTTCTCCGACGACACCTTCACCCTTGACCCGAAGAGAGTCATCGCGATCTGCAAGCGGATCATTGAAAAGAATCTCGGGATTTCCTGGTATGCGATCTCGCGTGTGGATCACGTGGAAGAGGAAACGCTCTCCTGGATGAGAAGGGCCGGGTGTATCCAAATCAGCTACGGCGTGGAAAGCGGGTCCGAGAAAATCAGGAAGGCGCTGGGCAAGCCGGTCAAGACCGAACAGATCAAGCGGGCCTTTGCCCTGACCACATGGTACGGGATTCTTTCCAGAGCCTATTTTATTTATGGCGCTCCAGGGGAAAGGTGGCAAACGATTCAGGAGACCATCGACCTCATGGACGAGATCAAGCCGCTGAGCGCGATCTTCTATATTCTCGATGTTTTTCCGGGGACCAAGCTTTATTCGGACCTGAAAAAGAGGCACGGCATCACAGAAGATGTCTGGCTCAAGAAAATGGAAGGCATCATGTACTTTGAGACCGACTCGACCATGAATGATGATCTCATTCTCGCTTTCGGGAAAAAGCTGCGTACGGCCTTCTACGAAAAGGTGCCTTCCTATGCAGAGTCTATCGAACTCGTGGAGCGAAAGGATCTGTATCCATGGCATGCGGATTTCTGCTCGAGGCTGGGCATGACCTTCAGCCATGGGGATTATTCGAAAGTTCAAGAGGTCAGGCAGAAGCTTGAAACAGCGGAAAAGCTCTTCAGGAAAGCCCTGGGCTACTGCCCGGATCACCGGGCTTACCTGGGCCTAGGCATGATCATGCAGCGAAAAGGTGAATTCAAAGAGTCGGTGAAGATCCTTGAAGAGGGACTGTCTCATTGGCCTGAAAGCGAAGATCTTACCCTCTGTCTCGGCATCGACTACATGAACCTGGGCGATTTCAAAACCGCTCTGGGTCACTTCTCCAGGTTTCCGCAATCCAAAACAGCGATTCAATACAAGGAGGAATGTGTGAAAGCGCTGAAGGGATGACGGGGCTCGGCTAGAGAGCATCAACGTTCTCTGTAAAACAGCTTAAAGAAAAACAGGCCGAGAAAAAGGCTGAGACCGGCGGTGAGGAAGAGCGCCGGGAAACCGGCCCGCTCCCCGATGTATCCGAGAAGAATGGACCCGAAAAAGGCGCCTCCGTCCATGGAACCGGTGAAGGCTCCTGTTACCTTTCCACGAATGGCGATGGGTTCGTCCCGCACGGCGACGGCGGTGAGGCATGGAAAAAGAAATCCATGGCCGCAACCGGACATGAGGCCGGAGATCACCAGGATCATTTCCCCACCGAGGAAACAAAGGAGAAGAAGGCCTGCCCCTGTGAGAAGCATGGCATAGGGGATAATCCGCAGCTCCCCAAGCCGGTCGGCCAGCCTGCCGCCCACGAACCGGGTAAGGACAGCCATCCCCGAGTAACTCAAGTAATAAATGGAGATAAAGGCGAGATTTTTTTCCTTGGCAAAAGGGGAGACAAAGCCTCCTGAAGCTGCCAGAGCATATCCAAAAAGAAAGGCCAACAAAGACACTTTTAGGGTCCTCGTTCTCAAGAGCACTGAAAGGAAAGAGGGGGTGCTTAGCGAGGAATGCTCAAAATGGGATTCCGGAATTCGAAGATGAAGGATGAATCCCATGGCGCCCATCCCCGAGGCAGTAAGAAAAAAGGGGACGAATCCTGCATGCTGGATAATGAGTTCTGCGATCGCAGGCCCGACAGCCATCCCGGAAAGACCGGTTACACCGAACATGCCCATCCCTTCGTTCAGCCTGGTTTCGGGGATAATGTCCGCCATATAGGTAAAGGCAGCCGTGAAGCAGAGCGCGAGACCGATGCCGTGGAAAATCCGCGCAAAAAGAAGTGCGGGATAGACGCGGCTCAAGTCCTGCTGAAAGAGAAGGTAGGAAAGGGGAAGAGCGGTCATTATCGCACAACCTAACGTATAGCTCCTTTTTCGGCCGATCCGGTCGACCATGGACGAAATCCAGGGCCGGGAGAGAACGGAGGAGAGAGAGAAGACTCCCATCACAATGCCGATGTCCAGCTTGGAGCCCCCGAGGTGTGAAACGAAAAGGGGAAAAAAGAAAAATGAACCGAAGCTTGAAGTGGTGAAGAAATTGGCCAGGGACATGGTCAAGAAAGTTTGGGTATAAAGGGTTCGTTCAGCTTGCATCTGGAGCTTTTTCCTTTGCGGCCGGGCTTGAGGGCCTCTCAAGAGGCCATGATCATTAAGTAAGCCCGGTTCATGACATCGAAAGAAACATGCGCAGGAAGCATACAAGGGGAATGGATTTCGTGCAACAGGCCTTTTTCCCCAACCCTTTTCATCCTTGACAGAACGGATGCCTTTCCTATACGTTCAATAGCAGTTGATGGGGCCATGCCGGCCGGACGGGGCTGGGATTTTTTGTTTCGTTCCGTGGTGCACCGTAAGAGATGTGTTGACCGATTGTTTTTGGGGGAATCCACATGCCTGAGACATGGGTCAATTACTGGTACTATGGAAAAGACGGCAAATTGGTCAAAACCGAAAGGCTACCGAGAAAAGACATCGCGTTTGTTTATGAGACAGCGGAAAGACCCACGGCCCAGATTTCGCGCCACACCTTCTTCTGCCCCAGCACAGGGGCGACACAAAAGTTCGATGCCGTGTCCGAGGGGGACCGCACGGTAAAACGAAGAGAGATCGTGAGGCAACTGCTCGGTCAAGGACCCATGGCCTAAGCCGCATCCGTCATGCGCGAAGAACTACCCTTCCTGTTGTTGACCGAAGTCGAATCCTGACTATTTTCTATTCATACGTTTTTATGAAGGTCTTTTAGGGTTTTCGCCGTCATCAGCGTCAAGAGGAGGACGACTATGCCGAGAAATAGAGTCGAATTGCCCTACCACGTGGAATACGTCTCCGTCCTGGACGAGGAGGGGCGCCTGGATCAAGCCCTGGAACCCGAGATCCCCGATGACCTCCTGCTCAAACTCCACCGGGCCATGGTGCTTGGCCGGAGGTTTGACGAAAGATTGTTGAGCCTCCAGAGACAGGGCCGCATCGGGACCTTTGCGCCCATTACCGGCCAGGAAGCCTCTCAGCTGGGGGCGGTGGCTCCTCTCATACCCGGCGATTGCATGGCGCCCTCTTTCAGGGAGACGGCGGCCCAGATCTATCGGGGGGTTCCCATGGAGAGCGTCATCCTCGCCTTCGGCGGATACAATGAGGCGGCTTCCCTCGTTAAAGAAGGGAATGATCTGCCCGTTGCGATTCCTGTGGCCTCCCAGGTGCTGCATGCGGTGGGCCTTGCCTGGGGAATGAAGTACCGCAAGAAACAGAACGTGGTCATGACCTTTTTCGGGGATGGAGGGACTTCAGAGGGGGACTTTCACGAAGGCATGAATTTCGCGGCGGTCTACCAGGTGCCCGTGGTTTTCGTGTGTCAGAACAACCAGTGGGCCATTTCAGTGCCGCGGAGCAGACAAACCCATTCGAAGACTATTGCCCAAAAGGCCTTGGCCTATGACATGCCGGGCATTCAGGTGGACGGAAACGATGTCCTTGCTGTGTATTCCGCTGCGAAAGAGGCCATAGACCGAGCGCGATCCGGGGGAGGACCGTCCCTGATCGAAAACGTGACCTACCGGATGATGATGCACACCACGGCGGATGACCCGAAGCGCTACCGCAAAGATGAAGAGGTGGAGGGTTGGAGAAAGCGAGACCCCATCCAGAGGTTTCAGAAGTACCTCAAGAACAAGGGCCTTCTATCGGACCAAAAGATCGAGGAACTGGAAGCTCAAGTCAAGGCGGAAATCCAGCAGGCCGTGGAGCACGCAGAAGAGTTGATGAAGAAACACAGCGATTCCCTTCCCATGTTTGAACATGCCTACGAGGAAATGCCGCCTCATGTGAAGGAACAGCGAGAAGAGCTCAAGCGGGAATTGGCTGAAATGCCCAAGGAGGAAGACCATGGCTAAGATGACGATGGTTCAAGCGCTTAACCTGGCCCTTCGTCAGGAAATGGAAAAAGACGACCGGGTCATCGTTCTTGGAGAGGACGTAGGCCGTGACGGTGGTGTTTTCAGGGTGACCGAGGGTCTGATCGATCAGTTCGGAGAAGAGAGGGTCCTGGATACCCCGCTTGCGGAGTCGGGCATTGCAGGAATGTCGATCGGCATGGCGATCTACGGTCTCAGGCCTGTTTGTGAGATCCAGTTTTCAGGATTCAGCTATTTCTGCATGCATCAGATTGAAGCTCACGCCTCACGCATGAGGTGGCGTTCTCAGGGCAACCTGACGGTGCCTATGGTTCTTCGCTGTCCCTATGGCGGCGGCGTACGGGCGCTGGAGCACCACTCGGAAAGCCGCGAGGCCTTCTGGGCTCACATCCCGGGACTGAAGATGGTCATTCCTTCGGGACCTCGAAGCGCGAGGGCGCTCATGATCAGTGCCATCCGCGATCCTGACCCTGTGATCTTCTATGAAGCCAAAGCCGTTTACAGGGCCTTCCGCGAGGAAGTGCCGGAGGAGGAAGAGACCCTCGCCATCGGCAAGGCGCAGCGGGTCCTCGAGGGTAAGGATCTCACCATGATCTCTTATGGAGCCATGATGCGCCCCACGCTGGAAGCGGCCTCCTTGCTCAAGGAAAAGGACGGTGTGGAGGCTGAAGTGATCGATCTGCTCACCCTTTCCCCTCTGGATGAGGTGACGTTGGTGGAGTCGGTCAAGAAAACCGGTAAGGCGGTGATCGTCCATGAAGCCCCTCGGAGTTTCGGCCCAGGGGCGGAGATCGCTTCCCGGCTGATGGAAAAGGCCTTCTTCTATCTGGAAGCACCCATCGCACGGGTCACGGGCTTTGATGTTGTGATTCCCTTGTTCAGCAAGGAACAGGCTTATCTGCCGAATGCGCAGAGGATCATGAAGGCTGCCAGAAAGCTGTTGACCGTTTAGCTTCTTGAAGTGGTAACGAAAGCGGCCCCTGCGCAGGGCCACCTTTTTCAGTTTTCAGAGAAAACTCTGCCAAAGGCTTTCAAGTTCAAAAAGCTAAACTGCTAGGAAAGCTGCTGAGTTCATAGAGGAGGAGAGTCATGGCAAGAGCGTTCAAGC
>CAZOLJ010000027.1:0-50974 GCA_964580575.1 uncultured Desulfobacteraceae bacterium
TTTTGTCGAACCCCGGCACTTCGGCGGCGATTTCTGCCGCGGTCATCGAGGACTTTGATCCGTGGACAAGCTCGATGCCGTTGTCCGTCAGAAAGCGAACTGCTTCAGGGGCAAAGCGGCCAAAGGATTTGGAGGTGACAAGAACCGTCGGGACTCTCTTTTCAATGAGGTCGATGATCGACTTGAGATCATAGGCTATGGCCTCAAGAAGGGCGCGAGCCATGTGGGGGAGCCCGTGGTCCGCGTTGAGCCCGTAAATGACCCCTTTCAGCCTTCCGTCCCATTAGGGGGAACGCGCCTTCCTCAGGTAAGGCAGGAACAAAAGCCCTGCCGCTCCAGGTTCTGTCTGCGCCGCGAAATGGTTAAGAATCTCGTACGCCTTGTCGGGCTTGATTCCTGCGGCTCCGACCACGTTCGACCCAAGCCACTGGTAGGCGTTTCCGACGTTGGTCACGATTCCCCCGTAAGCCCCGATCGCTTCGGGATCAACCTCCCTTGAGGCGACGAGGTCGCGCATGGCGCGGTAGACTTCCTCCCACACCAGGTTCGGATCCTGCTCCTCAAAGAATGGATGTGGGCGATGGGTCCCGTAGGCGCACTGCCTCCGTCCAAGTACCCTGTCCTCTGCGTCGAAGGCGAGGACGCGCACCGATGAGGTTCCGATGTCCACGGCAAGGACCTGTCGCTTGGGCTTGTTGTGAGTTATTTTACTTAGTTCACAAAAAGGCTTTTATGAGTGGGGCCAATTCCGATTTCGAAATCGGCCACGAGGTCCTTCCCCACGTCTTTCTCCACAGAGTCCTTGACCGGCGGCTGGGCCAGATTGCGGAACGCCTCGACTTGTTGGGGCGTCCGTTCAGTGACCTGCATGCCCAACTTTGCCAGTATCTCTTTGGCGTTGAGGTCTTGATCGCTTGTCCTCTTGCGGTGAATATCCCTGGCAATAAGGGTCCATCGATTCACCACAAGCACGACGCGGCCCCAACGCGCTTCGTTACGGAGTCTGCCAACCTGCCTTTAGAAAGCAGACGGCTTTGTCTAGCGAAGGCCAAGAGCAAGCCACCGCCTGCGTACGTCTTCCGGCTAAGAAGCTTGACAAAACCATCTGGGTAAGATATCTAGACTATTATCATGTAGATGCTGAATTTGTATGAAGGAGGGAAAGCGATATGAAAGCAAAGGTAACAGCAAGAGGGCAGGTTTCGATTCCATCCCAGATCAGAAGGCAATTCAATATCGAACCGGAGTCCAGGGTCGAGTGGATTGTGGAGAGCAATGTGATCAAAGTTGTGCCCCTTCCGAAAGATCCGGTAGCCGCATTCAGAGGTCTGGGCTCCCGAAAATATTCCACAGACCGGTTGATCAAAGATAGGCGTGCAGAAAGAGAAAAAGAAGATGAGAAAGACAAAGGAAAGTGATTGCTATGTGTTCGATACCTCCGCTCTCCTGGCCCTATGGAATGACGAAGACGGGGCGGATTTATTGGAAAACCTGCTTCGCGAAGGCGCCGAGGTTTACGTGTCTTTCATGACCTACATGGAGGGTCGATACAGATTATGGAAGAACGCCGGCAAGGAGGAATCAGACGAATTCGCAAAACACCTGGATCTTCTTCCTTTGAAAAGGACAGGGCTGACCGATTCCATCTTCGAAAAAGCGATAGAGATAAAGGCCACCAAGAGCCTCTCTGTGTGTGACAGCTGGATCATTGCCACAGCCATCGGTCTCGATGCAACCCTCATTCACAAGGATCCGGAGTTTGAACAAGTGAAAACGCTGGTCAAGCTCCAGGCGCTGCCCTTTAAGCCCATCATGAGAGAAAAAAAGAAGACCTAGCCCTTTGGGATCATGGCTAGAATCTCTTTTCCCCCACAGGAAGGGCATGAAACGAATCCAGACTCTGGATGTAATCGGCGGCCGCAGGTATTGCAGACGTATTTATCGTTAAAATCCGATAAAGGGATGTCGCTGGTTTTGTGCAAAGCACGCAAAGGCGTGTCGAAGGTTTTATGCAGAGAAGACCTTATGTTCGTAAGCTTTGTAATACGGTAGGATAAGGTACGAATTTTTTTCACTCTGGTGATCTCCGAAGTCAACGGAATTCTCTTGGGATGAACGAGTGATTACAGATACAAGGGTTGCGTTGAAGGGGCTAAGTACGGGAAGCGCTTACCCAAATGAAGTCATTCCCCCCATACCAAGGTCGATATCCCTTCAGATCCAAAGGTCCACATGAGAATCGCAAGGTCGAATCTCAGTTTTCAGGCTTTATTTCGTATTTCACATTTACGGCCAGATCTTTTCTGAGCGAGTGATACACGGAGCAGTACTTGTTCCTCGAAAGATCAATGGCCCGATCGATTTTGGCGGGCGTGATGCTTTTTCCGGAAATATGGATCATCAGGTCGATGGATTCGTAATACTGCGGAGGGGGGAGACGACGCCTCCCTTCGGCCGACATCTCATAGCTTGTGATCTCGCATCTCATTTTCTTGAGAATGTGGACCACGTCAATGGAGATGCAGCCCGCAACGCTCAGCAGGAGCGTTTCCGTGGGGGAGCATCCCTCTTCGTACTTCACGTCAAACTCCACTTCATAGCCGCGCTGGGTCGTCCCCAGGAAGTAAAGATCCCTCTGCCAGGTCAGCCTAGACTTGTTCACAGGAAGGATTTCTTCCTTGTACCCGCCCAGTTCCAGTTGTGATTCTTGACCCTTCGTGTCTTCTGTTTGGGACATAGCGTCCTCCACTGTTTAAAAAGATTCTGGTGGCTTGAACCATCAACCTTTTCTAGCAAAAAAATCTTTTCCTTTGTACAATAATTCTGAACAGGGACAAAGGGACAAAGCAAAGCAGGGGACATAGGCACACAGGCACAGAAGGACAAAGCAGAAGACTTCTTTTTTGTCTTTACCCTTTGCGTCTTTGTCCCTTTGTCCCTTTCTTCTGCTTTGTGCCTCTGCAACTTTGTGCTTGCATCATTTGTGGAAAAACGATACCGAAGGTTTTGTTGGAAGGCGGGGGTCTCTCTCGCCTTGGCGAGAGAGGCAGCAAACCTTACGCAGAGGGGGATCTCATGGACTCGCTCATCAAAAGCTGGGGCGGGGAAGAGGTCATCATCCGTCACGACCAGGCCACAGGGGCTTGGATTCTCATCGCCATCCACTCGACACGCTTGGGTCCGGCTGCAGGCGGTACTCGGATGAAATCCTATCCTGACTTTCAGGCCGCTCTTCAGGATGCGTTGCGCCTTTCAGAGGCGATGACCTACAAATTCGCTGTCCCGGGCATAGCGCGGGGAGGCGGGAAGGCGGTCATCAATCTCCCTGCTCATTTGGATTCCACTCAGCGCCGAGATCTCTTGGGGAGATATGGCAGACTGGTGAGACAACTCAGCGGGCTTTACTACACCGGCCCTGATGTAGGCACTTCCTCCTCCGACATGAACATCATTGCTGAAACCGGCTCGCCCTATGTCTTCGGCAGAACCCCTGACGCCGGTGGAGCCGGAGACTCCGGACCCATCACTGCCCTGGGCGTCTTTGCCGGAATCCAGGTCGTGTGCGAGCGCCTTTTTGGAAATGCAGCTCTTGAGAACCGGCGCATCCTCGTTCAGGGAGCAGGCAGTGTGGGCAGGACGCTTATGGATTTGCTCCAGCATGCAGGAGCTGAAGTGTGGTTCACCGACATCGATGAATCCGTGATCTGCCGGTTCAGGGATGAAGAGGGCTTCCGCTGTGTTCCCAGTGAATCGGTCTATGGAACAGAATGTGACATTTTTTCGCCCTGCGCCCTGGGCGGAATTCTCAATGCCACCACCATCCCCCAACTGAAATGCATAGCCGTTGCCGGCGGAGCCAACAACCAGTTTGCCCGTCCTGAAGATGCGGGACTCCTGAGCAAAAGGGGGATCCTTTATGCTCCTGATTACGTGATCAACGCCGGCGGAGCCATCGGCATCCCCGGCATCGAAGCTCTGGGCTGGTCAAGGGAAAGAGCGGAGAAGGAAGTCACCGGAAGTATCCAGAGGGCCTTGCGTCGGATCTTTGAGATATCCGATTCCGAGGGGATTACAACGGATGTGGCCGCCCGTCGCTTGGCCGAGGAAAGACTTGCGGTTAAAGCGGGGCGCTGAAGGGGTTGGTTCTGCAAGGAACCGGCGTTTCGAAACGGGTGGATCCCCATAGAACCACAAACACGCGCTCTGTTCGCGGTTCGATACCCTCACCACGAACGGAGAATCAGACACTCCGGTTCGCTTTAAAGCGTTCGCCCTGAGGTATCGAAGGGCGAACGCAGCCTCCTACGATTTCATCAGTACTCCATCACTCCAATACTCCATTGGTTTGCAGGACTTCACGCCGTCTTGATGGCATCCTTCCCTTTTTCTTTGACATCGAACATGGCGCGATCGGCAAGGGCGAGAAGACCGGTCACATCGACGGCATCATCAGGAAATGTGGCGATGCCGAAACTTGCGCTAAGACTCACCGGATGGCCGTGGTTGGCCAGGTAAACCGCCTGTTTCATCCTGGAGCGGATTTCCTCTGCTTTTTTCAACGCCCTCGCCTTGTCAAACCCCTGCAACACGGCAACGAACTCATCCCCTCCATAGGCCACACCAAAGGCAGGCTCAACAAGGCAGTCCCGGATCGTTCTGGCAACCTCTTGAATGGCCTGGCTGCCTTTGAGATGGCCGTAGGTGTCCACGACTTTCTTGAACTGATCGATGTCCATAAAGATCAGGGAAAAGGGATCCTTGGTCTCCTCGCCCGTTCGCACGAGACTGCCCAGCACCCTGTACAGGTGCCGAGTGTTGTAAAGGCCGGTCAGATCGTCATGGATGGCAAGATTCTGAATTTCTCGATACCGGCGCATGTTCTCGACGGCAATGGCGGCGTAGTCCGCGATGATGGAAAGAAGAGGAAGCGGATCCCCATCGAGTTTCCTGGGATTCACCACTTCAATGACTCCCACGGTTCTTCCGCCGAAAACCAGGGGGACACAGATGATGGACCTTGTGGCGCATCCTGAAATTTGATCCACCTGGCCGGCGAAGAACTCACATTTTTTCACATCCTCTATGACCAGGGGTTTTTGTTCTAGAGCCACTTTCCCCGCAATGCCTTGCCCCAAACGCAACCGCACATCTCTGACCTGCTCGAGATCCAGGTCCACACTCACCTCGAAATGGAGTTCTCCTGTGGCTTCATCGAGAAGGAGCAACGACCAATTCTCGGCAGGAAGGAGCTCGGAAATTTTGTGGAGGATTTTGCTGAAAAGTTCATCAGAGTGCAGTTCGGAAGTCAGGGCTTTACCCAGTTCCATGCACGACTGCAGTTCACGGGCGGTCAAGGTGTGGTGGTCTTCCATAAGCTCCTCCAAAGCCTATGGAGAAGAATAGGGAAAGGAGGCGAAGGTGTCAACCTCTCACCTCAAAAGAGACGGAATCCAAAACCTTCCCTTCCCGATCGGTCAAGGCGAGGAGATGCTTTCCTCTCTTCGGTTTCCAGGCCAAGGCCGCACCCGCAGACCTCAGCCTCTTCCCATTAAGGATCCACTGATGATTTTTCGACCGTTCACGCGCAGAGAATATCACTCTCTGTTGGGCCTCAGGAATATCCGGATCCAGGGTGATGAGGGTTCCCGGCGCAGGGTACTGGATTCGTTGAAAGGTTCTGCCGGTCAGCGCAAGGGGTGCCGAGGGTTCCGTGCCCCGTATGAACCATTCGTTCCGCAGGGTTCCTGAAGCCTCAATCGCGTGTCTTGTCATCCCGGCCGGAGGCTCCGGCATCAGGGATTTCTCCCCGGCGCAAAGCCGGTTCATTATTTCGGCCCACACCTGGGCCGCACCCGTGATTCCGCTCACGTCCCACATGGGCCGGCCTGAAAAATTCCCAAACCAGACCCCCACGGTGTAGCGGTCCGTATAACCCAAGCACCAGTTGTCCCGCATGTCCTTGCTGGTTCCGGTTTTCACCGCTGACCAGGTCCTTGTGGCCAGAGGGTTTTCAAGGCCGAAGCCGAAACTCCTGGCTTCTCTGTCAGAGAGGATGTCCGACACCAGAAAAGACGCCTCTTGCGAGAAAATACGAACTCTTTTCCGGCTACCCTCTGCCCCTTGGCTCATGCGAAGTTCTCGCCGAACTCCTCCGTTTGCAAGAGTCATGTACGCGCTGACCAGGTCCAGCAGGCTCACATCGGCTGTCCCGAGCGCAAGCGATGGCCCGTAGAAATCCCCTGACTCCTTGAGACCGTTGAGCCCAAGCTCTCGGAGTTTAGTCAGAAAGGACTCCACCCCGACCAGAGACAGGGTCCTCACAGCCGGCACATTCAGGGAGGAGGCCAGGGCCACTCTTGCACTGACCCCTCCTCTAAACTGATGGTCATAGTTTGCGGGAGAGTAGATCCCGTTTGCAACCGCGATGTCGACCGGGGAGTCCTCCAGAACGGAAGCCGGCGTGAGCATTTTCTCATCAAAAGCCAGTGCATAGAGAAAGGGCTTCAAAGCAGAGCCTGCCTGTCTTCCGGCTTTGACTCCATCGACATACGGGGCTTGCTCCGAGGAACTGACATAGGCCAGGATGTCTCCTGTGCTGTTCTCCCCCACGACCACGGCCCCTTCATGCACGTTCTGTGTCGTTAACGCCGTGAGGTAGTGTTTTAACCGCTCCAGGGCAAACCGCTGTGTTTGTGCATTGAGCGTGCAAGAGATCGCGCCTTGGTCCACCTTGCCGGCCAGCAGTTGCCGGGCCACATGAGGAGCGAGGGCTGTTCGAGGTTCCAAGGGATTAGGCCCGACATAGATCTTGCGGACATTGAGATCTACTTCTGCGACTTCCACGGGCCACTGCAATGCCTTGGAAAGAAGAACGCTTCTCTTCCTGGTTTCCTCGAAGGAAGCATTCGGCGCCCGGATCATGGAGGCCAGGATCAGGGACTCGGATTGAAGCAGACCATGGGGATTTTTTCCAAAGAGCGCTCTGGATGCGGCTGCAATTCCCTGCAGTTCACCACGATAGGTCACCAGGTTGAGGTAAGCTTCCAGGATCTGCTTCTTGGACCAGGTCTCCTCTATGTCAAAGGCCACCCTCATTTGCCCCCATTTCTGAGACAACGATCTCTTCCCCTTGATGGGAAGAAGACGGCGATCGAGCATAGAGGCGAGTTGCATCGTAAGGGTGCTGGCTCCTCTGAAACTCGCAGACGTCATGCCCCTGATCAGGGCGCCGGTCATGGCCAGGTAATCTACGCCGGCGTGATGATAGAACCTCTTGTCCTCCGCTTGAATCACGGCCTCCTGCAAGGCAGGGGAAATGTCTTGAAGGGCTGTCCAGTCGAGCCGCCTCCCGACGGCATTCACTCTCAACTCGTGGATCACTTCACCGCGGCGATCAACAAGAAGTAAATCCGACTTGCGATGGGACGATCGGACCTCTTCATAGGCAGGCATGGCTGCAGCTTGACCACTCAAGATCAGAGAAAGAGACACGACCATGAGAAACCGAAAGATCATGGTTGAACCTCCAAAGGCCCGTTGGGGATCTCCCCCATCATCTCCGGAAAATAGAGGGCCTCGACTCTAGTAGGTGGCAATTGGAATGCGCCTGACTGGTTGAGTCGAACCGTGTACTCCACACTCCATTTCCCTTTCGGCAGATATTCATAGTAAGCCCTGAACGCTTCAAAGGAGCGCTCTTCATAGGCCGGCCACGCAACTCCTTTTCTTTCCTCTCCCTGGGTCAGCAACTTAGAATCCCTTGCGAGCCCGGTTCCGAGAATCGTCGCGCCTGCAGGAATAGGGTCGGAAACAACCACCCAGCTTTGATCCGACTGTGCTTCGAGGTCCAATCTCACCCGAACCAGGTCCCCGCGGCTCCACCGGTCTGCGTTCTTCTTCTCCAGGGGGATGAGCTTTCTTTCTATCCTGTAGCCGCTCGAAAAGGGCTCCTTGAGAGGAATAACGGCCACACTTTGAACGGTCATCCAGGGCTTGCCTGTTCCCGAATGGGAGACGGTCAGTGCTTCCCGCCTCTCAGGCCATGAAAAAAGAAATCCACTGCCCTTCGGCGATTCTCCCCAATCCATGCGCTTGCTCTGACCTGACAACCGACCTGCAGAAATCCCTGAAACCGATTCCGCCTCAAAGGCTTTGGAAAACTTTTCCACAGCCAGCACACCCCAGGCGTTCGCGAGAGTGAGATCCCATCGGCCTCTCTTCTGTCTCCCCAGTGCTCCCTGAACCACTCTGGCCATGTCCTCTTTCCAACTCTTCAGAGGAAGGAGCGTCAGGACCGCGCGTACCGCATTCACGTCATTGGAAACCATGAGCCACCACAGGGCGTCTGCTCTTTCTGTGGAAAAGGTCATGGTGGTTCCCTGGTAATTGAGACGGGATTTGAGGATCAACTCTGCCTCTTTTAGCCGGGACCCACGGTTGGGAATTTTCTCCTCCCTCAGAAGGATGTTGAACCAGTCGATCAGCGCCGAGGTGGGCCACAGGTTTGGCTCAATCGCAAGAGACCCGAGCAGCCTGGGTTCCATCTTGTCCGCTCTGGATAAAGCTTCCATGGCCATGAGTTTCCGGATGGAAAGGTCTGCGGTAGGAAGGGGCGAGCCCCTGTGGATGCTTCCTTCCACAAAACCTCTGAGCCCTGTTTCCATTTTCTCTCTGAGTCCTTCGGGGATCTCCCACCCTGCCTCATGGGCAATGGCTGCGATGTAAGAGGTGAGCACAGGGCTGCCCAGGGTCATGGAGGGGAAGTACTTGACCAGGCCGTCAGAGTCCATGTGTGCGGGAAGCTGCGCCATCAGGCGTTTCCAGAGGTTCTCATCCCGAAGGGCGATGGCCACGGAGATTTTCTGCTCCATGCACCCATAAGGATAAGACATCATGTACTCGGTCACTCCGTTCAGGCTCTCAGCGATCCTGGGTCGGACACTGACCCTGACCCCGCCGCGCTCCGGCAGAGCATCCCGAGGCCTTTCAACCTCCAGCCGCACTTCCTTGTCCAGCTGAGCAATCGTGGCCTGAAAGATGCGGTCCGCTACAGCGGGGATGACTTTTTGAGAGATCTTGAAGCGATCCCTTTTGGCCGATCCCTTCTCGCCGACCTCCACCTCCCAGTGGACCGCCGAGAGGCCTACAGGGACTCGGATGTCCCACCCGATCGTCTTGGCCTCCCCTGCGGCAAGGGGCACCACGAGCGGGGCAAGGGAATCGGAAATCCCTTGCGCTGTGGCAGAGGCCTCGACCTCCACGCTCTCTTCCATCGTGTTCCGGATCGTGAACTCCGCTCGGAATCGATCCCCTTCTCTGACCAGCGGAGCGAGGCCCGAGAAAACCATCAGGTCCTGCGTGGACTGGATCGACGCCGAGCCTGTGCCGAAAAGGCCCTGGCCTCCTGTTGCCACGGCGGCAATCCGAAAGCCGGTGATCGAGTCATTGAGGGGGATTTCCACCGAGGCTTCTCCCTTGGCATCCAGCGCTACCCGTCCCTTCCAGAGAAGGAGCGTGTCAAAAATCTCACGGGTGATCTGCCGTCCCCCTCCCCCTCCGGAAGGCAACGCCTTCAACCCATAGTGTCGTTTACCGACGACCTGCATCTGGGCCGTGGCGGTCTGCACTTCATACCCTCTCCGGCCCATCATGGCAGGAAGGATGTCCCAGCTCTTGTTGGGCATCAGCTCCAGAAGTCCCTCGTCCACAGCCGCCAAGGCGACTTCGCTCCCGGCAGGCGGAGCCTTGTCCTCCACGGTTCTGGCTCTGATTTTCACCCGGGCCTTTTCCCTGACCTTGTACACCGGACGGTCAGGGCTCACGTTCACCTTCAATTCGTGCTCTTTCCACCCGACCATGATCTCGGCAATGCCCAGCTTATAGGCGGGCTTCCCCAGATCCACGAGGGCCGTGGGCTGCACGTCGCCGACACGCCCCCTCACGACCAGGGCGGAAACAAACACATTGGGAGCATAGGAGCCTTTGACCGGAACCTCGATCACAGGCTTTTCACCTGAAAGCGTCCTGACCCAGCCCTCGATCACCCCTTCACGCTCGACCGTGATGAGCGCGGTCGCTTCTTTGAAAGGCATTCTCGCCTGAAAGACGGCGGTCTCCCCGGGCTCATACCTTTTCTTCTCCGGAATAAGGTCCATCCGGTCGTGATCGGAGATATCGAACCACCACCGTCCCTTGTCCGCGACCCACACTTCCCGGTAGGCCGAGGTTTTGTTGCCCGCGCCGTCCGAAGACTCAGCCTGGAGGATCACGTTCCCTGAAACAGGGGAACGGGTTTCGCAGATCAGTAGGCCCCTGGAATCGGTTTTGCCCTCGAAGATCGTTCCCACCCGTTTCACTTCCTGCGAGTGTTCGTAGGAATAGAATCCGCCCACAATGCGCTTCCTGTGGCTGTAGGTTTTTCTCTGCAGAAGATCGACCTTCACGGATGCTCCCGAGACCGGCTTTCCGGCAATGTCGAGCGCCGCCACATGGAACTTGAACGCCTCCCGGGATGCAGCCCAGGAGTCAGGCCTGATGCCGATGAGGAGATTGGAGTTCCAGAGAGGGATCCTTGAAGAGGCGGTTTGAACCTCGCCGTTCGGGTCGCGGTATTCCATTTCAGCTAGAAGCTCTTTTGGGGCATCCATTTTCGGGAG
This sequence comes from uncultured Desulfobacteraceae bacterium, assembly GCA_964580575.1. Lineage (GTDB taxonomy): Bacteria > Desulfobacterota > DSM-4660 > Desulfatiglandales > HGW-15 > CAVPDE01. Next base: position 10,656 of record CAZOLJ010000027.1, read on the forward strand.
GTCTGGGATGACCACTCGAGACGTTCCTGATGCATCCAGGACGAGCTCCACGCTCTTCAATCGGCCCCCTCTGGCTTCCGGTCCGGCCCCTTCCTCGTCCTCCCATTCCCGACCTCTTTCCTGCATGCCTTCTTTCACGCGGCCGTTTGCGAACACGAATCCGTCAAAGCCCTCGAAGGAAGGCAAAAGTTTCGGCCGCACATCACTTCTCACTTTGACAGGAAGGTCACCGGCTCCTCCCCCACTTAGGTATTGAACCCCGAGGTCCAAAGGGACCTTGGCCGGGTTGATCAGAGGCTCGCTGGGCGGTTTGATGAAAGCCTTCATCAGGGGCACACGGAACTCTTCCACCCTGAAGGTTCCGGAACTCCGCGATCCCGGCATGTGCTCGCCGTAGAACTCCGATTCCTCTTCGCGAGCAATGGCCTGCACCCTTTGCGTCGCAGAGCCCTCTTTCCTGACCAGCGAAACACCATAGGTCCCGAGTTTAGCTTCTCCCGGTATGGCCCATTCGGTTTCAGCCACACCGCTTCGATCCCATTGCAGCGGGAATTCATAGGTCTGGAAACTGCCGAAATGGGTGATCGACACGGTGTTGGGTTCCTGTGCTGAAGGAACCGGGGAGAATCCGCTCATGGTGTGCCTGCGCAGGATGTGCTTCATGTGAATGGTGTCGCCGGCACGAAGGAGAGTCCGGTCGAATACCGTGTGCGCCATAGCACCATGGGGATAGGGATCATTGGGGAGCTTGAACCGAAAAGGTTCAATGCCGTTGTCCCAGCTTGAGTGAACGAAAGACATGTCGATCGAGGTTTGGGCTACCACCAAGAGCCCTTGCTGAAGCCCGGCCAGAGCGCCCATCTGGGGGTAGTCATGGGAGTCCGGCTGGTATCGGCAGTTGGGAAGCTTCGTCAGAGAAGGGAGTTTCTCATGGATGATTGCCATTCCATTGCCGTCCGTCTTTCCGGTCCAGAGCACCGTTTCCCTGCAGTCCGTGATTGTCACGACGGCGTTGCTCACGGGCTCTCCCTTGTCAAGGCTCGTCACCCAGACCAGGGAGGATTCCCTGCCCCATTTAAAGTGGACCGAAAGGTTGGTGACCAGCACCGAGGTGGGAACATACATGGGTTTCGGGCTACCGAGAAGAGCCTGACCCAGAAGCGTGCTCTCAAGTTCCACGAGATAGAGGCCCGGATCTTTGAAAGGGATCCCCACCACTTCGAACGCTTTCGATCCTGAGGGCTTGGGAACCTTAAACTCCTTGATCTCCTGATCCCATGCCAGCATGGAGCGTTCCCTGGAGGCTGAAGCCACTCTCCTCAGCGCCACCTGGAGATTGGCCGGCCTTTCCAAGCGGACATTGCTGATCCTCGCAATGATTCGAGCCATGATCCCCTCTTCCTTGCCGAGTTTCAGGGATTTGGCCTTGACCTCGGGCTCCACATTCCTGAGCGTGACAGGGAGCAACCGGTCCCCCTTCAATTCCACGATGCCAAATCGAGCCGGGAACTTGGCAAGAGGCGGGTATCGGTCTGTCTTGACGGAAAGAGGGAACTTGTCCGCATTGGCGAGCGGCCTTTCCGCTTCGTCCTTCAGGCCGGAGGGCAGTTCGATGGTGAACGCGGTCTGCTCGGGGAAGGGGGGCTTGAAAGACACACCGTAGACGACATTCTGCTCATCCTCCTGGGGCTTCCACATTTTCCCGTCGGAACTTCTGAGAACAACGGCGCCGGCCTGGTCCCTGGAAATGGGCGCTGAAAAGCGCAGATGCATGGCAGAAAGCGGGGAGCAGTCCGCCTTGGGGTTCTCCCTTTCACACTGAAAGGATGCAGTGAACTTGGGTCTCGTGACAAAGGGCAGGATCTGATCGCTTTCCGTTGCAATCAGGGTCTTTGACCTCACCCCTCTTCCCCAGATGAGCCTCACCGGTGTCTCAGCGGGCAATCGCTGTTTGCACTGAAGAAGAATCAGGGGCGCGTCAGGACGATTCATCCAACGGTATCGTTCCTTGAGAATCCTCTCTCTTTGCTCGCCTTCGATGATTCGTATGCCCACGAGATCCTCGATGCCCTGGATGGAAAAAGCGACATGCTTGAGCAGCGATTCCTCGTCAGGCTCCCCGTCGAGGGTCAAAATGAAGACCTGCTCCTCGTCTATCTGCTTGGTCCCCTCATAGGGGTAGGAGGCTTTGATGGCCGGGCCGCCGGTAGAAAAGGAGAAGCTTCTCTGGCCCTCAAGCTTCGCTCCTGCAAGAGTCTTGAGATCAGACTTCAACTGGAACTCGCAGCGAACCCCTGCAAGCAGGTTCTTCTCGAAGTCGAACACCCAGTTCCTTGTGTCCGCCCAACGGCCTTCGCCTTCCACCGGGCAGTTGACATCGAAGGGCATGGTGATGCTTCTCGGATCACCAAAGGCGACCATGGACTGTGTGAAGCGCACCTTCACCTGCCGGATGTTTTTGACGGCCCCTTGCGGTGAGAAGGATTCCACTTTGGCTGCTTCCTGGCCGGAAGCGGCGGAGACAAGAAAAAACAGGGAGCAAAGGCTCAAGCACAGAAGCTTTTTCATGATCGCCTCCTGAAAGGGAGATCAAAAAGGGGCTACAGGCTTAATTATCTTAGAAAGCCGGGGATGGGTCAATAGGTGAGATACAGCAGGCCGTAACGAGCATTCCTACCGCGGCGCTTCGCTAATCCCCCTTCATCCCCCTTTACCAAAGGGAGAAACCGAGCATAAGTTCTCCCCTTTGTAAAGAGCCTGTCCTGAGCTCGTCGAAGGAGGAGACAGAGGGGATTTTGCATGGCCTTTGAGCCAAGTTTCTCAGGAGTGACAATAAACAATAGGGCATGACTCTTAGTCGGAACGCACCTGAAAGAGTAAGCCAAGCAGGCACTCTATTCAACCTCCTGAGGATCAGAGCACCTAACCTGCTTCTCTCTGAAGGCAAAAACATCCTCATGAAGGATCTGGACATCTCACTCGAAAAAGGTTATTTATTTTGCGTTTGCTAACAATTCAACCGTGCGATCAACTTCCAGCACAACCTTAACCTTTTGGACAGGGGTATGAAACCAAACTGCCGGAACGTTCTCAACGGTAAGCCTCCAAGCGAGTTCCATTCCGCTCTGGAGGCTTTTTCATTTGGGAGGTGATCTGGTGTAGGTGAAGAGATTCAAGCAAAGGGCTACTTGAGATCCAACCTTCTTTTATCCCAGTGCCGTTCTGGAGTTGTGAACGGAATCAGCGGGAAGGAATACAACCCAGGAGCGTATAGAGAGGGAGAACAAAGCTATGGACAGATCATTGCTCGCGATACGTATCGGGAGGCTTCTGCACCTCTTGCGGAGTGTTCTTGTAGTATTCATCTTTACGGTTCAGCCGTTTTCATCTGTACTTGCTCAGTCTGTGGCTGAACAAGTGAGGGGAAAAAGACAGCCCTGTCCTATCGTTAAGCAAGGGCTCATTATTCTCGTCGAGTTTCCTGATGTTCAAAACACAATAGACAAGAGATATGCGCAAAAACGGTTTTTCAAGGAATTGAATGAATACGTGCAGGAGATGTCATACGGCAAGGTATGCATCCAGGGCGATGTGACAGATCAATGGTACCGGATGCCTGGCTCCATAGCCGAATACCGGATTTCTTCACGCAACCTAGAAGTTGATAAATCTCGTGTGATCAGGTTGATTTCGGATGCGCTTTCAGCGGTTGATGGGGATGTCGATCTATCAAAGTATTCTTTTGTGGCAATTTTCATGGGAGCTCGGGTGAAGGACTATGGCATGATAGGGTTATGCGGTTATCCAGGCATGCTGGGATGGAGCAGTCAGGATATTCTTAAAACAAGAAGCGGCCAGGCCGTTCGCGGAGGCGTTGCGATTTTTACCTACCAGGCCCATCTGGGCACCCTTTTTCATGACGTCGCCCACGTGCTGGGAGGCGTCAGGGAAGGGAAACGATTGATGCCCTGTCTCTATGACCATGACCTTCAGGCAAAACCGGGTCCGATGCGGGAAACATTTGTAGATGCACTCATCAACATGGGCTTTTGGGATCCCATGTCCTGTCATTACTATAAATGGGAGATACCACCGCCGGGTATTTCCTCGTGGACGAAGTTAAGGCTGCAGTGGATTGATCCCTCCAAGGTTGTGGTGATAAAAGCAGGGCAGAGGGGTGAAGTCCTTTTAGGTCCATTAGAGGACCCAACGGCAGAGACAGTGGCGATAAAAATCTCTGTCACCGACTCAACATACTTTCTGATAGAAAACCGACAGGCCATCGGCTTCGATATCAATCTTCCGGGAAACGGTGTTCTCATCATGCATGCCGACGATACTGTAGCCGAGTGCCGGCATGGGAAATCACCCGTGAAGCTTATCAATGCTAATCCTTCAGTCCCCCATCTCGAAGGTGCAGCCTTTGATATTGGGAAAAACGTCTCCTATGTTGACTCAAAGAATAACGTAAGAATCGACCTTATCGATAAGATTGGAAAATCTTATAAGATTCAGGTCAGACCCCATCATTAAAGAGGTCAAACACGGTTTGCTGAACAGGTTTCCGTTGGCGGCGGAGGGGATTAGGGCATGTTGCTCGCAGTGCCACGGCGTTTGTCGGAATGAGGCCGTTAGGCCGTGGCACGCAAGAAAACTACAGAGCCCAAAAAACAGCTGGTAAGCCACTGGGTGGTGACCTACCAGCTATCCATGGCATCCTCAAGATTCAGGTGGAACCTTGAGGAGCTGTACATTTCAGAATACCAAACTACTACTCAGAAAAGAAGTGAAATTTTCTGGTCGACGACGCCCTCGCGGATCAGGTCGATCAGGCCGTCGGAGATCACCTCCGGATTGTGATCAATTCCTGATCGAGCGAATAGTACACGGCATAAGGGAACCGCTTGGACAAGAGGCGGTGATACCCGAAGACCTTTGGATAAATGCCCGCGTAAAGCAGGAGGGAATCTATGTCAGAGAAAAGGGAGTCAAAAAAGTTCTCACCGAGCCCCTCGCCCTGCTTCTCGTAAAAGAGGCGCCCGGCATAGAGGTCATCGATGGCTGAGGAAAGGACCTTGATCCTCATTCAAAGCGCTTCCTGAGTTCGTGCTTCGCTGTTTGCCAGTCCACAAGTCGCTCCTCGCCGGCAGCCGCTCTCGCCTCGGTTTTCTTTAGAACATCGTCTTGTCCTGGAAGAAGACCGACAGCAAAAGGATGTTCGGTGGCATCTGTCACCTGCTGAACGGAAACATGTTCTGCGGGGTGTACAAGGACTTCCTGATCCTCAGGCGCGGTGAAGACGGTTGGCTCGAAATGAAACCCTAAGGCTCCCCCTCCCCTAACCCCTCCCGCAAGGGGAGGGGTTAGGGGGGTGTTAGTAAAGGGGGGCGAGAGGGATTATTGACGACTAACCCTTCATCACTTTCTGCGCCGTTTCCTTGCCGAGATCAAAGGCTTTCAGGTTCGAATCGAGAAAAGCCTTTTTTGTTGATCCTGCAATGATCTTCTTCATCACCTCTTCGGTCACGGGGGTTGCCCCGCTGCCGATGAGCGCTCCCAGCATAACCATGTTGAGGGAGAGCACATTGCCAGCCTTCTCCGCCAGGTCATTGCCGTTGAGGGTGACCACCTTGCCCACCTTCTTCGTGACCTTGTCGAGAATTTCGTCCACGGGCGGATACTTGCCCTGGCCCACCGCCACGGTAAAAGGCGGAAGGGGTTGGGCATTCGTGATCACCAGGGTCTTGTTGTTGCACTTGTTCAGGATCCGCATGGTCTCCAGAGGTTCGAAGCTGATTAGAACGTCCGCTTCGCCGTTGGACACGATGGGGCTGTTGGCCCCGCCCAGCAGCACCGCGGATTCCACGACGCCTCCTCTCTGAGCCATGCCGTGAATCTCACTGACCACCACAGGGATCCCCATTGAAAGCGCTGCCTGACCCAACAGATTCGAGGCAAGGAGATTCCCCTGACCGCCTACTCCGACAAATACGCATCTTTTCGTTTCCATGGGCGCCTCCTTCCTAGTCCTTCACTGGGACGATAGCGTTTTCAGGGCAGACCTGCGCGCAGACCGAACACCCGATGCACAGGTTCTTGTTGATCCGGACGGCATTGCCTTCCAGGTACATGGCCGGGCAGGCCAGCTTGCTGATGCAGTCGCGATGGTTCTTGCACTTCTGCTGATTGATCGTGAAAGGTTTCGCCTTCCTGGCCTTGCCGATCCCTTTGGCAAAGAGGGGGCAGAACTCCTTGGAGACAACCACAGACATGCCGTCATACTCCAGAGACGCCTTGAGCGACTCCATGGTCTTCTTGATGTTGAAAGGCTTGACCACGTGGAGATCCTTGACGCCGCAACCGCGCACCACGTCTTCCACGATGACCTGCGGGAGATTGAGACCCATGGGGGCCGTGTCAACGCCCGGATGAATCTGGTGGCCGGTCATGGCCGTGGTGCCGTTGTCCAGAATGACCAGGGTGAACTTGTGGTTGTTGTGCACCGCGTTGATCAGCCCGGTGATGCCGGAATGGAAGAAAGTGGAATCTCCGATAAAGGCCACCACTTTCTGGTCCGTGGCCGTGGCAAAACCGCAGGACGTGCTCACGGACGATCCCATGCAGATCACGAAATCGCCCATCGATATAGGCGGCAGAAGCCCCAGGGTGTAGCACCCGATGTCCGTCGGGGTGACGGCGTCCGCACCGTACACCTCTTTGACGGCGTAGAAGGTCGCCCGGTGAGGGCAACCGGCGCACAAGGTCGGCGGTCTTCCCGGGAGAGGAGGAACGTCGGAAAGGTCCACCACGGCCGGGGCTTTCTGCTCCAGGCCGAACATGGCGGCCACAGCTCCCCGCACGAGTCTCGGATCATATTCCCAGAGACGGGACAGGCCGCCGACTCCCTTGCCCTTGATGGGCGTACTGATCCCGTTTTCCTGGGCAATGGCCCTGAATTCGTTTTCGTTGATAGGTTCGAGCTCTTCAACCACCAGGACCTTGTCCACGGACTTCAGCCAATTCGCGATCAGTTTCTTGGGCAAGGGCCAGGAAAAGCCCAGCTTCAAAATGCTCACCTTGTCTTTAATGCCCAGGTCGGCGACGGCGTCCAACACGTAGTCGAAGCTGACGCCGTTGGCCACAATGCCCCACTTTCCGTTTCCGATGATCTGGTTGAGCGGCGACTTTTCCGACTTCTCGGAAAGAACGTCATACTTCTGTAGGAGCTCCTTGTGGAGATTCCTGGAGACCGCCGGTACGCACACGTAATGGAAAGGGTTTTTCTTGAACTGAGTCTTGGTGACCCTGGGCTTCAAAGTTCCCAGCTTCACCGATCCGCGAATGTGGTTAATCCGGGTCGTTGTTCTCACGATGACCGGAAGCCCCGTTTCCTCGGACAGCTCAAAGGCGGCCACGGTCCAGTCCTTCATCTCCTGAGTGTTGGTCGGCTCGAACATGGCCAATCCTGACAGACGCGCATAGAACCGGTTGTCCTGCTCGTTCTGGCTCGAGAACAGGGACGGGTCATCCGCGTTGATCACGACCATGGCCCCTTTGACCCCCGTGTAGGCGAGAGTCATCAGAGGGTCTGCGGCCACATTGAGCCCCACGTGCTTCATCGTGACCATGGTTTTCAGCCCGCTCACCGCAGCTCCGGCTCCCACTTCCATGGCGACCTTCTCATTGGTGGAGTACTCAAAGTAAAGGTCTGTTTCCTTGCTGATCTCAAAGAACTGTTCGGGAATTTCAGAAGAGGGAGTTCCGGGATAGCAGGTTGCAAAGGCGACACCCGCTTCCAGGGCCCCGCGCGCAATGGCCTCATTGCCAAGAAGGAGCATCTCCTTTCCAGGAGCATCTTCAAGTAGCTTGTGCATCTTATCCCCCTATCGGTTTAAAGGTTAATGGAACTTCTTGACCCACTCGACGCGTGTTACAGTTTAAAGCTTTCCGCAAATCCTGCGTATTTCTTTCTCAGTTTGGGTTTCTCGATCTTCCCCGTGGGATTCCTGGGGACATCGTCGAAGATGATCTTCTTCGGCCGCTTGTACCTCGGCAAGGCTTCACAGTACTCCTCCACATCCTTTTCCGTCATCTGCTTGCCCGGTTTGAGCTTGATGATGGCTGTCACCGCCTCGCCGAGCCGCTCATCCGGGACCCCGATCACCGCCGCGTCCTGGATGTTGGCGTTCTCGATCAGGAAATCTTCGATTTCCACGGGAAAGATGTTCTCCCCGCCTGTGATGATGATGTCCTTCTTCCTGTCCACCAGCCAGATGAACCCGTCCTCATCCACCCGGGCCATGTCGCCGGTCATGAGCCACCCGTCCACCAGGGTCTTCTTGGTCGCTTCCGGATTCTTGTAGTACTCGCTCATCACCCCAGGGCCACGGACCGCGAGTTCCCCGGGTTCTCCTTTTTTCACATCCCGCAACTGCTCGTCCAAGATGCGGTAGTCCCAGTCAAAGCCGGGCTTGCCGATGGATCCGACCTTGTGGCTGTTTTCGATCCCGAGGTGAACGCATCCGGGGCCGGTCGATTCGCTGAGCCCGTAGTTTGTGTCATACTCCTGCTTCGGGAAAACCTTTTTCCAGTTCTTGATCAGGGCCGGCGGCACGGGCTGGGCGCCGATGTGCATCAACCGCCACTGATCAAGCTTGTAGTCCTTCAGTTTGATCTGGCCGTTCTCAATGGCCACCAGGATGTCCTGTGCCCATGGAACGAGCAGAAACATAATGGTCCCCTGCTCTTCGGAAATGGCCTGAAGAATCCATTCGGGTTTCACGCCCTTCAGAAGAACCCCCTTGGCGCCCACGATGAAGTTCCCGAACCAGTGCATCTTGGCGCCCGTGTGGTAGAGAGGGGGGATGCAGATGAAATTGTCCTCGTGGGTCTGGTTGTGATGCCGGTTCTCCACGATGCAAGCGTGCTCGAGGTTCCTGTGGGTGAGGAGAATGGGCTTGGGCTGTCCTGTTGTGCCTGAAGTGAAGTAGAGGGCCGCTTCATCCAGGAGACTGATCGGGGTTTTGGGTTCCGCCGTTGAAGCCCCCTTCAGAAAATCGTCCCAGTGTTGGGCATAGGGTGGAGTCATCTCTTTGGGGCCGCAGAACATGAAATCCTTCATGCCCTTGAGGTCCTTCTTGATTTTGTCGACCCGTTCGATGAAATCCTCGCCAAAGAGGAAGGCCCGGGCTTCTGCGATGTCCGCACAGTAGCGGATGTCGTCGGCGGTAAAGCGGAAGTTGATAGGAACGGCCCAGGCTCCGGTTTTCAAAATTCCAAAATAGGCCGGAAGCCACTCCAGGCCGTTCATCATCAGGTGAATGACCTTGTCCCCTTTTTTGACTCCCTTTGCCATCAGGGCATTTGCGACCTTGTTCGCCAGGTCGTCGAATTCCTTCCAGGTGATGGCCCGTCTGAGACTTTTTGCAGGTTCTCTTTCGACGAGGGCCTCTTCTTCGCCATACAGCCTGGCATTTCGCGCCAGTATTTCCGTAATGATCATCGTTTCACCTCCCCGCGTAAAAGCTATATTTTAGCTACAACGTGACCATAGATGATCGGAATTTCCTTGTCAAGCAAAAATCAAAACACCAGCGCGCTGAAAGGGTTGCTGCGAAGCCACAAATATCGACCTAATTTCAAAAGGTTAGGATAAATGGGAGCAGAAAACCAGAGAGACCGGCTTAGCCCCACCCCCACCTCGCCTCCCCCATCGAGGGGAGGAAACTCGCGGGAACAGCTCCAGGTTACCCCTCCCTTGGCGGGCTGGAGTGGGGAAGCCGTTGATGTCACGACGAGTAATCGTTGAGGCGGGCCTTGGCCATGGAAAGGAAAGGCGAGTTCTTGTACTTCTCAATGAATTCCTTGAGCGTCTCTTTCGCCTTGTCCGTCTGCTTGGAAAGGCCGTAAACCCTTGCCAGATTGAGGGTCGCCTGCTCTTTGAAGGAGGGCTCGGAGCTGGAAAGGATTTTTTGCAGAGCGTCGACGGCCTTTCCGAAATCTCCCTGGCCTTCATAGCTGGCTGCCAGAGCCAGCAATGCCAGGGACTGATAAACCGTGTTCTCGGGAACTTCCTTGAGAAAGTCTTGGTAGAGCCGGATGGCTTCCTCGTACTTCTTTTCAAGGAACTTGAGGTGGGCGACTTGCGGCGGTGCAAGGCGGCTCGCCTTGGAAAGGCCGTGATCGGTGATGACCTTTTTGAAAAGCTCTTCCGTCTTTTTCAGGGCTTCATCATCTGCCTTGACTTCTTTTATCTTGATGACTTCATAGTACGCGGCGTCATAGGCTTCCTGGCCTTTTCTGTCGGCATAATTCGAGTAGTAATTGACGCCGAGGTAGACCAGCGCGGCCCCAGCAAGGATGTATCCCGCAACCTTGAAAGGTTTGGCATGCTCTTTAACGTAAAGAATGGCCCTGCCTGAAACCGTCAGGAACTCATCAGGACCTTTCAACAGTTCTTTGCGGGTCATTTTTTCTTTAACCATGGTTCACCCATCCCTCGTGCCAGGATTGTTGATTCGTCTAACAGATACTCAAAAGCCCGTCAATCTCTTTTTTCTTTCAGAATCAAGGGCGATCAAGTATAACTACCCTGCTTTTAAGCATCATCTCTCGTTGAACGAGAACCAAGAGATGTACATCGAAAAGTTCCTGAACGAACTGCGATCCTTTCCCGACTTCCTGATCTACTTCTTTTTGGGGCTGAGCGCCTTTTTGGAAAACCTGGTGCCGCCCATTCCCGGTGACACGATCACGGCTTTCGGGGCTTTCCTGGTAGGCATGGAGAGGCTGAGCTTTGCAGGGGTCTATATTTCCACGACGGTCGGGAGCCTGCTCGGTTTCCTTTGCCTCTTTTGGGTCGGGGGGTTCCTGGGAAGGCATTTCTTCATTGAGCGGGATTTCCGGTTCCTCCGGGCAAAAGACATTATCAAGGCCGAGGAATGGTTCAGCCGCTATGGGTATCTCCTGATCCTCTTCAATCGATTCATGCCGGGAATCCGGTCCGCCGTTGCACTGGCTGCAGGGATATCCCGGTTCAGGACCCCCCCTGTCCTGTTCCTCTCCTTGTTGAGCTGTGCGGCATGGAACCTGATCTGGATTTTCATGGGCCATACACTTGGAACTCACTGGGAAACGGTGGAACAGAAGATGGGGGATTTTATGGTGCGCTACAATGTGACCATGATCATCCTGGTCGTGTTGGTCGTCCTGTTCTTTGTTTTCAGGAAGAGATTTCGAGGGAAACCGGAATGAAGCGAACCCCATCGGAATGGGGGATTTGATTTTGGTTTTTGTGGACATATACTGCCGAGAGCAGGGTCTCATGAATATGGAACTCTCCCCCCAAACGGGAAATAGAACGATCAATTACCTCCGCCTCTCTGTGACGGATCGATGTAACCTGCGTTGCGTGTACTGCATGCCCGAAGAAGGGGTGGACTTTGTTCCGCACAACCAGATTCTCTCCTACGAAGAGATGCTCCGCCTTGTTGAGCTCACCGTCAAGGCCGGGATTCGCAAGGTGAGGCTGACCGGAGGGGAGCCTCTGGTCCGCAAGGGCTTTATACCCTTCCTGGAAAAGCTCTCCGCTGTGGAGGACCTGAAAGAGATTTCTTTGACGACCAATGGGGTTCTCCTCAACGAATTCGCTTTAGACATCAAGCGCTGCGGCATCTGCCGCATCAATGTGAGCCTGGATTCTCTCGATCCTCAGAAATTCGCGCGCATCACGGGCCGCGATTACCTTCACCGCGTGCTGGAGGGCATCAAGGAAGCGGAGCGCCTCGGGTTTAATCCCATCAAGATCAACGTGGTGGCCATGAGGGGAATCAATGATGATGAGATTCTCGATTTCGGCCGCTTGACGCTCACGAAGCCTTACCACGTCCGTTTCATTGAATTCATGCCCATCGGCAAGAACAACAGCTGGACGAGCGACCGGTTTATACCCGCCGATGAGATTCTGGCGGCCCTCAGAACCCTAGGCGAGTTGAAGCCCCTGGAGCACAATGCCCTGGATGGACCGGCCCAGCGGTACAGGCTGCAAGGAGCAAAGGGAGAGATCGGCTTGATCGGAGCGATCAGCAATCACTTCTGCGCTCAGTGTAACCGATTGCGTCTCACCGCCGAAGGCCACCTGAGAGGGTGCCTCTTCTCGGACAAGGAGATCGACATCAAGACCCCTCTGCGCGAAGGGCGAAACGAGGAGGATCTTCTCGATCTGGTCAAGCTCGCTATCGAAAGAAAGCCCAAAGACCACGGGCTCCTTCAAAGGGATCCCAAGAAGTGTGTTAGGCCCATGTCGAGCATCGGCGGTTGACACCGCCGGAAATTCCAAATTCGAAGCACGAAGCACGAAATTCACCCGCCTGAGGCGGGCAAGAATCTCAAATTCAAATGACCGAAACAGAATCCGAAAGCCCGCAAGCCGCCGTTTGGAGCATTTGAATTTCGGTCATTCAGGATTGTTTCGGATTTCGTGCTTCGAATTTCGGATTTGTACGACGGAAAGCCTCGGAAAGCCACTCTCCTCTGCTACTCAGTACCGGTCTCCTGTTTATTGACATATTCGGTTTCGAATCCCGGCGGGATCTCCAGCCTGAAGATCTCATCAGGAATTGGCTTGTTGAAGACCATCTTTCCGTTTTTCAGTGTGAGGTTCCTGGTGCCTTCCAGCTGTTTGACCCTCACTTCCTTGGCATAGAGGATGCCGCCCTCCTGCTGAAAATCCGCATAGCCTATCCCGACCTTCCTTTCGGGAAAAGAGAGCTGTCTCGGCAGACCGCTTTCAGGATCGAGCTCCAGGATCTTCACCTCGTCGCCATTCCGGTTCAGGAAGCTGATCTGGTCACCCTTCCTCGATTCCACCCGGCCATCGCGCTGCAGTTTTGGAAATCCTCGAACCACATCCCAGATCAGGTCCGCATCAAGATCAGCCGGAAAGAACTTAGACAAAGCCCCTAAAGTCAAATCGCCCATGTAGAGTTTTCTCTCCCCGTAGGAAAGGGCTTTGAAGGTCTTGCCCACAACCAGAAGGTGCAAAATCGGCTGACCCCAAGCATGTGTGATCTCCATCCTCAATCTCAGAGGAGTCCTGGTCCCCGCCATGAGAGTGTTCGCCTCCTGATCCCAGTACCAGTCCTTGACCATCATTTGTCCGGTGGTGAAAAAGGTGGCTACCGCCTCTTCCTGCGCTTTCAAGAGAGATAAGACCCTCCCCAACTCCTGATCACCCAGAGGTTTCTTGAAGAGAACCGGGGCACACCCGGACAGGGTAATGAGTCCCATCAGGGCGAGGACGAACAGCATCCTCCGGTTGCGGGGAGAGGAGTTCTCTTTCATGGCCAGAGGACTTTGGTGGATCGTCTGCTCTCAGGGTGGTTTTGTTTGAGACGCTTTTTCAATTGCAGGATCTTCTCTTTCACTTTGTCCGCTTCAGGGTGTTTTAGGGTAAGAGCCTTTTCATATTTTTCCAACGACTTCTCGTACATCTTCTTCTTGTAATAGACATCACCCAGGTGTTCGACGATGGTGGGATCGTTGGGAACCAGTTTGGCCGCTTCGAGCAGGTATTTCAGGGCTTCGTCATAAAGCCCTTTCTGGTAGTAAACCCAGCCCAGGCTGTCGATAATGTAGCCGCTGTCCGGTTTGATTTTGAGAGCCCTCCGGATCAGGTCCATGGCCTCATCGAGCCGGATGCCCTGCTCCGCGTAAGTGTACCCGATGTAGTTCAAGACATCCGCATGCTCCGGCTGGATCTCGAGGATTCGTTTCATCTGCTCGATGCCTTTTTCCTTGTCGCCTTTCTTGTCGAGCACCACGCCCATCCGGAACATCAGTTCCACACTTTTTCCGTCCACCTTCTGCCCCCGCTCAAGGGCTTCGATCGCTTTCTCGTAATCCTTCCGGTTCTCGTGGATCGATGAGAGCATCAAGTAGAGCTCGACCTTTTCTTTTTCGATTGGAATGGCCTTCTCGAGAATTCCGATCGCCTCCTCGGATCGTCCCTGGCTTTCCAGAATGTAGGCGATGTGGATTCTGGCATTCCCGTAGTATTCGGAACCGGACTTGATCTTCTGGAAGTGCTCCAGGGCTTTTTCAGGTTCCCCCTTTTCTTCGTAAGCCGAGGCGAGATAGTACCTGGACTTGTCGTCATCAGGCCAGGCGTTCACAATGAGGTTCAGTTCCGATATGGACTCATCCAACTTCCCGTGGCGAAGGTAGATCAACCCCAGAGTCTGCCGGCCCAGATCCCCTGGGCTCGTCTGTCTCTTGATTTCCTCCAGTTGACCTTCCGCTTTCTGATTTTCGCCGAGCTTGTAGTACATGTGGATGAGCCGCTCCCGGACGGTCACGTTAGCCGGATAAAAGCTGAGAAGCGTTTCGTAGGTCTTTGCAGCCGCGGCGTAGTTCTCCTTCACCTGATACAGAGCCCCGAGGTCGAACAGCGCAGGCTCCATGCTCTCGTTCAGTTCCAGCGCCTCCAGGTAGGCTTTTTCCGCCTCCGCATGATTCCCCATTTCGAGGAGTACCCGCCCCCGGTAGTAGTGCGCAATCACGAGAGTCGGATCCTCCTGAAGAAGGAAATCAAGCTCCTGAAGAGCGGCTGGGTATTGCCCCTTTCTGATGAGAAAGGTGGTCAAAACAAGACGGGCTCTCTTCTGCTGCGGCTCCAGTTCCAGAATTCTCCTGTACTCCTGGATGGCGGCCTCATCGTCTCTGGTCTGGGAGTAGAGCTCCGCCAGGAGGGCTCGGTTCTCTATGTCGCCAGGATCCAGAGCGACGCTTTTCAACGCATACTCCACGGCGGCCTGTTCTTTTTTGAGAACCCGGAGCACAGCAGCCATTTTCGCGTGGAGATAGGCCGAGTCCGGATCCTGCTCGATCGCCATCAGCAGAAACCGCCGCGCCTCTTCGTACTGCCCATCAATTTCAGCGAGGGAGGCCGACATGAAATAACCGTAGGCCAGCGCCAGCCGGTCTTCCTGCGCTTGGTCCTGGATCGTCTCAACCTCCGTCAGAGGTTCGGGCTTAGTCCTGGGCTCCAGGCCCGAGCAGGAGACAAGCGACAGGAGGACAAAAAAACAAAGGAACCCGTATCGGTGTGTCATTGGATCCTTCTATTCAGGGGTCGAGGACCCTCGATCATTTGATGAAATTGGAGTAGTTCTCTTCAAAGTTGGGGATCTGCTCCGTCAGCCATTTCTTGATATTCTTGACAATTCTTTCTTGAATCTGGCGAACTCTTTCACGGGAGATATGGTACTTCTCACCCAGCTCCTGCAGCGTCATGGGGCTTTCAGCCATGATCCGGTTCTCGAAGATATCGAGCTCCTTTCCTGAAAGTTTGCTTTTGTATTCCTCCAGTTTACTGAGCAGGACTTCCCGGTTCTGCTTCTCGAAGATCTGCTCGTCCACCGCAGTGCCCGAATCCGGCAGGAACGATCCGTAGACTTCCTTGCCGTCATCCCCCACAGGCGCATTGATTGAGACTTCTCCGCCTCCCAGGCGCTGGCTCATCTCCTCGACTTCTTTCTCCTTCACATCGAGCCGATCGGCCAGCAAGCGAGGTTCCGGTTCAAAACCCTGGGAGATCAGCTTGTCTCTCTCTTTCGCCAGATTGAAAAAGAGCTTGCGCTGGGTCTGGGTCGTTCCGATCTTCACCAGCTTCCAGTTCTCCATAATGAACTTGAGCATGTACGCCTTGATCCAGAAAGACGCATAGTAGGAGAACTTGATCCCCCGGTAGGGATCGAATTTTCGCACGGCCTGAAGCAATCCCACATTCCCTTCCTGGATCAAGTCCAGAAGGCTTTTGGTCCAGTATCGGTGAAAGTCCATAGCAATCTTGACCACGAGCCTCAGGTTTGAAGTCACCAGGATATAGGCGGCCTGCTGGTCCTTCTTTTCCCTCACCCGGATCGACAGGGCGATCTCCTCTTCCCTGGTGAGGAGCCTGAAATTCTTGATCTCCATGAGATACATCTGGAGAGGATCATAAGGGACCAGCCCCCTCTCCCTTGTCGTGACCGCCGGCCGGAGATCCAATTCAGATACAGCTTTGCGGTCTTCACGCTTCTCCTCCGGGCGTTGAGGGCCGCCGGCCTTTCTTTTCCTTCCCGCTCTGCGGGCCGGCTCGACCCCCTCGACCTTCGGCGGGGTTTCCGGCTTGGCAGATCCGGTTTTTTTCTTGCGGGTTTTTTTCATCCTTCCGTGCGCCTCTTTCTAGCCGGGAGTGACTCTGACGTATTTCTTCTTGCCGGCTCTGAGGAGAATCGATCCGTTGACGAGATCCTTCGAACCCACCACCTGGTCAAAGGCCTCGATTCGCACCCCGTTGACATAGCCTCCGCCCTGCGAGAGGAGCCGGCGGGCTTCTCCTCGGGTCTTGCACAGGCCGCATTTCTCGAAGAGGAGATACGCGGCAACGCCCTGTTCCAGTTCTACCGCCCCAAGGGGACAGGAGGGAACGGCTTCCGAAGGCTCTGATCCGCCTCCCCCAAAAAGCTCTCTGGCCGCGCTTCTCGCCTTTTCCGCTTCCCCTTGGCCATGGCACAAGGCGGTGGCTTCAAAGGCAAGCACTTCCTTGGCCTCCCGGATTCCCTCTCCCTCCAAACCGCCCAGTTTCCTCACGTCCTTCATGGGCAGAAAAGTGAAAAGGGCCAGAAACCGCTCCACGTCCTTGTCATCCTGGTTGATCCAGTACTGGTAGTAGTCGTAAGGGGGCGTGAGTTCCGGATCAAGCCACACCGCGCCCTTGTGCGTCTTGCCCATCTTGATTCCCGAGGACGTCGTGATGAGAGGAAACGTGAGGGCGTGAACCACTTCTCCATCCATGCGGCGGATCAAATCCGCCCCGGCCAGGATGTTCCCCCACTGGTCGTTGCCTCCCATTTGCAATCGGCACTGGAAATGTTTGAACAAATGCCAGTAGTCGTACGCCTGGAGGAGCATGTAGTTGAATTCGATGAAACTGAGACCGCTCTCCATCCGAACCTTGTAGCTCTCTGCGGCCAGCATCCTGTTGACGCTGAAATGGCGGCCGATGTCCCGCAGGAACTCGATGTAATTGAGGTCGCAGAGCCAGTCCGCGTTGTTCACCATCAGCGCTCTTTCTGAACCGAAATCAATAAACCGCGACAGCTGTTTCTTGATGCCTTCTCCGTTCCGGTTGATCTCTTCATGGCTCATGAGTCGCCGCATTTCCGTCTTTCCGCTCGGATCCCCCACCAGTGTGGTTCCCCCGCCCACGACGGCAATCGGCCTATGACCGGCCCGCTGCATGTGGGCCAGGGACATGATGGGAACCAGGCTGCCCACATGCAGGCTGCTCGCCGTGGGATCGAAGCCGATGTAGCAGGTGATCGGAGCATCCAGAGCTTTGGTCAGTTCCGCACGGTCCGTCATCTGCTCCACAAACCCTCTCTCCTCAAAAGTCTCGAGAACGTTGCTCACCTCAGTTTGCCCTTTCCTGCTGTCCAACATCCTTGGGCAGGGTCAACCGGATCACCTGACCCAGGTTGCCCAGATTCCCCACCCTCTTTCCGTCCAGATCAAAATCAATTCCCCCTGCGTTCCCGATGAGGATGTAAAAGCTTTCCTTGCCCCGCCACTGAGGCCTGGAGCCCGGCTGGAAAAGGTACTCCTTCTCCTCTCTGCCGTCGATCGTTATCCGGATCCAAGTCCTTTCTTTGACAATGGCCGTGAGGGAGAGCCACCCGTCCTCGCCGGCCTGATCCCTTGCCGGGCTTTCGACCGCTTGCGGTCTGGAGGGCGCTTCCTGGGTTGTGCTCTGCGCCGGAGCCAGTTCCTGTTTCGGAGGTTCCTCTACCACACGAACCGGGGGCGAACTCGGGGCAGACTGCTGAGACGGCACGGGACTCGCTTCCTTGTCGGCCGGACTGGTTTGCAAGGCCACCTCCTGATCTCTTTTTTCGCTCTCGCGAGATCCCTGACTGCCCTGCAAAGAGGGGTAGGAGAGCCACACGCCATAAAGCGCCGCCAGAACAACCAGGAGCAAAAGAACGAGCCACGCTCTTTGCCGACGATTCCTGGAAGGCTCCAGGGGGGGCACCTGGCCGGGAGATTCAGGGGGCACGTTCTTGGCATAGAGATCGATCACCGCCTCCTGGCTGAGGCCAAGCACCTTCGCATAAGACCTCAAAAACCCTCGGACAAAAACAGGAGGGGGAAGAGAGTCCCAGGCTTCATTCTCAATCGCCTCAACGACCGAGGTTCTCATGCGGGTCATCTCGGTGATCTGGGCCCGGCTCAGGCCCAGCCGCTCCCTTTCCATCCTCAGCATGGTCCCGACGCTCTGAGAAGCCTGCTGCTGCGGGTTTTCTCCCTGCGTCGCCTCAATTTCCTTCTGCTCGGTCTCCAACCCGCACACCCTTTCAGGGAACCGCGTGAGCTTTTTTCATCAGCCTGCCCTGCTAGTAAATGACTCGTGTATACGCACTCTCCCTGAGCTCCTTGATCCAGTTCTGGTACCGTCTGTTCACTTCCTCCTGGTAAAGAATCCCGTAAATGGCTTCTTTCATCTCCTCCAGGGACCGGATCTTTCCCGTCTGCTTTTTGACCACCTTGATGATTTGAATGCCGTTCGGCCTCACCAGGGGGTCGCTCACTCCCCCTTCAGGGAGCGCCTCCACAACGCTTTTCAATCCGGCTTCGAGGTGCTCCACGGTGAACTGACCCAGATCTCCGCCCTGTCTGGCCCCAGGACCTTCGGAGTAGGTTCCGGCCATCTGACCGAAGTCGGCGCCTGCTTTCAGTTTGGCCGAGATGTCCTGCGCCTTCCTGTAAAGCTCTCGCATCTCCTCTTCGCTTTTCAAGTTCCTTCGCATCAGGAAGATTCCGGCGAGGTGAACATTCTCTGCCACTCCGAACGTCCCTTTGTGCTCTTCATAATATTTCTGGATCGCCTCTTCTCGGATAATGATCTTGGATCGGACCTCGTATTCAATGAGTTGCGCCCTCTCGATGTCCCTCTTGATCCGCTCCCGGTATTTCTCGTAGGAGAGACCCTCCTTTTCCAGCCCTGCGACCAGGTCTTCCTGGGTCCACTGATTATCCCGTTTCATCTTTTCCAGGAAGTTATCCACCTGTTTCTCAGACACCTGGATTCTCAGCTCCTTGATTTTAGCCTGCGCAATCTTTTCATCGATGAGCAGCTCCAGGATCTTCTGCCGCGCGTCGCGATACATGGCTTCGTTTTTCCGCATGAGCTCTTCGGCCGCCACTCCCGTCATCTCTTTCATCCGGTTGTTCAGTTCATAGAGAGTGATCACATCGTTGTTCACAACCGCCACCACCCGGTTACACATTTCCGCGGCAAACAGGGGTTCCAGCCAAAGGCTCGTAACCAGAATCAGGAAAGACAACCGTCGCAACACCCTCATGATCCCAGCTCCAGTTCTTTCATTAGTTCTTGATCGATGCTTACAGGGATGGATTTCCGGAGATGTTGAAGCCAATCCGAATAAAACGCTTCCAACCGCTCCGAGCGAAGCTTGTTCTCGATCTCCGGCATCGCCTCATCAAGGCTTCTGACCCCCTCGGGCTTCCTTCCCATGACTTCAAAAATATGAAACCCGTACGGGGTTTCGACCACCCCGCTCACCTTCCCGACAGGAAGGGAAAAAACCACCTTTTCAATGGATTCATCCAGGTCCCCTTTGGCAAACCATCCCGGATCTAAGCTGCCGGCCGAAGCAGGCACCTTGGAGGACTGGGCAACGGTTGCCGCCATGTCCCCCCCCTGCGCGAGTCTTTTTTGCAGGTTGTCCGCTTCTTCCCTGGTTCGGGTCACAATCTGCCTGAACCGCACCATGGCCGGACGGCGAAACTCCTCAGGGTGGGAGTCGTAATACGCCTTGATCTCTGCAACGGAAATCTGGGGACCGGCTGCGGAGGCTTTGGCGGTGATGTTTTTGATCACCAACCGTTCTCTCAACCCCTCTTTCCACTCGCCGTATTCAATGTAGCCCCTCAGCAGCAGTTCCTGGAAATCTTTTTCCGCGTAGTCTTTCTTTATTTCCCTCACCTCACTTTCGAGTTCCTCGTCCGTTACCGAGAGCCCTTGTTGTTTGCCGTATTCCAGGATCAGGTAATAATCCACTACCCTCTCAACAAAAGCATCAAGGCGCTCTTTGCTCGTTCCATCCGGTTCAAGAGCCATGCGTTTGCGCTGGGCTTTCAATTCCTCCGGGGTGATTTTTCGGCTGCCCACGGAAAGGACCACCCGCTCGGCCGGCCGGTCCAAAAAATCACACGCAGGCCAGGCTGATACCAGAAGGGCTAGCGCAATCCACAAACGTTTAGGAATAGCTTTTTTCACTCCCATGGACCAGGAATAGCGACAGTACAGCAGTTTTTTAGATTATCAGGTCATAAAGAAATTGCAAGTAGAATCTTGGAGTAAAGAAATGGGACAACGTTTGGAAATCACTTGGAGAAAAGTTGCAAACCCTTTGCCTTATGCAGTCCCTTGGCTTCACTCAAATTAGAATACCTAAACCCGAATGTCGAACAAGGAATTTCGAATGACGAAGTCAAATCTCCTCTTTTTCTTCCTTCGACGTTCGTTATTCCTTATTCGATATTCTGCGGTTCGTGGTGAGCGTCTACCCCCCCTGCGAAGAAATTTCTGTCCAAGACTCTAAGGAGCGGCCAAAGCCTGAATCACTTTTTTGGATTCAAGGAGCGCCTCAAGGGGTTGACAACCGGGAAGCCTCACCTTCAGTTTCCGGTCGGTGAGGAACCGAAATTTCTTGGGCTGCTTTTTCACCAGACCGATCACTTTGGCCGGGTGGACGGCTGTGTCTTCGGAAAAGGTGACAATAAGACCGTCCTGAACCACATCGAGGCGGGTGATTCGAAGTTTCTTAAGAACCAGCCTCACGGACATGACCTCCAGAAGGTTCATCACTTCGCGAGGGAACGGGCCGAACCGGTCATGCATCTCTTCCTTCAGGGTTTCAAGTTCTTCCTCCTCATGCAGGCCGGACAACCGGCGATAAACATTCAGCCTCACGTCCGCGTCCGCTACATAGCTCGCCGGCAGGTACGCAGGCATGTTCACGTTGATTTCAGGATTCACCTCCTCATGCCACTCCTCTCCTTTCAACTCCGAGACGGCCTGCTCGATCATTCTGACGTAGAGCTCGTAGCCGATGGCCGAAATGTGACCCGACTGCGAGAAGCCCAGAATGTTTCCTCCGCCCCTGATCTTGAGATCATGCATGGCCAGCTGGATCCCTGCCCCCAGATGAGAGAAATCCATCAGGGCCCTGAGCCGTTTCTCGGCATCCCTAGTGAGGGCGACCTCTTTTGAAAGAAGGAGGTGGGCATAAGCGCTTTCATCGGAGCGGCCCACCCTTCCCCGCAGCTGGTAGATCTGGGCAAGGCCGAAACGATCCACTTCGTTGATGAAGATCGTGTTCACAGACGCAATATCCAGGCCGGCCTCGATGATGGTGGTACACACGAGCACATCGATCTCCTTTTTCAGGAAACGCACCATGGTCTCTTCAAGGTCCCTCTCCTTCATCTGACCGTGGGCCACCGCAAACCGGGCCTGAGGAACCAGTTTGATAAGCCTGTTGGCCACGGCGTGGATCGTCTGCACCCGGTTGTGGACAAAGAAAACCTGTCCTCCTCTCTGCAGTTCGGTCCGGATGGCTTGGGCAATCGTGCCCTCATCATAGGGAGAAAGAAAGGTCTGGATGGGCTGGCGGTCTTCAGGAGGAGTCTCGATGATGCTCAGATCCCTGATGCCCATGAGGGTCATATGCAGCGTCCTCGGGATAGGCGTTGCCGTGAGGGCCAGGACGTCCACCAGGGCCCTGAATCCTTTGATCGCCTCCTTCTGCTTGACGCCGAAACGCTGCTCCTCATCAATGATCAGGAGCCCGAGGTCTCTGAAGCTCACATCCTTCTGGAGCATCCGGTGCGTGCCGATGAGGACATCCACCTTGCCCGAGCGGACTCGGGCCAGGATCTCCTTTTGCTCCGCCCTGGTCTTGAAGCGACTGAGCACAGCCACCGTGACCGGGTAGGACTTCATCCTTTTGCAGAAAGTCTCAAAGTGCTGCTCCGCCAAAACCGTGGTCGGAACGAGCACGGCCGCCTGCTTGCCGTCCATGACCGCCTTGAAGGCCGCGCGGATCGCCACTTCGGTTTTCCCGAATCCCACATCCCCGCAGATGAGCCGGTCCATGGGCCGATCCGATTCCATGTCCGACAAAACATCTCCGATGGCTTTCACCTGGTCCGAAGTCTCCTCGTGTTCGAAGCCGGCTTCGAACTCCATGAAGGTGTTGTCCGGTCGGGAGAAGGCAAATCCCTGGCGGTACTTTCTGAGCGCGTAGATCTCCACGAGCTGTTTGGCGATCTCCCGGACGGATTTCTTGGTCTTCTGCTTGACCACGTCCCACGAGCGGCCGCCGAGCTGATCGAGCTTGGGTTCCAGCTCATCGGCCCCGACGTATTTTTGGAGGATGCTAATGCGATCCGCCGGGATGTAGAGACGGTCATTGCCCGCATATTCAATGACGACAAAGTCATTGACTTTCTGATCGATCTCCATTTTGGAAAGGCCGCCGTATCGGCCGATGCCGTGATCTTCATGGACCACCAGATCCCCGGCCTTGAGCTGGCTGAAACTGGTCCAGTCCACCTCGCCCATTCCCGTCTTGCTTTTCGTCAGGGACCGCTTTGGACCGAAGATCTCATCTTCGCTGACCACGATGAGACCGAGTTCAGGCCACGAAAACCCTTGGGACAGGCGGCCCAGACAGAGGGTCAGCCCCTTTCCCGAAGGCAGCTCGCCCCAATGGGACACCACAGGTCCGACGGTCACCTGATAATTGTGAAGGATGTCTCTGAGGCGGTTGGCCTGCTGCTCTGTGCGGCAGACCAGAACGACTCGAAAACCCGTGTTGAGCCACTGGGTGACTTTTTCGGCAAGAGGCGCCATGGAGGCCCTTCCCCTGCCGCTCAGCTTCAGGGTGAGGTCCTCTTCCATTCTGAAGAGCCCTGCGTAGTGAAGCGCTCTGACTCCTTCGCTCTCATGGCTGAGAGGCAACGCCCCAAGCCGGATGTTCTGAAACGAACCGAATCGCTGACGGACCTCTTCAGGAGCCAGAAGAATCCCCTCGATCTCCGGCAGCGGAGTCTCTCTTTGTTCCGACTCCAGGCGAAGCTTTTTCTCCTCGTGGACAAATGCTTCAGTAAAGACGTTGATCTCCTTTTCGACCTGAAGATCATCCACAAAGATCACAAGACCTTGCTCAGGGACATAGTCAAAAACCGTGTCCAGGTGTTCATAGAAATGCTTGAGCCATGCCTCCTGCCCGGGAAAAGAGCCCCACTCTTTCATCAACGCAGGAAGCCTTCCCATGGACCGTGCTCTCTGCACATTGGCTTCGGTCATGAGGATCTCGTTGGCTGGCAGGACAATCGCTTCCTTCAAGCTTCGGAGGGACCTCTGGCCCAGGGGATCGAAAAAGCGGAGGGATTCGACCTTGTCTCCAAAGAATTCCACCCTCAGAGGGTTGGCGTACAGGGGCGGGAACAGATCGATGACACCGCCCCGCACCGAATAGTCTCCCCTCTCCTCCACCAGGGAGGTGCGCTGAAATCCCGAGGCGTCGAGCTTCCTCAAGAGCTTTTCCCTGTCCACCTCCTCACCCACCTGGAGGAGATCGACTGCGGCCATCATTTGCTTCTTGGGCAGAATTCTGAAAAGAACAGCTTCCGCAGAAGTCACCACCACAGGGGTTTTTTCAGAGGCCAGGGAATAGAGAGCTTCGAGTCTCTGGGAAACGATCTCCCGGTGAGGACTCAATCCCTTGAGGGGCGATATGTCATAAATGGGAAACGAGTACAGCCTGCGCTCGCCGATCTCTCCGGCAGCACACCCCTTGGGGAGAAAGAACTCCAGTTCTCTCAGGAATCTTTTTGCTTCCTTGACGGTGGGCAGAACGATGAGACAGGGTCTTTCCAGTTCAAGGAGAAGTCCTGCCAGGCCGTAGGCCCTGGCAGAACCCGACAGGCCGGTGACGCGGAGGTCTCTGACTCCCTCCTCAAGCCACTCCTTGAGCCTGACCTGATGTTCATCCATGCGGTGCATAAGCTAAGAACATTGGAGTAATGGAGTGAGGGAGTACTGGAGTAACGGAGTTTCCCGAACCCGCGCCCACTTGCAGCACTCCAACACTCCAGTCCTCCAATTCTCCATCACGTGACGTGACAGGCGACGAAATGGTCGTTGCCCGCGTCCGTGAGTTCGGGGCGCTCCCGGCTGCACACATCCTTCTTCGAAGGACAACGGGTATGAAAGGCGCACCCGCTTGGGGGATTGAGCGGACTCGGCACATCCCCCTCGAGGATGATCCTTTTCTTGCGGATATCCGGGTCCGGCACAGGGACTGCGGAGAGGAGAGCCTGGGTGTAGGGATGAAGAGGTTTCTCGTAGAGGTCCTGATCTGAAGCCACCTCCACAATTCGTCCCAGGTACATGACCGCCACGCGATCGCTGATATGCTCCACCACGCTCAGGTCATGGGCGATGAACAAATAGGAAAGGTCCATCTGCTCCTGAAGCTGGGCCAGCAGGTTCATCACCTGAGCCTGGATGGAAACGTCCAGGGCTGAAACGGGTTCGTCACACACAATGAGCAGCGGGTTTAAGGCCAGGGCTCGGGCAATGCCGATCCTCTGCCTCTGTCCGCCTGAAAACTCGTGCGGGTAGCGGCCCATCTGATCCGCATGAAGGCCCACCCGGTCCATGAGATACGCAACCCGTTCTCTGATTTCAGACCTGGAGCTCTGGAGATGGTTTCGAATAGGCTCTGCAATGATTTCACCCACGCTCATTCGAGGGTCGAGGGATGAAAAGGGATCCTGAAAAATGATCTGCAAAGAAGCCCGCATTTTTCTGAGTTCTTCTTTGTCCATGGCCAGAAGATCTTTTCCATTGACGATCACTTCTCCCGAGGTGGGTTCCACCAGGCGCAGGAGGCTGCGCCCTACGGTGGTTTTGCCGCAACCGCTCTCGCCGACCAAGCCCAGGGTTTTTCCCTTTTCCAAGGTGAAGCTCACCCCGTCCACGGCCCGCACCTCACCCACGGTGCGCGAGAGAACCCCTTTTTTGATGGGAAAGTATTTTGTGAGGTTTCTTACTTCTAATAAAGCCATAACGGGACCGTCAAATCCTACTTTAGGTGGCAAGCCAGCACTGCACCCGTCGATACTCCCCCAGCTTCACCATCTTCGGCTCGTGTTCGGAACACACAGGCATCACGCTGGGACACCGGGGGTGAAACCGGCAACCGGAGGGCATTTCCAAGGGGCTTGGCACCATGCCCGGGATCTCTTGAAGCCGTCTTCCAGTTTGAGCCTTTCTGCCGATCACGGGTACCGAACCGAGCAGCCCCCTGGTGTAAGGGTGCAGGGGGTCTTTGAAGAGTTCCCTCACCGGAGCTTCTTCCACGATTTTTCCGGCGTACATCACCGCCACCCTGCTCGCCATATCCGAAATAACGCCCAGATCGTGCGTGATCAGAAGGATCGAAGTTTTGAACTCTTCCTTCAGCTTCATCATCAGACTCAGAATCTGAGCCTGAATCGTCACGTCAAGAGCCGTCGTGGGTTCGTCGGCCAGGAGCAGTTGAGGGTTGCAGGAAAGCGCCATGGCGATCATGGCCCTCTGCCTCATCCCTCCTGAAAGCTTGTGAGGGTAATCCTTGGCCCGCTGCCTTGGGCTGGGAATCTGGACCATCTGGAGCATCTGCTCCGCCCACTTCCACGCTTCAGGCCCCTTCATGCCCTGGTGCAGCCGGATGGCCTCCGAGATCTGTTCGCCGATGGTGAGAACCGGGTTGAGTGATGTCATGGGCTCCTGGAAGATCATGGAAATGGCCTTGCCCCTGACCTTTCTTATGCCTTCCTGGCCCAGGTCCAGAAGGTTTGTATCGTGGAAGAGGATTCGGCCTGCAATCTCTGCCGGCGGACAGCGCAGAAGTTGGAGAATGGAAAGGGCGGTCACGCTCTTTCCGCATCCGCTCTCGCCCACCAACCCCACGGTCTCCCCTTCAAACAAATCGAGGTCCACCCCGTCCACGGCATTCACGATCCCATCCATGGTGTGAAAGCGGGTGCTCAATCCCCGGAGCGCGAGCAGCGGTTGCCTTCCGTCACTCATAGCTTAAACCTCGGATCAAGCGCATCTCTCAAGCCGTCGCCCAAGAGGTTGAAACTCAGCACGGAGAGAAAGATCGCAATCCCCGGGAAGGTGGCCACGTGCGGGGCATTGAAAAGGTAAGCGCGGCCCGAGCCGAGCATGGCGCCCCACTCCGGCGTCGGCGGCTGAACCCCAATGCCCAGGAACCCAAGGCCGGCTGCAAAAAGGATCGCGTTGCCCATGCCCAGGCTGGTTTGAACTGTGATAGGGACCATGACATTGGGCAGAATGTGCTTCAAGATGATTTTGTAATCGCGGGTGCCTACCGCCTTCGCCGCTTCCACGTACACCTGCTCTCTCACGGTCAGGACACAGCCCCGAACCAGGCGGATATAGATGGGCACCATGCTGATCCCAATGGAGACCACTGTGTTCTGGAGACCCACCCCGAGAACGGCGACAAGGCCCAGGGCAAGCAGGAAGCCAGGGAAAGCGAGCATCATGTCCGTGACCCTCTGGATCAAGAAGTCCGCCTTGCCGCCGTAATAACCCGAGATGAGACCGAATGGAACTCCCACAAGAAGACCAACTGCAACCACACCGACCGCGATCATGAGGGACACCCGGGACCCCCAGATGATCCGGCCCAGTATAGACCGGCCCAGTTCATCCGTGCCCAGAAGATGCTGTGCCGAAGGGCCTTCCAGAGACATGATCAGGTTTGGTGCCGAGGGGCTACCGCTGAACAGAAGAGGAGCGCACAGGGCCGTAAAGAGATAGACAAGGAGAATAAAACCCCCGAAAAGGGCCGCCTTGTTCCTCCGGAGCTTGGCCCAGTTGCGGCGAAACTGGCTCGCCGGTTTTCGACCTGTGCCTGTAGTCTCAGTCATAGTGAATTCTCGGATCCACGTAAGCGTAGATCAGATCCACAACCAGATTCACCAAAATGTAAAGCAACCCGAAGATCAGGATAGTTCCCTGGATCATGGGATAGTCCCTTGCCAGAATCGAATCCACGATCAAGCGGCCTATCCCCGGCCATGCGAAGACAGTTTCTGTCAGCACAGCACCGCCGAGGAGCAAGCCGAACTGAAGACCCACCACGGTGATGATGGGGATGAGCGCGTTCTTCAGAGCGTGCTTGATGATGACAACCCGCTCCTTGAGCCCTTTGGAGCGAGCCGTGGTCGTGTAGTCCTGGGAGAGCACTTCGATCATCGTGGAACGCGTCATTCTGGCGATGAAGGCCACGACAAAGGACGCGAGCGTGACCGAGGGCAGGACCACATGCTGCCATGAGCCTGTGCCTCCTGCCGGCAACCAGTGAAGCATCACCGAAAAAACAACCACGAGCATCAGGCCGAGCCAGAAAACAGGCATAGAAATGCCGAATAGGGCGGCCGAGGTGACAAGGTAATCCATCCATGTATAAGGCCGGACTGCAGAGATAATGCCCGCGGGAATGCCGAATACACAGGCAAGCGAAATGGCGACCACGGCAAGGAGCATCGTGTTCGGCAGCCTTGCCCACACTTCCCCTGTAACCGGGTTCTGTGTTCGTGCAGACCGGCCGAGATCAAACTGGACCAGCCGGGTCAGGAATTTCCCGTACTGAACGTAAATCGGTTCGTTCAGGCCGAGCTGGTTTCGGATGTTCTCTATCTCCTCCGGAGTCGCCATCTGGCCGGCCAGCACCTGGGCCGGGTCCCCAGGCAGCATTCTCAGCATGAAGAAAAGGAGGAGAGAGATGCCGATAAGCACCGGAATGGTGGACAACAGACGTTTGACTATATACTGGAGCATCGCAACCTAAATTTGCAGGCTCACTCCTTGAGAAATGGAGTGCTGGAGTAATGGAGTACAGCAGAACCGTTAAATCTATGTCTCTGTTCTTTCTTTACCATCACTCCATTACTCCAACACTCCATTTCTCCATTCTTCTATCACTTTGCCAGTTCCAGCACTGCCTCCAGCAGAATCTCCGCACCCAGGGCAATATCTTCCACCTTTGTGAACTCTTCCGCACAATGGCTTCGTCCTTCCCGGCTGGGAACAAAGATCATCCCTGCATTTGAGATCTTCGCGATGATCCCCGTGTCATGGCCCGCCCCGCTGGTCACCCTGACCGGCTCGGTGCCTTGTTGCCTTGCGACCTTTTCGATGAGATCGCAAATCTCCGGGCTCATCTTGACCGGTTCCGCCTCGGCCTTGACCTCGACGCGGCACCGGAGGTCCCTCGATTGAGATACGTTTTCCGCCAGGTAAGCGACGCCCGCCGCCATGGCCTTCAATCGTGATTCATCGCTGTGGCGGACATCCACGCTGAATCGCACAAGCCCGGGAATCACGTTCGCCTGACCGGGTTCACAAAAGATCTGGCCCACGGTGGCCACACCGCCCTCTCCCTCCTGCCGGGCCACGGTTTCAACAGCAGCAATGATTCTCGCAGCTCCCTGCATGGCATCCCGACGAAGATTCATGGGCGTTGTGCCTGCGTGATCCGCCGATCCTTCGATCGTCACGATCACCTGCTTGATGCCCACGATCGCTTCTACGACTCCGATGACCGCGTTCCGGCTTTCCAGGATGCGGCCCTGTTCGATGTGCAGTTCCAGCATCGCCTTGAGGGAAGAAGGGCTGAGGATGGAGGAGCCCCGGACCTTGATTCCGGCGCTCTCCATGGCTTCAAGATAGCTCACTCCCTCGCGGTCCTTGATCTGAGCGAGTTGACCGGGGGTGATTCGGCCGCTCCATGTCGAACTCCCCAGCAGGCCCCATCCGAACCGACCGCCCTCTTCTTCCGCAAAGACAACCAGGTCAATGGGCAGGCGATGGGAAAGAGAGTCTTCCTGTATGACCCGGGCTGCTTCAAGAGCGGCCACGACTCCTGCGGCGCCGTCAAAACGGCCGCCTTCCGCCACACTGTCCAGATGGGAGCCCATCATGACACTGGGACCCGAGGACCCTGAACCTGCCAGTCTTCCCAGCAGATTTCCGCCGAGCACGAAAAAACACTCTACACCGATATGGCAGAGTTCTTCAACCACATAGGAGAGGGCACTCTGGTATTCCCTTGAAAAGGTGTAGCGCGTCACTCCCTTTCCGGGCATCGCGTTGAAGGCATTGATCGCTTCGAGGTCTTTTTGAATGCGCTCCTTCCGGATTCTCATGTCTCTTTTTCAGCCTGCTCCTGATACGAACGCAATAACCAATTTACAAATCCCCCCCGCCCGAGGCGGATAAACCTCGCCCCCCTTTACTAAAGGGGGGATGGGGGGATTTCTACCAAAAAGCTGGCCCTGCCATAAAGGCAGAGCCAGCCCAACCACTGAATTGCTTTTGCAGGTTATTCCCATTCCCCCTCCCCTTAGTCCCCTCCCCCTTGATGGGGAGGGCGAGGGTGGGGGTGAAGGAGTGTCGCCTACTTCTTCGTCACATAGGTCGGGTAGAAGGTCTCCCAAGATGTCACGACCATTCCCTTCAGATTGCTCCTATAGGCGATAAGGAACTTCTCGGTATGAAGCCAGATCCAGGGACAGTCATCCCACGCGATCTCACCGGCTTTCTTGAGAAGGTCCAGCCTCTTCTTGGGATCCTGCTCCAGCCGGCTTGCTTCAATCGCCTTGTCGAATTCAGGGCTGTTGTAAGAGGCGGCCCCCAGCCCCTTGGGCGGGTTGTTACTGGAGTGAAACTGGCCATAAAGGGCCAGGTCTGCATCGGTGACCATAGGACCCCAGCCGAGCAGGAAAACCTCGAGTTCGGTCTCGGCCAGAGGTTTCAGAAGCCCTGCCACGTAAGTGGGCCAGTCATAAGTTCTCAACTCCGCCTTGACACCGACCGCCTGTAGAGAAGCTTGAACATACTCTGATATTTGCTTGTCAAAGAGATATCGACCCTGGGGCGTGCGCATGGCGACCGTCTGGTTGAAATCGAAGTTCGCCTCTTTCAGAAGCTGTTTGGCTTTTTCCGGGTTGTAATCCCACTGCTTCGCCATTTTGTGAAAGCCGAACATGATCGGAGAACAGGGCCCCTCCATTTTCACGGCCGTATCAAACAGGATCTTTTTCACAATGGCATCCTTGTCCACAGCATAGTTGAAGGCCTGGCGGACCAGCTTGTTCTTTGTGACCCCCTTCTGATAATTCAGACCCATGAAAATGGTCCTCGTGCTCAGGGGCATTTCGACCGTAATATTGGGGTCGGCCTTCAGAGCCGCCACGTTGGACGGGGAAGGCTTGTAGCAGATGTCAATCTGGCCGGACCTGAGCATCGCCTCACGCGTCGCTGTCTCGGGAACGATCTTGAAGGTCAGTTTCTCCACCGTGGGTTTCTTCCCATAGTAGGTTTCGTTGCGGGTCATGACGATCCTGTCGCCTTTCACCCACTCTTTGAGAACGTAGGGACCGGCACCCACCGGGTTCTGGCGCACATCATCGCCATATTTCTGGATCGCGGCCGGGGAAATCGGGGACAGGATGAAGTTAGCAAGGGTCGGCATAAACGGGGCAAAGGGATAGCTCAGCACAAGATCAAGAGTATAATCGTCCACCACTTTCGATTCCTTGATCATGTTGATCAGGGAGCGCTGGGGAACCCTCATCTTAGGGTCGAGTGCTCGGTCCACAGTAAGCTTCAACACCTTTGCATCAAAGGGAGTCCCGTCACTGAACTTAAGACCTTTCGTGAGGTGAATGGTATAGGTCAGACCGTCTTTTGAAACATCCACTTTGGATGCAAGCCTCGGCTCGAGCTTGCCGTCAGGATTCTGATAGAAGAGGGTGTCATAAAGCAGCTCAACCATGTTGATCATCAAAGACGTCGTCTGCTCCTGAGGGTTCAAGGTGTCGGCATCCGTCCCGATGCCGATGACCAACTCGGGAATCTGAGCCTGAACCGTGGGCGCAGTAGAGAAAACCGTTAACAACAACGCAACAAACACAAAACCTTTCAAAATACGCTTCATCATGACCCTCCTCCTTTTGAAAAATGATTAGAGATCGTTTCTGACCACCTTGCCTCCCTGCATCACCACCGCAACGGAAGTGAGCAGTGTTTTCATATCCTCTAAAGGGTTGCCTTTCACAACGACGAGATCCGCCACCTTGCCCTCCTGCACGGTGCCGAAGTCTTTCTCAACACCGAGCACTTTCGCTGCAATGGAGGTTCCTGCCCTGAGCGCGTCCGCAGGCGAATACCCTTGCTCCACCAGGAAGATCATCTCCCCCAAGTTCTGGCCATGCTCATTGAAAGGAGTCCCTGCATCGGTCCCCGCAGCCACCATGACTCCGGCTTCCCTGGCCATGCGAATGCTCTTCAAGTGATGGGGTTTCACGCGTAGAGTCTTCTCCACGGCGAAGGCGGGTATCCCTGCCTCCACCCCCTTGTTCTCGATATGGAATAGGGCGGAAACCGTTGGGATAAAAGCGATGCCTTTCTTCTTCATGAAGGCTATGGTTTCCTCATTCAGGTAAACGCCGTGTTCGATGCTGTCGATCCCCGCCCGCAGAGCATTGAGGATTCCCTCTGTTCCCATTGCGTGGGTCGCTGTCTTTCGGCCTGCTTTGTGCGCCTCGTCGATACCGGCCCGCAGTTCTTCTTCTGTAAGTTGAGCTGCACCAGGCTCGACGCCCGGCGTCATGACACCTCCTGTGGCCATGAACTTGACGAGGTCAGCGCCTCCCTTAATTTGCTCTCGCGCCGCTTTCCTGACTTCGTCAGGTCCGTCCGCTTCCCGGGCGAAGGGCCAGCCGTGACCTCCGGTCATACAGACCATCTGGCGGCTCACCAGCATTCTGGGTCCAAGGATCAGGCCGGAGCGGATCGCCTCCCTGAGGCACAGATCAATGCCATCTTTGCCTCCCATGTCCCGGACCATCGTCACCCCGTTCATCAAGGTTTTGCGGGCAAGGCGGCCGGCTTTCAGGGTGGTCATCGGCAGCGGATCTTTAAAAAGCGTCGTGACGGGATCCGGGCTTCCGTCCAGGCAGAGATGCACGTGGCAGTCGATAAAGCCCGGGAAAAGGGTGCCTTCTTCCAGAGATATCTTTTTCGCTTCCCTGGGGACAGGTGTCTTTCCTTTTCCCACCTTCACAATTCTGTCCCCTTCCACGATCACCGTGGCATGCTCCAAAACCTTGCCGTCTCCGATAAACACCTTTCCATTAATAAAGGCTGTAATCATTCTTTCCCCTTGGTAAGCTTACAAATCCGATGACCGAGTAAAAAGTGCCCTAAGAGGTCATCCCGGCCCTTCGACTTCGCTCAGGATAAACTCCAGCCGGGATCCAGAATTTCTCGGTATTTCTGGATTCCTGCCTGCGCGGGAATGACAGAAAAGGCATTTTCGGGCTCTTTACGGGAGCATCCTATTTGACTTTGGAATTCGCCTTTGCAGGTTTGATCTTTATATTTCAGGCGGTTTCCCACGTCAAGTCTGAACCTGTTCCAGGAATTCCCCGTCACAAGAACATTCCGTTGCCTGGAAGGACGTCCTTATGAGATAGTTTTGGAGTCTGCTATGTCAATCCGATACATTCTTTCATCGAGGTGAGGAAATGGACAACGTGAAGGAACTCGTCCAAAAGCACAAGGAACAGATTGTCGGGATCCGTCGAGAGCTTCATCAGATCCCTGAGCCTGCCTACACGGAACGGAAAACCGCAGCCGCAGTGGCAGATCACTTGAAGAGGGCCGGATTGGAAGTCCGCACCGGGGTTGCCCGGTACGGCGTGGTCGGCCTTCTTCGCACGGAACGGCCCGGGCCCACCTTGATGATTCGAGCGGACATGGATGCCCTTCCGGTGGAGGAACAAACAGGCCTCGCTTTTTCGTCCTCCCACGCCGGGGCCATGCATGCCTGCGGCCACGATGCGCACATGGCCATGGTCCTCGGCGCAGCCCTGGTGCTCAGTCAAATGAAAGAAAGGCTCAAAGGAAACATCAAGTTCATTTTCCAGCCTGCTGAAGAGGGACCTGGCGGTGCAAAGCCCATGATTGAAGAAGGGGTCATGGAGAACCCCAAGGTCGATTACGCTGTGGGCTGCCATTTGTGGCCTGGAAGCCCTGAAGGGACTGTCGGTGTGAGGGCCGGCACCATCATGGCGGCCATGAACCGCTTCGACATTCGCATCATCGGCAGTCAAGGTCACGGTGCCATGCCCCACCTTTGCGTTGACGCCCTGGAGGTGGGAACCCAGGTCGTCAATGCCCTTCAGCGCATCGTGAGCCGCCACATGAACCCTCTGAAACCAACGGTAGTCTCCATGGGAGCCTTTCACGCGGGCAAAGCATTCAACATCATCCCTGGTGAAGCCGAACTGTCCGGAACCACCCGGACTTTTGACCTGGAAGTCTGGAATTCCTGGGAATCGCGGATGAAAAAAATCCTGCAAGGGGTGTGCGATTCCATGGGCGCCCGTTTCGAACTCAATTTCGAGTTCGGGTATCCGCCCACCATTAATGATGGTTTCATGGCTGATCTGGTCCGGCGATGCGCCGAAGACATTGTGGGATCCGACAAAGTCTTCGAGCCGGAACCGACCATGGGCGGTGAAGACATGTCCTATTACCTTCAAAGGGCAAAGGGCTGTTTCTTTTTCCTGGGCGTCGGTCGGCCCGGCGGGGCGCCCCTCCACAACCCTAAGTTCGACTTCAATGAAGACGTGCTCCTCCTTGGAGTGGAGACTTACTGCCGCATCGCCCAAGAACTGCCGGCTTAGCAGCACTTTTCATAATGACGCTCTCGCGCCTCTGTTCACCACGGAGGCACCGCTTCATCTTCTCTGTGCCCTCTGCCTGCCCCGCCAAAGCTGACCCAGCGACGGCGGGTGCCTCAGTGGTGAGATCTTAGAGTCCCTTGCCGAAAGGCAACTGCAGCAGCAGCCGCTTGGGGTCAAGATAGAGCACGAGCATCTGTGCGGTGATGAAAAGCAGGGCTAGAAGAATTTTGGCCGGCAGAGGCTCATCAAGCAGCCCCCAAGCCAGGAAAACTCCCGTGAGAGGCAGGATGAAATTAAACGAATTGAGGATCACCGCGCCGTGCTGCTGGAGCAGAGTGTTCCAGGCGATGAATCCGAAAGCGGCCGCCACCAAGGCCTGATACAAAAGAGCCATGACCACCTCTGCATGGAGAGCACCGATCATCGGCTGATCCCACAGGAACCCGCAAAGGAAGAATAAGGGAACCGAGAGGACCATCTGGTAGAAAGCGATAAAGTGGGGGCTCAACCGATGGAGGACGCTCTTGGTGTATACAGCACTCACGGCCCAGAGTGAGGTCGACAAGACCATGAGAACATCCCCAATCTGAAAACCCTCTGGGACCCCTTCCTTTTCAAGAAAGACGAGACACACCCCTGCAAACCCCAGGAGCAATCCGAAGGCTTTTCGAGACGTGATGCGGTCATCGGGTATGAAGAAGTGCGCCAGAAAAAGAACAAAGAAGGGCTGGAGATTGGAGATCAGAACGGCTCTGGACGCATGGGTTCTTCTGATCCCCAGATAGAAAAGAGAAATCTGGAAGGAGAAGATGAGGAAGATCACCAGGACAGGATAAACCTGGTTCCGGTGCACTTGAACAGACCGTCCTGTGGCCCTCGCCCACACAAAGATCGCCAAGGAGGCGATGAGGAACCTGACCCCTGCTGCAGTGAAAGGGCCGATCTCTGAGACGCTGATCTTGATGGCAATGGCATTGGCGCCGAAAGCAGCGCTCAGGAACACCGCTAGAAAGACCGAAAAAAGGGTCCATTCTTTTTCCTGGCTTTCTCCCTCGACTCCCATGCCATCTGCCCTTGGGTCAAAGCAAACCCTGTCAGCCCAAAGGACCGACAGGGTTTACTGTCGTACTGTCAACTAGCGTTTTGTTAAAGACCGAGTTCCTCTGCGATTCCCTGCATCGCTTTCACGCAGAGTTCACAGAACTCATCGATGCCGATGCCCAGTCTTTCGCACTCCATGATGATATCCCTGTCCACACCCGCTGCAAAGGCTTTCTCTTTCATCCTTTTCTTGACGGATTTCGCTTTGACGCTGCTGAGTTTTTTGTCCGGATAAACGAGGGTTGCGGCGATGATCAGGCCGGTGATCGTCTCTCCTGCCGCAAGGGCATGATGAAATCCCTCCGAGCGCGTGACGCCGTGAGCTTTTTCGTTGTGCATCTTGATGGCTCCTATGATTTCTGCATCCACGCCTTTTTCTCGAAGGACTTTTTCTGTTTCATGGGTATGCCTGGACAAGTCCGCATTGACCGCTTCCACGTCCAGATCGTGTAGCAGCCCTGCCAGAGACCATTTCTCACGGTCCTCTCCCAGCCGATCCGCAAGCGCTCCCATCACCGCTTCGCTCGCCAGGCAGTGCTTGTATAGGTTCGGGTTTTTGATGTGGTCTTGCAGAAGTTGAACCGCCTCTTCCCTCGTGATGCCATAACCCATGCTAAACTCCAGTTTTCTTTCCCTTGGATTCATTTCCCCCTCCCCTTACCCCTCCCGCCAAGGGGAAATACTTGGGGATCCAGAAATTTCCTCCCCCTTGATGGGGGAGGTTAGGTGGGGGTGCTCATGCTCTGTGCCTCTTATCCGTAGAAATAGATCCCGTAGTTGGTTTTCTCCCCAAGCAAAGCGTCAATCCTGTTCTGAAGCTCTGCTCTTCCTTTGCTAGCCTCCCAGGCCTTCCAAGCTTCCACGGACTGCCAGGTGCTGATGACGATGTAGTCTTGAGGATCATTCACATTGCGCATCGTTTCCCCTGAAATGTATCCGAGCTGTGTCGTTGCCTTTGACCGGAGCTCGACAAGAAGAGGAAGCAGTTTTGCTTCTTTCTCCTTCGGCACCCTTCTCCTGATGATGATTTTGATTGCCATCTTCAGACCTCCTTTCCTTTGAGGTTACTTCTGACGCTCCCCCGAAAGCTTGTTTCTAAACTTCGGAAGAGCCATCAGATCCTAAGAAATGACGTCTGCAACCATTTCAGCCATGTTGAAAGTGTATCACACCCCTAAACGTAAAGGAAAAAGAATGTGGAGCGCACCCTGAGCGCTACGAACTTGCCAACAAAGACCTGATTCTGTAAACTGCCGGCTCCACATGGGAGGGAGTTATGGACGACTACGTCAAGGTTAGCGTGCTCGAAAACGAGATCGAGGCCCAGCTTCTGGATTCGATCCTTGCGGAAAGGGATATCCCCCACCTCATGATTTCTTATCACGACACCGCCTATGACGGCCTCTTTCAGACTCAAAAGGGATGGGGGCATGTGAGTTCGCCCGCACCCTTCAAACAGGAGATCCTGGAAATCCTAAATGAGGTGAGGAAAGAGGCCCAATAGCCCGTCCCGCGCAGGGCTGGCTGCTGCTCCTGCCGGTCTCTCCCTTCACTTCCAATCGCCTACGAGAATAAAGGGAGCCCAGAAGTAGGGGTGCGAAGAGAGCACGGCGCTTGATTTTGCAAGACCCAGTTGAGCCTGTTGAAGCGCCTGCGCCTTGGGCATGGTCTGGAGGTTGCGATAAAAGGAGCGCATCATCTCCACCGTGGCTTCATCAGAGACTTTCCACAAAGAAGCGACCACGCTCGGAGCTCCCGCATGGATAAAGGCTCTCGACAGTCCCACCAGATCATCCCCCTGGGGGAATCCCCCTTTGCTCCCTCTTGCGAGCCCTGTCTCACAGGCCGAAAGAGTCACCAGGTTCGCCTTCACTTCCATGTCAAAAATCTCGCTCACCGTGAGCTTCCCGTCATCCTGTGGAGTGGGCGTAAACCTCAGGTTGGACTCGAGCGGCGCAGACTCGATCATCTCCCCGTGGGTGGAAAAGAGCAGCATGTCGTATCGCGGCCCCTCGCTCTTGAATTTGGTCTCTGTGGCGCCTGGGCCGAGGAGCACCTCTTTCCTCTTAAAGAGGGCAGACACCTCGCGGGCCTCCAACTCCGCTGCAGGCAGGGGTGAAAGATCCGTCTTCGGGTTGGCCACGGCAAAGAGGTCGGCACGGTTGCCCCTGTTTTTTTCTCTGGCATATTTCAGGACACTCGCTGAGGGCAGGTAACTCACGGTGTAGGATTCGATGAGGTATTTCCCCTCCGGGCTCCGAAGGGCCTGGAAAGGAAGATAGTGAAGCATTCCGTGGGGAATCACCACCAGATGTTTCTTTCCCTCGAGTTCCTTTTCCACCGGCTTGATCAAGAGCCCATAGAGTGCCGTTAGGGGCTTTTCATACTCCTTTGACATGAGCGCCTTGACCGACAACCCCTCTTCCGTCTCCTTTCGAAACTCTTTCACCTTCTCAACCAGCGGCTTGCGGGGGATATCGAGGTGGAGTCCCAAGATGTTGCCTTTGGTCACTACGAAGACGCCGGTCCACTCGGAACCTGTATAGTAGGCCAGAACGACGGTGTCCTCGTCGAGCAGGGTTTGAACCTCTTTGCCGTTCAAGGGATTCACCCGCAGCAGGGAACCGAGGTCGGGATTCAATTGCTCGATCCGGTCCAGCAGAGTCTTCTGCTCCGCATGCAGCAAATCGAGATCCCTTGCCTCTTTGTTTTCCGATTCCGTCATTTGCTCCTCAGAGCCATCTTCTTCCTCAGTCTCTTCCTGCGCGAACTGGCCAGAGGCCCTCATCAGATCCTGGATCTGCTCGCGCACCGATCGTTCCCTGGCAAGGAGATCTTCCATTTCCGCGTTTCTCGATGCGAAGCTCTTGTCTCCCAACATGTCCAACATGGTCCGGGCTTTTGCCCTTTCAAGGTAGTTGAAAGCCTCCTCGTCCCGTTTCATTCTGTGCAGGAAACGAATCATCCACTCGTACACCTGAAATTTGTTCTCCATGAAAAGGGCCTTCAACGCAGGATCGTCCAGTTCCCCTCTCATCTCCTCAATGATGTTGATGGCTTCCGCGCAGTACTTGAATGCTTTGCGGTTTTCTCTCTCCTTGGAGGCCAGGTGCCCCAGTTCACTGTAAGCTCTCCACAGGGTCTCGGACCTGCCTATGGCTTTTGCCAACTTGGCGGCCATTTCGTAGGATTTCCTGGCCTCCTCATCGATGTTCCCTCTGCGCTGGGCCTGGCCCAGGAAGAAATAGCTTTGCGACAGCGGTGACCAGGCCCGGCCTTTCCTGAGACACTCCACCGACCTCTGGCAATGCTCAAGGGCTTCAGGGATCCTTTCGGTCTTGAGGTGGTACACTCCCAGCATCTGATGGGAACGGCCGGCGAGGATGCTGGACCCCCGTCGCATCTCAGAGCTCATCCGAAGCCCTTCTTCGGCCAGACGGATCGCCTCTTCGCGCTGCCCTAGACTCCAGTTTGCCTCCGACAAACTCAAGAGCGCTCCCCCTTGGAGGCCTTTGTATCCATCAATACGAGAGCGGTCCAAGGACTCTTGAGCATAGGTCACCACTCGGTCATATCTTCGAAGCCACTTCTCGTTTTCGGCAGATAGAGTCAACGCGACAATGGGCTCTCTCCCCCTTTTATCCGCTGTTTCCCTCACCTGCTTCAAAATCTTTTCCGCTCTCAAGTACTCCCCACTCTGGGTGTAGGATGCTGCCAGGGGAAACAGGAGCGCCTGGAACTGCTTGTCATCGGGATGTGCCCGGATTAGACTCCATATGTCCGATTCGACTGCATCCGCCTTATCTTTTTCCCAGACCAAAACAGTGGCAGATATCTTTGCTTGCCAATTCCGCCTCTCTTTCAAGAAAGGGGCGATATTGAAGTAAAGGGGCCCCTCCCCCGGGCTCTTCGTGACGCTCACATGTCGAGAAACGTAAAACCTTGCCAGATTCCTCCCCACGCCCCTTTCCCCGATTTTGAATCTCAGACAGGCGCTCGGGTCTAGACGTTTTTTCATAGGCTGGTTGACGTTCCAGCATTCTCCTTCCGCCGTGATCGCCACCATCGCACCTCTTGGGATATCGATATCCGCGCGTGCCCAGACACCAACTGTGGTTACGGGCACGTTCGAATAGGTCTTGTAGGAAGCTTCCGCTCCCATGGCATGCTTTGCGGTAGAACCCCCACCGACGAAGAGAAGACACACCGCCAGGGCAACTCTAATCAGCACAGGTCACCTCCGCCTTTTCTGATCAAGCCTGCTCTATTCTAACGGATCCTTGCTTTCGTTCCAACCGGTCATAAGGAAGCGAGTCCACGCTCACGACGGTCATTTTCTGAAGGAGCACGCTCATCGTGCCCGCGATGCGCAGTTCTCAATTCATGCCACCGGCGCTTAAACCTTATCTGTATGCTTCCCTGGGGTGCCGGATGCGGTAGATCGTAACAATTTTATGGCGATCGTCGATGGTATAAAGAATACGGAAAGGGCCAACCCGGACTCGATATCCTTCTCTCGTGCCGACAAGCTTCTTCACGCCCTGTGGCCGCGGTTCGCTTTCAAGGCTATCGATGGCTTTCTTGAGAGCTTTGTCATGGGGAGGAGGAACTTTGAAGTATTCCTTTTGAGCTTTGTTTTCAATGATGACCGTGTAGGCCATGCTGACGCCTTTCTGGCCGTCTCAATTTCTTTGATAAAGTCCTTCCACTTCTTGAAGCCGGTAGCATTTCTTTTAGCTCTTTCGAGTGCAAGAGCGTCCTCAAGATCCTCAATTCCTTCGCGCATCTTCTCAA
Source organism: uncultured Desulfobacteraceae bacterium (assembly GCA_964580575.1). Classification (GTDB taxonomy): domain Bacteria; phylum Desulfobacterota; class DSM-4660; order Desulfatiglandales; family HGW-15; genus CAVPDE01. Next base: position 50,457 of record CAZOLJ010000027.1, read on the forward strand.
AATCAGATAGGCGCAGGAGGACATTCTTTTTGTTTCCTTTTTCATCAGTAACGTAAGCGATGTTTTTCGTACGGCTCATGCCGAACCCCCTATAGTTCTTCTCGTGAAAGCCATTATACAAGGCAATCTATGCTGACGCAAATCTAAAGCGAGTGCGTTCACGAATTGATCTCTTTAGGTGGTGAAACCTCCACAGCTCCAGCCTCCGCAGTTGCACTGCTACGGAGGACGGGCGCGCGGGGAGCGACGGCCGCGCTCGCGTAGTCATCACGCATCCCGCAGTTTCAATCCACGCTCCCGCGCGGGGAGCGACCCGATCTTGCAAATTTGGAAGCAGAACTCGAAAGTTTCAATCCACGCTCCCGCGCGGGGAGCGACGCGGCTCCGCAAAGAGCAGGAGAGGGAGCAGAAGTTTCAATCCACGCTCCCGCGCGGGGAGCGACAATATCCTGGCTAAACTTGTAGGATATATCCCAGCTCATCGATGCAGAGGATGGGGACTTTGGCGTAGTGTTCGA
>CAZOLJ010000028.1:0-33801 GCA_964580575.1 uncultured Desulfobacteraceae bacterium
TCGCAGAGGCGCAGAGGACGCAGAGAGAAAATCTTTTTTGAATTTAAACCCCCTTTTGTTTGTCTTGGTTCTTTTTTCTCTGCGACTTTGCGGACTCTAGCGACCCTTAGGGAGCAGGCGTGAGACTATGTCTTTTCGTGTTTTATTGATTGGTCCTTCCTGTTTTGCTGCTTACTGCATACTTCCTACTGCCTACTTGATTGTCTCCGCCTCGATCCATTGCAGATACGACGCACTGCCGGCGACAATGGGCAGGGCGATGATCTCCGGCACTTCGTAGGGATGGACGGCCCTGATTTCTTTTTCAAGAGAGGAGAACAGATCCTGCCGGGTCTTCATCATGAGGAGCCACTCCTCGGCTTGCTCCACCTTGCCCTTCCACCAGTAGGTGCTGTGGATGGGCCCCAAGATCTGGGCGCAGGCCGCCACCCTCTTATTCACAACGCTTGACGCGATGCGATCCGCGTCTTCCCTTTTCTCCACGGTCGTGAACACCAGGATGTATTCATTTAACATTGAGCATTTCCCCTTGAGCATTGATCAATGTTCCTCTTCTTCCTGTGGCTCTCCCCGGGATTCCGGGAACGGCTGGGCACCCCCTCTGGCTCCATCCTCGCGCGCTTCGAGCGCCACCATGGTTTCATCGAATCTCATGGCTACAAGGTTTCCGAACTCCCCTCCCAGATAGGGCCTGTTGCGAATCAGATACCCTTTCACCCCTTTCCAGTAATCTCTGAGCTCCTGAACATCCTGGATCCTCGCCAGGGCTCGGGTCGTCTCCTCAAGCTTTTCCCTTCTGACCTGATCCTTTCTCACCTCCAGGAGATCGATCAACCGGTGCTTCTGCTCTTCCGTGAGCCCGATCTCTAGGGCCCGATCCATCAGGTCCTGGGTGATCTCGTGGAGATTCCTGAACTCCTTTTGCTGAGCCATCTGCCTCTTGACCTGATCCACCATGAGATCCGTGATCTGGAGCCTCCTGGTTTCAAAGGCTTGCTCCAGCTCGAGTTCGTAGTCCTCGGTGTAGAAAGGTATCTTTCTCAAGAACCGCAGGGTGGTGTGAAAATAGGTTTTCAATTCCTCCAGGTTCTTGATCGCCGTCATGTGAGCGACCTTTTCAGCCATGTCGATGCTGTCCACGAAGTCCACGGACAGCACCCTCTCCTGCTCGTTTTCAGTGAAGACGATTCCCTCCTTGGCTTTGAAGAACGGCTGAACCCCATGCGGGTTTCCCCACAGTTTGTCCGCAGAGATGTGGCTCAGCGCGTCATTGACCGCCTCGTAGCGTTTTTCGATCCTTCGGGCCAGTCCCAGATAATCCAGAGACACGGGCTTTCCCTTGGCCCGGAACCTCCCGGCCGCCATAAGGGAAATCAGGAGGAGCTTGATCATGTTCTCGTAGTTGAGAAAAGCGCTCACGTTTTCGAACCCGTAGATGCGAATCTCATCCGCCACCAGCCTTTCAAACACAAAATGACGTGCCTCCTCAGGCAGACTCTGAAGGCCGTTGTAAATGCGCAGGGCCTCGAAAAGCTCCTTCTCGAAGGTGGCATAGCCGATGGACGAGAAGTTTCTTTTCTTGTAAATGAACTTCATGGGCACCTTGACCAGGACGTTGGCCAGATCGCGGAACTCCACGCGCAGGATTCCCCGCAACCTGAAGATCCGCTCCATGGCATAGATCATTGCCCCTGATCGTGAATAGGCCTCCTGCTCCGGCTCTTTTCCGTCGTAAGACTCCAGGTACCGGCTGGCCGTCATCCCTTCGGGAAGTCCAGCGCGGCGATACGCTTCCAGAGCGTAATAGTCCCGGCCTTTCCGGAGATAGATTTCTTCCATGTGATCTTCGGGGTTCGTCTCCCCGTCGATGAGCCTGTGGCAGAGGGTCCGCAACTGAAAAAGGCTGGCGGCGAGATCCTCGATGATCAGCGTCTCTTCCATGGCAAACATCATGATGAAGGAGCTCAGGAAAATGGCGTCCAAGAGGTCTTTGTCCTTGAAATCCACCACCCCCTGAACCGCATAAAACGAAAACTCCCCGCGGATCATGTGGTGCAGAAAGTTGTGGTATCGCACAAGGATCGTCAGGCAGTCCTGCACCTTCTCGTCCCCGCCGTACCTGAGACCGAACTTTTCCTTTTCAACAAAGTAAGCCCCTGCCTCCGCGTGGTCTGCCGGATGAACCTCGCCCAGATATTTTTTCTTCAACTCGGGTAAGAGACCCAGATCCCTGAAGACGAGCGACAAAATCAGGGCTTCAAATAGAAACGGGTTTTCCCTGAGGTGTGCCACCAGGCTTTCCAGGGTCTCTATCTGGGAATCATTCAGACCCACAATGCCTGCAGTCAGAGGTCCGAACTCTCTTTGAGCCAGCTTGTGGAGAAGAGCAATGTCCTGCAGACCGGTTCGGTCCTTTCTGACCAGGGCCTGCATTTTTCGTGTGCTCGCAAAAATGTGTTCCTTGAGAGTGGAGGTGGACTGGACCTGTTCGGGCAGGTTCATGGATTCGAGCTCCATCAGCTCAGGAACCACAAACCGGAGGAGCGAGGGGGTGTGGCGGTAGAGCAGGTCCAGATGAGAGAACAGATTCTCGGGCTGGAACACCATACCGATGAAGCGGGATCTCAAGAAAGACCTCAAGTTCTGCGCCTTCCTGAACCATGCTCTCTGTCTTTCAGGCAATCTCAGTTCCGTACCGTCATGGGAAATCAGCTTCAGATGGCTTTGGAAAAACCCTTCCAGATTTCCGAAAACGCTCTCCAGCTCATCCAAATCCTGCAGAGGGATTTCCGAGAGAGGTCGCCCTGCGATCCGTTCACTGATCTTTTCCAGGGCTTCGATGTTCTGGTCCATGTCGATGTACGTGATGTCCACAGCTTGCGTCTGGGGGTTCACCCTCAGTTGAAACCCCGTGCCCACGATGAAGGACGTCTGATCCTCATAGAGCTGTTCACTGAAGCGCTTGAGGGCAAGGAGATCGAGAGTGTTCACATGGATGGCCGGAACCTCCTCGTCCAGCTTGCTGAACCGGTTCTCCATTTCCGCGGGCTCCGCCTCAGCGAGGACGGGGTTGAAATTGACGACTCCCCCTTTCACCACGTGCACCGTGATCCAGAGAAGCAGGAACACGAGCTCGCTGTCGACCCTCTCAAACACCCTGCCCGTGCCGTGGAACTCCACCTGGAGAAGCTTCCTGTAGAACTCCGAGGCCTTCAGGGGATCTTCCCGGAAATAAGCCCGTTCGAACCGATCCACCGTTTCGATGAGGGTGATCACCCTCCCTATCCCGGCGAGTTTCTCCGGATCATAGTCGGCCAGCGTCTCCTTCTCCATTTCGCCCTTGTCCTTCAACTCGGGCCACTGGTTCAGGAACCTGAACTGGTTCATCATCTTCAGCATCTTGCGTATCGCCATGGGCCGGATTCCGCCCGCGGCAATGATCTTTTCATCGAGCAGCCGGTCCCAGTCCAGTTCCCGGTTGGTCACCACCCTGACCATGGACTCGTAGAGATCAAAAAGCTCGCTGAGCTCTTCCTGCTTGAGGTCCGTCCTCCTGGAAGCCACAGTTTCCGCCATGCTCATCAGGCGGCAGTATCTGAGCAGGTTCAGAGCTTCTTGAGGATCCAGCGTTCTCGCAAGATCCGAAACAGGCTTCAAGGCCTTTTCATTCATCTTGCCGGACAGAATACGGCCGAGCGACGAGTGACCCAGGACGATCAGGAGAATCTCCTTGAGCTCCTCCTGCGGAAAACCGAACAGGCACAAGGTCTCCAGGTGCTGGAGGATCGGGGTTCTGCTTCCCTCGACTCCTTCGGGGTTCACACAGGTCCTGACCCGCTCCAGATGATGAAGCTTCGACATGAGCTTGAGCACATGGTTCAAAGCCCCGTATCTTCGTCTTTTGCTCTCCAGGGGTTCTCTGAGCCTCTCCATGAACAACTCCGGAACCCCTTGAAATCTCATGGACTTGATCTTTTTCAGCACCTGGAGCGTGGACAGGACATAATCGAAGGAGTCACGGTAATCGGCAAGAAGAGCCAGGGGACATCCAGCCAGCCTGGAGTCCGCCATCTCCCGCTTGAGATCCTCCGTGGTCATCCGAACAGGCTTCTTCTGCCCCAAATACATGAGCAGGTAATCCGGCGTGTACTTTCCGGTGGAAAACCTTTTTTTCCAATCGCTCTTGACCGAATCCGGAATCAGAGGTTTCAGGAAGATCTTGCTGAAGAAGAGGTCGAGGATTTTCGTCCACACTTTTTCCTGGTTGTAGGAAAGGCCGTCATCCAGGGAGAACTGAAGATAGGGCAGTTGGTTGATTTCCCGGAGGCTCATATCCTCCACGCTCCGGTGACCGAGGAGGCTGTCCAGGACCTCTTTCTCCACGTAGGGAGGGTTCAGGTACTTGTGGAATTCGAAAACAGACACGGTAAAGGACTTTGCCTTGGCCTGATACCGCCTCTCCGTCTTGAAGATGTGGCTGAAAAGAACAAAATTCTTCGCTTCCTCTTCCGTGTGAAACCTGACCCTAATTTCCCGATGCGCTTCTACCGGGAGACGGCTGGCGATGACGAAAATCTCTCCCTCCGGCTTGAGCAGGCTGTAGGACTTCCCGATGATGTAGTAGGCATAGCTCTCGATCTGCCTTTTGGAAATGTCCTTCCGCGCCTCCGGGCTGAGTCTCTCCGTGAAAACGAGTTCGTGAAGCTCCCTGGGCAGAATGACCATATCCAGCGGGCCCTGAAGGGAAGAGAGCTTTCCGAAGGAGTCCAGAATGATGAACTCATGTTCCTTGAACCCGAGGGAGAGCTCGGGGATGAGAAGGTCGTCCGAGTGGGTGAGGAATCCGATCCTCAGGCTTTCCTTCAGGGTCTTCTTCCTGTGGGCCTGGATAATGCCGATGATCTCATCCGCCTTGTTTCTGACGGTGGAGAGCGAACGCGACACGGTGTGCACAGGGATCAGATAATAGGGTTTGCCGAGGCTGGAAAAACGGATCAGCAGGCTCATGTTCTCGTAAATTCTGTTGATATCCTTGTAAAATTGCCCGGCGTATTCGGGTTTGCCGGGACTGATGGATTGAAGAAGTTTCTGATCCCTTGGGCTGAGGCGGTCAAAGGCTTCAAAGAACCCGAAACCGTAAGCGTTCCCCCCGAAACGGCTCAAGAGTCTCGAAGGGTGTTTGTGGGCCGGAAACGTTCCTGGAGGGATGTCGGAGGCATCGATGCCGAGGGATTCGAAATCCTCGGTCTTGATGAACCCGAAAGAGTCTTCTTTCAGAAAGCTTTCCTGAGGTATGGAATCTGTACCGGCCATCTAAGAATCCAGTGAGCAGTAGGCAGCAAGGACATCTCCCACAGCGGTTTTCTTCTTGCTTCTTGGCTTCGCTCCTTACTGCTTACTTGCTACTTGGCGTCCCCATAAAGGCGCTTGACCTTTGCCCGGTCCACAGATCCGTCCTGGAGCACCGGGAGCTCATCCACGAACTGCACCACCTGGGGTTTCTTGTACCGTGCGATCCGCTCGCCCACAAAATCGATCAGGGCTCGGCCATCAAGGGCTTGTCCCTTTCTGAGCTGGCAGACCGCCTTGATCGCCTCTTTCCACTTGGGGTCGGGGACTCCGATCACCACGGTCTTTTCCACGGCCGGGTGCTGGAGGATCACTTTTTCCACTTCCGCGGGATAGACGTTTTCTCCGCCGGGCTTGATCAGTTCCTTTTCCGCCTTGCGGCCGGCGTACCAGAGAAATCCTTCTTCATCAAAACGGCCCTGGTCTCCGGTGTGGTGCCAGCCCTCCCGGAACGTGTGGGCCGTGTCTTCAGGAAGGTTCCAGTAGCCCTTGAAGACCATGGGGCCTCTCACGGCAATCTCGCCCACCTGCCCGGCAGCCACAGGCCTGTCGTAGTCGTCCACAAGCCGCACTTCCGTGAAGAGCAGCATCTTTCCCGCAGAACCGGGACGCTCGCGGTAGGGCCCCATCGTTGAAAGGGATGAGGTCTCTGTCTGGCCGTAGAGGACGTGAAACGTGCCGCCCGTCACCTTCTCGTATTTCTCAATGGTTTCTTTCGTGTCAATGCCGGTAACGGATGCGAGAGAACGCATGTTCTTTCCCGTTTTCTCCTGCTCTTCGAGAAGGGAAGCCAGGATCGGAGAAAAGACCATCATGAAGGACACCCCCTTTTGCTCGATCAGTTCCACGGCCATGGCTGCATCAAACCGCGGCATATTGATGTTCAAGCCTCCGGCCAGGAAGCAGGTGGTGGCCATGAAGAGACCGCCCACGTGGAAAAAGGGGAGAAAACTCAAAAGCACGTCCTTGGAAGTCAACTTCATGCAATAGCCGAAGTGCATGCTCGAACACAGGACATTGCCGTGGCTCAGCAGCGCTCCCCTGGGCCTTCCCGCCACTGCAGCGGTGTAGATGATCACAAACCCATCCTCACTCAGAACTTCCTGGGGAAGGACGTCGCCGGGTGGCGCCAGGAGGGAATCAAAGGCATGAAAACCATCTTTGCCGGGGCCGAGGCTGCAGAGCTTTTCCACCCCCGTTAGCTTGCCTTTCAACCCGTTGATCGTTTCCTGATGTTCCGGATCTGCAAACAGGATCCGAGGGCCGCTGTCCTGCAGAATGAAGGAGATTTCGTCAGGCGCCAGTCTCCAGTTCACAGGCACCATGATCGCGCCAAGGGCCGCGGCCGCTCCGAAAAGGGTGAAGTAGTCCAGACTGTTCTTGGCCAGGACTCCGATCCGGTCCCCCTTGGCGACCCCTGCCTTCTGCAAGCCTGCGGCAAGCTGATCGACCCGCCCCTTGTACTGATCGAAGTTCAGCCCAAGCCCGTCTTCCTCTTCCAGCAAGGCTTGCCTGCCCTTGAAGGAAACCGCGTTTCTGCAGATGAGGTGATAAAAGGTGAAATCGTAGAGTCCCATCGATGCCCCCTTCCCATGAATGCGGCTGGAAGCCGCATTCAAATTCGAATCCCGAAATCCGAAGCACGAAACAAATTCAAAACACCAATGCTCCAATTTCCAAAACAGAAACCCAGCGATCCGCTGTTTTGAGCATTTGAATTTGGAACTTTGGAAATTGTTTCGGATTTCGTGCTTCGAGTTTTGGATTTTAAACCCGATCTTGGTTCTATTGCCATAAAAAAAGGGACGAGGAGTTCCCCGTCCCTTATAGTTGTCGAAAAATCCCGCACTAAGCCAGCTTCTTGAAAGCCTCTTTGCGGCCCGTGAATTTTTCCCGCATCTGAGGCTTCATGAGTTTGCCCGTGGGATTGCGCATCACTTTGTCGAAAACGATCTTGCGCGGCCACTTGTACTTGGCCAGGTTGACCTTCTTGCAGAAATCGAGGACCTCCTCCTCGGTCATGGTCTGACCCTGTTTGACCTGGATGATCGCCATGACGACTTCCACCAGTCGGTCGTCGGGCGCCCCGATGCAGGCCACGTCGTCGATCTTGGGGCTCTGCATGAGAGCGGCCTCGATCTCCACCGGGAAGATGTTCTCCCCGCCGCTGGTGATCATGTCCTTTTTGCGATCGACAATGTAGAAATACCCTTCATCGTCGGTCTGCAGCAGATCCCCGGTGTAGAGCCAGCCGTTCTTGAGCGTGTCCGCCGTCATCTCCGGGTTCTTGTAGTATTCCTTCATCATCCGCTTGGTGGTGAAAATCAACTCGCCCACCTGGCCCGGGGGCACGTCTTTCCCTTCAAAGTCGACGATCTTGCCTTCCACTCCGAACGTGGGTTTGCCGATGGAACCCGGTTTCCTGAGCACATCCTCGGGATAGAGGTTGAACGTGCCGCCGCCCCCTCCTTCCGTGATGCCGTAAATGTTGGAAACCGCGGCCGGCATATTGTCCACAAGCCCTTTCATGACCTCGAAGGGAACAGGCTGGGCGCCGATCTCCAGATACTTCCAGGAGGAGAGGTCATAGTCGGAAAGCTTGAGCTGGCCGCTCTTGATCGCGTTGAGGATCATCACGGCAATGGGCACGACAAAGAGAATGTCTGTCCCCTTTTCCTGCGCCATCGCTTCCATGATCCACTTGGGTTCCGTGAACTCCCTGAGAATCGTCCCCGTGGCTCCGGTGGCGTAGAAAGGCGCCCAGAGGAACAGGGTGCCGCTGTGATACAGGGGGAGGAAAAAGACATAGTTGTCGTTCTTCTCCACAAAATAGCTCATGCCGTTGCCGATGGCCGTGTTGTTCAGGGAGTAGTGAGTGTGCATCACGGCCTTGGGCTTGCCCGTTGTGCCAGAGGTGAACATCATGGCCAGATCATGCTGATCGTCCACGTCCACTATGGCCTCTTTGGTGTCTTTGTAGGCGGCTATGGTTTTGTAGTCGATCATGTCCGTGGGCACGGTGTCCCCAACGCAGATGTACTTCTTCACTGTCTTGAGGTCCTTCTGGACCGGTTGAACCACAGGCACAAATTCCGATCCCAGCATGAAGACCTTGGGATTGCACACGTCCGCAGCGTAAAGAATGTCCGGCCCCACAAACCTGAAGTTGAGAGGCACAACCACGGCTCCGGTCTTGAGGATGCCGTAGTAAGTGATGAGCCACTCCAGGCTGTTGTTCTGGAGATGCATGATGAAATCACCGTCTTTCACCCCAAGTTCCTTGGTCAGGTAGTTGGCCACGCGGTTGATCTCGTCGTTGAACTGCTTCCACGTGAGAGTCCGCCGCTGGTTCTTGGAAGGCGTTCTCTCAATGAGACAGACCTTGTTCGGCAGGTGACGGGCATTGATCACGGCATATCTTGCGTAGTTCATCGATCACGACCTCCTAAAATCGATAAAATCTGGTAAATGGGAGATCTCCATTCTCCAAAAACAGTTTCCGACCCCAGGCCCTATTTCATAAAACTGGGCAGGAAAGTGGCAATCTGGGGGAAAACCAGCAGGATTAAACAGCAAAACCACAGGCCGATCAGATAAGGCACTGTCCCCCTGAAAATATCCATTACCGGCGTATCCCGGTCCACGGCGAACACGACGTAGACATTGGCACCCACAGGGGGCGTCAGCACGCCCATCCCCAGGGCCAGCGTCATGATCACCCCGAACCATGTCCCGTCGAAGCCCAGCTTCATTGCCGCCGGGTAAAAGATGGGTATGGTCAGCAAAATCATAGCCAGGGCGTCGACAACGGTACCCATGATCATTAGCATGATAAGAATCGTAATCATGATAACCCAGGGCGGCAGCGGAAGTGCCACCACCCAGTCCGCCACAAGCATGGGGAGGCGTGTCAGACCAAGAAACTCCCCGTAGATGGCTGCCGCACCCACCAGGAACATGACCATGGTCGCTGTGCGGACTGTGTCTTTCAGCGAGTTCACAAAGCCCTTCCAGGAGAGCGCACGCCTGACCAGCACCACGATCAGCGTGGCAAAACAGCCCACTGACCCGGCCTCCGTGCCCGTGAAAAACCCGGCCAGCAGCCCCCCGATCACAGCCACAAAGATGATGATGACCTCTATCCCCCCTTTAGCCACCGCAATCATTCTGTCTTTCCAGGGAAAAGACGGGCCGGGCGGCGCCTTTTTCGGGTCGAGGGCTACCACCACCCAAGTGCCGGCCATGAAAAGAACCATCAGAAGCAGGCCTGGAAAGATACCGGCAATGAAAAGCTTGGCCACGCTCTCTGCCGTGATACTGGCATAGACGATGAAGATGACGCTGGGCGGAATCAGCACCCCCAGGATACCCGAGGCCGCGATATTGGCTGTGGCCAGAGAGCGATTGTAACCCCGTTTCTTCATCTCGGGTAATGCCAGGGTCGCGAAGGTCGCCGAAGTAGCCGTCGTAGAACCGCAGATGGCGCCGAAAGCGGCGCAGGCTAGGGTGGTCGCCATGGCCAGGCCGCCCTTCACCCGGCCCACCAGTTTGTATGCGGCTTCGTACAGATGCGCGCCTATGCCGGAGTGGTAGCCGATGTAGCCCATCCAGGTGAAAAGGGGAACCACCACCAGAGCATAGTTGGCAAAGGTAGAGTACATAATCGTGGACGCAGCACTCAACGCGGCCCCCGGACCCTTAATCCAGGCAATACCGCCCATGCCCAGCACCAGCATCACGAAAGCCACAGGCATCCGGGACGCAAGAAGCACAATAAGGGCAATCACGGATATGACACCTATCAGCTCACGCTCCATCTCAACCTCCTTTCCGGATCACCATCACAGACTTGATCACGTCCCTGACAAGGACCACGCATGTGAGTGCCAGCGACACGGCAATCAAGAACATAAAAGGAGCCCTGGGAATTTCCAAAACTCCCGTCACCCACCCGTATCTGAGATTTCGAAGGGCCATTCCGACCACTCCCTCGGTGAGCCAGATCGTGAAGCCAAGGGCAATCACACCGGTCACAACGTCAAAGACCGCCTGCACTCGGGGCCGAAGGCGGTCCACCAGGATACCCACCGAGACATGTCCTCTCACAAAGGTAAGGTAACCGATTCCCATGCTCAGGATCACGGACGCTATCAGCTCCACAATCTCGTGAGTGCCGGGAACCGGCTTGCTGACAGCTTGATACCTGATCACATCCGTTACCACAAGGGCCACACACGCCAAAATGGCGACCATGGCAACCCAGGCCATCTTCTCTGTGATAAACCGCAGCACTTTATCGAAAGCGTTCATCCGGCCCTCCTGTGTCTTTGGTTGTGAGCAACCAATCCGGTTTTCCCGCAAAACAGCTGGGGTACCCCGGGGGGAAACCCCGTGGTACCCCAACCTCCTTACCGCACTTTGACCGACATCACGCCGAATCCGCGTTCATTATCCTACTTTTTAAAAGTGGGTACCACCGGCTGAGTCGGCCAGCTGTGTGTCCAGGTCGAATAGGGCGGTGTGGTGTTGAAGTACTTATCCAGTTCAAGGTACTTGTCCCACACGGCCTTCTTCGTGGCGTCACCGCCAATCCATTTTTCGATGAGACCGGCTGTTGCGGCAACCCATTTGGCATATTCCGCCGGATTCTCCGCGCGCACGTCGTAGAAGGTGAAGCCATCAAGTTTTTTCATGTACTCCAACCCATCCGCCTCACCCCAGGTTCTCAACGAGCCGTAATAGGCAGGATAGGCGGCGTTGACCTCGTCAAAGATCTTCTTCACGGCCGCCGGCAAGTCGTTATAGGTATCCTTGTTCATGACCTTGAAGAACACGAAGTGGTAGCTGAATGGAGCGGCGACAACATGCCGCACATAATTGCCCAGGCCGAAGCCCTTGGGCGTGTCCGTGGGACAGAGGATGCCGTCGATCAGTTTGGCCTCAAACCTCTCGAGGGCCACACTCATGGGCGCGAACAGACTTTTTGCTCCCAGAGCCTCAATACCCGCCACGGATGCGGGGTTGGCCGCTCTCAGGGTCTTGCCTGAAAAGTCAGCCTGCGTTCGAAGGTTTTTACCCGGCACCATAAGGAAGTAGCCCGGTCCGGTGGACCAGAAATGCATCAGCTTCATTTTTGTGCGGTCAAATTGTGCCTGCAGCACGGGCATCTGTTCATGAAGGGCCTGTATGGTCAGCGACATGGTGTAAGCGTTCCTTCTGTAGGTTTCGCCCGGGTACTCCGGACCCGCCCACAAGGGAAATACGCCGGGACTGTAGCCCGGACCGCTTGTCCCCACATCATAAGTTCCTCCCTCAACCCCGTCCAATAGCTTCGCCGGATGCACGCCATAGAACTCGGTCCATTTGATCTCATAGTCGGTGGTCTCGGCCAGAACACGGTCCGATAGGGTCTTCATCCAGGTCTTGTGCCCGATTGCGGCCTGGAAGTCGCCGGCCGGCCAGAACGTAGCGAAATCGAGATCAATCGTCTTGCGGGCAGCACTAGCGGGAGCAGACCAGGCGAAAACAACCATGCTTACAGCCAGCACTACTGCCAACACGAGTAGGGATACTTTCTTCACTTTTCTCCTCCTTTTTTTTGAGGTTTTGGAGCTGTCTGAAATCGCCTCAGCATGAGGCCGTCCACCGATTCGCGCGTCTGCTGTTCCTGAGTCTTGAAGCTCACCCCCTTTCAGCCAACAGGCGTTTAATGTATTTAAGCTTATCGACAAAACCCCGCGCTATTGTTTATCAAAACCCAAGTGGCTTGTCTAGCTCTTTTTGCGAAAAAAAGCGGCATCAATAGCTTGTCAATTGCTTGAGTTTCTCATCCCAGAATTTCTTATGGTCTTCTCTCCAATTCGGACCTCTAAAATTTATCCTTTCGTAAAAATAAGGGCCGAGTCTCTCGAACCACTTGATCCACGGGTTCTTGTTTTTCTCTCTGGCCTCAATCACATCTGCGACAAACACATCAATGCTTCCTATTTCATCCTTGGGAACATAGTAGGAAGCTCCCTCTTCTGCGGATTTCTTCAAAGTGTCTTCGTTCAAGGCATGGGCGGTGAGCATGAGAGTAGGGAGGTCTTTTTCTTTCGCAACCTGGAGAAGTTCGAATCCCCTGACACCCATAATGTCAAGAACCACAATGTCGTAGCTATAGGCTTCAAGAAGCTCTTTTGCTTCCTCGAATGTGGAGGCGCGATCAATCATACAGGTGCTCAGAAGCTCAGTCAAAGAATCAAGAACGTCGGGTTCATCATCAACGATCAACACCCTTTTCCCTTGAAGAAGTTTTTTTGTTTCCATTTCCCAGCCCTCCTTTGAAAAGCATGCAATGCTCTATCCGGTTGTATCGACTTCCAAAAGCTTCGTATTCCGGGGAAAGTGTTCCCTTGTTCCGGGGCAAATCGTCCAAGCGTTCCAGAAAAAGCCGTCCGGTTTTATTGGAGCGTAGCAACACTGGCGTTTCCTATTTCTCAGAGTTCCTGTTCTTTGTCAAGCTTGAACGCAGAATTCGAAAAATCTTGACACCGTGAAGGGCACGATGCTAATGAATGAATGATCATTCAGTTCATGAAATCCGCCCAGGCGGATTTCATATAACGCCCCTTCGGGGCTTCGCTCCTGGAAAAGGCGTATCCCCCCGCGGGCCCGCCGTGGCGGGTAAAGCCCGCCCTACACTCTTGCTTATACGCCTCTGGCGTACTTGTGCGACTCGGGCGCATTCATGCGTAGGAGTGGCCTGGCGCCGAGTCATGAGCGTTTACGAGGCCGCCCTTGTTGGGGTATGAGAGACTATTGATGAAGACGCGAAACGGCGAAAAATATTTCAGAATCATCAACGCAGCCACCAAGGTCTTTGCCAAGAAGGGGTTCTTCCACGCAAAGGTGTCGGACATTGCCCGGGAGGCCCAGGTCGCGGACGGGACGATTTACCTCTACTTCGAGAACAAGGATGACATTTTGATCTCCCTTTTCGAAGAACAGATGAAGGCCGTCCTCGAGAACATGATCGAACAGATTGCCGCGGAAAAAGATGCGGTGAAGAAGATCGAGAGGTTCGCTCTGACGCACCTGAAGCTCATTGAGCTCAACAAGAACATGGCCGAAATCATCCAGGTCGAGCTCCGCCAAAGCGGAAAGTTCATGAAGGAGTACAAGAACGAGAAGTTCCTTCAGTACCTCAACCTGATTTCAGAGATCATCAAGGACGGGCAGGATCAGGGCATTTTCAGAAAAGAGGTCATTCCGGACATCGCGAAGAGAGCGTTTTTCGGCGCCCTCGATGAGATGTCGAGATTTTGGGTATTGTCAAGCCACAAGAAGTATGATATCGAAACCGCTGCCAAACAGATCAGCGAGTATTTCTTGCGCGGATTGATCGCGGCCCCGGACGCACTGACAAAGAAACCGGGACTTTAAGGGATAGAAGAAAGGAGGCAACAGTGAAGATTATCGTTTGCATCAAACAGGTTCCTGACACAGAAACCCAGATCAAAATTGCTCCGGGTGGAAAAGCCATTGTCAAGGATGACATCAAGTGGGTGATGAATCCTTATGACGAGTACGGAGTCGAAGAGGCTCTGCGCATCAAGGAGAAGTTGGGCGGCGAGGTGATCGTCGTTGGGCTCGGCCCAAAAAGAGTCACCGAGTCCCTGCGCACGGCTCTGGCCATGGGCGCCGACAAAGCGGTCCTCATCAGCGATCCGGCTGCCGAGGGAAGCGATGCACTGGCGACTGCAAAGGCCTTGTCGGCGGCCATTAAAGGCCTTCAGCCTGACCTGATCTTCACGGGTCAGCGAGGAGTGGACGACGACATGGGGATCGTGGGCGCCGCGCTGGCCGAATACCTGGGGATTCCCCACTTCTCGATCATCACGAAGGTGGAGATGGCTGCAGACGGCAAGTCCGTCAAGTGCCACAAGCCGGTGGAGGGGCAGACCCTTGTCTTCGAGTCTCCTCTTCCCGTCGTCATCACGGCGCAGAAGGGATTGAATGAGCCTCGCTATGCCTCTCTTCCGGGCATCATGAAGGCCAAGAAGAAACCTCTTGACGAGAAAACCCTGGCCGCTCTGGGTCTCAATCCTGCGGAATTCGGCGAAGGGGCCAGAAAGCTGAAGATCGTCGAGATCACCCCGCCCCCTGCCAGGAAAGCGGGAAAGATCGTCCAGGGAGATTCCCCTGAGTCGAAGGCCAAGGAACTCGCCAAGCTGCTCCGCGAAGAAGCCAAGGCCATTTAGAGCGGGGGGTTTGAATCTTTTAATACTTCTGATCCCCCCCTAGGACGACCCTCTCCCCTGGCGGGAGAGGGCAGGGGGAGGGGGAGTAAAGAATAAAGGAGAATCAAGATGCCACAAGGAGTCATGGTTATTGCCGAACAAAGGGACGGAGAAATCCGAAAGGTCTCATATGAAATCGTGAGTGAAGGAAAGCGCCTGGCGGACAAGCTCGGCCAGAAAGTGATTGCCGTGCTGCTGGGCCAGAACATCAAAGCCAAGGCGGCGAGCCTGGGCCATTACGGGGCCGACAAAATCATTGTGGCCGACGACGCGAAGCTGGCGAACTACACCCCCGATGCTTACGCCGCAGCGATCGGCCAGGTCGTGAAGGCGAATGACCCGGCCGTTCTGATTCTGGGCGCTTCGGTCCAGGGAAAAGACCTGGCAGCCCGCCTCTCTGCCCGTTTCGGGGTAGGCATGGCGCAGGACTGCACCGTCTTTTCTATTGATAACGGCCGATTGAACGCTATACGGCCTATTTATGCGGGCAAGGTCTACGCCAAGGTGACTTTCAGCGACAATTATCCTCACATCGCCACGGCAAGGCCCAACGTCATGCCCATGAACCCGCCGGATGATTCCAAAGCCGCCGAGATCGTTGACGCAGGGGTTAGCCTTGATGACAGCGCTCTCAAAATCAAAGTGGCGGAAGTGATCAGGGAGGCTGCGGGGAAAGTGGATCTCACCGAGGCGGACAAGATCGTCTCGGGTGGAAGAGGCATGAAGGGTCCTGAAGGCTTCAAGGTCCTTGAAGACCTGGCCGCCGCCATGGGCGCTTCCGTGGGAGCTTCCCGCTCCGCCGTAGACGCAGGCTGGAGATCCCACACCGATCAGGTGGGTCAGACCGGCAAAGTGGTCTCCCCCAACCTTTACATTGCCTGCGGGATTTCGGGCGCCATCCAGCACCTCGCCGGCATGAGCACCTCGAAGGTCGTGGTGGCCATCAACAAAGATCCCGAAGCGCCGATCTTTCAGAAAGCGGACTACGGGGTTGTGGATGACCTTTTCGCGGTCATCCCCGCCCTGGCCGCGGAAATCAAAAAGCTCGGGTAACAGCTTAGTTCCCTCCCCCTCGATGGGGGAGGCCAGGTGGGGGTGAGAGCATGTCATAGCAACTGAAGGAACTCTTCGAAGGTGAGTTCCTCCAGTTCCTTCCCCACCTGAGCATCCTCTGCCGGCTCCTGACCTAGAGCCTCTATGGCCTTGGGCGCGATCAGTTCCGCAAGACTCCGATCCTCTCTTCTTTCGAGCCAGCCCCGCATGAGTTCCACCGGCCGCTTGATTTCGTCCAGCTCGCGATACATGGCTTCTGCAATCTGCCGGGAGTCTCCGGAAGCGAGGTGAGGGGCACTGAAAAACCGGTCGAGAATCACGGCGAGCGGGACGTCGAGCACTTTCTCAATGAGCCTCTCGATCTTCTCCAAATAGGCGAGTTCATAGAGCCCTCCCGACATTCCGCCCAGGAGCAGATGCTCTTTCACCACGACGCTGTACTTGAGACGGAGCACTCTGTCTCCCAGAAGGGGTTCCGGTATCCAGAGTCGATCTCTTCCTTGTCCGTCTATTTCTGTTGGGAACGGAGTCTCCAATTTTTCCCGGGCAGGTCCAACAGGAGACGGCGCTTCAACGACACGGATGAAGGTTCCTGCCCTGAGAGAATGAAACTCTCCGTTCTGCGTGACGAACCCGATCTCATGGTGCCCGCAAAGGGGGCATTCCCTCGACGTCACCCTGCCCAGGATTGAATCTTTTGTCTCTTGGTTCACAGACACCTCCTCGCTTCGGCCCGAACGCCGGTGTAGCGGAAGACTCCTAACAAGAGGCACGGGACTCTGTCAAGGGCTGCTGGAAAGACCGGGCAAAAACTCATTGACTCGGCTGGCGCCCTCCTTAACTTCTCACCAAGAGAATCCTTCGGAGGAAACTGCCAATGGCGAGTGAACATACGTGTCCTTATTGTCATGAAGATCTGGTCTCGTGGGAACCTCCCGACGAAGCGGGATGGGACCATGACCTGATGGTCTGTGAAAACAACGAGTGCTCCTATTTCGTGAGGGGGAGAAGCAAAGTCTGCAAAGACTATGACAGGAATTTCAGCTACCGCTACTGCTATGACCCTGCGACGGGGAACGAATTGCCCATCCTGGCATGGTGCGGAGGCGACCTGTCTTTGCTGAAAGGCCGGTGCAAGGAGGTTTGTGAGGAGTAGCGAAGGGGGCGTAAGAAACTTCGCGGAACATCACTATTTCGTTGACAAAATCCCAGTTTTCACTAGAGTAATTTATTTAAGGCGGTGTAGCTCAGCTGGTTAGAGCATGCGGCTCATATCCGCAGTGTCCGGGGTTCAAGTCCCTGCACCGCCACCACAAAAGCTCTAGTCCGGGATTGACATTTCCATAAGCAGTTTTATTTTCTGGAATAAATCGCCTGACACCGAGTCCGGCCATGATTCACGTGCCCTTCAAAAGAGAAGACTTGCTGACCGTGAGTGAAGCCCTGGATATTGCAGAGGATCGGACGGGCGATTATTTTAAGTTTTCATCAGGGCAATGGAGAAGGCACCGGTACGATGTCAAGACGCTTTCTCAGCTTGCAAATTATGAAGTGATCCCTGACGTCTTTGCGCTTCTCAAGAAGAGCAAAAAACGAAAAGAGGAGGTTCAACCGACTTCCCGGCATCGCGATTTCTATTTCATCTGCCTGCAGGACCACCGAATCTTGAAGGCAGTGAAGAGAGACAGGGATCTCGGGCTCTTGCCCCTTCTGGTTTATGTGTTTACTCATGAACTTGTTCATATTGTAAGGTTTTGCAACTTTTCGCAGAGGTTTGAAGTCTCAACCAAAGACAGGGAAAAAGAGGAGCGCATCGTTCATGCCATGACTTTTGAAATTCTGAAGGAGCTCTCCCTGCCGAGGTTGGACTATATTCTTAACTCCTACGAGACCCATAGGGTCTGCGACATGATGGAGTGCTGAACACAGAGGTGACGTCCTATGCCGATTTACGAGTATGAATGCACAAAGTGCGGCCATCAGACAGAGGTCTGGCAGAGAACTGCCGATCAAAGTGTTACGAAATGCGAACACTGCAAAGGAAAGATGAGGAGACTCATCTCTCAGAGCAGCTTTCATCTGAAAGGCACAGGCTGGTATGTGACCGACTACGCTTCCAAGAAGGGGACGGAAGGCAAGAAATCGAAAAAGACCGAGTCCAAGGTGTCTGAAGACACGGCAAAGAAGGACTCCCCTGCAAGCCCGGCCAAGTCAGAGGATTAAAAGAGGTGACATTTGACGAATGAGACGATTCGACAGCGGGAAAGAGCAGGATAAGGTGCTCAGAGGTCTTGAGCGAAAGGAAAAGAGAGAAGCCTTTCACCGAGACAGATTTTTCAAGTTCAAGCTCTCGGAAATCCACAACACGCTCTCTCAGGCCTTGCTCACTGAGAAAATCATAGAAACGAACAGTCCCGGGACTGTTGCGGCCCTTTTGCTGAAGGGTCTCAAGCAGGTTCTCCGGGCCAACGAGTTTGACTTCAAGTATTTTATCGCTCCCATCCGGAATCTTCTACCCAACCCAAATCCTGTGGCCCTGTACATTACACAGTACATTCTCGAAGACATCCTGAATGATCCTTCCGTGGTCGAGGTCTACGGCACGGACCTGGACATTTACAAGGTCGTCAACGACGTGATCACCAAGATCAACGTGAAGTTCGAAAGAGCCGAAGAGGAAATCACGAAGCAGCTTTCTCGAAGCAAAACCATGTCTCCAGGCTCAAGGGAGTACGACATCGCCCTCGATCAGGCCTTCCGGAAGAAAATGGGCGATCCCCTGGAAAAATAGCCAAATTCTAAATGCTCTGCAAAAAACAAGAACGCCGTAGGTTAAAACCTACCTTCGATTGAACAGTCTTTTTCCCTGCCATGTGTCTCTTTCGTCGAATCGTTTCCTCATGAGATTCAGCGTCCTGCTTTTTTCTCTCATCCAGAGCGGTGCCACAAGTTCATCCGGCATCGGGTCGCCGGTGAGGCGCTGGACCGCCATGGTTGGAGGCAGCCGTTCCAGGAAATCGAGGACCAAGTCCAAATACTCCTCCTGCTCAAGGCACCTGTACCCCCCGCGCTCATAGATCTCGGCCAAAGCAGTGCCCTCCGCCACGTAAAGGGCATGGATCTTCACTCCATCAACCGCCCGCGCCGCCAAGTGCCGCGCCGTCCCCATCATCATCTCCCGCGTCTCTCCCGGAAGCCCAAGGATCACATGGGCGCAAACGTTCAGGCCCCGCGCATGCGCTTCAGCGACAGCGCGGTCAAAGCAAGCCACGTCGTGGCCGCGGTTGATTTGGAGCAGGGTCGAGTCATGGGCGGATTGAAGGCCCAACTCCAGCCACACAAGGAAGTCCTCTCGGTAAGTCGCCAGCAGTCCCAAGACTGCGTCATCGACACAGTCCGGTCGCGTGCCAACCGAGAGGCCCACCATCCCCTCGTGCTTCAGAGCACGGTCGTAGAGATCTCGGAGACGGGGAACGGGGCTGTAGGTGTTCGTGAAAGACTGGAAGTACGCGATGAACCTGGAGGCGCCGTATTTCTTCCTGGCCCGATTCATCCCCCGGACGATCTGTTCGTCAAGAGATTCTCCTCTCTGGGTCATGGCCCCGCTCCCTGACCCCCGGCGGTCACAGTAGATGCACCCGCCCCTGGAAATCGTTCCGTCCCGGTTCGGACAGGTGAATCCGGCATCCAGTGGGATTTTCTGAACCCGTTCCCCGAAAATCTCCCGAAGATAGGAATTGTAAGATCGATATCTGGTCATGGGGACACCGCTCACCGTTCACCGTTGTCCGTGGTCCGTGTCGACCGCCGACGGCCGTGCTTAGTTGTGCGTTCACTGATCACTGTTCACTGATTACTGGTCACTGGTCACTGATTACTGGTCACTTCCTCCGGGCCATGACCATTCGGTACCGGCGGCTGTAGTCCTGGATTCGCCTGTGCTCTGTGAATTGTCCTGTCTCTTCGATGATCCGGACGGCCTTAGGAGTCTGCTCAGGGTCCATCTCCATCAGGATCCAGCCTTCCGGAACAAGGTAGCCTGCCGCTTCTCGTAGGATCCGGTGGATGTGAACCATGCCCTGCTCACGACCGTCCAGGGCCGACCTTGGCTCATGGTCCCTCACCTCGGGGGACAGGGTTTCCATCGCTTCCGCAGGAATGTAGGGCGGGTTGGACAGGATCATGTCGAACCGGGTTGTTTTCCCGGCAATGGGCCTAAACCAATCGCCACACTTGAAGTCGATTCGATCCTTCACGCCAAGCCTCTCTGCATTGCGACGGGCGACACGGAGGGCCTCTTCCGAGAGATCGGTTGCGCAGATCCGGGCTTTTTGGAACTCGCGGGCCAACGCCACGGCCAAGGCCCCGCACCCGGTGCCTAGGTCGAGAAGATTCACCCCCTCGCCCTGGAGACTCGGATTTTCCCTGCGCAACAAAACGGCCTGCTCCAGGAGCACCTCCGTCTCCGGTCTCGGGATAAGCACCGAGGGGTTGACGATGAACGCCATGGACCAGAACTCCTGGGTGCCTGTGATGTACTGGACAGGTTCTCTGCTCAAACGCCTCCGGACGAGCGCACGGTACCCTTCGACCTCTTGGTCGGTCAGTGGCTGGTCATGCTGCAGATAGAGTTTGACGCGAGTGAGATGGAGTTGGTGGGCGAGGAGAATTTCCGCGTTCAGGCGTGGAGAATCGATCCCTTTTTGCTTCAGATAGTCCGCGCTGACCTTCAAAAGCTCGCCAATGGTCCAGCCTTTCACTATGCCTTTAAAGCCTCAGATTGGAAATGGGTGATGAGAGGATCAAGAATCAAGTCCAGGTTTCCCTGGAGGACATTGTCGAGGCGATACACAGTGATCCCGATCCGGTGATCAGTGATCCTGCTCTGCGGGAAATTGTAGGTTCTGATTTTTTCGCTCCGATCCCCTGATCCGACCATGCTTCTTCTCTCTTCCGTGACCTTGTCCTGCTGTTCTTTGATCTGGAGGTCCAAGAGCCGCGATCTCAGCACCTTCATCGCCTTGGCCTTGTTCTTGTGCTGGGACTTCTCATCCTGGCAGGTCACCACGAGGCCGGTGGGTAAATGGGTGATGCGCACGGCCGATTCCGTCTTGTTGACGTGCTGGCCTCCGGGGCCGGAGGAACGGAACACATCGATCCGGAGTTCTTCAGCGTTGATCACCACATCCACTTCCTCGGCCTCGGGAAGAACCGCCACGGTCACCGCGGAGGTGTGGATTCTCCCTTGGGCCTCGGTCTCCGGCACCCTCTGCACGCGATGGACCCCGCTCTCCCGCTTGAGGCGGCTGTAAACTTTCTCGCCGGAGATGAGCACGATGATTTCCTTGACCCCCCCGATCCCTGTGGCGTGCTCACTCATGATCTCGGTCTTCCACCCCTTGAGTTCCGCATACTTCGCGTACATCCGGAACAGATCCGCCGCAAAGAGCGCGGCCTCTTCCCCTCCTGTTCCGGCCCTGATCTCCAGAATGATGTTTTTCTGATCCGTCGGGTCCTCAGGGAGCAGAAGCACCTTCATCTCGCCTTCCGCACGGTCCAGATCCGCCTTGAGAACCTCGATCTCTTCTTTGGCGAGCTTCCGGATTTCCGCATCCGGATCCTCCAGCAGGGAACGGTTGTCCTCTATGTTCTGCCGGATGGCTTCGTATTTCCGATAGGAATTGATGATGGGAGCGAGGTTGCTGTGCTCCTTGAGATGCTTCTGGCAGATTTTTTGATCGCGGATCACTTCAGGGCGGGCGAGTTCCTTCTCGATCTCATTGAACCGATCTTCGATTTCCTTTACTTTGGAGAACATGCTGTCTTTACCCGTCACCCCTTAAGCGTTTCCCCTGTCGGCACCAAGAGCAAGTGCATGACATCGACTGCGTACGAATTCCCCTCCCCTCGCGGGAGGGGATCTAGGGGAGGGGGGACTAGCACCCCCACCCTGGCCCTCCCCCTCAATGGGGAGGGGATTTGCTGGTTCTTTGATTGGTCCGTTGTACGGTCTCTGCTGGGGATTCAGGGAAGCGCCGGAAGGTGGGGCGTCTTAATTGGATTTGTCCGCTTTGGCCTCACCCTTGTTGAACTGGGCGTACTTGTTCCTGAATCGCTCCACCCTTCCCGTGGAATCCCTAAGCTTCTGCTTGCCCGTAAACAGAGGATGGCAGTTGGAGCAGATCTCCACCTTGATCTCCTTCATAGTCGATCCGGTTTCAAACTCGTTCCCGCATGCACAATGAACCGTGGACTTGTGATAGGCCGGATGAATGTCCTTTTTCATCGTTTCTCCTTTCTTTCTCTATTCACTCATGCTCGCCAAAAAGTCTTTATTATTTTTGGTTCCTTTGATTTTGTCCAGTAAAAACTCCATGCTGTCCACCGGGGTCAAGGGTGCCAGCAGTTTGCGCAGAATCCAGATCCGGTTCAAATCCGCCGGTTCGAGCAGAAGCTCTTCCTTCCGTGTCCCGGAGCGGTTGATGTCCACGGAAGGGAACACGCGCCGGTCCGTGAGTTTGCGGTCCAGGTGGATTTCCATGTTTCCTGTTCCTTTGAACTCCTCGAAAATGACTTCATCCATGCGGCTGCCGGTGTCGATGAGCGCCGTGGCAATGATCGTCAGGCTGCCTCCCTCCTCCACGTTTCTCGCCGCCCCGAAGAAGCGCTTCGGTTTGTGAAGGGCGTTGGAGTCCAGGCCTCCGGAGAGGATCTTGCCGCTCGGCGGCACGGTTGCGTTGTAGGCCCTCGCGAGCCGGGTGATGCTGTCCAGCAGAATCAGCACGTGTCTCTTGTGCTCCACAAGCCTTTTGGCTTTCTCGATCACCATTTCGGCCACCTGGACGTGGCGCTGTTGAGGTTCGTCAAAGGTCGAACTGATCACCTCCGCATCCACGTTTCTCTGCATGTCCGTCACTTCTTCCGGCCGCTCGTCAATGAGAAGGACGATCTTGTGGATCTCCTTGTCGTTTGCGGAGACGCTGTTGGCGATGTTCTGGAGAAGCATGGTTTTGCCCGTCCTCGGAGGGGCCACGATGAGCCCCCGCTGGCCCTTGCCCAAAGGAGTCATCAGATCCATTACTCTGGAAGAGTAGTTGTCGTGAGTGGTTTCGAGTTTGATGCGGCTCAGAGGGTAGAGGGGGGTCAAGTTGTCGAAGAGAATCTTCTCACGGGAGATCTCCGGGTCCTCGTGGTTTACCAACTCAACCTTCAGGAGAGCGAAATAACGCTCCGTGTCCTTGGGAGGCCGGATTTGACCGGAAACCGTGTCGCCTGTTCTCAGATTGAAACGCCGGATCTGGGATGGAGAGACATAAATGTCATCAGGACCAGGCAGGTAGTTCGAGTCTGGGGCCCTCAGAAAACCAAAGCCGTCCGGCAGGATCTCCAGAACGCCTTCCCCGTAAATCAGCCCGTTTCTTTCTGAGTGAGCCTGAAGCAGGGAAAAGATGAGGTCCTGCTTGTGCATGCCGGTGGCGCCCTCGATGGCGAAGTCCCTGGCCATGGTCGTCAGTTCATTGATCTTCATTTTCTTGAGTTCAACAAGATTCATACTGAATTCTCCATCCTTCGAATTCGGTGGTGCGGGTGCCGCGGGTGCCGCGGGCGCCGTGGGTGCCGCGGGCGCAGGCCTCCCGGAATTGGATGTCTTTTTGGGGGTGGTTTTTCGAATGGTCGTTTCCTGCCTGAGAAAAAAAGATAAAATGCCTTTTCGATTACAGGGCTGTCGCCGTGCAATACCAGGGAAACCTTTTATGCGAGTGAAAGAAGATGATCCAGTAGTCTAGCAGAAGTCCTTATTGGTATTGACTATTGTAAAGGGAGGTAGACGCAACCTTACAATCATTGGCTATATTATTAAGCCTTTTATTTCACGTGTCAATTCTTTTTAGATGACATTTTAGCTTTTTGAAATAGTCACCTCAGCCATCCATTTCAAAAAGCTAAGACGCTATTTCTTTCAACATTTCCAGAACAAGCTTCATGTCGGGGGGCACTGGCGCCGTGAATTCCCTATAATCTCCACTTTGGGGATGAACAAACCCGAGAGTCCCGGCATGAAGCATCTGCCGTTCAATCCGGCTCAACACTTTGGGCTCCTCTGGAAACCGTTTTTTCCACCAGCTTCGCCGATGGCCGTAAACCGGATCTCCCACAACGGGATACCCGATGTGGGAAAGATGAACGCGGATCTGATGCGTTCTTCCTGTTTTCGGTGAAACAGAGAAGAGAGAGAAAAGACCTGCCAGTTCCTCCTTTTTCTCCCACAACGTCTTCGCCACCCTGCCCTTTGAAGTCTGGACGGACATTTCCTTCCTTCTCACCGGATGGCGTCCGATGGGGAGATGGATCTCCCCTTTTTGCCCCTTGGGGACCCCGTGAACCAGAGCCACGTACCTCTTGGTGATTTCCCCCGCCTTGAACTGGCGGGACAAAAAGGCATGGGCTGCGTCATTCTTGGCCACCACCATGAGCCCGGAGGTGTCTTTGTCCAGCCGGTGGACGATGCCCGGTCTCATCACTCCCCCGATTCCCGAAAGATCCTTGCAATGCCGGAGAAGACCGTGGACCAAAGTGCCTGTGAAATGCCCGGGCCCCGGATGAACCACAACCCCTGGCGGCTTGTTCACCACGATCAGCCATGGGTCTTCGTAGACGAGTTCGAAGGTCACCGCCTCGGGCTCGAGACGGAGCAGTTGAGGGGGTGGAAGCGCTACATCGATGTGATCGCCCGGTTTCAAGCGGACACCGGGCTTTGAGAGGCCGTCATTGACCCGGACAAAGCCGGACTTGATCAACTCCTGGACTCGGGATCGCGTCAGGTCCTGCATCTGCAGAACCAGAAAGGCATCCAGACGTTGGGCTTTGTCCGCCTCGCTGACGGAAAAACAGTGTCTGTTGTCTTCTTCCTGCTTCACCTCAAAACACGATGAAAACGATCAGGAGAAGATCTTCTCCAGGTCTCTTTCGATCTGCGCTTCCGCTACCTTCTTGGCCAGGGAGATCTCCTTGACGAGCAACGTCCTGGCCGTATCCAGCATTTTCCTTTCCCCGAAGGAGAGATCTTTCTCGCTCTTCAACATCAGCAGGTCGCGGTAGACTTCCGCCACTTCATATACAGAGCCTGTCTTGATCTTTTCCATGTATTCTCGGTAGCGCCTGTTCCAGGTTTGGTTTTCGATCATGACATCTCGTTTTCTGAGGATGCTGTAGAGCTTGGGGACCTCCTTGCGGCCGATGATTTCTCTGAGCCCCACGTTGTTGACGTTCTTGATGGGGATCATGATAATCATATCGTTTTCGAGAATGCGCATCACATAGAAGTCCTGGGAAGAGCCGGAGACTTCCCGGCTTTCGACTCGCTCAATAACGCCCACACCATGGGCCGGATAAACGGCTAAATCACCAACCTTGAACATCAGCTTCTAGCTCCCATGAAATAGAGACCCCACTCCGTGCAACAAACGCGATGGCCCGCCGTCGCTGCACACCCTCATCCTTGGGACAATCGCTCTTAAGGTCAAAAACTCCTTTTCTACTGGATCCCACAAAATCCCCCTCCCGTCCCCCTTTACAAAGGGGGAAGCTTTAGGGCCTTGTTTTACCCCTCTTTCGTAAAGAGGGGCGAGGGGAGGTTTATTGCCGATTAATCTGATTCATGGCCGTTTCGATTCCCTCTGAAACGAAAAGCTCACAGGCGCGAACAGCCGTTTGGAGCATCACCTCCACGGCCGCCCTCTCCTCTCTGTAGAAAGGGCTGAGCACAAAATCGGGCACCCGTTCCTTCAACCTTGGACGGCCGATCCCAATCCTGACCCGGCTGAATTCACGAGTCCCCAAATGATCAATGAGGGATTGGATTCCCTTGTGACCCCCGCCCCCGCCCTTCTTGG
The DNA here is from genome assembly GCA_964580575.1 of uncultured Desulfobacteraceae bacterium. GTDB lineage: Bacteria > Desulfobacterota > DSM-4660 > Desulfatiglandales > HGW-15 > CAVPDE01. The sequence goes on from CAZOLJ010000028.1 coordinate 25,577, forward strand.
CCGCCTTCACTCTTCCGAGAGGGAGATCCAGGTCATCGTGAACAACCAGGATGTCTTCGGTCCTGACGCCCAGGGATTCCGCACAGGCTTTGACGGATGTCCCGCTCAGGTTCATGAACGTCTGGGGGCAAAGCAGAAGAAGTTCACGATCCTGAAATCGAGCGCCGCCGCTCTTCCCTTCAAAGCGGAGGCTCAGAAGCCGGACTCCCAACGCCCTGGCCCATCGGTGGATCACCATGAACCCGACGTTGTGCCGCGTGTAGCGGTATTTTGGCCCGGGGTTCCCAAGGCCGACAACCAGCAACAAAGGGGAACGGCTATTCAGCGGGCTCCTCTTTCGGCTCTTCCGCCGCTGCTTCTTCAGCCTTTTCCTCGCCTTCGACCGCCTCTTCGACCTTCTCAGCAACCACATGCGGAGCAGTGACGACGGCGATGGTGATATCCCCATCTTCGGCCGTCTTCAATCCCGCAGGGAGCACCATGTCCTTCACATGGACCGCATCTCCAATGTCAAGGGCCGCAACATCCACCTCCAGGAATTCCACCAGATTTCCGGGGAAGCAGGAGACTGCAAGATCCCTCTTGACGTGCTGGAGGATGCCGCCCTTTGGGGCGCCCGCCGGAGTGCCCACAAGATGGACAGGCACATTCAGCGTGATTTCCTTGTCCATGGATATTTCGTAGAAGTCGGCATGGTAATAGACCGGCTTGATCGGGTCGGTCTGAAGCTCCTTGAGCATGACCGTTTTGTTCGAGCTGCCCTGGCCTGATTCGATTTGGAGCTGAAAAATAACATTCTCAGAGCTCGTGCTCCTGAGGAGAGTTTTCAAATCCACATACTTGACAGCCAGCATCACCGGCTGAGAATTCGGGCCATAAAAAATGGCAGGGAGCTGATCATTTCTTCTAAGTCTTCTTGCCGCACCCTTTCCCGTATCGGTTCGAATCCGGGCGGCTAAACTCAACTGAGGCATTCTGTTCCTCCTAAATTGGAATCTCTTCGAGCGTCGTTTGAGACCGCTCAAGAACAATCAGCCTCTTCTATATCACAGAAGAGGCCTTTTCACAAAACAAAAAACTGAAGCGCCCTTTGATGGGGGGCTTCTTCCCCTCTATCAGACAAACAGGGTGCTCACGGAATCCGAGTTGTAGATCCGTTTGATCGTTTCTCCGAGCAACTCGGCCACGGAAAGCACCTGGATTCTATTGCATTTTTTTGCTTCTTCCCCTAAAGGAATCGTGTTGGTCACCACCAGCTGCTCAATGGGGGACTTTTCGATCCTTTCTATCGCGGGCCCTGAAAGAACCGGATGAGTGCAGCACGCATAAATCCTTGCGGCCCCCCTGTCGAGAAGGGCCCGGGCGGCCTGAGTCAGAGTGCCTGCCGTGTCCACCATGTCATCAAGAATCAGGGCGGTCTTCCCCTCAACTTCCCCTATGATATTCATAGCTTGCGCGACATTTGGAACATCTCTCCGCTTGTCGATAATTGCCAGGGTAGCTTCAAGGCGCTTGGCAAAGGCTCTTGCTCGCTCTACCCCGCCGGCGTCCGGTGAAACGACCACCAAGTTATTCTTGTAGTTCGACCGCATGTACTTGAGAAGAACAGGCGCGGCAAAGATATTGTCCACAGGAATATTGAAATACCCCTGAATTTGTCCGGCATGGAGGTCCATTGAAACGACCCGGTCTGCACCGGCTGTGGTGATGAGGTCTGCCACCAGTTTTGCGGTGATGGGAACCCTCGGCTTGACCTTTCGATCCTGCCTTCCATATCCATAATAAGGGATGATCGCCGTTATTCTCTTGGCAGAAGCTCTCCTGAGTGCGTCCATGATAATGAGGAGCTGCATCAGGTTGTCATTGACGGGCGTGCAGGTGGACTGGAGAACAAAAACGTCCATCCCCCGGGTGTTTTCGTGGATCTCGATCTGAGTCTCTCCGTCACTGAAGGTTTTCGCCATCATCTTACCCGGCGGAATCCCCAGGTACTGACACACTTCTTGAGTCAGAATCTGATTGGATGTGCCACCAAAAAGCTTCATAGGCTTAGCCTCTGGCTGGGGCGGGAGGATTCGAACCTCCGAATGCGGGCTCCAAAGGCCCGTGTCTTACCGCTTGACGACGCCCCAGCAAAAAAATTGGTCATCGATTTTAAACGCTCAATGACAAGAGCTTTTCTCTTTCCAGTTACTAGCCAGCAACACCATCCCGAAATCATGGGGAAGAATCTTTTCTTTTGCCTGCTCTGCCCTGTTCCTTGAACCAAAAACCCCGAAGACACTCGGTCCGCTTCCGGTCATGAGAGCGCCCTCTGCACCGGCATCCAGCAGAGTCTTCTTAATCCTATCTAGAATGGGGAATTTGGCCGACGTGACAGATTCCAAGTCGTTCTCGAGGATCTGGGAGATGACCAGGCTCTCTTTGCCTAATTTGTCTTTTATACGGTCATATTCGTTCCTTGTCAATCCCAATCTGAGATTTCCGTACACCCATGCCGTGGACACCTGAAAGCGTGGGGTGACGATCAAATACCAGAATTCAGGCCATCGCTCCACCGGTTCCAGGATTTCTCCTACTCCTCTGGCGATGCTGGGTCTTGGATCCAAGAAAAAGGGGACATCCGCTCCAAGTTGCAAGGCCAAATCCTTCAACGCACCGGGAGACAAAGGTCCGGACCACAGATGATTGAGAGAGAGAAGGGTTGCGGCAGCGTCGCTGCTTCCCCCTCCCATGCCGGCGGCAACAGGGATGTTCTTGGTCACTCTGACGGAGATCCCTCCCCTGACACTGCTTCTGTCGAAAAATGCTGCAGCTGCCCTCTTCACGAGATTGTGCTCATCCACTTTGACAGGCAGGCCCTCCCAGACCAGTTCGGTTTTTTCAGGAATGACCTGGAACTCCAGCACGTCACAGATGTCGACAGGGACCATAAGGGACACCAGTTCATGGTATCCATCAGGCCGCCGGCCGATGACCTTAAGCCGGAGATTGAGTTTGGCAGGAGCCTTGGTTGTGTAGGTTCTGGGAGCCATCGGTAATAAACTGCCTTGGGTATGGAAGCAGGAATCGGTAGGATCTGCGAAAAAGCAGGTAGTACGAAGTAAGCAGTAAGCAGCCAAAATCTGGGATTAAGCAGGGAGCCTGAATGCAAAATGTCCTTGCTGCTTACTGCCTACTGCCTACTTCTTTACTGCCTACTGCTTACTTCTTCCTCACTCCGCCATCTTCACGTATCTCCACCTCAGATCCGCCAGAATCGTGTCCAGGAACCTCTTCTCCTCAGAATTCAGATTCCCTTTCGTCTTGTCCTGGAGCATGGCCATCGTGTCGATGGTGTGCTTCGCAAGGGGAAGGTTTTTTTGCTTCTGCCCGGTGTGCGGATCCGCGATTTCCCCCAGATTGATCAACGCAGAGGAGCTGAGGCTGAATATGAGAGAGTTGAAATTCACCTCCGGAAGAGGCATCGCTTCTTCTTTGTCCGCAGAGGGCTTTTTTCTCACCTCTTCCTTTCGGGGTTCCTCCTTCGGTTCCTCATCTTTCACATCCCCTTTGTCGTCGAAAGCCCTTCGATCCTTGATCACAAACCCTTTTTCTTCTTCCGCCATGATGCTCTCCTTCTACAGATAGATCCTTCTGGCCATGTGCACATTGTCCAAAGCGCGTATTTCCTCCAGGACTGCGTCAGGGACGGCTCCGTCCGTTGTGAGGAAGATCACGTTCTGCTTTTTTTCCTTTTCCTGCCCGACTTGCATTCGGCTGATATTGACTTTGTGAGCCCCAAGCCTGGAAGTAATGCCCCCGATGACGCCCGGCACATCCTGATTGCGGATCAGAAGAATATGCCCTTCGGGGATGGCTTCCAGATAGAAATTGTTAATCCGCAGAATCCTGGGCATCGTCTTGCCGAAAATGGTGCCTGAGATGATGTTTTCCCCCTCCATGGACTTGACCCTGCACATGATCAGGCTGGAGAAGTCTTCGGAGGTGCTTGTCTTGGACTCCACGATCTTGATCCCTCTGTCTGAAGCGATGTAAGGCGCGTTGATGAAGTTCACATCGTCCCTGAGAATGGGCGTGAGCAGCCCTTTGAGTAGGGCTGCGGTCAGCGGTTTCACGTCGTACTCTGAAACCTTGCCCATGTAGTTGATCCGAACTTCCTCGATGCCGCTGTCGATGAGCTGGCTCTGCAGAGCGCCCAGCTTTTCGGCCAGCAAGGCATAGGGCCGCAAGATCGTCATGAGTTCAACGCTGAGGCTCGGCACATTGACGGCGTTCTTGACCGTCCCGTGCAGGAGATACGCCACAACCTGTTCCGCGATGTCCACGGCCACATTCTCCTGTGCCTCCACGGTGGACGCGCCCAGGTGGGGGGTGCAGATGAAGTTGGGAAGTCCCATCAGTTTGATCTCTCCCGGAGGTTCCTTGCTGAAAACATCCAGGGCCGCTCCTCCCAGTTGACCCGACAACAGAGCCTCGCAGAGATCCTCCTCATTCACGATGCCTCCCCTTGCGCAGTTGATCAGCATGGCCCCCTTTTTCATCTTCCCGAAGGCATTTCTGTTCATCATGTTCTTGGTTTCTTCGGTTCTGGGCGTGTGGACGGTGATGTAGTCGGAGCGCTGGAGCAATTCGTCAAGGGAGACCGGTTCGAGGTCCAGTTTCTCAATGACCTCCGGCTTAATGTAGGGATCATAGACGATGACCTTCATGCTCAGGCCCTTGGCTCTTTCAGCCACAATGCGCCCGATATGGCCGGCCCCGATGAGCCCGAGAGTCTTGTTGAATAGTTCCCGGCCTTCCAGCTTTTTCTTTTCCCATTTCCCGGCCTTGAGGGAAGCGGTCGCTTGAGGGATATTCCGGGAGAGGGACATCATGAGAGCGATGGTGTGCTCGGCCGTGGTGATGGTGTTCCCCTCCGGAGTGTTCATGACCACGATGCCTCTTTTGCTCGCTGCAGGAATGTCCACGTTGTCCAGGCCGATGCCGGCCCGGCCGATGACCTTCAAGTGGTTCGCGGCTTCGATAATGTCCGCCGTCACCTTGGTCGCGCTGCGGATGATGAGCCCCTGGTACTGGCCGATGATTCCTTTGAGTTCCTCGGGTGTCAGGCCGGTGTTGACGTCCACTTCAATCCCATGGGCTTCTTCGAGTATGGCCACCCCTTTTTCAGACAGGGAATCACTCACCAAAACCTTCATCATAGAACACCTCGCCAAACATTTCCCCTCCCCTTGCGGGAGGGGCTAGAGCCTGCCCCGTACTTGATACGGGGGGAGGGGGAAGATAACACGATGAAATAATGTGGTATTTGAACCGATGGTACCAAATGGGAATCATTTGTCAAGCCGGATGTTTTGGTGTATCAATGCCCGTGCAGACTCCTAGCCTACACGGATTTGATACTTCTGCCCGGAGGTCCAATAATTGACTGAGGTCCAAGCTATCCATCACCGTCCAGGATTCTATTATGGTTGGATCATCGTAGGGCTCGGTCTGGTCTCCATGTCCTTAGCTCCCCTTTCCATGGCGACTGCGGCAGATCTTTTCAAGGGCAGGATCTTTGGCCTCATCTGCGGGATCGTCGAAGGGACAATGGGGTTTGGAGGAAGCGTCGGCTCGTGGGTCGCAGGATTCATTTTCGACCAGACAAAGAGCTATCGTCTGCTTTTCGTCCTGGCCATTGTCGTATGCTTCCTGTCCTGCGTCTTCATCTGGATCGCCGCTCCCAGAAAGGCGAGAAAGAGAGTAACGAGTGACAAGTGACAAGTGTAGAAATTCCTTGCCGTTTGCCCGTAACTTGTCACTCGTTACTCGTCACCTGTCACTCCTGCGTTAAGAGGTAAAACCATGCTGACATTTCTTCTTTTGATTGCCGGATCGATCCTCATCATTAACTCAATCATCGGCCTGTCCTTTTTCATCACCTGTCTTCAGGAAAAGGAGCGCAGGGCTTCCCTCTTCGCAGCGCTCCAGTTTGTGGCCATGCTCCTCCTTCTTGGCTTTTTTTTCCAGCTCTACAGCGTCGGATTTTTCCGCACAGGAGCGGGTATCGCCCTTCTGGTTGTGGGGCTGGTCTTTTTTGGGGCTTTCGCTTTTGTCCTTCTGCGGAGGACTCTTCCCAACCCCAAAGCCCTCTTGGGCGCCAAGGGGCTGATCGTGGGAGAGGTGAAGCGTTTCGACGAGAGAGAAATCGTGTTTGCCAGGAATCGATCCCTAAGGCCGGGGTCTGAGGAATACAAGATTTTTTACGCATCCCACCCGGAACTCGAAGCTTATGATTCAAAGAGGAGGGAAAGAGGCGGGCCTCTGGGACAATTGGGGTCCATCGACGGTCAGAGCGGGGCCGCTAATGTCGCCGCAACCTTGGCCCCCACCTCCATCCCTCAGTCGCTTTCCGGTCCGGCGCTGGTCTTCCCTGAAGCTCATCCGGCCCTGAAGGGCAAGAGAATCGAAATGACTGCTGACGAAACAACCCGGAGGGTCAAGGGCTTTGCGCTGAACGCGGGAGCTGATCTTGTGGGGATAACAGAGATCAACCCGCTCTGGTTTTATTCCCACAGGGGGGAAATCTTTCATGACAACTGGCAGGACTGGGGAAAAGAGATCCCGGTGGAGCACAAGTTCGCCATCGTTTTTGCCACTGAAATGAATTTCGAAATGGTCGGCGCCGCTCCCCACTCTCCCACGGTCATCGAAAGCATGAACAACTACGCCAAAGGCGCGTATATTGCCACCCAGATCGCAGCCTATGTCGCCAACCTGGGATACCCTGCCACGGCAAACCATCTTCGCCACTATGATGCCGTGCTTGTCCCCCTTGCGGTTGATGCGGGTTTGGGCGAACTTGGACGGCTCGGGTACCTGATGACCAAGGAGTTCGGCCCGAGAGTCAGGCTCGCCGCCGTGACCACCAGCCTCCCGCTGGTTCCAGACAAGCCCGCCGACATTGGAGTGGAGGATTTCTGCCGCATCTGCAGGAAATGTGCGACCTGTTGCCCATCCCAGTCCATTCCCACGGCTGATCAGAGGGTGGTGAACGGAACGCTCCGGTGGAAGCTGAATGAGCAAACCTGCTTTGATTACTGGGGAAAAATCGGGACGGACTGCAACATCTGCATGAGGGTCTGCCCCTGGAGCCATGCCAGGACTTTTCCCCACAGGCTCATCGTGGAAATGGTGTCAAGGAACCAGTCGGCCAGGAGGGTCTTCAACCTGATGGATGATGTCTTTTATGGAAGGAAACCAAAGCCAAAGGAAGCTCTGACCTGGGCCAGGTTCATGTAGAAAAGCAGGGGGGATTCGCTCCCCCCTGCCCTGTTACTTCAGTTCACATACTCCGGTTTTCCCACAGGGGGATAACCTGCCTGCTGAAGCGCTCTTTTAAGTTGGTCATAATCAGTTTTCATATCGTCAAAAACTACAATATAGGCGCCTAGAATCGGATTCGTTTCAACAGACTTAACGCCTGTGGCTTGCTGCAAGGTGGTTCTCACCATGGTCTCTGTATCCCCACAGGTGCAGCCTGGAACCTTGATCTTCACGGTTTTTTCCGCAGCAAAAACGGCCTGAAAAGCTCCCGCAAACAACATCGCTGCTGCCAGAATCGTCAGCACCGCCAAACACTTCTTTCCCATATGGCCTCCTCCTTCACTAGGGTTTCGCTCTAGTATAAATCCGAAAGAAAAAAAGTCCACAAGATTCTCACTCCCTTGCCTATCCATATGAATTCAGATGACAATGGAGCGATCCTCCCCGAAAAAAAGCTTGACTTTCTTTTCTGAACTTGAAAAAATTATCTAAATCTTTTCAGGGGAGGAGCATCCCCTGACAAAGAGAGTACAGCAGGATGGAGGTGAAATCAGTCACTTAGAAGCCTGGTCTCTTGGTTAACCTTTCAACCGTAACCTTTACATTAACGACTTTCTTTAGGAGGAAAGAGTTATGAAGAAAATGATGATTCTTGTTCTAGCGCTTGTTATGACTTTTGCGGCGCTGCCGGCGTTTGCCCAGGACAAAGCGGACTGGGCTTTCTACGGCAGTGTCAGAATGTGGACAGCCTATGAAATGGTTGATGACAACACTCCTGCCCAGCTCTCTAGCTCGGGCTTCTTCCCAGTAGCCACCACCGCTGCCAGGGCTTACACCTTTGGCGGTGTGCCTGAAGGTGACGAAGAATTGGGTTGGTTGCTCCAGAGCAACAGCCGCATCGGCGCCAACGTGAA
>CAZOLJ010000028.1:33901-41204 GCA_964580575.1 uncultured Desulfobacteraceae bacterium
ACGAAGAATTGGGTTGGTTGCTCCAGAGCAACAGCCGCATCGGCGCCAACGTGAAGTGGGGCAATATCGGCGGCCGGTTTGAGTACGGCCACAGCACCACGGCGAACCTCAGGCTGCTTTACGGCACCTGGAACTTCGGTGCAGGCACCCTGCTGGTCGGCCAGGATTACGGCCCCTACTTTTACCTGGTCAGCGGCCTCTGCGGTCCCGGTGGTGCTGAGTGTAACGGCATCGGGTTCGGTTCGATCTACTCAGGCAGGAACCCTCAGCTGAAACTGATCTTCGGCGGACTCCAGCTTGCTTTGGTTTCTCCATCCACGGTGGCATCATATCAGCCGACTACGGTGTTTCCTTACACTGCGCAGACCCTTATTCTGAACAGCAACCAGACAACGGCTGGCACGGGCTTCACAGACCTCGACCGGACGTTTCCGAAGCTTGAGGCGAGCTACACCTTTAACCTGGGTCCTGCTCAGCTTTTCATCGGCGGTATCTACAACACATACACCGAGGTTTATAACGTTGGCGGTAGAATGGTGGAAAACGATGTTGACGGTTGGGCGCTCGGCGCAGGCACCAAGATGAATTTCGGCCCATTCTATGCCAACGCAACCTTCCAGTATGGAACTAATCCCAACAACAGCGGCAGCGGGCCTGCCACGCTGTACCCCTCTGTCATGCTTTACAACCCGGCCACTGACGTAGCGGCCGATGCCGACTATATGGCTGCTCAACTCATCCTTGGGTTCAAGCTCACGGACAGTATTCAGTTTGAAGGCGGCGTCATCTGGCAGAACGGGCAGCTTTCTGGCGGTGGTTTAGATGCTGAACAGACCACCTGGTCCTATTACATCGGTATGGGATGGAGCCCGGCAAAGAACGTGTTCATCGTTCCCGAAATCGGCGTTGTCGACTACAACAAGTTGGAATCATCCGTCGGCGACCTCCAATACGGAAAACTGACCTGGGTCGGTATCAAGTGGCAGATCAACTTCTAAGCTAACTTCACCTCGACTGATTTCCCTCCGAGAACCCGGGGCCTCGCGCCCCGGGTTTTTTATTCCTCTCATCATCTCGTTTGACTTTGAATCCTTCCTTCTCTATGATCCCAACTGAATAATCCATTGAGGAGTCGTCCATGACTGTCAGACCGGTCCACAAATTCAGAAAAGCGATTCTCAGCTTCATCGTCATCGTTCTTCTTTTTCTGTCCTTTCATGCTCTTGCCGCCAACAAAACCGTTGTCCTTCTTCCTTTGCAGCTTTATGCGGATCCCGGCAAGGCTTATCTCGGCCAGGGGATCAAGACCATGCTCGCATCACGCCTTTCAGGGGAAGGACTGGAAGTGATCACTCCTGATTCGGTTCTGAGCGGTGCGGACAAGCAGGGGGTCACATCCGATCAGAGGGCTGAGGAAATCGCCCGGCTTCTGAAGGCGAACTACGCTATCTTCGGCAGTGTCACGAGCCTCGGCACAGGGTACAGTCTGGATCTTTCTTTCATGGACCTGACCAAGGATAAACCGGTGGTTACCAGAGTCTCGGAAGGTGTCACAGAAGACCAGCTTATTCCTAAGCTGTCGGAGATTGTTTATGATTTTAGGGCCGTCGCAGCGGGAGTGGACATCCGCAAACCAGCGACCGCCGGCGCTTCAGGGGAGAAAGAGAGGAAAGGGCTCTTTTTCAAGCAAACAGACGAGGCCCGCGCCTTCAGCCCCACGGGCAGGGCTTCAGTCAAGGCAGGAGTCATGTCCATGGACGTGGGGGATCTTGGCGGCGACGGCCAGAGCGAAATCGTGGTTCTGACCAGGGACGCTCTCATGGTCTATTCCCGGAAAGAGAAATCCCTGGTACTGAGGGATACCTTCCGGGCATCCAGGGGTGAGGATTTCTTGAAAGTCAACGTTGCGGACGTGGATGGCAATGGGAAGGCGGAGATCTACCTCGTCAGTTTCTATGGATCACGGGCTCAGTACTCGATTCTGGAGTGGACGGGGAAATTCACCAGAAAAGTCGATCGGCAGAACGGCCATGTAAGCGTTCTCAGGAACCAGAGCGGAGGCCATCCGTCCGTGATCTTTCAGAACTCTGCCGTGGAAAGGTTCTTCGACGGGCCCATCTGGGCAATGGATTACGACAATGCCGGAAAACTGGTTCGCAAGGAAGCCCTTCCGGGACTGAAGAACGCTCAGATTTATACCCTCACGCTTTTCGACTACAACCGGGATGGGAAACCTGAATACCTGGGTCTTGGGCAACCGAATCTGGACCACAGCGCCCCGCTCATGGCCTGGGACTTGAAGGGAGAACCTCTGGCCAAAGTGGACGAGAAACTCGGGGGCACAAACAACTACATTCGATCCGGTCCGACCAAACCCGACGATCAGCCTCCGCCGAATCTCGTGAACAGCAGGATCGTCGCCATGGATGTGGATGATGACGGAAAAAAGGAAATCCTCGTCGTGGCCAACAACCCTCTGGCAAGCCGCATCGATTTTGTTATCTACTATGATGGAAGTATCGTCGTCTTCAAGCCTGAGGGGGCATCCTTGGTCCAGGCTTACAAAACCGGAAAAATCAAGTATGGTCTGACCGATATGCAGGTTTATGGCGATACCCTTTACATATCCGGTGCAGAAGCCGAGATCACGAATCTGGAAGAAGGCGCCGGAAGAATCTTGTGGTTTGAACAAAAACAGTAGGCAGTAGGCAGTATGCAGTCAATAGAAACAGTAGGGAGTAAGTGCCTACTTCTTCTGTTGCTGCCTACTTCTTACTGCTTACTTATCTCCCGAGCACTCCAAAATACTGTCCTGTCTTGTCCATCTTGTCCCCCACGGTATTGCCGCAGAGAGCGCAGCGGTATTCGTACTTGTCCCCCTCGGGCAAGACCAGAAGAAGTCGTTTTCGAACCGGAACAGCCCGTCTGCATTTGGCGCAGTACAGCTCCGTGGCCTCGAATTCCTTGAATTGATCCTTGTTCTTCTTCGGCGGCCGGCTCCCTCTATCCCATTGTCCATTCATATCATTTTGACCTCGCCAAAAAGGAGAATACGGAAGGCAGAATGAAAAAGTCAAATGTCGCTATTGAGGCTTTTATGGCCACCTAATACTCCCTCCCCCTTCGTTCCCCCTCCCCTTTATCCCCTCCCGCCAAGGGAGGGGAGAGGAGTTGTCTGACAAGCTCTATTTGCTTTTTTTTCTTTATTCTGTCTACTGTCTACTGTATTCTGTTTTTTGCTTTTTTGCTGTAAGAATAATCTCTGTTTTCAGCTGACGCAATGTTTTGATGGAGAATTTGGGATGAAAATAAAGCACATCGATCACATCGGGATTGCAGTGAAATCCATTGACCAGGCAGGGAAATTCTACACCGATGTCCTGGGCCTGAAAATCATGGACATTGAGAATGTGGCGGATCAAAAGGTCAACGTGGCTTTTCTGCCCATCACGGACAGCGAAGTGGAACTCCTGCAATCCACCCACGATGACGGACCTGTGGCAAGATTCATCGAGGCCAAGGGCGAGGGAATTCAGCACATCGCCTATCGAGTGGAAAACATCGAGGAAGCGCTTGCCGAGTTAAAGGCAAAAGGCATCCGCCTCATCGACGAAAAACCGAGAAAGGGTGCGGGCGGCGCCAAGATCGCCTTCATTCACCCTAAGGAAACCAACGGAGTGCTCGTCGAAATATGTGAAAGAGGCTAGTGCAGTGTCTCAGTGATGCCTTTACAAGTCTGTCATTTCGAGCGAATGCGAGAAATCTTAGCGTTCAGCACACTTAAAAGATCTCTCCCTCCGGTCGAGATGACAAGGAATGGTCGAGACACTACACTACGAGGCGCTGTCAAAGGCCCTGCTCGCAGGTTGCTCAAAAACGCTCAGATACAAGGCGCCCGAAGTCCCGAGGAGTGAGACGTACAGTCCAGTACGTCGCAACGACGAAGGACGAGGGCAACGCCGTAGATGGGCGTTTTTCAGCAACCTGCCGTAAAAACAACTGCCGCAAAGCTGACCGCCGACCTCGTCGCTTCCTCGTGCCACATCTCGTAGCCCAAGGTGCGGCCTTTGCAGGCGGGAAGAAGCTCCAGGAGGCAGGCTAGTGCTGCAAATCCGCACACATTGTACTGGTCCTTCACCCTCCAGGACTCTTTCCAGAACGAATCAGCATCGAGCGCAGTCAGAGAATCGAGCAGAGCTCTGTCATGAACCTCAATCTGCCCCTTCATGTATTGGGCAGGCATCTCGTGGCCGAACTTGGGTCCGATGTGTGAGAAATCGACACCCGCCACAACCAGAGATTGATCTCTGGTTTGGTCAAGAATATCTTTAGCCGCTTCCAGGAGATCGCCTGCCTTTTCTCTGTAAGCTTTGCGCTCGTACGCAGGGAGGGTCGTTTGCAGGTTGCCGCAAAGGATCGGCACAATCCTGAAGGATTCCTTCGGCAGGATGTGCTGCAGGAAGAGAACCTGGAACTCAATGGAATGCTCTGTCCTGTGAACAAGATCATCCTTGGCTGTCAAGTGCCCGCCTGCCGCTTTCAGTTTTTCGACCCACGAACGGTCGCATTCTGCGACTCCCAGAGGAGTCTCGAACCCCTTTTCCGAAAGAGCAAAGAGGTCTTGTGTCATTTGATGCCCTGTCCCGAGAATGATCACCGTCTTCGGCGACATGCCCCTGAGAGTCTGATAGGCTCTTGAGTACACCCTGCCTCCCACGGACAGGTCAATGTGAGGAGCGACAAGACCCAGGACCTTGCCTTCCAATCTTGGCGAATCGGGCTCAAGGGCCAGGATTTCATCCAGCTTTCGCTTCAAGTCATGCGGATCCGCCGGGTAAGCGCGGCCGCTGTGGGAACTGGGCCTGACCGTCTTCGACACAAACTCAGCAACAACCGCATCCTTCGCTCTCTTGAACTGCTCCGATTCGAGAAGAAACGATTCGTCCAGATGAGCCAGGATGCTCTTCACCTCCTCACTGCTCACCAGCATCCCGCCTCCCTGCCTCATCAACGCCATCTGGAGATCCCTCAGGGTGATCGTGCCGTCCAGCAGGGCCATGAACTGGTAGAGAGGAATTTCAACGGCTTTCCCCTCCTGGACCAGACCCAGGTGATCCCTGATAAGAACGTACTGTTTGCCCTGGAGTTGAACCGGATAGAACTCGAGGTCCCTTCTCAAGGGGGGCAGAATCTCTTCCCTCACAATTTTACCCTTGTCCACATTCCCATCTTTGGAGTAGGTTGGAGTAGGCAGTGTGCAGTAAGCAGTAAAAGTGAAACCATTTGGTTGACTTCCTGTTGCTGCTTACTACCTACTTCCTTCTGCTTACTATCTTCTTGCTGCTTACTGCCTACTTCTTACTGCTTACTCTTCACGAGCGGAAAAACATTCTTCTCAAGAAACCGCAGCGTTTGCGTCATGTGCACTTTGCACTCATTATGCCGCCTGCTGACACGTTCGTTGTCGCGCAACTTGGGGGCCACCCCTTCCTCGGCGGAAAGGGGACCCACCATGGATTCCGGCAATTCATCGGGCAGATGAATGTCATTCATGACAGCCCACGCCAGGGTCCAGGCACGCGCCACGTTGGTGATGCTGTAGCCTCCTCCCCCCAGCGCGACCCACGCCGGAGCGTGTTTGACCATGAAGGAAACCACCTCGCAGAATCCGTTGGTCGTGAGCTCGAGATCAGCAAGGGGATCGTTCCAGAAGGTATCGACCCCGAGCTGCGTCACCCCCACGTCCGGCCTGAAGCTCTCGAGAAGTCGGGGAACAACGGCATGGAACCCTTCCAGGAACACCTCATCGTCGGTCCCGGGATGCAGGGGGACGTTCACCGAATAGCCCCGGCCATCTCCTTTGCCCGTTTCTGTGACGCTTCCGGTTCCTGGGAAAAGCGTGCTGCCGTCCTGGTGAAAGGAAACCGTCAACACCCTTGGATCCTGGTAGAACGCCCATTGCACGCCGTCGCCATGGTGGGCATCGATGTCGACGTACATCACTCGCCGGCCTTGATCCACGAAATGACAAATGGCCAGCACAGGGTCATTGACATAGCAGAACCCGGAGGCCCGGTCGGCCAGGGCGTGGTGGAGCCCTCCCGAGATGTTGAAGGCAATTCGGGCTTTGTTTTCCGAAACCAGACGGGCACATTGGAGCGATGAGCCTGTGTGCAGAAGCGACCAGTTCCACAATCCGGGAAAGATGGGGTTATCCCCTGGCCCGAGCCCGTGAGGGTAGAGGCGGCGCAGGGAACCTCCATTGGCTTCCTTGAGCACTTCCACATAGGCGGGTGTGTGAAACCTCAGGATTTCAGGTTCGGTGGCGGGTTCACCCTCGATGAGCGCCGTGTGCTCAAGGTCGAAGAGGTTGTAAGCTTTGCACATCTCGAAAGTCAGCTTGAGACGCTCGATCTTGAGCGGGTGGCTCCAACCGTAGTCGTATTCGAAATACCGATTCGTGTAGACAAAAGCGTTTTTCAAGGGAGACTCCTTTCAAGAAACTATCCTTCCATTTATGAAAACCCCTGTCAATGGGATCGGAAGTGTCCTGTCGCCTTCACCCCCTCCTTTCCTCCCCCGTCTCAACACTCTCCCCTCCCTTGACGGGAGGGGCTGGGGGAGGGTGAAAGAGCTTTTTTGCTGACGGGTGGGCCGTCATTTTGTATAAGGGAAGCACTTGTGAAAAAAGCGAAACTCTCATATGGCCGTTGATCTAAACAGAGACAACCTTGCCCTTATCAAGAACGTGACCGGCTTCATCCTTCTCGGCGGCAAGAGCTCCCGATACGGGAGCAACAAAGCCTTTGTGGAAATCGAGGGGGTGCGTCTTGTCGACCGGGTTGCCCGGGTCATGAAATCCATCTTTCACCGGGTTCTCCTTGTCACCAACACCCCCGATGAGTATGAATACCTGAAAATTCCTATGATCGAGGATCTCATCAAAGGTCTTGGGCCGATGGGCGGGATCTACACGGGCCTGATGACCCTATCGGATGAAGCCGGTTTCTTCGTCGCCTGTGACATGCCTTTCTTAAGCGAAAGCCTCATTCGCCACATGGTGGATGTGAGAGACGATTTCGATATTGTGGTGCCGCGCATGGACTGGATGCTGGAGCCTCTTCACGCCCTTTACTCGAAAAAATGCCTACCCGTCATTCACGAAGCGATCGGGCAAGATCAGCACCAGATTCTAAAGTGTTTTGCCGAGCTGCGCGTGCGTTACGTGGATGAAGAAGAGCTCCGTTTATGGGATCCGGAGTTGAGATCGTTTTTCAATATCAACAAGCCGCAGGATTTGCCT
>CAZOLJ010000028.1:41304-49916 GCA_964580575.1 uncultured Desulfobacteraceae bacterium
ACCCTCTGCACCCCGGATCAAAAGAAATCCTGTTTCGCCTGCTGTCCACCCATTCGGCCCCCCGGCTACGAGCACCTCCCCTATGCCAACGAGATCAAGCGGGTGCTCAGAGAAAACACGGCTTCCTTAAGGAGAAGAGACAAATCCCTTTCTCCGATCACGGGATTCAGTTGCTGGGCGTTTGGGTATCTGGATGGCGACTTCAAGCGCATTGGGTGCCTCCTCCATCCCAGTCAAAATGACGGTGAAGACCTGCGCTACAGAGTGGATTATGGCGGCAAGTGCGCCCGGGAATCCTGTGTGGAGGCCGGAATTTTCAAAGTCCTTGCTCCCGAGGCCAGAACTTTTTGGCTCCGCCTTTCTGAAGGGCTTGACTCCTTCTCCTATTCCAGCAGAACCCTGAACCCCCTCTTCCGCGTGCTGGGTTGGGGCGATCCCCTTCTGAACCTTGTGGCCATGGCAGAGGTTGAGCGGGATGTCGGCACAGAATCGATTCTGGAAACCTACACTTTTTTCAAAACCACTCTCTCGGCTCGGGCAAATGCCTATCTTCTGAAAGCCGTCATTGACTCTGAACACCTTGGGCTTTTGAGAAACGCGCGGTTCAGGAGCGGATTTGAGGAATTCTCTCTTCGCCTTTCAAAACAGCTCTCCCTGGAAACCTTGAGCCGTTCAGCCGCTCCCTACGTGCATTTGCTTTCCATGGATACCGATTTCCTGGATTTCCTGAGGCTTTCAGGGCGTATTGTCCGAGCCACCGAAGAAGAGGCTGCAGCGCTGAAAGAATTCACGGATCATGAACTGGCTCGGTTTCGGGATGAATTCTGCCTCTTTTGACTTGACCGTTTTGGCTTCTTCTCCTATATTTCTACCTTGTCTTTGAACAAGGACTTTTGTGGAATTGGATCTGGCGGAAGCGGCGACGCTTCTGTTTAGTTAGTTATCCGTTATTTGTTACTTGTTACTCCTTACTTGTCACTGTTTTGTAGTTACTTATCACTCTTCACGATTGGGAGGTCGCTTATGGGAAAAGTTGGAATTATCGGTGTAGGCCAGAGTGCCTTTGTGCGAGGCTTTCCCGGGTCGATCCGGGAACTCGCCTTTGAAGGATTTAAGGAGTGTATGAAGGATGCGCAGGTATCCGTCAAGGACATCGATGCAACGGTGGTTTGCTCCGCTCCTGAATATGACAAGCAGAGATCGCCGGCAGGGGTTTTTGCGGAATACCTGGGGCTCACTCCTCAACCGACCTTTTATGTGGAAACCCTTTGTTCATCGAGCACCACGGGCCTGAAGCTGGCCTACTCGATGGTCAAGGCCGGGCTTCACGACGTGGTCCTGGTTCTCGGGTTCCAGAAGATGTCGGAGATTTCCTCCGCCGAATCGCAGGAGAGGATGGGCCGTGGGGCCGACATCCAGTGGGAAAGCCCCTTCGGAACCATGATGCCCGCTTACTACGCCATGCACGCAAGGGCTCACATGGCAACGTACGGCACAACGCCGGAAGACCTGGCTCTGATCCGCGTCAAGGCATCCACCTACGGACAAATCAATGAGAAGGCGGTTTACAGAAAAGCCGTCACCGCCGACATGTTCGCGGATCCGCAAAACCCCATGGCCGGACCGGTGGCAAGCCCTCTTCGCGTCGGGGACTGCTGCGCCAATGCGGACGGGAGCTCCTGCCTTATCGTTGCGAGTGAAGAAAAAGCAAAAGCCCTCTCGAAGAAACCGATCTGGATCCTGGGGATCGGTGCAGCCTCGGCTCCCGTGAACATGGCGGGCCGGGATCTCTTCTCGGGCCTGAGCGTGGGGGAGATCGCAGGCAAGCAGGCTTACAAGATGGCCGGGGTCACTCCCAAAGACATCCACGTGGCCGAGGTTCATGACTGCTTCACGATTGCGGAAATGATGGCCTACGAAAACCTGGGCTTTGCGAAACCCGGCGAAGGCCGTGACCTCATCCGGAGCAAGGCGACCTACAAGGAAGGAAGCATTCCCGTGAATGTGGACGGCGGGTTGCTTTCCAAAGGCCACCCGATCGGTGCGACCGGAGGGTCCCAGGTGAGAACCATCGTTCTCCAGCTCAGAGGAGAAGCAGGCAATATGCAGGTCAAGGATCCTCAGATCGGCCTGGTCCACAACATCGGCGGCGTCGGCCTTTACGGAAACGTCCTTATTTTCGGGAGGTAATACTATGGCTAAGAAAAAAGAAGAGGATCTGCGGTTCAAAAAATTCGGGACGGTGAGCTTCACGGCCATTACGAAGACCAATGACTTCGTGGGATATCTGGAACAGGGCAAGGTCATGGGAACCAAATGCAAAGACTGTGGCATGACGTTCTTTCCGCCGAGAGCGGACTGCTACAAATGCCTGACCAGCAATGTGGAGTGGTTTGAAGTGACCGGCAAGGGGAAGCTCGTGACCTACAGCAAGCTGGAATACGGGCCCGTAGGCTTTGAAGGCGATCTTCCCTATGCCATCGCTCTTGCCGATTACGGGACCTACAAAGTTTTCGGCAGACTCTCCAAGAACATCCCTGAAAACGAAATCAAGGTGGGAATGGAGGTCCAGGCGGTCGTCAACAAGCTTCCCAACGGCCAAGTCAACTACGTGTTCGAGAAAGCGTAAGGGCTAGGAGTACTGGAGTATTGGAGTGATGGAGTGATGGGACGCAAAAGACCATCCCTTTGCTTTGTCACTCCTTTCTTTTGCTGGCCGTTGCCGATGAAGGATCCGTTCACCACTGAAACCGTTCCAGCTCGGACGGAGCATCCCGGATGGATCGAGATCTCCATTGAAGTCCACCCTGTGGCTCAGGAAGCGGTGAGCGCCTTCCTCTTTGACCTCGGGTGCAAGGGCGTTGTTCTTCGCGAAAAAGGGCATTTCTTTTTAAGAGCCTACCTGCCCATGACCGTCCGGTTCGAAGAGGTCCGAAGCCGCCTGGAGGTGTTCCTTCGAGGGCTGAAAGAGTTTTTCCCGGACGCGGCGGAGCCTGCTCTTCACTTTTCTAAGATCCAGGATGAAGACTGGAGTCTCACCTGGAGGCGGCATTTTCATGTTGAGCGGATTACGGAAAGGTTGACGGTTGTGCCGGTTTGGGAACCCGTGCCCCGGGTTCCCGGAGGCATTGTGGTCCGGATGGACCCTGGCCCCGCTTTTGGAACAGGGGCTCACCCCACCACCCGGATGTGCCTCGAGAGCATAGAAACGCTTCATCCCGCAGGGACATGGACGATGCTCGACGTGGGAACAGGAAGCGGCATCCTGGCCATTTATGCGGTTAGGCTCGGCGCAGCAAGAGTCGTCGCCATCGACTCAGACCCTGAAGCGCTCCGCTGGGCCGGGCAAAACATTGAGTTAAACCATTGTTCGGCATTCATCGACCTTTCTTCAGAACCCGTCGTCGAGTTGAGCGGTGTTTTTTCTATTCTCGTTGCCAACCTCACTCGCGACACTCTCCTGGAACTTCTGCCTGACTTCCGGCGCCTCTTGGATAAGAATGGAACGATGATCCTCTCCGGTCTTCTGCAAGAACAGGTGCAGGAGGTGAAAAAACCGCTCGGGCTCATGGGATTCAAAGAGATTCATGCGGCCACACAGGCGGAGTGGACGTGCATCACAGCAAAGTGGAAGGAGTGATGGGGTTGCTCATGCGCCGTTTTTTCGTTGATGAGATCCTCGGCACCCAAGCCTCTGTTGCGATAACCGGTGCTGAAGCCAAACACATCGCCACAGTCCTGAGGATGTTGCCGGGCGACCGCATCGTCCTTCTGGACAAGGTTGGCGGCCGTTTTCTGGGGGTCATCAAAGAG
Organism: uncultured Desulfobacteraceae bacterium; assembly: GCA_964580575.1. Classification (GTDB taxonomy): domain Bacteria; phylum Desulfobacterota; class DSM-4660; order Desulfatiglandales; family HGW-15; genus CAVPDE01. Next base: position 45,118 of record CAZOLJ010000028.1, read on the forward strand.
CTGCGCCGCCACCATGTGCTCGTCGATCTTGAAAGGCCTCTGCCCGCTCCTGATTTATCACCTGTCCGCATTACCCTGTGCCAGGCTTTGCTTAAATCCAACCCCATGGACTTTCTGGTGGAGAAAACCTCCGAGCTGGGAGTGGACCGAATCCTGCCTTACATCGCGGACAGAACCGTGGTCAAGGTGGATGGCGAAAAAGCACATGGCAAGGTCAGGCACTGGCAGGAGATTGCCCAGAGTGCTGCCAAGCAGTCCGATCGGGCGGTGCCTGCCGAGATCGGTCCGCTTCACTCCTTCGATGAGATGCTCGCACTCCTGGGCAAGGAGTCGGCTCTGAGAATCCTTTTGTGGGAGCAGGAAGGGATGAGAAGCCTTAGAGACCTCCTGCGTTCCAGCTCTCCGGCGCCCGGGGTCCTCGCCATGGTCGGGCCGGAAGGAGGCTTTACCGAACGCGAGGTGAAGGAGGCAGGCGAAGCAGGCTTTGTGCCGGTTTCGCTAGGCCGCCGAATCCTGAGGGCCGAAACCGCAGCCGTCACCCTGGTCGCGATCATCCAATATGAGTGGGGGGATCTGAGTAAGACGGCGTAAGGGGTACGGAACGATTTGAGCCGGAATCGGGGGTTGTGGTTTCTTTTGAGCCTCTGAGGTCCCGTAAACAGTAGGCAGTAAGGAGTAAGCAGCAAAGATGAAAGCAGGAAAGGTGTCGGTGGATACGTTGCTCCTTACTGTCTACTTCATACTGCCTACTCTTGGTTTTTGTTGGGTATTGATCTCCATGTGAAAGCCTGCTATGAGTGAGAAGGTCATCTCTTGAAGGGCATCTTCTATGAGCCACCCCGTTTTGCTCCAAAACCTCAAAACCCTCTTTAATCCCCACACCGTCGCGGTGATCGGCGCTTCGGAAAACCCCGGCAAGCTGGGATCTCACGTGATGAAAAGCCTCATTTCCGGTGGGTTCAGTGGGACGATTGTGCCGGTGAACCCGGGCGCCAAGTCGGTCATGAAGCTTTCCGCGTTTTCATCGCTTGAGGGTTTCCCGGGACCAATCGATCTTGCCATTGTGGTCTTGCCGGCAAGTCTTGTTCCGGGGATTTTTCAGGAGTGTTCGCGAAAAGGGGTGAAAGGAATTGTGCTGATCTCCGCCGGCTTCAGGGAAATTGACGACTCCCAGGGAGCTGTGCTCCAGAAAACGCTGGCCGAGATGGCAAACAAGGCGGGGATCCCCGTCATCGGCCCGAACACCTTCGGCATGGTCAACCTCCACATCGACCTGAACGCCTCCTTTACGCCTGAGTTTTCCCGGCTTCCCAAGGGGGGCATCGCCCTCGTGAGTCAAAGCGGAGGCATTTCTCACCTCCTGGGTTTCATGGCCATACGGCAGAACGCAGGCGTCAGCAAGATCGTTGGACTGGGAAATCGCCTCAATGTGGACTTCCCCGAAATGGTCCCCTACCTGATGCAGGATCCGGACACGCGGGTCATTGCTCTTTATCTCGAAGGCCTCGATGACCCTCGAAGGCTCATGGAGGCGATGAAGCAAACCCGGTTCGTAAAACCGGTTATCGCCTACAAGACCGGCAGCTCCCGCACCGGGAATCAGGCGTCTCTCTCTCACACCGGCTCCTTGGCTGGAAGACAAGAGATTTACGAGGGGGCTCTCAAACAATCCGGGGTCCTTTACGTGGACGGCGCTGAAACGCTTTTGGATGCCGCACGTGCCCTGAGCCTTTGTCCCCTTCCCGAAGGAAGGAGAGTCGCGATCCTCTCCGGCCAAGCAGGACCTGCGATGGCGGCCTCGGACGTCTGCGAGTCGGGAGGCATGGAGATCGCCGCCTTTCATCCTGAAACTCAGCGATTGATCAACACGCTTCTCCCCCCACTTGCCTTGCGGACCAACCCCGTGGACATGGGGCCGGCGTGGTACAATACGTCGGCCATTGAGGGAATCATCGGCGCGGTGATGGAGGACCGCAATGTGGACGCCATCCTGCTCCTCATGATGTTCGCGTCGGCCAACAGGGCGACGGTTTCCGGCTTTTCCCATCTCCTGCTGAAATGGAAACAACAGAAGCCGGTTGTCGCCTGCCTGATCGCTCCGCCCGGGATTTGGGACAAAGAGGTGGGCCGTCTCGAAGAAGGAGGCGCTCTGATCAATGTCCCCACCCCTGAGAGAGCGGCAAAAACGCTTGCTTTGCTTTGGGAGTATGAAAAAATGAAACAACGGAGTATTGGAGTGATGGAGTGATGGAGTAATGGAATAGAGGGACAAGGCGCACGGCACAAGGTGCAAGGGAAGAAATCAGCGCTCAGGTCCTGGGAGAAGCTGTATCTCGATGGCAAATTGACTTGCCGTGAACCGTGTACCCTGCCCCGTGAGCCATCTTTCTCAGTACTCCATTACTTCAATATGTCTTTTCGATCTGGAGGCTAATCATGAAAACCAAATCGACGATCCTGGAAAAGGCTCTGCGAGAGGGCCGTAAGACTCTGTCCGAATACGAATCCAAGGATTTCCTCAAGTCCTACGGCATTCCTGTGACCCGTGAAATTCTCGTCCACAGTCGGGAGGAGTGCAAGAAGGCGGCTCATGCCATAGGCTATCCTCTTGTGCTCAAGGCATGCTCCCCTCAACTGGCCCACAAGACGGAAAAAGGCCTGGTGAGAATGGACATCCGCAATGAGCAAGAAGTGATCTCCGCCTTTGATGAGCTCACCTCTCGCATGGAAGGGAATGAAAAGGACATCCTGGTGCAGGAAATGATCAGGGGAACCCGTGAATTGGTGGCCGGGATGACCCGGGACCCTCAGTTCGGGCCGTGTGTCATGTTCGGCTTAGGAGGGATTTTCACGGAAATCCTCAAGGACATCGCTTTCAGAGTGGCTCCTCTGGAAAAGCAGGACGCCGTGGACATGACCCAAGAAATCAAGGCTCACAAGATCCTCGGAGCCGTGCGCGGCATGCCTGCCGCGGACCTGGATCTCCTCTGTGATATCCTCATGAAAGTGGGGGTTATCGGCATGGAGAACGACATCATTCAGGAGATCGACATCAATCCTCTCATTCTATCCGGAGACAAGCCCGTGGCCGTCGATGCCCTGATCGTTCTAAACGCAGCCGACGTGGCTTCATAACGGGTCTGTTTGTGGACTCGACTCACCAGTTTGAAGAGGCGACCACAAGAATCAGAAGGTCTCCTTCGCCCGAGTTGGTGAGACTGTGAGCCGAACCTGCGGGAATCCAGGTGGCGTCACCGGGGTGCACATGCCTTGTCTCCTCATCCACGGACATTTCCCCCTCCCCGCTCAATACGAAATAGATTTCCTCCATAGGATCTCTATGGCTTTCTATGGTTTTCCCTTTTGCCAGCCTGGCAATGGCGAGAAACCCTATTTCTTTCAGGATCCTGCGATCCAGGATCATTTGGGCTATGGCTCCACCGTGGGCTATGTATGTGGTTTCCAGCACTTCCCGGTCATTGACATTCCTTACAATCATCACGACAGCCTCCTTTGCGTTTTTAAGCTTTTCCGATCAACGGAGCGTTTGCTGCTTGATATGATGCCTCATTTACGGCTAATATAATAGAGTTAAATCAGTGCCCTTCCGGAATACCTGGCTGCAACTTCTCCGGAAGCTCTTGAGACACTTGGGGTTTTTTTGAGTATTCTCTTTGTTCATCCTTGCCTTGGAGGTGTTTTTCGATGGCAGTGGCTCCCATTTTCGATCCTAAAGCAGCTGGCCGCCCTATGAGAGTCGCAGGCTTCATGTCCGGTTCCGGTACGAATATCCTGCGTCTCTTGGAAAGAGAGAAGCTCCTCAAAGCAAGAGATGGGGTTTCCCCTTTTGAGGTTGTCTTCATTTTCAGTGATCGGTCCGATGGGTCCTGTTACGGAGAAAGCATCGCCTGCGACACAGGCATCCCCTACATGAGCTATGACATCCGAACCTTTCACAGACTGAGGGGACTGAAAAGGACCGTGTCCACACCGGAGGGGCTTGAAGTCAGACGGGAGTTTGACAAGGCGGCTGCAACCGTTGTCAAGGCCTTTGAAGCGGATGTGATCGCCTTGGGAGGGTACATGAGTTATCTGACTCTTCATCGCTGCATTAACGTTCACCCTGCTGATCTGTCTATTTTGGACGCTGAGGGAAAGCGAAAGTATGTGGGGGATAATGCCGTTGTGGATGCCATTGTCGCCGGGGAGAGGCTCTTGCGATCCTCAACTATCTGGACGGACAGGGGCTTGGACACCGGCCCCCTTCTGATGGTTTCCGATCCTGTCAAGGTCCAACTGCCTGAACCCCTCGAATCCTTGGTTACTGACAGGGATAAACTGCTTAGAGTCGCCGAAGAGCATCAGAATAAACTCAAGGAGATTGGTGATTGGAAGATCTTCCCCATCACCCTTGAAATGATCGCAAGAGGGCGTTTTGCCCTTGACGAAGAAGAACGTGTTTATGTAGACGGTCAGCCTGCTCCCAAGGGGTACCGGAGGGCTTAAAAAAACTGGATATCCTGTATCTCAGTGTTTATAATGCCCTCGTGCTTCAAATGGCCAATGCCTTGAAATTCTCTCGAGTTTTTTTCACTTGGGTTTTATCTGGTCTTGGTCATTTGAATTTCGGTCATTTTCATTTGTTTCGGATTTCGGATTTTGCCTGCCCCGCCGTAGCGGCTGCGCGAAGGCGGGTGCTTCGGATTTGTTTTCAGTTCCGCTGCGCCCATAGCTCAGTTGGATAGAGTGACGGACTACGAATCCGTAGGTCGGGTGTTCGAATCACCCTGGGCGCACCA
>CAZOLJ010000029.1:0-40597 GCA_964580575.1 uncultured Desulfobacteraceae bacterium
ATGACACAAAAAACAGCCCTCCAGGATTGCAGCAAAACCTCTTAACGAAGGGTAAGAAAAATTTTCAAATTGGTAAACGAGGTTGTTGAGCAAAGCCATTGCTGATAAAAAGAGGTGAATTTTTCCCGGGGGAGTTGCAATGGAATTCTTGTGGAGCTTTGAATCCCTATCAGCGCTACTCAGGAACGATGATCCGCTGGTGAGGGGATGGGCTATTGAGCGCCTGGTAACCCTTTACCCTCAAGAGGCAGGGGACACGGTCATTGATCTCATAGATGATAAGCAGGAAGCTGTTTACCTGGAAGCCATTGACCACTTTGCCGCCAGTCCTGAGCCGAAATATGCCGACAAACTCCTGGAGGCCTATAAGACAAGTTCCGGCATGAAGGCTGGTCTGCTGGCTAAGTCGATGGTCCGGCTCAAGGATCCCCGCATTTTCCAGAGCTTTCGTGAAAAGTATGCCGTGAGCCCCCAAGAGGACCTGACAGGCTACGCCCTCTCACTCCTGAGCATCGCTGAGCTCCGTACGGATGATTCCAAGGAACTTGCCCAAAAGTCCCTTCGAATCCTGGATGAGGTGAAAAACCCAGAACACGAGGGGCACCCTATTTCGCAAACTATCTTCACGGCAAACCTGGTATCTGGCAACGATTTGACAACGCTCTTCGCCTTTTGCCGTGAGCACGGTGATAGGCCCAGGCTGTTAGCTAGATTTCTTACTGCCTTATCCAATTACTGCGGCGGCTGGGCAACAGAGGGAGACCTGACTGAGAGGGCCGCCGGAGGCCGTTTCAATCGCCCCCTCCCCTATGTGGTGGAAGAGGCCATCGAGTCTATAGAAGAAAAAGGGTTGGAACAGGCTGCCCGCGCGCTCAGGAAGAAATTCAAGAAGGGCAACCACAAAGACATACTCAAGGCGATTCATGAAGAGACCCAGGTGCTTATCGAAGAGGCCAAGAACCGTTATGGCGAACAGGCTTATCAGGCTTGGTTAGGCCGTCAAGGAAGCGCCCAAAGGGATATCGCAGCCCTCGACGCCATCTATTCGAACGTGGCTCTCCAAACAGGGATCACCCTCGTCTGGATCACAAGGGCTTCCCTTGTGATCTTTTCCTGTCTGGTTGATTATCAACCCCTCATCGCCCTTGACATTGAAGCCCAGGACAAAGAAGGGCTTCTCGGCGTTTTCTTCCAGGACAGAAACGATGCTTTGGAGGACGAGAGGATCGTGGAACGCCTTGATGCGGAACAACAAAGCGATCAAGTGATCCAAGCCTGTCTGGAGCATGTTAGAAACGATCCTGATTCCCTTGCCAATGATAGGGTCGTAGAGTTCCTCTCAAGAAGGATGAATGAGATTATTGCCAAATCGCTCCTGGAAGTGGAGACCGGAAACCCAGGCCTGTGGGACAGCATACCCGAAGCGGTCAGCAAACTGGGAGAGCATGCACTCAGATCTTTTCCTTCCTTGCTTGGAGAGGACGATCCTTTGAAATGGCGTTATGCTCTTGGGATTTTGAAAGAACTGCCTATGGAGGGCTCGGTCAATCTCATCCTGGAGCACTGGGACAAGTTCTGGGAGAATGAAAAGGAACTGTTCTTGGAAACTTTAAGGAATATCGGCGATGCGAAATTTATTCCACTTCTCAAAAAGGAAGCTAAGGAAGGTGAAGCGGAAGAAGAGCGTCTCTTTTACTTGCTTTGCCTTATCAACAACGTGACTGATTCGCGGTTGCCGAGAATCAAACGGGAACTGGAACAAAAAGAGCAAAGAATAAGAAATCTCGCCAAAACGAGTTTGAAAGACACTCTAGCGGAGCCTTTGAACGTGGAGTTGAAGTGTCTGAGATGCAACAGATCCTACCACTATGATGTTGAGGAGGTCAGGATCGACGGCTCTTCCGGCGACTTCCATATTGTCGATCCTATCCGCTGCAAGAACTGCGGGTCTGTAGACCACTATGAAGTGACTCCGGACGGAACGATGTCAATCATGGCTCGATCTATTTTGAAGATTGCGCACGAAGAGGAAGAAGGGGAAACAGAAGATACAGGGCCGATCACCTACATCAGAGGGCAGCGCATCGACGGCAAGCAGATGAGCCTAGCGGAAGGACTCGCCTATTATGAAAGGAAGTTGGAGAAATCCCCTGACCATGTGCCTAATCTCCTGGGTTACGCAAACACGCTTCGAATGGCCAAGAGGACCGAGGAGGCCGTTCCTATCTACCAAAAGATTCTTGCTCAAGACCCGGCGGCTGTCGAGGCCTACGTCTCTCTCGCCCAGATCGCGGAAGCCAGAGGTGCATTAGGGGATGCCCAACTTTACTACGAGAAGGCGTCTGAATTCATTCACACTGGCAATTACTACAGAGTATCCATGGATTTGGACGATTTCAAAGAGGCGGTGCTAAGCCATTACACCCGCCTCTCTGTGCAGCTTGGTCGTAACCGAAGAATGCCTTCGATAGCGGCCCCTGCTCCTACTGAACTCAAACGAATCGGCAGGAATGCGCCCTGTCCGTGCGGGAGCGGCAAAAAGTATAAGAAATGCTGTCTCCTCAAGCTAGAACAGCAACAGGGGAAAATCTGACTAATACAAACGCAATAAGTCCTTTGACGCTGGACGGCACCCCCTCCCCTTCATCCCCTCCCGCCAGGGGAGGGGAAATCAATTGTCGTCAGGCCTCATGAGGTGATTATAAATGAGTGTCCGCTAGTCTTCAGCTTTTCTCTTGCCTATGTAGCCCGCAAGGCTTTTGATCAATCCGTCGATCTCTTCGCTGTGTTCGCTCAGGAACCGGAGCATGCGGTCGGATTTTGAGCGCAGGACGACCCCGTTGTTTTCGTTGATGTCTCGGGCGGGAATCAGGACGTGATGGTCGTAGAGGTAGCGGATGATGGTGTCATCCGCATCGAGCCTGACATCGAATTTCTTGGTCAGCGTGTCGAGCCAGTACCCGAACTCTTCCGGGTGATCGAGGTGGTCTGTCGGTATTCCAATTTCATAGGCAAGAGGGTCGAGTGTGCCAGCCGGCAGCTTTGAGCCGGCCAGGTAAGTCAAAGCGTGGGCCAGTTGATGGACCAGGGTGCCGTCATCGACCTCCTCGGAAACAGCAATGTAGACGTGCTCGGGATCAGCCTTTGCCGTCTTGTACACATTGATGAGAACGCCGCCTCTCTTTTCTCCTGAGGGGGTGCTCCCTGAAACATTCAAGCGGGAGTACTGATCCAGATCCACGAACTTGATCCCCATGGAACTGCCGGTCAACTGCTGAAGGTCCAGAGCGGCCAGCATTTCCTTGGAGCGACCGTACTCCACGGCAGGGAGATTCGCGATGCGCACGCCCATTTCCTCGATGGTCGCCTCCCCTGTTCCCTCCCACACAAGCTCGTCCTCTCGGCCCATGTGACACTTCTTGAATTTCTTCCCGCTTCCACACGGGCACAGTTCATTGCGTCCGATGTCTTTCATTCTTCACCCCCAGTGACAAGTGACAAGTGACGAGTGACAAGTAAGGAAAGGTGTTAAACTTGTCACTCGTCACTTGTTACTTGTCACTGTCGTCTTGTCACTCGTTACTCGTCACTTGTCACTCCTCAATGATTTGATCCTTGTGCGCATCATTGGACCAAGCCGGCAGGGGACCGCTCGTACCGGTCGCAGGGTCCAAGCGGTGCCTGTAGGATGCCTTCACCCCCTGGTCTTTCCACATCCAGTCCCAGCCGCGCACGAAGTAAGGGCATTCGTCGTTGAAGCACACCCACTGATAGTCCGAAGCCCATGTTGAATACTCCGGGGTCCTCCATTTCTTCATCTCTATCCCGCAGTGAGGACAAGCAGGTTTTGGATCCATTCCAGTCTCCTTAAACAAGTCCAATCGCTCTTTTACTCTGTTTGGTGGTTTCCCAAAAAGCCGGGTAAAGTCATTTTTCGTCATTCCGGCGAAAGCCGGAATCTAGTGCTTCTATATCGTTGCGTTTTCTCTGGACCCCGGTTTTCACCGGGGTGACGGCTTTTTCCGAAACCATCAACTTGGCAGCAAATATAACCATCCCTCTTTGAAAAAAAAGAACCAAATCCTCCGGCCTTGTCCGGAAGACTTGGTTCTCCGACTCCCTTCACCTTCTCAGGCGAACATTTTCTTTTCCTTCATGTACTCTTCCTTGACCGCCGTGAGAAAAACCACGACCGGCCGGAAAGCCAGGTGCGCCCACTTCGCAAAAGGCACTTCGAGGACCAGCATGGGCACTGCGATCATGAGGTGGATCACGTAGAGGACGTAGGTCGGCATGGGCCAGTCCAAGAGCCTCGTGAAGTGAATAAGGATGCCCGTGAGCGCCGTGAGCTGCAGCAGGATGAGGAACATCCAGTCCGTGCCGTGGGAATTCTTGTACGGCGTTTTGCTCTTTCTCAGCCGACCGATAATGGCATAGGTTGTACCATAAAGAAGAGCGGCCGTGGCATAGTACCCCAGCAACCTGACCCCAGGCCAAACAGAAGACTCCACGTCCCGCTGGAACGCGAAGTAGTCGGAGTAAAGGCCGATGACGTGAAGCCCTCCTGCCAGAAAAACCGCCACCAGCAGAAAGGCCGTGCTGTAACCGGTCATGATGAGGAGGTGGATGATCCACTGCATCCTGTCCGTGCACGTTCCGAAGCGCTTCTGGGTAAAAAAGTGGATCAGGAGTTCCTTGCCTTTGGCCAGGTACAGAGCAGGCGGGATCTTGAAGAGCAGGTCTCCCATCACGAACCAGGCGCATCGGGCTGTGTTGCTCAGCAGGAAGAAGGTCAAAATGGCGGCCATGATGAGGTCTGCAATCTCGATAGCCGGCGCAGGCCAGACCGAGTTCAGATAGGCGTGTTCCATGTTGGGATTGCTGGCACGGAACAGGACCAGGGCAAGCCCCACCAGGATACCCACGATCGCCACGGCCATGATTTCGAAACTCTCGGACGTGTAGAACTTCCTGGAAAATCCGGTCCAGTCGTACCTGGAGGTAAGCCAGCGCCGCATGACCATCATGGTCTCGCCGGGCTCCGCTCCCCTCGGGCAGGTGGTGGAACAATCTCCGCAGTAATAGCAGAGCCAGGGCTCAGGGCTTTTCATGATTTTTTCCGTGAGCCCCATCTGAATGTACTTGTGAAATCTCCTGGGAAAGGAATTGTCTGCTGTGGAGAGAGGGCACACAGCCGTGCAATTCCCGCAGTGAAAACACTTCTTGGCATCTTTCAGGCCAAAATGCTCCAGATCCTTCATCAGGTTCGGATCAATCTTGACGCTCATCTTCTTTCCACCTCCATAATTGTAGGGCGTAGCCGCTACACTCCACGCGTCATAAAGATTTCTCTCCCGCTCTGCGCGCGGGATCGAAATGACAGTGAAACCATAAACCGCTGCCCAATTACCATCCTTTGAAAGGATTGGGGCCGATCTCCACCAGCTTCTCAGCAAACTCGTTGAGCAGCGCAGGGAGTTTCTCATAATCAATGATGGAGACCGTCTCGAAACGCACCCGGTCCGATTCCAGGGCCAAGCGGTTCAGGGTCTCCGAGACCTTGCTCAGCCGAATGCTGGAGAGCTCACTTCCCTTGATAAAGTGGCACTGGTAGTCGTCTCCGTGCTTGCATCCCAGGAGCAGGACCCCGTCAATGCCCTTGGAAAGAGAGTCCGCGATCCAGACCAGGTTCATGGACCCCAGGCAGCGCAAAGGGATCACCCGGTACCAGGGCGCGTAATTCATTCGGCGCAGCCCTGCCATGTCCAGGGCGGGATAGGCGTCGTTTTCACAGGCCAGCACCACGATACGAGGCTTTTCGTCTTCTTCGGCCGGCACCTCGATGGCCTTGATCATGTTGCCGATCATGGGCACCGAGTAGTTTTTGAAGGAAATGATTCTTTCCGGACAGGCGCCCATGCACACCCCGCACCGCCGGCATCGGGTCGGCTGCGGCAGGGGATTGGCCTTCTCGTCCTCGTTGATGGCCCCGAAGGGACACTCCACGGTGCACCGCTTGCACTGCGTGCAGCGCTGCATGGCGAACTCAGGGAACGTCATGTCTCCGGCCCGCGGATGAACTGCAGCGCCCCTCGAGGTGAGTTCTATGCACTGGATCGCTTTCATGGCGGCGCCGGCTCCGTCCTCCTTGGTCGAACCGATGCCCATGGGACGGTGGCTGCAGCCTGCCGCGTAGATACCGGTCCTCCGCGTTTCATAGGGGAAGCAGATGAAATGGGAATCCGGGAAATCGTACTTCAGGGCCGGAATCTCGGGTCCCTGGCGGTATTCCAGGTTCAGGATCTCCGAGCGCCGGATGATGTCGGGCGGGACCAGAAGCTCCTCTTCTTTCTTCTCTTCCTTTTTTTCTTCCTGCGGCTTCGCCTCTTTGCTGATGTCCGGACCAAAAGCCGTCACAGGCACCATGCCGGTGGCCAGGACGACGAGATCCATTCCTTCCAGCGAAACGGTTTCACCCAGAAGCTCGTCCAGCGCCTCCACCGTCACCTTTCCCCCGTCCACCTTGACTTCCGGTGACTGGCAACGGATGAAGACGACCCCCTCCTCCTGGGCTTTGCGGTAGAGATCTTCCGCCTGGCCCGGAGTGCGCATCTCCTTGAAAATGACGTACACATCGGCCTTGGGGTTGTCCGCCTTGATCTTCAGGGCCTGCTTCAGAGAGGTGGTGCAGCACACCGTCGAGCAATAAGGGAGATACTGGGGATCACGGCTTCCTGCACACTGTAGAAACGCAACCTTTGAAACCGCCTGCCCGTCGCTTGGCCGCGTGGCCTTGCCTTTAAGGTATTTCTCTTCGAACATCGCATTGGTGATCACGTTGGGGGAGGCTCCGAATCCGAGTCTCTTGTCGAGATTGGTCGGGTCGTAGGGCTGCCATCCTGCAGCGAGTACGATGGCCCCGATGTTTTCCTGGGCCGTTGTCCCATTCTGTTTGATCGAGACCTCGAAGACTCCCGGGCCTCCCACGGTCTTCTCCACCCTGGCTCCGGTGTAGACCTTGATCTTGGGACTGGAGGTCACTTCCCTGACCAGGTCGCTCAGCGGGTTGTCCACTATGCCCTTGTACGGGAACGTGGCGATCTTCCCCACTTTTTTCTGAAAACCGCCGAGTTCCGCTTCCTTCTCGACAAGCACCACCTGATAGCCGGCTTTGGAGGCTTCCACGGCAGAGGTCATCCCTGCAAGGCCCCCTCCTACCACGAGAATGGCCTTGGAAAGTTCCTTTTCCGGCTTGTACGGAACAGGCAATTCCATGGCAGCCACTTTGGCTGCGCTCATTCGGAGATAATCCGCGGCCATCATTTGGGTGTTCTCGTCGCCGGCCGGCTGGGACCAGGCCACCTGCTCGCGGAGATTCACCCGGTCCACGATGCAGTTCTCGAAGTTGAAAACGTCATACATGACCCTGGGCGAGCAGGCCGCAATGATGAGCGCGTTCGCCCCTTCTTTCTCCATGTCTTGCTTGATCAGGGCCGCTCCTTCCTGGCTGCATAGATTCGCGTGAGTCCGGCACATCGGAACTTTGAGGCCCCCTGTGGTCAGAGACACCAGTTCCTCTATGTTCAAGGCATCACCGATGCCGCATCCTGAGCAAATATAGGCTGCAGTTTTCTTTTCCATTGAGCATTACCTCCTCGCGATGGATTGAATGGCTTTGAGGGCTGCGGCGGTGCCGTCCTGAACCGCTTCGACAACGCCGGTGGGTGTCCGGGTGCATCCGGCAGCGTAAATGCCTGGCTTGGCGGCCTGTCCGGCCACGAACCCGTAATCATCATAGGGAACCTGAACAGGAAGCTTGATCTCGGACGTGTTGGGCTGCATGCCCGTGGCGAGCACCACCAGGTCCACGGTCACTTCCTGCAAGGATTCCGCCGTCGTGTCCTCCACCCTCAGGACCAGTTTCTTTCCTGCTCCGTCCGCCGTGATCTTCGCCACCTTGCCTTTGAAGAAGTGAATGTTCGGGTCGCTCTTGACCTTCACGTAGAAGTCCTCGAGCCGATCCGTGGCGCGGATATCAATATAGAATAGGTAGATCTTCGCATCCGGATATTGCTCGCGCACATAGGTGGCCTCTTTCATGGAGGCCAGGCAGCAGATCCCGGAGCAGAAAGGCAGGTGATTCTGGTCTCTGGACCCTGCGCACTGCACAAAGGCCACGCTCTGAGGAGGTTGGCCGTCCGAGGGGCGCACGATTTTCCCTTGCGTTGGACCGGTCCAGGCGGCCAGACGCTCCATCATCACGTTGGTGATCACGTCCGGATACTGGCCGAAACCGTAGGTTTCGAGCTTTTTGGCGTCGTAAGGCTTCCATCCGCTGGCCCACACAATGGAACCGACCTTGAGAGTCACAGTCTTGGCGGCCATGTCCAGTTCAATGGCGCCGTAAGGACAGGCCTCTTTCACTTTCTGGGCTTCCCCGCTCTTCACCAGAGCCGGGTCCAGGACATAGCGCATGGGGAAGGCCATGTCGTGAGGAAGGTAGGCTGCTTTCCGTTTACTCATTCCGTAATTGAATGCGTCCTCCACTTCCATGGAGCACGCTTCGGCGCATTTGCCGCAGCCCGTGCATTTCTCGTTCACGTACCGGGGGTTCAGCCGAATCGCCACGTCGAAATTCCCTTCGGATCCGGAGATCGACTCCACTTCCGCCAGGGTAAAGAAGCGAACCCGCGAATTGTTTTTGATCCTCCGGAAGTTGATCTCCAGTCCGCAAAGGGGCGGACACAGTTTGGGGAAGTAGTTGTGGAGCTGCGCCACTCTTCCTCCAAGGTAGGGATTTCTCTCCACCACGTAGGTGTCATAGCCCGCTTCCGCTGCTTCGATTGCGGCCGTCATTCCACTGATGCCGCCACCGACCACCAGGATGCTTTGGGTGTCTGTGCTTGCCATGCTTGTCCTCCTAGGATGATGTAATCAAAAAACTCCTTCCCTTGAGACTCCGAAGGAGCTTCCTTTCTGCCGTCTAAATGGTCATTGAGACAGGATGGGACTCCCGGCAGGGATATCGGGCCGGGTTGGCCTTATATACTTGCGGAAGAGAAAAAAATCCAGAGCAAAATTACAGCATCGTGTATTTCGGACCTCCCCCTCCTTCTGGCGGAACCCAGTTAATGTTCTCGTACGGATCTTTCACATCGCACGTCTTGCAATGGACACAGTTCGAAAAATTCAGCTTCATCCGGCGCTGTCCTGTTTTCTCGTCCACTTCCATTTCATACACATGGGCCGGGCAGAATCGTACGCAAGGGTTCTGGAATTCCTTTGTGCAGCGGTTGTAGCACGTCTCCAGATCCAAGATTTTCAGATGGGGCGGCTGTTTCTCTTCGTGCGTTGTTCCTGAATAGTAGACGTCCGTCTCCTTGTCAAAGGTGCACTTTCCGTCGTACTTGATGTCGCCCTTTTCCGCGTCCGTAAGCGTCTCCTTGCCGTAAAGCGCGGAGACCGATTTCAGATGCGTGTGGTCCGGTGTGGTCTCGATCCGAGCCTTCAGAATTCTCCCGCCCAGCACAAACTGCAGCCCTGCTTTCACGAGGGCGATCCACAGCCCCTTCTGAAAAGCCTGGTGGAAATTGCGGGACAGGTAAAGCTCCCGGCCTACGGAGCTATCGAGGAGGGCATTGGGATACGCTTCAAGCGCCTTTTCTGAGAAATCATCCTTCACCATGGAGGCGAAGATCGTTTCCGCCGCCAGCATGCCCGATTTCATGGCCGTGTGAATGCCTTTGAGCTTCATGCTGATAAACAGACTGGCACAGTCTCCTATGAGAAGCCCGCCGGGGAAAGTGAGTTTGGGCACGGAAAAGTACCCTCCCACAGGGGCGGTCTTGGCGCCGTACTGGATCATTTTTCCGTCCTTGAGCAGACCGGCGATGTAAGGATGCTGTTTCAGTCTCTGGAACTCCCGGTGAGGATCCATAAAAGGATCCGCATATTCAAGCCCTGTCAGGAGACCGATGGACAGCTTGTTGTCCTTCATGCCGTAGATGAATCCGCCGCCATAGGTGTTGCTTTTGAGAGGGTAGCCCATGGTGTGGATGACATCCCCCGCTTGGATTCGGCCTTCAGGGACTTCCCACACTTCTTTAACTCCCACGACATAACCCTGGGGGTTCTTTCCCCCATCCAGTTTGAACTTCTTGATCAACGTCTTGGTCAGGCTTCCCCTGGATCCCTCACCGAAAACCGTGACCTTGGCATGAAGGTCGATTCCCGGCTCGAAATTGGACTTCTTGCTTCCGTCCGCGTCGATGCCCTTGTCCCCGGTCCTGACCCCGATCACCCGGTCGTTCTCGTAGAGCACCTCGGTGCCGGCAAATCCCGGAAACATGTAGACTCCGGCTTCTTCCACCAGTTTGCCGAGCCACTCGGTCAACCGGGAGAGAGAAACCACGTAGTGCCCGTGGTTGTTCAGGGGCGGAGGGGTGATGGGGGCTTTGATGCGTCCACCCTTGGTCAACAAGCACACCTGCTCGCTCTTGACTTCTGCCTCCAGGGGAGCCCCTTTCTCAATGAAATCCGGAACCAGCTCCTTCAAGGCAACAGGGTTCATGACCGCGCCGGAGATGCCGTGGGCTCCCACAAAAGCGCCCTTCTCGACAACGGCGATCATCACTTCTTCCAGTTTTTTGCCCTGTCCCTCTGCATCCACCTTTTCGTTGTGCTGACGAATGAGATTGGAAAGATGGAGGGCCCCACTCAGGGAGGCCGCACCCCCTCCTACGAAGAGGACGTCCACATTCATGATTTCTCGTTCTTCCACGGTTGTTCCCTCCGTTTTTTTGCCCAGCGACCCTCTCAACCCGGAATCTGATCAAGGGAGTTGCTTGATGATTCACAATTCGATTGATTCCTATAGCACAAAAAAAAAGAAGTGCAAGCCAAAAGTAAAACAGCGAAGACCAGGGACAAAGGCACAAAGGGAAATACGGAAATGACTTCTCTGCTTTGTCCCTCTGTGCCTCTGTCTCTTTGTCCCTTGGCGGTGAAAAAAAGCCCCGGTTGCGCCAGGGCAACCGGGGCCTCTGTGAAACAAGGACTAATGTGAACCGCTATACACCGGGCATGGTCCAGATGTCTTTCTTCATCATCTTCCACTCGCCGGTCTTGCGATCCCACTGGCAGTTCACAAAGCACTTCCAGTTCGCATCGTCCATCTTCGGCTTGTCAGCCCTGAAGTAGTAACCGGGCCAACGGGTTTCTTCTCTGAAGTGAATGCTGCGAATGTGAGCCTCAGCCTGCATAACCCTCTGGTTGTTCTCCCACACCCTCATGAGCTCATGGTGGTTGCGGGCGCCCATTTTCTCCGAGTCCTCTTTCAGCATGGCCATCAGTTCGAGACCTCTCTCGCACAGAGACTTGCTGGTCTTGAAACCGGAGATCACGCCGCCGGCATACTCATCCATGATCTTCTGCAGTCTGTGGAGGAACTGCCTGGGCACGATGTAGTTCGTGTTGATTTCCGGATCGGTCGTCTCTTTGCTGTGCTTGTCCCAGAGATCCAGAGGAAGCAAGATCTTCGCCTTCAGCTTTTCCACCTCGGCCATGTCGACCTTGGGCTCGGCGCCCTTTTCGACGATGTACTTGATGGCGGCTTTGCCGGCGATCCTTCCCTCGGCATGGGAACCGGAGGAGAACTTGTGGCTGGAGGCGCCGGAACCGTCGCCTATTGCAAACAACGCTTCGGCGGTGGTCATATTGGCGTATCCCCATTTGTACGGAGTGGGCAGGTCTTCAGGACCGCTCACCCAGGCCCCGGAGGCGCCGGAATGGGAGCCGATGAAGTAGGGCTCGCAAGCGGCGATCTCAGAGTGTTTCTCCTCGGGTTTCACGTTCTGCGCTGCCCAAAGGATAGCCTGGGAGATCGTCATGTCGAGGAAGTCTTCCCATGCTTCGCTTTCCAGTTCCTTCATCTTCTTCTTGAAGGCCTTGGGGTCATCCTTGAACTTGGCGGCAATGTTTTTGATAGCCTCATCCGTTTCCATGTAAAGCGGACCCAGGCCCTGCTCCGTGTCGAGCATGCCGAGATAGTTCCTCAGGTTGGCCGGAATCGGTTTCACGAGGCCATACGGCTTCCAGTTCTCCAGTTCCGCCTTCCGCACCACCATGTAGTCTCCACCGGTTGCGCTGATCGCACGGGACTTGAAGAGGAGGAACCACGCCCCGACCGGACCATAGGCGTCCTTGAACCGGACCGGGATGAACCGCACTTCCTGACAGGTCATTTCGGCGCCGGCCTTGAGCGTGAAATAGGCGCTGGAGCCGGAGTTGAAGGGCGGATACCAGGATCGGCCGAAGCCCTCCCCAACGGACCGCGGCCGGAACACGTGCACCGCGCCGCCCATGCCGGCGATAACCGCTTTGGCTTTGAACACGTAGAACTTGTTCTCCCGTGTGCTGAAGCCGACGGCGCCGACACACTTGTTGCCGTCCATGAGAGGATCCACAATGAACACTCTCTCAATGATCTCACCGCCGGCGGCCGCGATCGCGTTCTTCGCTGCCTCGGCGATGATGACCTTGTAGGACTCGCCGTTGATCATGAGCTGCCACCGGCCTTCATGGACGTACTTGCCTGCCTCGTCCTTCCAGATCTTGAGTCCCCACTTCTCGAAAAGGTGGACTGTGGAATCCACGTGACGGGCAATGTTGTACACCAGGTCTTCCCTGGAGATACCCATGAGGTCGCTACGGACATAGCGGATGTAATCCTCCGCCGTGTTCTCACCGTCCCTGATGCCTACATACTGGTTAATGGCCGAAAGACCCATGGCCACGGCCCCGCTTCTGTCCAAAGCGGCCTTGTCGACCAGGGTGACCTTGAGGCCTTTTTTCTTGGCCCAATAGGCCGCTTCTGTAGCGGCACCGCAAGCTGAAAACCCCCCACCGCAGATCAGGAGGTCGGTATTGACAACAACAGTTTCCCAGTTTGCCATATCTTCACCTCCCTTTCTTACTTTATAGTGGGGACTTCTTTGAGCCCCAGAGACGCCGGCTCGGTGGCCAGGGCCTGGCTGTTCAAATCGTCATGGGTTCCATAACCGCCGAGCGGATCGGCAGACCCTTCAGGAGTTGTCCTGGTGGGGAACTTGAACCGTTTAATGGAACCATCCCTAAACTTTACTGTCCACATGATGTCCTCAGATCCTCTGAGGGGTGTCGCACTGGCTCCCATGGGGATGAAATCCGCATAACCGCGAACGTCCATCGCCTGTTGGGGACAGATCTTGACACAACACATTCACTCCCAGCACATTTGAGGATCGCGGTTCTCCGCCTTCATCCTCTCTTTGTCCAGGACCATCAGGTCGTTGGGGCAGATGTACATGCAGGCTGTCTTGTCCTGCCCCTTACAACCATCGCACTTCTCGGTGATCACATAACTTGGCATTATCACACCTCCTAAATTGACTCGTTTGTTAGTAAGCTGCTACGGGTTTGTCATTAGAAAACGTTTTCCGCTCACACACCTCCTTTCAGAAAGGTATTTCCTTAGTCAAAACGGCTAAGTACACAAACAAAAAACCGCCTTCTTGGGCAAGAAAAGCGGTCAGAATTGGAGACGAAACCTCACCCCTAGCAGCATGAGAATGCAAAACCGGTCATCCATCAGGTCCTTAAGCTCAGAGGCATATCCGTCCGGCAATGGCAGCATCCGTCTCCGTTTCTTTTCGATCGGGCCTTCATGGAGGCCCGTCTTAAGCACTTTTTTGACTATTGCTTTCGCGGATGAAACTGGCAGGGTGCAGTTCACCTTCAAGAAGCAACAAATCTATTTCCATTCCTTTTTGGGTGTCAAGAAAAAACGAACGCGAAGGTTCATCTTTCAATCCCCCCCTCTCCCCCACTCGGGGGAAAGGGGGAAGAGAAGAAAAAGACAGCGTTCTATTTAGGATTTCTTGACGTCGCCGGTGGCAGCTCCATGCAACTTGATTTCCACTTTCTCGTCCAGGTTCTGGTAATACTCCATAAGGACCTTTGCCACTTCGGGTCTAGAGAATTCCACGGGCAATTGGCCGCCCTCAGAGAGGGTCTTTCGAACCATGGTCCCTGACAGGAGGAGCCTGTCATTCTTGCCATGAGGGCAGGTCTTCATGGAGGCCATGCCTCCGCACTTGTTGCACCAGAACGTCCAGTCGATGTTCAGGTTCTGGCATTTCAACGCGCCCTTGGGGATATCGTCAAAGATCTTCTGCGCGTCAAAGGGGCCGTAGTAATCGCCCACGCCCGCATGGTCGCGGCCGATGATCATATGGCTGCAGCCATAGTTCTGCCGGAATACGGCATGAAGCAAAGCCTCCCTGGGTCCGGCATAGCGCATCTCCATGGGATACCCCCCCTGGACAACCGTGCCCTTCACAAAATAGTTGTCCACGAGAACCTCGATGGCTTTGACGCGAACATCAGCGGGAATGTCTCCTGCCTTGAGCTTTCCGACCAGCTGATGGATGTAAACACCGTCCATGACTTCCACGGCGATCTTGGCGAGGAATTCATGGGAGCGGTGCATGGGATTCCTGAGCTGAAGCGCTGCAATTCTCTTCCATCCCAGGTCCGAAAAGATCTTTCGTGATTCCGCCGGCCTCTGATAGAGGCCCTTGAACTGCTCGGGATAATAGATTTCGCTCAAGACCTTGATCGGTCCGGCCAGATTGTATTTCGCCTGGGACATAACCTTTTCAACGCCCGGATGCTCCTTGTCGACGGTCTTGAAAACAGCTTTGCACTCGTACTCTTTGTCGATCGTGAACTTCTCGGTTACGTTCATCGTGACAACGGTCGTGCCTGTTTCTTCGTCGTCCAGAGCAAGGTTGTCTCCCACCTTGATGCTTTCATCATCGGTGGACACCGTGATCGGGATGGGCCAAAACGTTCCGTCGGCCATGGTGTAGTTGTCGCAAACGCCCTTCCAGTCCGCCTTGGTCATGAAGCCGGTGAGCGGCGTAAAAGCGCCGATTCCCATCATGATGGCATCGGAGGTTTCCCGAGTAGTGATGGTGATGTGTTTGAGAGTCTTGGCTCTCTGGGTTTCCGCCTCCAGCTCTTTCCCCGAGAGCAGGAGAGGCATCAGTTTTTCTTGCTTGCCATGGGGTGCAATCAGATCGGCCATAGATCATCCTCCTTTTGGTTTCTTTTTCTTCGCGTCAGATCCTGAATGTTTCCGCAGGCCTGAAAGGCCCTGAACTTCCCTTAACCTGTTTGTAGTGCTGGCGCAGTTCCGTCTTGAAGCGACGGATCACCTTTGGCGGCTGTTGTCTGTATTTTGGAGCTGCTGAAATGAGGAAGCAAACATGCGCCTAAAACAAAAAGTCAATCTATTTCCAAGTATCGGCAGGTGTCAAGAAAAAAAGAACAACCGCGTGGATTAACGGCGCCTCGTCAGGATATAGGCGCCGAGTTCGATAAGCCCCTGTTTGACCGCCGAGTCCGGGAAGAGCTTGAGCAGTTCTCCGGCTTTTGCCACGTACTCCGAGGCTTCCGATCGCACCCGCTCGATCGCCCCATGGACCCTTACCCGCCTGATGAGATCGTCGTAATCCTTGTCGTTGGCCTTCTGAGTCTTGAAGAGATCTGCAAGGCGTTCGACCTCGCCCCTTTCAAGCTCTGAAACGAAATAGACGAGAGGCAGGGTGATCTTGCCCTCTTTGAGATCCTTGCCCACGGGCTTGCCAAAGACCTCCTCTGAAGAGGTGTAATCCATGAGGTCGTCCATGAGTTGGAAAGCGATGCCCAGGTTCAAGCCGAAATCGCCGAGATGCTGTAAGGTTTTCTCGTCCGCGCCGGCGACCATGGCACCGGAGGTGCAGGCTGCGCCCATGAGAGTCGCTGTTTTGGCCGAAATGATTTCTACGTATTCCGCTTTGGTGATTTTCCAGTTGTGAGTGTGCTCCAGTTCCAAAAACTGTCCTTCCACCATGCGTTTCAGCGCGTCATTCAGCTGCCCCATGAGTTCGAGGTTCCGACATCCTAACGCAATGGCGGAAGCAGTAGAGTAGAGGAAATCGCCTCCCAGCACGGCTGCGGAATTTCCCCACACCTGTCGCACAGAGGGCTTGTTCCTTCTGAGCTCTGCGTTGTCGAGGACATCATCGTGAAGCAAAGATGCCGCATGGACATATTCAAACAGAGTGGAAAGCCGGTAAACCTCTTTTCCTTGGTATCCGCAGAGGTGACAGGAAAGCACAAAGAGCAACGGACGGATCCTTTTTCCGGCTCCCAGCAGGGCATAGCGAGCAATGTCACCGACAATAGGGACCCGGGCGCCTAGAGATTGGTTCAGGGCGTCGTCGATTTCCTTGAGATGAGCGCCGAAGCGATCTAGAAAGTCGTTCATCGCGATCTGGAAAACTCTGCTCCGTGCCGCCAGGATTTCTCTTGCGCCGCAGGCCCGCAATTTTCTTCAGGCTCAAGAGAAGCTTTGGTTTTTCCGATAGCCTGATTTAGCACGCTGTCTCCACCATAGCAAGAAAAGATCAGGCCCCTTCTCCGACCAGATCATAAGTTCCGGCTCCTGTAATCCTCACAGGCACGATCCGGCCGACCTCTGCAACGCCCCCGCGAATGATAACCTGTCCGTCCACTTCCGGTGCCATAAAGGCCGTCCTTCCTGCAACCCACAAAGCCCTATTTGCACAGGCACCTTCCACAAGCACCGGATACACTTGACCGATCCTGCTCTTATTCTTCCTTCTCGAGATCGTCGCCTGAAGACGCATGATTCGACCCCGTCTCCGCTCTGCGACCGCTTTCTCCACAGGGTTTCTCATGCGGCCGGCAGCCGTCCCCTTTTCCGGGCTGAAGACGAACGCACCCAGGTGGTCGAACTTCGAGTCCTTCACAAACCCCAACAGGCGTTTGAAAGCGGCTTCTGTCTCCCCCGGAAATCCCACCATCACCGTTGTTCTCAGGCTGATCCGCTCATTCCTGGACCGTATCCTCTCAATCAGCTTCCTCACCTTGGCCTCGTCCATGCCTCGTCCCATGGCCCTGAGAATACCCGGATCAACGTGCTGAATAGGGATATCGAGATAGGGGCACAGCGAGGATGGAGACTCCATGAGCTCCAGGAACCTGTCTGTGATCCTCTCGGGATGGCTGTACAAGATGCGGATCCAGGAGATCCCTCGGACCTGAACCAGCCTTTCCACAAGGTCCTCCAACCGATATCCTCCCCTGAGATCCCTTCCATACATCGTGGTGTCCTGGGCAATCAGGTTCACCTCCTGAACACCGCGCTCCACCATCTGCACCGTTTCTTCGAGCAGGGATTCCAGGCTGCGGCTTCTGAAAGAGCCTCGCAACTGGGGGATGATGCAGAAGCTGCACCGGTGGGAACACCCCTCTGCGATCTTGAGGTAGGCGCTGCAAGGAGGCGTCGACTGCACTCGAGGGGTCCGATGGTCAGGAAGAAACGTGGGTCTGTTGATGAGGAAGGGCGAGACGTTGTGCCTGCGCTCTTGGAGGAGTTCTGTGATCCGATGGATTTCCCCGGGACCGGCCCACCCATCCACCTCAGGCATTTCCTTCCTCAGTTTGTACCCGTACCGCTGCACAAAGCAGCCGACAACATAGAGCTTACGCAGTTGCCCTTTCCTCTTTCTTTCGGAGACTTCCAGTATGGTGCGGACAGCTTCTTCAACCGCAGATTGGAGGAACCCGCAGGTGTTGATGACCGCGATGTCCGCTTCCTCCAGCCCCCCGACGAGCGGATATTCCTTCTCTGAGAGCCACCCCAGGATGTGCTCGCTGTCCACCAGGTTTTTCGCGCACCCGAGGCTGATGACGCACACTTTCTCATTTCTTTTCATTCCAAGCACCGTTCTCTCAGCAAAGTACCCATGGCAAGTACTCACAGGCTCTGGTGGTAGAGAGTGCTGAAGAAAATTCTGCTAAAGCCATCAAAGGACTCTCCCTTTCTCAGACGCCATTCTGCATAGCTAACTTGATGCTATAACACAGGATGACTGGAAAATTAAAGGAAACAAGAGTGTTATGTCCAGGCGTTAGGGAGGAGCATAAAATGGAAAGGGCTGTTATTGGCCGGCATCCCGAAAGAGTTTTGCCACATTCATCCGGTTCATGACATCCGCGAACAGATCTCCGACCACGGCATCCGCCTGGTCGGTGCCCATGAGTTTGAGCCTTTCGGCCTCTCCGTTGGCAAATTGTTTGGCAAGGACTGCACCATTCTTGATGAGTCTCACCTCGTAGCCGAATTTGACTTTCCAGTTTCGGTTCACCAGATCCAGGGAGAACTCCTGGAGCGCGAGGACCAGTTCCACCTGGCCCGGTTTTCTTTCAGGTAAGATCTCGACTCCCTCGCTCTCGACTCTGACGCGAAAAGCCTCCTTCACCAGCGAGGCTGCGTCGTAGAGACCCAGCTTCAGAGCCGGCTCTGTCCCTTTTTGCACAGAGTAGGCTATGTTCTCGGAGAAGTTATCGAATTCTCTTTTCACTCCTCTCGCAGCGAACTCTTTGGTTTTTCTCTCGTCTTCCACGGACAGAAAAGCCTTTTTGCCCTCCGGGGCAAGGGCTTTCGCGGGAACGCGGTCGTTTAACTGAACATAAGCGATGGAGCTGCAGGCCTGCGTGAAAAGGAACGCAGCAAAGAAGCCCAAGATCCACCCTTGATTTAAGCTTTGTCTTAATCTATCTTTTCGGGCCATGGTCGTCTGTATCCTCTCTTTTGTCGTTGGATGATGTCAGGATACTTGCCTAGCAGCGGAACTGTCAAGCCAAGGGATTGAACTTTTCGAGAGCACACCCAATGACTTCTGAAGATGAGCGTCTCTTTGAGCAGGCTTTTCGGAAGACCCGGGCAAACCACGGGACAGAGATCACTTTCTATCTGCCTGGCATGATCCGCTATGAAAACCAGCGCGGCCGCTACCCTGCCATTTCTGTCACCGGCAGCCAGTGTGAGCTCCAGTGCGAACACTGCAAGGGCCGTCTCCTAAACCCCATGATCCAGGTGACCGAGCCGAATGACCTCATCCAAAAGGCGGTTTACCTTCAGAAACGAGGAGCCCATGGAATCCTTCTAAGCGGCGGGTCTGACGACCAGGGAAGTCTGCCTTGGGCAAAGTACGTTGACGCGATCCGGGAGACGGCAGAGACGACCGGGCTCTATCTCTCAGCCCACGTGGGATTCCCTGATCTTGACACATGCCGGCAATTGAAGAAGAGCGGGGTGCGCCAGGCTCTCCTGGACGTGATGGGCGATGAAGAAACCGCCTCCCGGGTCTACCATCTTCAAGGACTCCAAACCGTCAAAGATGCCCTGGAGAGCATCTCCCAAAGCGGTCTCCAACTCGCCCCTCACATCGTGGCCGGGCTGCACTACGGCAGGATGAAGGGAGAAGAGAAGGCACTCGAGATCTTGAGCCGGCACCATGCCACGGTCCTCGTCGTCGTGGTCCTCACGGGTTTGAAAGGAACTCCCATGGCCGGGATCCACCCTCCCTCCCCTCTGGAGGTTGCCCGGCTCATCGCAAAGGCAAGACTCCTGATGCCTCAACTTCCCATTTCCCTTGGATGTGAAAGACCCAGAAACAAAGAGGGCACGGAGCTTGAGAATCTGGCCCTCCGTGCCGGAATTACCAGAATGGCCGTCTGGTCCGAAGAAGCCCTCGAAGAAGCCTTAAGACTCGGGCTGCGCCCTCGTTTTCAAGCGACCTGCTGTTCCGTGGATTTCACCGACCGATTCAGAATGCTCCGGTAGCGCCGGAAATTTCATTTTCTTCAGCATCGCCACGAGCTTCCTCCGCGTGTTCCACTCCGGATGATCCATGAGCTCTTCAGAAAAGTGCTTTAGGATTCGGCCTACTTCAGGCCCTTGAGACAGCCCCGTGATTTCCATCACCTTGGACCCGTCGATCGCCAGATCCTGCAGTCCTCTGACGAGGGGCATTTTGATCAAGCCTCTGATCCTTGACTCAACCTCATTCAGCCGGCGAAGAGGAGCTTGGGCGCCCCTGGCCGGACTCGCCAGGTTGGCCTTTCTCAGAGCCAGGAGGTTCTCCAAGTTCTCGGCTCCCACCCTGCGGATGAATCTCCTCAGGTCCCCGTCCCTCCAGGACGAATGATAGTCGGCAAGAACCCTCTCTTCTTCAACGAGTTCGGCCACCTGCCGGATCATGCTTTTGCTGAAACAGAGGCGAACCATGATGGACTTCACTGCCATGCCGCGCTCTGTCCCATGAGCCGGAGATGGTGACTGCGCCGGGGTGCAAAAAAGAGCCGACAGCCTTAATACCGGCTCAGGTGCCACTCGATCCGCAACACTCCCGTTCACTCTTCCCGCTTTAACAAGTTCGGGCAGGATGCACCCGAAGAGGCCTGCTTTTCCGAGAAGATGCAAGCCCTGCGAGGGTTTTTCACAGACAAGAATCCTGACCAGCTCATCCCTGATCCTCTCAGGGGCCGCGGTGGTGATGGCTTCCGCCATCGATGAGATGGCCTTCAACGTCTTTCCGTGGATTCGGAATCCAAGTTCAGCGGCAAATCGAACGGCTCTGATAAGCCGGAGCGGATCTTCGCGAAATCTGTCCTCCGGGTTGACCACCCCCCTCAACACTTTTTTCTCGATATCTCTCCTTCCTCCCCAAGGATCAATGACCAGGGATCTTTCCAGGTCATAGGCGATGGCATTGATCGTGAAATCCCGGTGCTGGAGATCATCTTCCAGAGTATGCCTCGGCCCCCTGAAGGTTGTGACCTCATAGGGACGGCCCTTGTGCACGAGTGTCACTGTTTCGTGCTTCAGTGAGAAACTTCGAAGACCCTTGAAAACAAAGGGGATCTCTTCAGGCCTCGCCGAGGTCGTGATATCCCAATCGGTCGCAGGCCGGCCCATGCACAGGTCTCGAACAGCGCCACCGACGACATAGGCTTCGTGCCCTGCGCGGCGCAGCCTGCTCACGGCCGATCGGACAAAGGTCGGAAGGTTCCACTTTATTGTTGTGGTGCCACGAGCACCCATGATGAAGTCCTTTTCAAGAGATGATCCGACCGATCAGTTGATCTGACGGGTCCCTTTGCACTTCGGATACCCGCAGCAGCCCCAGAATTGCGCGCCCGCGTTGGCTCCTTTTCGCGCTGTCCTCAGCGTCATGGGCTCTCCGCACTTTGGGCAGACCGGAGTCTTCTGCTCAGGCTGGCCTTGCCGGCCTCGCTCCTCAATTCGAGCCGCAGCCAGGCGTTCCGTGTAGCCACCTTCCTTGATGAATTGGCGCTCAAGCCCGGCAATCTGGCGGTCGAGCAGGTAGTTGGCCTGGTGGATCAGGCAGATGATGGCATTGGCGACCACGGCCGGCTCGTCCCTGTTGAGCCAAGGGCTGTAATTCTTGAAATCAGACCGATCGGTCCGATCCGACGGATCGGTCGGATCAGCCCCTCCTTGCTTCGCCACTGCCCTCACGTCGAGCGCGCGGGGATCCTCTTTTGCCCATTGGGGCAGACCGCGTTGTCGCAGGAAGTCTTCAAAATCCAGCAGCAGTTCATCAAGGCTGGCACGGGCCACATTAATCAGGCGCAATTCGGTCTGGCTGGAAGCAGCCGAGGCCCGGCTGCCCTCGGCGATGTTCTGCCTGCCGCTCCGCGCCGCCTGAACCATCTGGTCCACAGTGCGCGAGCGTTTGTCCATAAAGCGATCGCAGAACGACACGGTGCCGTCGTAGATCACGCTGGTCGTCTGGAACGACCTCAACTTGCGGTAGCCACCGCTCGGGCGCAGCCGCATTTTCTTGGCGGTATTCTCTGGCGGATCGGTCTGATCCGACTGATCCGTCCGATCGGTCGGAAAATCGCCTTTCCTTTCTCTTTCGCTCATACCGGCCCCCCGGTTACAGGGTTTGGCTGAACAGCCGTCGGCTTTCGCTCCGGCATCATAAGCAAAAGCTTGTTGTGAATCAAGATCAGAGCCCCGAGCGCCGCTCGAAGTTTTTTCTTCCCAATCACGCTGGCTTCATAGAGAATGTTCAAGCTCCAGCGCTCTTCCGTGAGGGAGGGCTGGCGCAAAACGATCAATGAGGAGATCTGAGGACATGACAAAGACGCTTTCCGGTATTTTTCCCGCTCTCGTGACACCCTTTCAGAAAGGGAAACTTTCCCTGTCAGGGCTCAAATCCAACATCAAAAAGCTTAACCGCTTCGACTTCACAGGCTACGTTGTCCTGGGGTCAACCGGCGAAGGCATATTAATGGACGAGCAAGAGGGCTTGCACGCAATAGAAACGGTGCGCGCCGCTGCCGCGCCGGGTAAAATCGTGATCGCGGGCACTGGTTCTGAATCGAGTTCCGGCACGATTGATTTCTCCAACAAGGCTGCTCGGGCAGGTGCGGATTACTCACTGGTCGTGACCCCCTTTTATTACAAGGCTCAGATGACCGCTCCAGCCCTCGAAGCCTATTACCGGGAAGTTGCTGATAGATCAAAGATCCCCATCCTCCTGTACACGGTGCCCAAATTCACGGGCCTCGAACTTCCCTTGCAGACCATCGCGGCTATGGCCGCTCATCCGAATGTGATCGGGCTCAAGGACTCTTCCGGAAACATGTCGGCCATCAGTGAGACCCTCGATGCCTGTCCTCCGGAGTTCTCTTTGGTCCAGGGGCACGGATCGCTCCTGTTCTCCGCTTTGCTCCTTGGAGCCAAAGGCGGCATTCTTGCCCTGTCCAACTTGGCTCCCGGAGAAACTGTGGAAATCTACAAACTCTTTCAGGCCGGAGATTATGAGAAGGCCAGGACACTTCAGTTGAGGCTCCTGCCCGTCAATCAGAAGATTGTTGGCGGCTTTGGTGTTCCAGGCATCAAATGCGCCGCTGAAATGCTCGGGTACGCAGCAGGAGAACCTCGTCCACCGCTCAGACCGGTGAGCCGGGAGACCAGGGATTCGATTCGCAAGATACTTAAGGAAGGCGGGCTCCTCTGAGAAAGTAGGCAGTACGCAGTAAGGAGTAGGCAGTCACGAAGGGAAAAAGAAGAGAGACCACGGACCGTAGACGGCAGAGCGCAGAGAACAAACACCCCATCGTCGTCAACTGATAACGGTGAACCGTGAACGGATAAATGCTCAAAGCTTAAAGGTCATATCCGCAGCCACGCCGAAGCATTGAAGCCTGGCGCCTATTCCAGCAGCCCTTTTCCGGCAATCTTTGACAAGCTTATCCATTTGACGGTCTGTCCTGGCTTGATTCAGATGAAACAGACCCAGCTTCTTCACCCCCGCCTGCACGGCCAGGTCCAGAGCTCTGGTGTACGTGGAATGCCCCCATCGCCTTGTCTTCTTGTACTCCTCTGGAGTGAATTCGCCGTCGTGAATCAAAAGATCAGCCCCTTCTGAAAAACTCCTGTACTCTTCGAAAGAGCGGCCGCCGGGAGGGCAGTAATCCAGTTCGTTGTCCGTCAGAAAGACAAAGGCTCTGTCCCCTTCTACGAACTTGTACCCGTTGCCGTCGTTTGGATGGCACAGGGGAATGGGGAACACCGTCACAGAGCCGATTTCAAAACGTTCCATGCACTCCGGCTCATAGTGGATGCGGGCCCTGAGGTTGTCATAGCCCACAGGGAAGTTAGGCGGGTCAACAATTTTGGAAAGCGTGGTTCGGATGAATTGCTGGGCAAAAGGACAGCCCTGGATGCGCAGCCGGGTTCTCTTGGTGTACAGGGGCTCGAAAAAAGGGAAACCCATCAGGTGATCCCAGTGGGCGTGGGTGAAGATCATGTCATAAGAGTACCTGCCTTCTTCCATCAAGCGGCGACCCAATCTCCGTATTCCGGTACCCGCATCCACAATGATGACGCGATCGTCCTTGGTCCGGATTTCAACGCAGGTCGTGTCGCCTCCGTATTTCACGACCTCTTTCCCCGAGACAGGGATGGAACCCCTCGACCCCCAGATCCTGACAAACATCTCCCTCTCCTCGCCCCTCGACCCTTACAAGCATTTGTGTTAGTTTATCACAGACATGGTTTCCTTCACCACCATTTTTTTCGATCCTTCAGGAGCCCCTATAGATGATTTCCATTGTTCTTAAACCGGGACGCGAAAAGTCTCTGCTCCGACGTCATCCCTGGGTTTTTTCAGGGGCGATCGAAAGGGTTGAAGGCGATCCCCGGCCCGGTGAGACCGTCGAAATCCTCACCAACGAGAGAGACTTCCTCGGTATCGGAGCCTATTCTCCACATTCACAGATCCGTGTCCGAGTCTGGACCTTCCAAAAGGATAAACCCATAGACGATTCCTTTTTTCGCGCCCGAATGG
The DNA here is from genome assembly GCA_964580575.1 of uncultured Desulfobacteraceae bacterium. GTDB lineage: Bacteria > Desulfobacterota > DSM-4660 > Desulfatiglandales > HGW-15 > CAVPDE01. Next base: position 24,282 of record CAZOLJ010000029.1, read on the forward strand.
ACAAGGCGATTCAATTTCGTGCCTCGTACCTCACCGGCAAGGAGGGCGCCTGTCGTCTCGTTAACACTGAATCAGACGGCTTGCCGGGTTTGGTGGTGGACAAATACGGTGAGTTCCTCGTCTGCCAGTTCTTGAGCGCAGGATGGGAGTACTGGAGAGACGAAATTGTCCTTCAACTCCAACGGAAGCTTTCGCCGGCAGGCATCTATGAGAGGTCGGATGTCGACGTGCGCCTCAAAGAAGGCCTTGAGCCCTGCACCGGCACCCTGTGGGGAGAATCGCCGCCCGAGTTCCTGCAGATTCAGGAAGGGCATTGCCGCTTCCTTGTGGATATTAGGAAAGGCCACAAAACAGGTTTCTACCTAGATCAGCGCGACAATCGGCAGGCTCTTGCGGACTATACCCGTGGACGCGAGGTCCTCAACTGCTTTGCGTACACCGGCGGATTCGGGATCTGGGCGTTGAGAGGCGGAGCAGACCATGTGACGGATGTGGAGTCTTCCTCAGTCGCCGTAGAGCTCGCTGCGCGCAATGTGGAGATCAATGGGTTTAGCTCAGCCAAGGTTGATCACGTGCAAGGGGATGTCTTTCAGGTTTTGCGCGAGTTTCGAAACTACAACCGGTGCTTTGACCTCATTGTTCTGGATCCCCCGAAATTCGTGGACTCCCGAAGCCGGATGCCTAAGGGAACGAGGGGTTACAAGGACATCAATCTCCTCGCTTTCAAGCTTCTCAAGCCAGGGGCAATTCTCTTCACCTTTTCATGTTCGGGACTGGTGAGTTCTGACCTCTTCCAAAAGATCGTGGCCGATGCCGCCCTCGATGCGGGGCGTGATGCTCAAATCCTGCGGACTCTCACGCAAAGCCCTGACCATCCTACGTCTCTCAACTTCCCGGAAGGCGCTTATCTCAAGGGACTGGTTTGCAGGGTCTCTTAGCACGATTCCTACTTTCTGTACCACGGACAAACAGAGTTTGTCCGTGCCACCCTAATCCAGTATTGAATTGACACCCCCCCTGTCATTTTCCTATCATCTCCCCTAAACAATGAGCGGTTGCGAGTATAGGCCAAGAACCCTTCAAGAAGAAAGGACGCTGTCATGAGGGAAGGCAAACTCCACTACGGATGGATCGTCATTTTTATGGGGCTACTCACCACAATCGCAGCGCACGGCTTTGGTCGCATGGCCTACACGATCATTCTTCCGGCCATGAAAGACGGTCTGAAGTTTGACTACACGCAGCTCGGTCTCCTCGGCACCGGGAACTTCATCGGGTATCTGACCATGGCCATCATCGGGGGTTTTCTTGCCGCCCGTTTTGGAACCCGTATCGTGATTGCCCTAGCCCTCTTCCTCCTGGGGATCACTCTCATCCTGACAGGTTTGGCTCAATCCTTCGGCTATGCCCTGTCTATGCGTTTCTTGACGGGCCTGGGCAATGGCGCCGCCTACGTCCCTGCCATGGCCCTCGGGTCCGTATGGTTCGCCATGAAAAGGCGTGGCTTTGCCACTGGAATTGTGTCGGGTGGGATTGGAGCGGGGACCCTCATCTCCGGGCTCCTCATTCCTCCTATTCTGGTTGCTTACGGAGGCGAGGGATGGCGCTACGCCTGGTATGTTCTGGGGGCAATTGCCCTCGTGATCTCGGTCATTGTCTACTCACTCATCCGCAGCAGGCCCGACGAGAAGGGCCTGTGGCCTGTGGGGGCCTCTGAAAAAGACGCCCCGCCTCCTTCTCCCTCAGGACCCAAGGTGACATCCCTTCAATGGAGTGCGGTTTATGGGATGTCCTCTGTCTGGTACCTGGGTCTGGTCTATTTCTTCTACGGGTTCTCCTACATCATTTATATGACCTTTTTTGCCGCCTACCTGGTGAAAGAAATGGGGCTTACTCAGGCCTATGCAGGCGGCCTCTGGGCTTTGGTGGGCGGTCTCAGCACTTTTTGCGGGATCATCTGGGGACACCTTTCAGATCGACTAGGCCGGAGCCGCGGCGCTGCCCTGGCTTATCTCGTCCTGGGCTTGTCCTACATCGTTTATGCACTCATCAAGTCGGAATTCGGGTTCTATCTTTCGGCCGTGATGTTCGGCCTCACCGCCTGGAGCATCCCGACCATCATGGCCGCTGCTGCGGGCGATTTTGTAGGGCCGCGACTGGCGCCCGCCGGCCTCGGCTTCATCACGCTCTTTTTTGGAATCGGTCAGGCTCTGGGGCCGGCCCTCGGAGGATACCTGGCGGACATCAGCCGTTCCTTTACCGTTCCTTTCCTCGTGGCCGGCGGGATCTCACTCGCAGGAATGGTGGCTTCCTTGTACTTGAAAAAACCCAGCACTTCACGGTAGAGGAAGTGAGCAGGGGTCGGCAATGAGTGAGCAGTAGCCACATTCGCCTTACGTACTCCGTTAGCGGCCAAGGACAAAGCGCCTGCCCTTACTGTTCACTGATGACCCGCCGGCGGGCAAGCTGTCGACTGCTGACTGATTACTGGTTTACATGGGGAGTTGAAGATGATTCAGATCATTCCCGCCGACAAGCGACATTTTTCCGATTTCGGTTGGCTCAAGACCTACTGGCTCTTTTCCTTTTCAAATTACTATGACTCTTCCAACATTCAGTTCGGAGCCCTCAGGGTTTTCAACGACGATGTGGTCGAACCAAAAACCGGTTTTCCAACCCATCCCCACGAGGAGATGGAAATCGTCACCATCGTCCTGAACGGCGAGATCACTCACCAAGACAGCATGGGCAACAAGAACGTGATCAAGGCAGGCGACGTCCAGCGCATGTCCGCAGGAACTGGGCTCACTCACTCCGAATTCAACCTTGCCAAGGGGCCGGTTCACTTTTACCAGATCTGGATCCATCCGGACCTAGCCGGTCTCAAACCCTCTTATGACCAGAGTAGCTTTTCCCCCGAGGCTTGGAAGAACCGACTTCTCCCTGTGGCCTCCGGTCAGGGGCTCCACGGAGCAGTGACCTTTCACACCTACGCGACCATTTATCGGTCTGACCTAGAGGCCAGACAGAAAATGGATTTCAAACTCACCGAGTCCAGGCGGATCTTCATCTACCTGACATCCGGCAGCCTCGGGGTGAACGACAAGAGACTGGAGGCAAACGATCAGGCCCGAATCGATTTGGAAACGGACATGGAACTTAGATCCTACAGGGATTCTTCTTTCATCCTCATCGATGTCCCGTCCTGCAAAGGGTGGGGCTACGATGAGAAGACTCTGAGAGGCTCCAAAGTATGAAAATGGATGTCAACGGCATCACGGTGCACTATGAGATGGACGGTCCTGACTCAGCGCCTGTGGTGACTCTCAGCCACTCTCTGGCTACGGATTTTTCCATGTGGGACCTCCAAGTGGCTGTCCTGAAGTCCGGTTACCGGGTGCTTCGCTATGACACCCGGGGACACGGAGGCACGGACGCGCCAGAGGGGCCCTACACCCTGGAGCAACTGGCTGAAGATGCCAAAGCGCTTCTCCAGGCTCTCGGCATTCTTAAGACGCATTTCATGGGGATTTCCATGGGCGGGATGATCGGGCAGGTCCTGGCACTCAAGGATCCCGGCCTGCTTCGAAGTCTTATTCTTTGCGATACCTCCAGCCGAATCCCCGAAGAAGCCCTGCCTGTCTGGGAGGAACGGATTAGACTCGCTCAACAAAGAGGGATGGACGCCCTTGTGGAATCCACTATGGAAAGGTGGTTCACAGCGTCCTTCCGCGGGAAACCGATTTCCGTGCTCGAAAAGATCAGGGACATGATCCTCACGACTCCCGTGAAGGGATACGTTGGATGTTCACGGGCTATTATGAAGTTGAATCTCACGGAGCGGTTGAGTGAGATCGCGCTGCCCACCTTGATCGTCGTAGGAGAGGAAGATCCCGGAACCCCGGTCGCCGCATCCCAGGCCATTCACAAACAGATTAAGGGCTCTGAGCTCGTGATTCTCAAGTCTGCCGCTCATCTTTCGAATATCGAGCAGCGGGACGCCTTCAACACCGCAGGGCTCGATTTCCTCAGACGCTGGGCATAAGGGATTGGAAGATCTCACACTTCCTGCACAGCGTCATTTTCTTCTGCCACGATCCTTGAATCTTGCCGTGGCATAGGGTCCCGTTGATGAACCAGCACAGATGCCCCAAACGGTATTCCCACGCCGGACACTGCTCTCTGGTTTCCTTGGGGCAGCTCTTTGCACTCCAGCAGTTCTGCCTGCTTTTGCCGGGCAGGGGTGAGCGATGGGCAAGAAGAAAGAGGGTTTGCCGCTCCACATGGACAGGGATTCTTCTCCACCCCTGTTCAAAGCTCTGGATCGCCTTAAGGGAGGTTCCAAGGAGTTGGGCCAGTTCCTTTTGAGTTTTCCCCAGATAAGCTCTTATGCTGGAAAATTCGCTGTTACGCACGTGATAGACTCCTGTTGAGACCTTCGCTGCGGGCCTTTGAGTTTCCTGAGCTCCGGGCCGCTTGGAAGACGGGCGGCAGGACTTTAGCACATTTTCCGGCAGGTTTCAAAAGATTAGAGCGCTGGAGCGCTGGCCCTGACCTATTGGTTTTTCATCTCTTTCATGCTATTCTTTCTTCTAAGTGCCTTCGTGCCGCCCGTATTTTCCGGGAACTCCTTGTGGTTTTGCTCTCTACCCCTATGCCCTTGGCTAAGAACCGGACGGGGCGCTTCGAATGAGATAAGCTGAAGATCGAAGGGTGAACCATGAAAAATCTTTTTCTTACCGCTTTGGTCATCGCCATCGTGATAGCGGGTGGCGGTGCCGTGAGACCTTATTGGAACAAGTACTGGATACAGAAGGAGATTGAAGTAGCGGCTGTGTACGGCACCAAGAACACTTTGGAGCACACAAAGGCATTCCTTCTCAATAAACTTAAAGAGGAAGGATACCGCATCGGGGAAGATGAGATTTATATCGAGAAGGATCCCAAGAACAGCGTGACGGTGACGGTGCGGTATTCCGACAAGATCTCTATCTTCGGGAAGGAACTTCAAAAGCTCCATTTCACAATCACAGCGACTGAAAGAGAAATCAAAGCGTACTACTAGCCCACCCAGAAATCCCCGCTCGACGGCTTTTGCCCTTTCGTTTTCCGTTTGCCTGCTTGCCCCTCCATGTTTTTTCCCCAAGGGCACCCTGTCCAAGGCCGCACTCTCCGTGAACGATTTTATTCCTCTTGCACGCCTTAAGGAGCAAGTCTAATATGTCCCCCATATCGTGCCTGATGAAGCACAGGAGGAACCATGGAGACACCGATCCGAATCGACCTCTTCAGCGATACGATCACAAAACCCACTCCTGGGATGCGGAAATTCATGGCAGAAGCCGCAGTGGGAGACGAGCAACAAAAAGAAGACCCTTCGGTCAATAAACTGGTGGAAATGATCTGCGATCTTTTGGGCAAAGAGGATGCCATCTACCTGCCTTCGGGAACCATGTGCAATCAGGTCTCATTTCGCGTCCATTGTCGGCCGGGCGACGAGATCATCATGGATGAAACAGCCCACACCCGCCACTATGAAACAGGCGGTCCGGCGGCACTCACAGGCGCCATGACCTATCCTGTTGCCGGCAAGCGGGGGGTCTTCAGTGCGGAGCAGCTTGAAGCCGCCGTGCGGCCTGCCAGCAACCATTTGCCCCGTTCCAGAGTGGCTCTTGTGGAGCAAACCTCGAATCTGGGCGGTGGATCGATCTGGCCTCTGGATGGGATTCAATCCGTGTGTGCTGCGGCTCACAAGCATGGCATGCTCTGCCACATGGACGGCGCCAGGCTCCTGAACGCTGTTGCTGCCACGGGAATCAAAGCCAAGACCTATGCAGAGCCCTTTGATTCGGTTTGGATTGATTTCAGCAAAGGCTTGGGGGCTCCAGTGGGCGCTGCCCTGGCCGGTTCAAAGGGCTTCATTCAGGAGGCCTGGCGCTGGAAGCATCAATTCGGAGGCGCCATGAGGCAGGCGGGAATCATTGCCTCCGGGGCGGTCTACGCTTTGAACCATCATGTTGAGCGTCTTGCAGAAGACAACGAAAACGCCCGGATCCTGGCTCGGGGTCTAGCGGAAATCGAAGGGATTGCCGTTGAACCGGTCGAGACCAACCTCATCTTTTTCGATGTCTCAGGGATGGGGGTCCCTGCTGAAACTTTCAACGCTCTTCTGAGAGAAAAGGGGCTCCGCATCTCTGTTCTTGGAAAAACCAGGGGAAGAGCAGTCACCCATCTCGATGTGTCACGGGAACAGGTGAAGGAGGGGCTCGAAATCATTCGACAGGTTGCAGGACAGATCACGAAGAGGAAAACGTGGCCTTGAGCCCTGACGCCCTTGTGGCAAACTTTTCTGATCTCATCCTTGCCGAGAGACCCGAGGGCCCTGTTCTTGACCTGGCATCGGGAGACGGCCACAATGGACTTTTCCTGGCAGCCAAAGGGCTTCCCGTGGTTCTCGCCGATCGTTCCGAAGAAGCTCTCCAAAAGGCGAAAGAGACGGCCGATGGGATACAGAGAAAGGTCACGATTTGGAAGGTCGATCTGGAGAAACCCGGGGAGAACCCGCTCACAGAGGAGGCGTACAGCGCGATCCTTGTCTTCCGGTACCTTCATCGGCCCCTGATGCCGTGCATCAAAAAGGCCCTGAGGACGGGAGGGTTTCTTGTCTACTCCACCTACACCCTGGAGCAAGCGCAGTTTGGAAAACCGCGCAACCCTGACTTCCTGCTCAAACCCGGGGAATTGAGGGACTGGTTCAAGGGCTGGAAGGTGCTCCATCACTTTGAAGGCATTCAGGAGGATCCCCGGCGAGCTGTGGCGGAGATCGTGTGCCGGAAACCATGAAGAGACGGAGGTTGGAGGGTTGAGGGTAGAGGCAAAAACAGAAAGCAGTTGATTTTTTGTTCTTCATTCTGTCTTCTGTCTCCTGTCTTCTGTATTCTTTTTTTTGAGGTTTGCCCCATGACCGTCAGAGAACTTTTTCTCCTGGGAAATCCCAAGCTCTATGAAGTATCCGAAGCGGTTCAAGAGGAGGATTTGAAACATCTGCCTGCTGTGGTTTCTGATCTTCACGACACCCTTTTGGAGTTCAGAAGGAAATACGGCGCCGGAAGGGCCATCGCAGCCTGCCAGATCGGTTTCGCGAAACGCCTGATCTACATGTTCATCGACAGACCCGTCGTTTTCGTCAACCCCTCCCTGGAGAGAAGAAGTGAAGAGATGATGGAAGTCTGGGATGACTGCATGTGCTTCCCTGATCTTCTCGTCAAAGTGAGGAGACACAAGAACTGCACCATCCGGTTCAGAGACCTGGGCTTCCAGGAGCACACGATGAAGCTGGAAGGCGACCTGTCGGAACTTCTCCAGCATGAATACGACCACCTGGACGGGATACTGGCGGTATCGAGAGCAATCGATGGATATTCCTTTGCTCTCAGAAGCCAGAGGCCATACCTGAAATAGAAAGGTGCAAGGGACCTAGGAAGACAGGCACAAAGGCGCAGAGGGCCAAAGGTCCAGAGCGGAATGGTTTTTCTGCTTTGTGCCTTTGTGCCTCTGTCCCATTGTCCCTAGATCGTGCACGCAGGAAACAAATGGAATAAGGAGATATGAGAAATGGAAAAGAAGTATCAGCGCATCGACACCAAACTCATCCACTCTGGAGAGCCGGACCCTCGTATTCTCGGGGCAGTGAGCATGCCCATTTTCCAGTCCGCCATGTTCGAGTACGGAGGAGAAAAGAGCTACCATGACCTCAAATACATCCGGTTGAACAACACGCCCAACCATGCCGCTCTTCACGCCAAACTGGCGGCCCTCGAAAACGCAGAAGCCGCTCTGGTCACCGCGAGCGGCATGGCGGCTATCTCTACCGCGCTCCTTGCCGTCCTCTCTCAAGGGGATCATCTCCTGGCCCAGGATTGCCTTTACGGAGGGACTCACGATTTGATTACCAAGGATCTGCCGGGCCTGGGTATTTCCTTTGATTTCATTGACGGGAATGATCCTGGCTCGTGGGAACAGAAACTCAAGCCTCGGACTAAGGCCATCTATGTGGAGACAATGACCAACCCGCTCATCCAGGTGGCGGATCTCAAAGCCGTTGTGGACTTTGCAAAAGCCCATCATCTTGTTTCCATGATCGACAACACCTTTGCGAGTCCCATCAACTTCCGGCCGCCGGAGTGGGGGTTTGACCTGTCTCTCCACAGTTGCACGAAGTACCTCAACGGCCATTCCGACATCGTCGCAGGAGCGGTGATCGGCAAGGCAGACCTCGTCGAAAAAACCGTTCACAAGCTCAATCACCTGGGCGGATCTCTGGATCCTCACGCCTGTTTCCTTCTCCATAGAGGGATGAAGACCCTCGGGGTCAGGGTTCGTTACCAGAACGAGAGCACGCTTAAGATCGCCGGGTTTCTTGAAGATCACCCCTCGATCCTGCGAGTCAACTACCCGGGCCTCACGAGCCACCCGGCTCACGAGAGAGCGCGCTCTTTATTCGAGGGATTCAGCGGCATGCTGAGTTTCGAGGTGAAAGGAGGGTTGGAGGCGGCCGAGCGGTTTATGAAGAGGACGAACTTACCGGTCATCGCACCGAGCCTTGGGGGTATCGAGACCCTGCTCACGAGGCCCGCGACCACATCCCACGCGGGCCTGTCCCCGGAGGAAAGGCGCCGATTGGGAATCTCCGACGCTCTCATCCGCATGTCCGTGGGCATAGAATCCCCGGAAGACATTATTGAAGATTTCAAGCAGGCGCTCGAACTCTGACGGTCGCACCGGTTTCGGTTGATGAAGCTCGGGCGGAGGATCTAACCCATTTTGTCGATGAAAGATTTCGCTGATTTCAGAGCTTCTTTCACTACTTCTCTGTCGTATAAGAGCCCTCTGTAATGCCCTGCAATGTGAAGCATGTCATAGAGCTTCTCAAACTCTCTCATGACCTTTCCATTGCGGACGGCTATGTATTTTTGGAGGGTCTTCCGGTACCCTTCCACTGACTTTGGGATCTCCTTCTTCGTGAGGCCCCTCTGCGCCAAATATTCATTGATGGCTTCAAGAACAGCAAGATAAGCTGTCCCCATGGCCTCTCGGACAGGGTTTACATCCGTGTAAGTGGAGCCTTCCACCGGAACGGCCTTTAGAATTTGCTTTGCATTGTTTAAGTACCGGAGCGACTCTTTCATGGTTTTCACTATAACACAGATTCAGGGGTGCAACAAAAGTATTCTGGATAGAAGGACTTTCTGTCGTCTGTGCTTATACTTTTCATCTAAGTGATTTTTCCGATAAGTATTGGACCCGGTTTATGAACAAGAAGACCTTGCAGCCCTCGGTCATCCGAATCAGGGGTGCCCGACAGCATAATCTCAAGAATCTCGATCTCGATATCCCGCTCAACCGCATCACGGTGATTACAGGTCTGAGCGGGTCCGGGAAATCCTCTCTGGCCTTTGACACCCTTTATGCGGAAGGCCAGCGCCGGTACGTAGAGACCTTCTCGCCCTATGCCCGGCAATTCATGGAACGCATGGACCGGCCCCAGGTGGACCGGATCGAGAACATTCCTCCCTCCATCGCCATTGACCGCAAAGATCCGGTGAGAACGTCCCGCTCTACCGTGGGGACCATGACGGAGCTCACGGACTACGTGAAACTCCTCTACGCCCGTGTCGGGCAGCTCCATTGCAGGAAGTGCGGCAAACTGGTGGTGCCTGAAACTCCCGAGCATGTGTGGAGAGCCCTCGAAGGCGTTGCCGAGGGATCCGAGCTGGTGATCACCTTCCCTGCTTCCACAAAGGGGAGTGACGCCGATCAGCTGCGAAGGGATTTGGGCCGAATGGGTTTCTCACGCTTCTACGAACGCGGTGGGATCAAACTCCTGGAATCGTCACCCCCACCCTCGCCCTCCCCCATCAAGGGGGAGGGAATTCTTGCGTTGCCGGACAGACCGATCGATGTGGTCGCAGACCGCATGGTCTTCAAGCGCTCTGATCGAAAACGGATCGTGGATTCTCTGGAGCAGGCCTTTCGGTTCGGCGGCGGCCGGATCGATCTGTGGATCCAACCGGATCAGCACCTTGCCTTCACCAACAGGCTCGACTGCCCGACTTGCGACATCACCTACAGAAGCCCCTTTCCCAACCTGTTCTCGTTCAACAGCCCTGTGGGCGCCTGCGAAACGTGCCGCGGATTCGGAAAAACCATTCAGGTCGATCTGAATCTGATCATCCCCAACCCCTCTCTTTCGCTTGAACAGGGAGCGATCAAGCCCTTCGGTGGAATCAAGGAAGGTCGTTTTGAGTTCAAAGACCTCAAGGCCTTTTGCAGGAGCGGGAAGATCCCCATGGATGTTCCCTTCAAGGACCTAGCCGAATCCCAACAAAAGGCCATCATTGAAGGCAGCAGGGGCTATTACGGAATCAAAGGGTTCTTCAACTGGCTGGAGGGCAGAACCTACAAGATGCATGTGCGGGTGTACCTCTCACGCTACAGGAGCACCGTGACCTGCCCTGACTGTCAGGGCACCCGCTTCAAGCCGGAGACGCTCCTTTATCTTCTAGGCGGAATCCCCATTGGTACACTCTACAGCAAGAGCGTCGGCCGCGCCGCGGCATTTTTCAATTCTCTTCGCGTTTCTTCAGAAGACAAAGCCTCTCTTCTCATCCTGGATGAGATCCGCAGTCGGTTGCGCTACCTGCAGGAAGTCGGACTGGACTACTTGACCCTCGACCGCCAGTCCCGCACCCTGTCCGGAGGGGAGGTTCAACGTGTGGCCCTCACCTCCGCGCTCGGTTCCTCTCTGGTTAATACCCTGTATGTCCTGGACGAACCGAGCATCGGCCTTCATCCCAGGGACAATCACCGTCTGATTCGAATTCTCAAAGGCCTGAGGGATCTGGAGAACACGGTCGTTGTGGTTGAGCACGATCCGGAGATCATTAGCCAGAGTGATTTCATGCTGGACCTGGGACCCGGTGCCGGAGAAGCAGGCGGAGGGATCATGTATTTCGGTCCCACCGCCGGTGTAACGGATTCCCTGACTGGCCAATACCTGAGGGGCAAGAAATCCATCTCTCTGCCGGAGAAACGGCGAAAACCAAATCGCTGGATCACCGTGAAAGGCGCCTCTGAAAACAACCTCAAGAACCTGGACGTGAAGATTCCCCTCGGCCTGTTCGTTTGCCTCACCGGAGTCTCCGGATCAGGGAAATCCACCCTTGCCGAGGAAACCCTTTACAAGGCCATCAAGAGAATCAAGGGAGACCCTCGCGGCGAGTCGGGTCGTCATGCTTCGCTCAGCGGCGCGGAAGCGATTGAGGATGTGCTTCTGGTGGATCAGAAACCCATTGGCCGCTCGCCCAGAGCCAATCCTCTGACCTACCTCAAAGCCATGGACCCCATCCGCCACTTGCTGGCGAACACAGAGGCTGCCGGGGAAAGGGGGATGGGGCCGAGATACTTCTCCTTCAATGTCGCCGACGGCCGTTGCCCCACCTGCGAGGGGGCAGGCTTCGAAAAAGTGGAGATGCAGTTTCTCTCGGATGTGTTCATCACCTGCCCCGATTGCGGCGGCAAGCGTTTCAGCAAAGACGTGCTTGAGGTTCGGTACAGAGACAAGAACATAGACGACATCCTGTCCATGACCGTGACCCAAGCCATCGCCTTTTTCCGGGAACAGAGGAACGTGGGAGAAGCGCTTCAACCCTTAGTGGACGTCGGCCTGGGATACATGCGTCTGGGTCAGCCGATCAACACCCTTTCCGGAGGTGAAGCTCAGAGACTGAAGCTTTGTTCTTACCTCAAAACAACGGGTTTGAAACCACGGCTGTTTATTTTCGATGAACCCACCACCGGCCTTCATTTTGAAGACATCAGAAAACTTCTGTCCGCTCTTCAGAGATTGGTCGATGAGGGGCACACGGTGCTCGTCATCGAGCACAACATGGATGTAGTCAAAATAGCGGACTGGGTGATCGACCTCGGCCCGGAAGGCGGTGAAGAAGGGGGTTCCCTCGTGGTCGCAGGGCCGCCTGAAAAGGTGGCGGATCACAAGCGATCTCACACAGCCAGGTTCCTCAAGAAATATCTCTCCCGGGCCTCTCGGCTAACGTCTTTCCACCCCGACAGGATTCCATCTGCATCCCCTCCGGTCCCGTCCGTCCTTGTGCGAGGAGCCAGAGAGCACAACCTCAAAGACCTGACGGTCTCCATTCCAAGACAACAGCTCGTGGTGGTGACAGGGATTTCAGGATCAGGGAAATCCACGCTCCTCTTCGACATTCTCTTTGCCGAAGGCCAGCGCCGGTATCTCGAAAGCCTGGCCCCTTATGTGCGGCAGTACGTGAGAGTTCTTGAACGGCCTGACGTGGATTCCGTGACAGGGCTCTCGCCGACCGTCGCCATCCAGCAGCGCATCAGCCATGCCAGCGCTCGCTCGACCGTCGCCACTCTGACGGAGATCTACCATTTTCTCAGGCTCCTCTACAGCAAACTGGGGTCTCAGCACTGCCCGGGGTGCGGCAGGGAGCTCAGCGCCCAGAATCCTGAAAGCATCGTCGCTCAGATCAGGGATCGCTACCGAAGAGGAAAAGCACTGGTTCTCGCGCCCAAGGTGACCGGCCGCAAGGGCTTTCACAAAGAGGTGCTGGCCCGTGCTCTTCGAAAAGGATTCAAACAGGCCCGCATTGACGGCAGTCTGCTCAGGCTTGAAGAGAAAATGGCCCTCAGCCGTTACCATGAGCACACCATTGACCTTGTCATCGGAAGGCTCCCGGCGAAAAACGTGGACGATCTCGTGCGTGTAGCACTGGATGAGGGGGCGGGGAACCTGATGGTTCTAAAAGAAGGTGGAGCAGACGAAACTTTCAGCCAGAAAGGGATCTGCCCTGCCTGCGGCATTGGACTTCAAAGCCTTGATCCGCGCCTCTTCTCTTTCAACAGCAAGCTGGGAGCGTGCAGACGGTGCGAAGGCCTAGGCACGCTCGGGGAGTCGGGCGAAAAGGTTTGCCCCAAATGCGGGGGAAGCCGCCTCAAACCCGAAGCCCTGAGCGTCAAAATCCAGGGCTATTCCATCTGGGATCTGGTGCGGCAGCCCGCAAGCAGGCTTTATGAGATCCTGAAAGGATTTTCTTTCTCCCCTCGCGAAGCACCTATTGCCGGTCCGGCCATGGCAGAAATCCTCATGCGTCTCGCTTTTGTGAACCGTCTCGGACTTTCCTATCTTTCTCTGGACCGGAGCGGCGACACGCTCTCAGGAGGAGAAGGCCAGCGCATCCGTTTGGCCGCGCAACTCGGCTCCAATCTCACCGGAGTCTCTTACATCCTGGATGAGCCGACCATCGGTCTCCATGCCAGGGACAACAGGATTCTCCTGGAGGCGCTGAAAGAACTCAAGAAGCGGGGAAACTCGATTTTCGTGGTGGAACATGACGAGGAAACCATCCGTGAAGCCGACCACATCATTGACCTCGGGCCCGGTGCCGGCAGGGAGGGCGGGCAGGTCGTGGCCAGCGGCAAGCTGATGGACCTGAGAAAGAATCCCGCCTCCATCACGGGAATCTCTTTTAACGGAAAGCCTCACGAACTCACCTCGCGGCTGAGACCTTATAGAGAAAGGCCTGCCTTGAAAGTGATTTCAGCGACCGAGCACAATCTCAAGGGTGTTGAGGCAACCTTTCCTCTCGGGACCCTCATCTGTGTCACCGGTGTCTCAGGGTCGGGCAAGTCCACGCTTCTGAAGGAAACCTTGTACAAAAGCCTGCAGAACCTCCTCCTGGAGCGCCAAGATCCGGCCGGAGCCTGTGTTCGAGTAGACGGGTGGGAGGCCCTTGAGCGCGTGCTGGAAGTGGACCACAGTCCGATCGGATATACTCCTCGATCCGTGCCCTCTTCCTACGTGGGGTTCCTTCCTGAAATCCGTCACCTCCTCTCCATGACCCCTGAGGCTCGGGCTAGAGGATACCGACCCAGCCGTTTCTCCTTCAACCTCGCGGGAGGAAGGTGTGAGGCATGCAAGGGGCACGGCGCCGTGAAGGTGGAGATGAGTTTTCTACCCGACGTATACGTGAACTGCGAAGTGTGTCATGGCAAACGGTTCAACCAGGAGACGCTCGACATCGCGTACAGGGGAAAAAACATGGCGGAGATTCTCGACTTGACTTTTGAGGAAGCCAAGGACTTCTTCGTGGCTATTCCCCGAATTCGCCACGCCGTCGACGTTGTTTGCAGGATCGGATTGGGTTATCTGCGAATCGGCCAGTCGAGCCCCACCCTGTCCGGCGGAGAAGCCCAGCGCATCAAGCTGGCTGAAGAACTGGCCAAACCCTCCAGAGGACGGACCCTGTACATTCTCGATGAACCGACCACGGGCCTCCATCTCAACGATGTGAAAAAACTGGTGGACGTGCTGCAGGCTCTTGTAGATCAGGGAAACACGGTCGCCCTGATTGAACACAACATGGAGATGATCAAGGAGGCGGATTACATCCTTGATCTCGGCCCCGAAGGAGGAGAAACGGGAGGTTATGTGGTCGCCACAGGCTCGCCTGCAGAACTGATCTCCGGGCCGATTGGATCTCACACGGCCAGGTACCTCAAGAAATATCTCCATTTATTTTCTTGACATTTTCTGGACAAAGTATAGTTTGCAAGCTCAATATAGAGTACCCGGTGCTAGTAATCGGGCCGGTTTCATCCTAGGGTGTTCCTTTGACCAAAGTGACAGCCTCAGGTTTGTAACCGCTATAAAAACTGAGGAAAGGAGGTTGGCACTATGGCACAAGGAACAGTGAAGTGGTTCAACGACAGGAAAGGTTTCGGTTTCATCCAGAGAGAAGATGGCACAGATGTGTTCGTCCATCATTCCGCCATCACCGGAACCGGCTTTAAGTCCCTCACTGAGGGCGAGCAAGTGACCTTTGAAGTTGAAAAAGGTCCCAAGGGTCTTGCGGCAGTTAATGTTGTAAGACGATAGTTCATCCCAGCGGTTTCATGCAAGGCACCTTCTCGAAAGGGAGGGTGCTTTTTTATTGGCCTGGGCCTTTTTCTCTCTGTCCTTGACAAAAAACGCTGAAAAAGCCATAACCTTCCCCTGACATCACCCCCTCCCTAGCTCTCCCCCTTGAGGGTGGAGGGGAGGGGGGGGAACAGGGGTTGAATCTTATGAAACTTCACGAATATCAGGCTAAAGACGTCTTCAGAAAATTCGGCATTCCCGTACCCAAGGGCCGCGTGGCATCGTCCGCGGACGAGGCTGTGAAGGCCGGCCGGGAGCTCCCGGGACCCCCATGGGTCGTCAAAGCCCAGGTGCACGCAGGGGGCAGGGGAAAAGGCGGTGGCGTAAGGGTCGTGAAGAGCTTGGACGAGCTCAAGCAGGCGACCTCGGATATTCTCGGCCGCCCCCTGGTGACGAAGCAGACCGGGCCGGAAGGCAAGAAGGTTCATCAGGTTTTGATCGAGGAGGGCGTGAACATCGATCGCGAGTTTTACCTCGCCGTGGTGATCGACCGATCAAAAGCCCGCCCTGTGGTGATCTTCAGCCAAGCAGGAGGCATGGAGATCGAAGAAGTGGCTGCAAGATCGCCGGAACTGGTGCTGAAAGAATTCATTGATCCGAAGGTCGGCTGGATGCCCTTCCAGGCCAAAAACCTCGTTTACACCCTCGACCCCTTGCCCGGTGCCGACACCGTGAAAGAACTCATGTCTCTCATGGGGGCGTTGTGCAGGCTCTTTATGGCTCAAGACTGCTCCCTCGCGGAGATCAATCCTCTTGTCCTCACCAAAGAAGGAAAGGCCCTTGCCATAGACGGCAAGATCACCCTTGATGACAACGGGCTGGTCAGGCAAAAGGAGATGAAGGCCCTGGATGATCCCCGGGAGAAAGATCCCCTGGATGCCAAGGCCGAGCAATACAATATCAACTACATTCGTCTGAACGGCAACATAGGCGCCATGGTGAACGGCGCCGGGCTTGCCATGGCCACCATGGACGTCATCAAACTGGCAGGCGCCGAACCGGCGAACTTCCTCGATGTAGGAGGGGGGGCCAGCGAAGAAATGGTTAAGAAGGGGTTTGAGATCATTCTGGAAGACAAGAATGTGAAAGCTGTCTTGATCAACATCTTCGGCGGTATTCTGAGATGCGACGTCCTGGCGCGAGGAGTGCTTGCCGCTGCGCAAAAGATCGACATCAAGGTCCCGATTATCATCAGGCTGGAGGGGACCAATGTCCAGGAAGGAAGAGCGATTCTGCAGAACTCCAATCTGAAATTCATGGTGGCGAAAGACATGGCCGAAGCGGCGGCCATGGTGAC
>CAZOLJ010000029.1:40697-49698 GCA_964580575.1 uncultured Desulfobacteraceae bacterium
ATTCTGGTTGATGAAAAGACTCGAATTGTGGTGATGGGGATTACCGGCAAGGAAGGCTCCTTTCACACCAAGCAGATGCTGAACTACGGCTCTGTCGTGGCTGCCGGCGTCACTCCCGGCAAGAAGGGACAGGCCGTTGAGGGCGTTCCAGTGTTCAACACCATCCAGGAAGCCGTCAAACAGGAGGGCGTTAACGCCGCCTGCATCTTCGTTCCGCCTATGGCTGCCGCAGACGCGATCATGGAGTGCGCCTCTGCAGGACTCGGCGTGGTGGTGTGCATTACCGAAGGAATTCCTGCGCTCGACATGATTAAAGTCATGAGCTTTCTGGAGGACAAGCATGGTGTCCTCATCGGACCGAACTGCCCGGGCATCATTTCTCCCGGCAAGACAAAGGTCGGTATTATGCCGGGGCACATTCATCGGCAGGGAAGCGTCGGAGTGATTTCGAGGAGCGGGACCCTGACCTACGAAGTGGTGGATCAACTCACCAGGGCGGGTCTCGGGCAATCCACATGCATCGGAATAGGAGGGGATTCCATCATCGGCACCTCTTTCATCGATCCTCTCAGGAAGTTCAAAGACGATCCCGAGACCAAGGGCGTCGTGATCATCGGGGAGATCGGCGGCTCTGCCGAGGAAGAGGCCGCAGAGTATGTTCGCCGGGAATTCCGCAAGCCTGTGCTTGCCTTTATTGCCGGACAGACCGCTCCCCCCGACAAACGCATGGGCCACGCCGGGGCCATCATCTCCGGTGGAAAAGGAAAAGCCGAAGACAAGATCAAAGCCCTCGAGTCCGCAGGAATCACCGTTGTCCGCAATCTTGGAAAATTCGGAGAAGCCGCAGTTGCAGTGATGAAAAAAGCGTGATAGGATTCAATGATCCCGTCCGGTTTGCACAATCGCCCAATGCGCTTTAGAAGGATACCGTCCGGAAAGGGGGTTCCCCTCAGGTGGACCAATGACCAAGATTGTGGACATCCATGACCAGCTTGAAAGAAAAAAGAAAAAGGAATACCTGGAGAAGCACAGGGGGAGGCTGGATTCCATTCAGAAAATCATCCAGTGCTCCTCTTGCCGTTTTCGATGTGCCATGTGCGGCATTCAAGTGACTTCAGGGGAATCTGCGGAGCGAACGCCTTTGGGTTTGAGTTTTTGCAGCGATTGTATGGCCGAGTTTGAGGAGTTCGTTTCTGTGACCAAGGGGAAAAAACCCCCTGAGGTCTTCTGGCACAACCAGGAGTGGATCGAAGTGTGGAGAGCGTGGCTGGATTACCGAAAGGCGATTTCAGCCTTTGTGGCTTCGAAAGAATACCACCTGATTCTGGAAGAGCTCGATTCCGATTCTTAAGAACGGAGGCCAACCATGTTCGGTTTAGGAATGCCGGAGTTGATCGTCATCCTGATCATTATTCTGATCATTTTCGGGGCAGGAAAGCTGCCCGAAATAGGTAGCGGCATAGGCAAAGGGATCAAGAACTTCAAGAAAGCTACCCAGGATAAGCCGGATGAGATCACTCCTCCTGAAGACAAAAAGAGCAAACGCGACGATGAGGCCTAGCCTTAGAACGGAATGTCATCATCCGGGATCGAGACAGGTTCTTCCGTAGGGAAACGTTCTTCTGTGGACTTCGCCATGCCTGCCTTTCCCGCAGCAGATCCGAGCATCTGCATGTTCTGCGCTACGATTTCGGTCGTGTACCGCTTGTTTCCTTCCTTGTCCTCCCACGAGCGGGTTTGCAACCTACCCTCCACATAGACCTGGCTTCCTTTGCGGAGGTACTCTCCGCAGATTTCTCCCAGGCGGGCCCACGCGACGATCTTGTGCCACTCGGTGCGCTCCGTCTTCTCACCGTCTTTGCCGGTCCACTGCTCTTTGGTGGCGATGTTGAATGTGGCGACTGCCTTGCCGCTCGGGGTATACCGCACCTCGGGATCGGCACCCAGGTTCCCGACGAGGATTACCTTGTTGACACTTGCCATGGGATGACCTCCTCTTTGTGTTAGGGTGGGAGATGGGAAGAGAAGTATCACAGGCGCTCTTGCCAGATCAAGGCCTTTGGTGATTTCTGTGTTGACGTGAAACAGATGAAAAGGTAAGGTGTTGTTTAATCGATATATTTGGAATACACGAGACAGCAGACAGAATACAGAATAGAAACCAAAGAGGTCACCACGACAACACGAAATGACGAAAGCGCGAAAAAAGCCTATTGTTCTATTAACCCCTCCCCTTTCGTGTTTTCGTACCTTCGTGCTTTCGTGATTGCTTTCTTCTTATCGTTTATCATTTGACGTTTTCTCTTCTGTCTCCTGTATGCTTGTCTACTGTATTCTTGTGGAGTTTTGTATGCTCAAACTAATTCCTCTCGGCGGCCTGGGTGAAATCGGCCTGAACATGATGGCTCTGGAGTACGGCGATCATGTTCTTGTCGTCGACTCGGGCCTCATGTTCCCTGAGGAGTACATGCCCGGCGTAGATGTGGTCATTCCGGACATTCAGTATCTGAGGGATAAAAGGGACAGCGTGAAGTGGATCGTGCTCACTCACGGCCACGAAGACCACATCGGCGCCATGCCTTTCCTCCTCAGGGAATTCGATCTCCCCGTGTTCGGAACAAGCTTTACGATCGAGTTGCTGAAAGAAAAACTGAAGGAGCACAATCTTCCCCAAGACGCCCGGCTTCAAAAAGTCAAACCTGGAGAGATTTCAGAGTTCGGCCCCTTCAAGATCGAGTACATCCGGGTCAATCACAGCATCCCAGACGGGGTGGGGCTTGCCATTGACACTCCCGAGGGCATTCTCGTCCACTCGGGGGATTTCAGAATGGACCAGACTCCTGTGGACGGCCAGGCCACGGACCTTCTCCGTTTTGCCCACTATGGCGAAAGAGGCGTCCTCGCGCTGCTTTCTGATTCCACCAATGTGGAGAAAGTGGGGTTTACCCTGAGCGAGCGTGAGGTGGCCAGGACCCTGGAGGGCCTGATGGAATCCTCCAGGGGACGAGTGATGGTGGCCGTCTTTGCATCCAATATCACGCGCATTCAGCAAGTGGTGCACCTTGCCTCCAGGTTCCATCGAAAGATCCATTTCAGCGGAAAGAGCATGAGAACCAACGTGAGGATTGCCAAGGAAGAGGGGTTGCTTCGCGTCCCCCCTGACCTGGAAATTGAGGAGCATGAGATTGACCGGTTGCCCGATGACGAGGTGGTGATGATCACCACAGGCAGCCAGGGAGAACCCATGTCCTCTCTCACCCGAATGGCTGAGAACCGTCACAAGGGGACCAAGATCAGGAAGGGGGACATGGTCATCCTGTCTTCGCGCTTTATCCCTGGCAACGAAAGAGCAATCACCGCTATCATCAACAACCTCTACCGCATGGGCGCTGAAGTCGTTTATGAAAGAGTCTCCGACATCCACTCCTCCGGCCACGCCTACCAGGAAGAGTTGAAGCTCATGCTCCATCTCGTTAAGCCGAAGTATTTTATCCCGGTCCACGGAGAGTACCGGCACCTGGTCAAGCATGCCCAATTGGCCGGGCAAACAGGGATACCCTCGGACCGCCTCATCCTCGTGGAAGACGGCATGCCTGTGTGCTTTGATCGGGGGGAGGCGACGGTGGCAAAGCGCGTCCAGACGGGGAGAGTCCTCGTGGACGGCAAAGGGGTGGGGGACATCGGAGATGTGGTCCTGAGGGATCGGCGAAGGCTCTCGGGAGATGGGGTGGTCGTCGTTCTTCTCGGAGTCGATGAACAGACCGGGGACATCATCTACGGTCCTGAGATCGTCTCAAGAGGGTTCGTGTTCGAAGATCACAGCGGATTCATTTTGGAGGAGGCAAAGAGCCTCGTGCTCCAGGTCGTGAACGAAATCGAAAACCGTTCTCACCTTGACTGGGCACAGGTTGCGCCGGACATCAAGAAAAGCCTCAAGCGTTACTTCTTCAACACGATCGAGCGGCGCCCCCTCATTCTTCCGATCATTATGCCGGTTTAGAATTTCAAGTCGTCTGGATTTGCGATTTTTCTGATCAGAGGGTATTCTTTCATTGAGCAACAAATCAAAGAACTCCGGCAATAAACCTCAAGGTGGGGAGAGATCATTGAGGAAAGAGATTCGGGGCATCGTGTTCTTGCTTCTGGTCATCGTCCTGGGGGTGAGCCTGCTCTCCTTTCACCCCGCGGATCCGGTCTTTGGAATCAAGACAGACCACGCCAAGAAGATATTCAATCTCTTTGGCCCGGTGGGCGCTCACCTTGCAGGATGGATCTTTCGCGCCCTCGGCTTTGCGTCCTTATGGCTGGTGGTGGTCTTTGGTGCTTTGTCCGTAATCTCATTTCGAGGTCTCCCATTTCCCTCCCTTGCCAAGAGCATTACCGCCACTTCGTGTCTTCTTCTTTCTTTTGCAGGGCTCCTGAATCTCTATCTGCCCCAGGAGATTGCGTACCGAGGAGGCAAAGTCATCAGCGGTGGTCTGATCGGCTACTTTCTCGCCCGTTTCACGACGAATCTCCTGAACGACTTTGGCGCTTGCATCATTATGGGAGCCGTCTTCATCATTTCTTTCATGGTCATTACCGACGCTTCCTTTGGATGGATCTTTTCGAACCTTTATCTTTGGGGAAACAGCCTCATGAGGCGGATCAAAGAGCTCTCCATGAAAAAAAACGAACAAAAAAGGAAAAGGAGAGTCCGCGAGGAGTACATCGAAAGGGAAAAGACAAAACCCAAACGGCAGGTGACGATCGTCGAGCCCAAGCCCGAGCCCGTCAAGAAACCCGAGCAGGAAGCTTTTCCTTTCATGAATGTTGCTGGAGAGTTCAACCTTCCGCCCCTGGACCTTCTCACCAAAGCACCCACGGACAAGCCTGTCGAAATCCAGAAGGAAAGCCTGGAGATGAACGCTCGCCGGCTTGAGGCGAAACTGGCCGATTTCGACGTGGAGGGCGAGGTGGTCGAGATTCTGCCCGGCCCGGTCATCACCATGTACGAACTCAAGCCTGCGCCGGGGGTCAAGATCAGCAAGGTCGCAGGCCTTTCCGATGATCTCGCTCTGGCCCTCCGCGCCCCCAGCGTCCGCATCGTCGCTCCTATCCCGGGAAAAGCCGCCATCGGCATCGAGATTCCCAATAACCAGAGAACCATTGTGTATCTCGAAGAGATTCTCTCCTCTCCGGCATTCAAGAACTCGCAACACAAATTGACCATGGCTCTGGGAAAGGACATCACGGGCGCCCCTTTTGTCACCGACCTGGCCAAGATGCCGCATCTTCTGGTGGCCGGTGCGACCGGCTCTGGGAAGAGCGTGTGTTTGAACGCCATTATCAACAGCTTTCTCTTCAAAGCTTCTCCGGACATGCTCAGGTTCCTGATGATCGACCCCAAGCGGATCGAACTGAGCATGTACAACGATATCCCTCACCTGCTCCACCCCGTCGTCACGGAGCCCAAGGAAGCGACCAGGGCTCTCAAATGGGCTGTGGAGGAAATGGAGAGGCGATATTGGCACCTCTCCGATCGCGGGGTGAGAAACATCGAGGCCTACAATAGAAAGGTCGTGAAGGAAAAAAGACCCCCCACGGCGGACAAGAAGGAAGGTTCGGACAAGCTCTTTCCCTATATCATCGTGATCATCGACGAGCTGGCTGATCTGATGATGACCTCTTCGAGAGACGTGGAAGAAGCGATTACCCGGCTGGCCCAGATGGCAAGGGCAGCAGGGATTCACCTGATCATTGCCACACAGAGGCCCTCTGTGGACGTTCTCACGGGAATCATCAAGGCCAATTTCCCGGCCCGCATCTCCTTCCAGGTCTCCTCCAGGGTGGACTCCAGGACCATCCTGGACTCCATCGGTGCTGAAAATCTTCTCGGCCAGGGTGACATGCTCTTTCTCCCGCCGGGCGTGGGCCGCATCGTGAGAATCCATGGAGCCTATATTTCCGAAGAGGAAATCAAGAGAGTGACGGATTTCCTCAAAGCCCAGATGAAACCCAGCTATGACACGGACATCATGACCCAGGTGACCCAGGAAGCAAACGGGGAAGGCGAGGACATCGAACTGGACGAGAAGTTCGAAAAGGCCGTGGAGCTTGTGATCCAGACTCGCCAGGCCTCCATCTCCATGATCCAGCGGAAGCTCAGGGTGGGCTACAACCGAGCCGCCAGAATGATCGAGGCCATGGAGAAGCAAGGGATCGTGGGCGCCTCGGACGGTATGAGGCCCAGAGAGGTGTTCGGCAGAAGAGAAGAATGAGCAAGTATTAGAAAGGCTAGGTTCCTCGTATGATCAAGAGATATTTAATGGCAGGATTTCTGCTCCTGTGTTTGTTTCCTTGGAGTGCCCTGGGGGAAGACCCGAAGTTGTCGTCGATTCTGGAAGGAATCAGAAAACGCTATGGCCTTGTTCCCGGGTTGACCCTCACCTATGAGAGAGAAGTTGTCACCAAATCCATGGCCATGCTGGGCGATCAGGTGAAAGCCGAGGTGGCCACAGGCCTGATTCATTACAAGTCTCCTCATTCTTTGAAGTTCCAGCAAGAAACGCCTACCAAGGAAGTTCTGGTGACGGACGGCAATGTGCTCTGGTGGTACATCCAGGCCAAGAACCAGGCCCACCGCTACTCTTCGCACCAGCTGAGTCAGGAAGTGAAACTCCTCGGCGATATTTTCCAGGGGCTGAGGGGGGTGGAGCAAAGCTTTGTGATCCTGCAGAAGGGGGAGGATGACAAGGGAGCCCTGATTCTGGAAGTCACACCCAGCCCGTCGTGGGGGGATATCGATCACATTGATCTGACGATCACCCCCGGCTCCTTTCACATCCAGAAGGTCGAGATCTACAACCTCCTTGGCGGCTTGACCCGGTTCAGGCTCGGAGACACCTTCAAGGAGGAGAGGTTCAAGGACGACTTCTTCAAATTCACACCGCCCCCAGGAACGCGCGTTATCGAAGAGTAGGCAGTATGCAGTAGGGAGTATGCAGCAAGTGTTTCTGCCACCTACTCCTTACTGCTTACTTCTTACTGGTATTTTGAGGCGGTGGCTCTCCCTTAGGTGCCCGTCATGACCTTTGAAAGGACCCGTCCTACTCGGCGCAGGCTCTGCAGGCTGTCCGCAGCCAGCAGATGATCCACGTAGGGCAGCACGGCTTGCATTCCCCTGCAAAGAGGCCTGTACTCAGGATCCCCGGCAAGGGGATTCAGCCAGATCACGGAGTGCACCTTGTCGGAAAGGGTTTGCATCTCCTTTTGGAGCAGGCTTCGGGCCCCAAGATCCCATCCATCGCTCATGATGACCACGACAGTCCTCTTGTTGAGGTGCCTCTGCCCGTAACGCTCATGGAACTGCTGCAGGGATTCCCCGATGCGCGTCCCGCCGGACCAGTCCGGCACCTCGCCGGCAATCCTGCTGAGTGCTTTCTCCACAGGGAGCTTGCGGACAAAGAAGGTGATCCGCGAAAGGGAGGTGGAAAACACGTACACCTCCGATTGCGAACCGATGCCCCGGAGACCCAGGAGAAAGGGCATCAGGAAACGGACGTACCGATCCATGGAGCCACTCACGTCCGCAAGAATCACCAGCTTCTTGAGCCTTTTTTTTCGCCTCCTGGAGAAGAGTTCGACGGGAAGGCCTTCGACCTTGAGGCTGCGCTTCAGGATCAGCCGGAAGTCCATGTCCCTGGCTTTCTTGGATCGCTTGAAACGTCTCGACTCCGCCACTCTGAAGGAAGCCATCATGTTCTTCAGAATGAGGTGAGCGACCTGGATGTCCCCTCTTTCGAATTGGGAAAGATCTTTCCTCTCGTAAAGCGCAACAGGGCTGTAAAGGGTCCCCTCCAGAGACTCTTTTTTGCCGGGCGCCAGCAGATCCACTCTGTCCTCAGTGGAACGCTGGGGTGGCGCCACCATGATCAGGTCCTCCGGGCTGGGAAGTGCCTCTTCCTCGCGATCCTCATGACCCTTTTCTTTAGGCTCTTCTGCCGGCCGCCAGAATTCTTCAAAGAGATCTTTGAAGAGCTTCCACTCCATGTCTCCCGCAACCAAGTTGGCCCGCAGGATGTTAAAGAAATCGTTCCTGTCTTGGAGCCCTGTTTCCTGCACCCCTTTCAATGCGTCAACGATGCCCGTTGAGAAAACCTTGAACCCGTGGCTCCTCAAGAACCGCGCAAAAAGGATCACTCTCTCTGAAATGTTTCGCTCCATCTTCCTGATACCAACTTTGATGCCTTCGCAAGGCTTCGGGAAAGCCTTCCTCCGTCATTCCGGCGAAAGCCGAAATCCAGAGTCTTCAAGTTGTCCCGAGTTCGCTGGACCCCGGTTTTCACCGCGGTGACGACTCATTATCAACTCCTCCCACATTGGCTGTTGGCGAGAGAAATCTGGATCCTTAATCGACCCCCTCCAGAAATTCCGATCGCTTTGCCTGGTCGGCCCAGATCTCCTCGCTGAACCGCTTGATGTCATCCTGGTACTTGAGGATGCAGCCTACCGTCTCTCGCACCACATCCTCGTCCAGATTCTTCCTTTCCATGGCGATCAACGCAGCCGCCCAGTCCAGGGTTTCGGAAATCCCCGGCTTCTTGAGGAAATCGAGGGTTCTGATCTTCTTCATGAAATGCGCAACCTGCTTGGCCAGATTCTCCTCGATCTGAGGCACACGGGTCATCACGATCCGGTACTCCTTTTCAAAGGAGGGGTAATCAATCCAGTGGTACAGGCATCTTCTTTTCAAAGCATCATGAACGTCTCGAGTCCTGTTGGAGGTGACAACGACCATGGGCCTCACTTTGGCCTTCACCGTTCCCACCTCCGGGATGGTGATTTGAAAATCAGAGAGGACTTCCAGGAGAAACGCCTCGAACTCCTCGTCCGAACGGTCCACCTCGTCGATCAGCAAGACCTGTGGCTTATCGAGGGGACTCTGGATGGCTTGCAGCAGCGGCCGTTTGATGAGAAAGTCCTCCCCATAGATGACCCGCTCGATTTCTTCTTTTCTTTT
>CAZOLJ010000030.1:0-49593 GCA_964580575.1 uncultured Desulfobacteraceae bacterium
TTAGCCTTATCGAGAGGTCAAAGCGCACCAAATCTCGGAAGCACCCTGTGTTGGATTAGGCTCCCTTATGGCTTATCTCTTCGATACGGATGCCATCTCCGAATTGCTGCGGTCCCGGCCTGCGTCGACCTATGTGGAATGGCTGAGAGCCGTTCCCCAATGGGATCAGTTTACGAGCGCCGTGGTCATAGGGGAGTTATACCGTGGAGCCTTGCGCTCCCCCGCACGGGAGCGCCATCTGGCGAATATCCGGGAACGTATTCTGCCTGCTGTAACCGTGCTGCCCTATGATGTGGCTGTTGCTGAGGTGTGTGGATTCTTGTCTGCAGAGTTGAAGAAGACAGGGCAAGTTCTCGCTGATGCGGATCTTCAGATTGCGGCAACAGCGGTCTATCACAACCTTGAACTGGTCACCGGAAACCTCCGGCATTTCGCTCGCATTCCCCGGCTTCGGTGCGAGCCGGTGCTGGCCAACGCTCGCCGATAATAGGAAAAGCATCCGCTTGCGTGTCGATGGCTGGCAAGCCGACAGGCATTGGCTGATGTCTCAAGACGTGATCTTGCTTTTACTATAGTCAGATAACTGAAGTCGGTAACCCCGGCAACCGGAGGCACATGCAGCGTCGGGCCTTCAACCGGATGGGCTACGACAGGAAACTCACCTATTGCGTGCGTCCCGAAGAGATCGCCGGTCCCTCGGAAGCGGCCTGGCAGGAGATCAACGCCCAACTGGGAACGGAGGCGCACGGCCTGGCGGAACTGGTCAACGAACTGGGCAGGAGACGTTTCGGCCACGCCCTCCGCGTCGGCGACGCCTTCTGCGGCGGAGGGAGCGTCCCCTTCGAGGCCGCGGTCATGGGTTGCGACGTCTATGGGGCGGACCTCAGCCCCCGTGGGGGCGCTCCTGACCTGGGCGGCCATCCATCTGATCGGAGGCGGCGCGGAGACGGCGAAGGAGATCCAAAAGGTTCAGAAGCAGGTCTGTGACGCCGCGGGGCACCAGATCGAGACCTGGGGGATCGAGCGGAACGACGAGGGCTGGCGGGACGAGACCCCGGGCAAGACCGTCGGAAAGGGGTGGAAGGCCGACTATTATCTTTACTGCATCGAGGCGACGGACCCCGTCACGGGTTGGCGGGTCCCCCTGGCCCCCTCATGGATCATCGGGCAGAAGACGAAGACCATGGCCCGCCTGATTCCCGACAAAAAAACAAAATCATTCCGAATCGAGATCGTCCAGGACGCAAGCTCGGAAGAGATGGAAAAGGCCAAGAGGGAACACACCTGGGCCAACGGCATTTGCTGTCCTGTGGACAGGGAGGGAAATCCGATCCCGCCGGAAATGCGAAGCGCCACCCCCATCGAGGCGCTCCGGGGTCGCGAGGGGCTGCGGCGATGGGAAAACGAGGATCTTGTGCCGCGGCCGGACGATGCCCTCCAGGAGCGCCTCTACTGCATCCGTTGGGTGGATCCGGAGACGGGCGAGAAATGCTATCGGGCGCCAACGAAAGCCGATGTGAAACGGGACATCAAGGTTCTGCGCTTGCTGAAGGAGCGCTTTCAGGAGTGGCAGGCCAAGGGATTCATCCCCTGCCGGAAAATCGAAGAGGGCGCAAAAACGGATGAGCCGATTCGCACACGGAGCTGGACTCACTGGCATCACCTCTACAATCCCCGGCAGTTGCTGATGATCGGGCTGTTCCAGGAGCTGGCGGTCGAGACGGCGAAAACCCCAAAGACTGGCGCAGCGCTTCTCCTCGGCGTCGGACGGATGGCTGACTGGTGCTCACGATTGTGCCGGTGGGATTCCAGTGCAGCGAACGAGAAAGGCGCGCAAGCCTACTTCAATCAGGCCTTGAACACCCTGTCCAACTATGCGACCAGGGCGCATAGCGCTTTGAAGACGACCTGGCCTCTCACCTTTCCGGAAAGGAGTATCGCTTGCGATTCCCAGGTCATTCCCCTGGACACTCGAATGACGACCCACGCCGCCGACCTCTGGATCACCGACCCCCCCCCTACGCCGCCGCCGTCAATTACGAGGAACTCTCCGAACTCTTCCTCGCCTGGCACGAAAAGCGCCTGCCCGTCCTCTTTCCCGAGTGGTACGCCGACAGCAAGCGCGCCCTGGCCGTCAAGGGGGCGGATGAAAACTTCCGGATCGCTGCTGCGACAGATCCTCTTTGCCGTGTACAAGACCGCCGAGGAAGATGATCCGCGCCTGGGGCTGGATTATCTCAAGCAGGAGATTTCCAATTACTGAGACCGCCGGCAGACGATCATCGCCCTGCTGAACTATCTCTCGCAGAAGCCATCCCCCACGATGACGCACTGGAAAAAGGATGTCGAGGCGGCCCATCTCCTTCTGGGGGCCGTGGAAGGAGACGGCGTATGATCAGCAATGATTGTCTCACGGACAAAACAAGAAGAAAAATCCATGTTCGTATGTGTTCATGCGTGTCCCATTCATCTTTATGTGTTATAATCCTTATCTACCCTATTCTTCAAAGGAAGTGAGGAGGAGCATGAAAACGACACATTTTTCAGAGGAAAAATTCCTTCAGAAGTTCAAGAGACTTCCTGAAGGTCGAAAGACACAGGTACTGGACTTCATAGACTTTCTCGCGAGGAAGAAACCCCCGCAGTCGAGCGAAGGGGATGCCTATGCAGCAAGGCTGGAAGCGCTCCGTTTGAAAATACGGGAGAAAGGCGGCCTCGTTATAGGGAAAAGGAAGGATCAGGTGATCAACAAACTCAGGGCTACCAGGGAAACCATTTGGAAAGAAGACTATGCGGATCGTTTTGGACAGCAATGAGTACATCCTGGGGCTTGATACCACCTCTGGCCCGAGCCCATCTTCCAGGCTGCTCGATCTTGTTCGAATCCTCATCGACGAATCAGAAGAATTCCGTCTCCTTGTTCCGGAGATTATTCTCAGGGAGATACAGAGGAATCTTCCCTCAAACCTTGAAAAGGACTTCTTCAGACTGATCCAGTCTTCTCAGAAGATCGAGTATCACGATCTGGTTCAAGTGCCCAAGACGACCTTTCATAAATATCGGCAGCAGAAGAGCCTGAAGCAAGCCGATGCGTTGATAGCAGCCTTTGCCGACTTCATGAAGGTCGATTATATTGTTTCTGAGAACCGTCACATTTACAGGGATCTCAAGACCACTGGTTTCATTACCCTTACGGCGCAGAGCTTTCTAGATCTCATCGAAGGATGAGAGGAAGAAGGACACGGATCCGGAAAACGACCCTATTGCCTTATGATACATCGGTATTCCTCCCGCCGCAGTCCATTGAAAGATTTCCTGGCCACTCAATTGTAGGGCGCCCGCCGGTATGACAGAATTGCAGGCTTCTTCAGCTCTTCGCTGCTGGAGGTGGCAGGCGAAGCTCTGGAGCGAATGAAACCGGAAGACGGCAAGGCCTGCGTTCGGGTGGTCTGCAACTCTTGCCTCAATCCCCTGGACGTTCAGACCGCCCGGGCGGCCAAGTGGGGGATGCACCGCGAATGGTGCACCTCGCTCCCCGACGAGATTGGAGCACCCATGAAGGCCAGGCTTCAGCGGCTCTACGATTTTCTCCAGAGCGGCCTTCTCAAGGTGAAGGTTCTCCCCGACGAGGATCCGAAACTCCGCCAGGTGGAGCGAGTTCTCACAACGAATGACACCGTTGCCGGCGGCTGGTTGTCCCTGGGTTGCATCATTTTCAGCCAGTTCTACGACTCGGTCCTCTGGCTGGGCCGACAGCTATCCGCACGGATGCCGGATGAAAAAATCGCCGTCTATGCCGGCGCCGCAAAATCGGGGATCATCGAGAAGGACGAATTCCGCCGTCTAAACCGCGATGAAATTAAAAGAAGAATCACCACCGGGGATTTGCGACTGGTGATTGGAACGGAAGCAGCGTCGGAGGGGCTCAACCTCCAGCGTCTGGGGTCCCTCATCAATCTGGACCTTCCCTGGAATCCGACTAGATTGGAGCAGCGCAAAGGGCGAATTCAGCGAATTGGGCAGTTGCGATCCGAGGTCCTGATCTACAACATGCGCTATAGGGGTTCCGTGGAGGACCGGCTCCATCGGCTCCTCTCCGAACGCCTGGCAAATATACGGAACATGTTCGGCCAGATCCTCGACACCCTGGAAGACGTTTGGGTCGCCGCCGCCCTGCAGGACGAAGAGGAGGCCAAACGGGTCATCGACGCCGTGCCGAAACGTCACCCCTTCGAAATGCGTTACGACCGGATTGAGAACGTAGATTGGGAGTCGTGCAGCCGGGTTCTGGATTCTGCAAGCCAGTTGGAGGCGCTGCGGAAGGGGTGGTGAGACTTCTCACGAGCATAGATCAGGATGCGAAAAGAGTTAGAATTATGTCAGGGATAGGTTGGCGAAAACTGCCTGCCTCACTTGACACCTCCCCTGTGCTGAAAAAGAAGGAGGGCGACTACCGGGATGCCACTACGTTTCTAGAATTGATATAGATAGACACTTCACCGCGGCAATAGGCAGGTCCAAACAGGTTGTCAGTTCTGCAAAGATTGGGAGTTCAGATATCTCCTGGAGATCACAGCCTCACCCAATCCTGCGATATTCATCGAAATCATGCAATTTCAGACCTAACTCCATCCCACGATATGCCTTTATCGCTGCCCTCACTACTCCTAGAACTGACCCTCTGATCTTCGATCATAGTTGTCAGAACGAGGCGATCTCGGAAATCAGTGCCCATATCCATTCGGGCAAAGGGGTTTCGTCAGGATGAGATGCGGCTTCAAGGGGCAAAGTCCACTTTGATCGCGGATATCTATAACGGCTCTTTTCCTGATCGATGGGAAGTCGTGCTGCCACACGGGGCATTCCCCCCCCAAGGCGGGCAGGCCTGGCAAAGGCGAGTGAACATGGATCATAAAAGGCCGTCTGTTCGAGAGTTGATCGCGAAGTAGGGTTCGGTTTTGACCTTCTTGGGCCAGCCTTCGTAGTAGCGGATCACGTGGTGCTTCAGTTCATCCATGGCCTGGACCAGGGCCTTTTCCTTGTCGGTTCTCGGCCGGGACGCCGCTTCGGCAAGACGACCGGCAATCGCTTCCTCTTCCAAGGTCAGCAACTTCCCATTCTTCACCACGATGCGACCATTGACCATGACCGTGTGGACATGAGATCCCAGACCCCGGTAGAGAAGCACATCGATCGGATCATGAGACGGATCGACAAAAGGATGACACATCTTCTCATAGTCCAGGAGCACCATGTCGGCCAGCTGTCCCGGTTCGAGACGGCCGAGCTCCTGTCCGAAGCCGAGAAGGGCAGCGTTGTTCTCCGTGGTCATCTTGAAAACATCCCTTGCGCTCATGTGAGGAGAGTCGAGTTCCAGAGAGGGGAGACGATGAAGCAGGTAGCAGACCTTCATCTCCTGGATCATGTCGTCGTCATCGTTGATGGATTTTCCGTCCATTCCAAGACCGACCATCACGCCCGCCTTGAGCATGTGATAGGCCGGCGAGATGCCGTTCCGCACCCTGAGGTTGCAGGAAGGATGATGGGTCACGGCTGTGCCGGTCTTGGCGAGAAGCTCGATGTCCTTTTCCGTTGGCCACACGCAGTGTCCAACCACCACTCCGCGGGCGAGAAACCCGATGTCATTCATATGCTGGACAAGGGTTTTTCCGAGGAACTGGAGGCCATAGACCTTCTGAAAGATGGACTGCACCGCGTGAACGTGGATAGGAGCGTTCAGCTCAACAGCTGCCTTCCGGACCTCTAAAAGAAGGCCGTCCGTGCACCACTGAGGTGCCAGGGGTCCGAACCCGATGCGGCACATGGGACTCTGATACTGCTGATAAAGGGCTCTGACGGCTTCGACGAAGTTTGCCGCAGACAGGGACCCGGCGGGTGGAGGAGTGGTCAGGATCTTCCTGAGGGTTTCAGGCAAAGAGGCGAGGAACGCTTTGTTGTCCCCGTAAACAAAAGGGTTGTCGTTGCGAACGCCGGGGTTGAACTGGACCCGCATACCGGCATCGCTGTAAGCCTTGATCCCCTCATCGAATTCCTGCTGAAAGCCCGCGGGATCCTTGAGGATGTGGTTGTGCATGGCCGTGGTGACACCTGATTTGAGCAGACGTGCCGCAGAGTAGGCAATGTCGTCATAGGTGGAGACGGGAATGTATTTTCGCGTGTCCAGGAGCCACGATTCGAGGGTGTTGTCCAAAGCGCCCCGCTGAAAGTCCGTCAGCCCCCGGCCGTGGCCGTGACCGTTGATCAGTCCCGGGATGAGAAGAAACTGATCGCCGCCGAACCGCTCGGCCTTGGGGTAGCGCATCAAGAGATCTTCGTAAGCGCCGACTGCTTCGATTTTCTCCCCCGCCACAGCTACGGCGCCGCCGTGAATGACCGGTTGATCATGGGCAGGGACAAGGTGGCCGGCTCGGACCAGCATGGTTACTACGGACATGTGAATTCCTCCTTGGCGTAGAAACGATGATGACGAGGTGTCGTGTCTCAAAGGTATCTTGATTGGAGTGTCATTTCGACCGCAGGGAGAAATCTTGGCGTTCAGAACGGTTCGAAGATCTCTCCCTCCGGTCGAGATGACAGCCCATTTGCGAGACACGACACTGGTGGGAGAATGAATAGACCAGATGGGCAGGGTTGTAAACTGTTTTTCAAGGTAAGTTGCAGGTTGCTAATTGGGGGTCGCTTTGAAAGAAAGGACTGAGGGATGAGCAAAGAGGACTGAGTCGAATGGAACAGCAAATCGTTCCACTGCGTTACCCAGTCCTCACACCTCAGTCCCTTTCTAGTAATTCTCCGCGAAAAGCTCAAAGTAGGCTTGGGGATGCTGGCAGGTAGGGCACTTTGCCGGGGCTTCCACAGCCTCCATCACGCGCCCGCAGTTTCTGCACTTCCAGAGAGCTTTCTGGGGTTTCTTGAAAACGGTCTTGCTCTGAACCGCTTCAATGAGCTTGTTGTATCGTTTTTCATGCCACTCTTCAACGGCACCGATCTGCTTAAACGTCTCTGCGGCTTCTTTGAAGCCCTCCTGAATCGCCTGATCCGCAAATCCGGTGTAGAGAGTCGTCCATTCGTGTCTCTCGCCTTCGGCAGCCGCCTTCAGTTGACCCAGTGTGTCGGCGCTGAGACCTGCGGGATAGCCCGCTGTGATCGTGGCCTCGCCGCCTTGAAGGTGTTTAAAAAACATTTTGGCGTGTTCTTTCTCGTTGTCGGCGGTTTCAGCAAAGATGCTGCTGATCTGTTCGTAACCCTCTTTTCGGGCAATGCTGGCTGCGAAGGAATAGCGGTTTCTGGCTTGGGACTCGCCGGCAAAAGCGGCCAGAAGATTGTGCTCTGTCTTGGATCCTCTAAGTGTCGGCATGTTTCATCTCCTTTTGCGGTAGTTTAGAGTTGAAATTGAATAGAATTTAGGGATGCCCACGAGCGGTGTCAAGTGGGCCTCCGCAGGTAAGGATCGAATGAAAAAATCCCCTTGGTTTCTTGTCCGCTTTGGTGTAGGGGAGGGCTGTCGCTCCGGGATAGAAATGCCGTGGATAAGGAAAAGAATATGACCATCAAAGAACCGCACCTCCTGTATGAAACCGAGGAACACGTAGCCAAAATCATTATCAACCGTCCGGAAGCGAAGAACGCTTTCAGCCCTGAAATGATCTCGCTCTGGAGGGAGGCCCTCGAACGAGCCCAGGCAGATCAAAGCATTCGCGTGATCGTGGTCACCGGAAAAGGGGACACCTTCTGCTCCGGCGGGGATGTCCGGGATATGGCGGAGGGGAAACTTCGCTCTTGGGATATGAAGAACTTCCTGTGGGAGGGGGTTCACAGGATTGTCCTGGCTCTGGAAAACACGGACAAACCCGTTATCGCAGCAATCAATGGGGTCGCTATGGGCGCCGGCCTGGACATGGCCATCATGTGCGACCTCAGAGTGTGCTCCGACAAATCAAAAATGGCAGAATCCTACATCATGATGGGAGTTGCGCCCGGGGACGGAGGAGCGTACTTCCTCCCAAGGCTTGTGGGGATCGCGAGAGCCCTGGAGCTTCTTCTCACAGGAAGGGTCATCAGCGCAAAGGAGGCTCTCGACATAGGCCTCGTGAACCGAGTTGTGCCCCATGAAAAGCTAATGGAAGAGACAATGTCTCTTGCCAAGGAGATTGCCGGCAAACCTCCGCTCGCAGCGCGCATGATCAAGCGAGCGGTCTACCAGGCCCAGAGGAGTGATCTCCGATCCCACCTGGACTACATTTCTTCTCAGCTCGCCCTTCTTTCAGCAACCAAAGACCATCAGGAGGCGGCTCGCGCCTTCCTCGAAAAAAGAAAACCTCATTTCAAAGGTGAATAGAGAAAATCCCTACCGATCACCCGATCATCAAGACCGGATCTTCGATCATGTCTTTGATCGTCTTCAGGAAGCGTGCTGCCGGGGCGCCGTCGACGATTCGATGATCAAAGGTGAGGCTGAGAGAAACGCGGGATTCAGAAATCAGTGTGTCTTTCTTGACGACGGGCTTCTTCACGATGCGACCGACGCCCAGAATAGCGCTTTCGGGAGGGCGGATAATGGGCGTGAAGAAATCGATATCCGCAAATCCGAGGTTGGTGATGGTGAATGTGCCGTTGACCAAATCGTCGGGAGACAGCCTGTTGTCTCTTAGTTTGCGGATCAGTTCCGCGATCTCACGGTCAATGTCCCGAATGGTTTTGCGATCAGGCGTTCTCACCACAGGCACGATGAGCGCTTCATTTGCCTCCATGGCGAGGCCGATGTGGATTTGCTGCCAGATTTGAATCGTATCCTTCTCCACGCTGGCATTGATTTTCGGATGAAGGAGAAGGGCCATGGCCGCTGTTTTCACAAGGATTGCATTGAAGGAGACCTTCTGCCCGTCGATGGTCAAGCGGTCTCTGAGAGCGACCAGGGCTTCGGCAGAAGCTTCTGTGTGAAGCGTGAGCTGAGCGGATTGGCTCAAGCTCTGGAACATGTTGTCAAAAATGATTTTCCTGACTCCGCGGATCGCAATGCTCTCACGGATATCCTTCCGTGAGCCGGTTCCTGGCTCTGCAAGTTCTTCAATTCTCTTCGCAGCTACCTTTGCTTTCTCCCCGAGAGCGGTCAGGATGTCGGCCCTGACAATCCTCCCGCCAGGCCCGGTGCCGGTAATTGAAGAAAGATCGAGGTTGTGCTCTGCAGCCATGGCACGAGCCAGGGGAGAAGCCTTGAAGCGAGCGCCGGAGGGGAGACCGGGTGATGGCACGGTCGAAGGCTCTTCACCCGCAGGAATCTCCGCTTCTTCAACTTCCGGTGAAGGATACTGTTTGACGATCCGCTCGTACTCCTCCTGATCCTTGGCCACATAGCCCACGATTTCTTCGACCGAGCAGGTCTTTCCTTCAGGGGCAACAGGGTGAAGAAGGCCGCCGGCAGGGGCAGGGACTTCGTAGGTTACCTTGTCGGTTTCAATGACCAAGACAGGTGTTCCTTTCGCAACCTCGTCCCCTGAACGAACAAGCCAACGCAAGAGCTTGGCGCTTTCCATGGTCAAGCCCAGTTTGGGAATCAGGATTGAAATCATGGGCAGACTCCTATCGGTTGAGCACTTTCTTGGCTCCTTTGACGATATCACCCACCTGGGGAAGAACGAAATTTTCGAGCACAGGGCTGAAAGGAATGGGAACATCCTTTGCGCCGATTCTCAAGACCGGCGCATCCAATTCATCGAAGAGTTCCTCTCCGATCCTGGCGGCGATCTCTGCTCCAAAGCCTCCGGTGACGCACGCTTCGTGGACGACGAGAGCATGATAAGTCTTTTTCACCGATTCAGCGATCAGGTCGAAATCAAGCGGCTTCAGAGTTCTCAGGTCGATCACCTCCGCCTCGATCCCACCTTGGGCAAGCTGATCGGCAGCTTCGAGAGAGAAGTAGGTCATTCTCGAATAGGTGATGATCGTCAGGTCTTTTCCCTTTCTCTTGATGTCCGCCTCGCCGAGAGGGACCAAGTGTTCCCCTTCAGGGACAGGCCCTTTCTGGGCAAAGAGCTTCTTGTGCTGAAAGAAAACGACCGGGTCATCGTCACGGATGGCGCTCTTCATCAACCCCTTTACGTCCGCAGGTTCAGAAGGAACGACCACCTTGAGCCCGGGAGTGTGAACGAACCAGCTCTCCAGACATTGGGAATGGTGAGCGGCTGCGGAAAGTCCTCCCCCGTCAGGAGCCCAGATGACCATGGGGATCTTGGCCTGACCGCCGAACATGTAGCGGATCTTCGCCGTCTGGTTGACGATCTCGTCCATGGCCGTGGTGAAGAAATCCGCAAAGTGCATATCCACCAGGGGCCGCATGCCGGTGAGCGCAGCCCCTAGGCCGGCTCCCAGGATACAGGTTTCGGATATGGGGGTGTCGATGACCCTCTCGGGATATCGCTGAGGAAGACCTTTGAATTGCGCAAAAATGCCTTCGTGAGCTCGGAGATCTTCACCCACGATGAAAATCGTCTCATCCCTTTCCATTTCCTCGGCAAGCGCCTCAGCGAGGGCTTCTGAACAAGAAAGTATTCGTGCTGTCATGACGGGCTCCTAGAAAAGAAGTGCCTAAAGTGTCTGAAGTGGAAGATCACCAGAAACTGCTCACTGATTATTCCGACAGACAGGCGCGGTGGCCTGCCCTACTGGTTACTGGCGACTGATCACTGATTACTGGTCTTTACGGGTTTACGAACAAATCTTCCAGTGCTTCTTCAGGACGGGGCAGGGGAGCTCCCTTTGCGTAGCTCACGGCCTCCTCGATCTGAAGGATGACCTCTCCCCTGATTGCCTTCTCCTGCTTATCTGAGAGAACTCCTTCTTTCTTGAGAAGGTTTCTGAATCGCTGAATAGGATCTGACTTGTTCTTGAAACTTTCAATTTCTTTCTGGGACCGGTAACGTTGTGGGTCTCCTTCGAAATGGCCCCGGTAACGATAGGTCTGGTTTTCCACAAGGCTTGGTCCTTCTCCTTTTCTAGCCCTTTCCACCGCATCCCCGACAGTTTTTCTCACCTCGAGCACATCATTTCCGTTAACGGTGATGCCCGGCATTCCATACCCTGCGGCACGGGCTGAGACGGAGCCGCCGGCAAGAGCGCAGGTCGTAGGGGTCGTGGATGCGTAAAGATTATTTTCGCACACGAAAATTACCGGCAGTTTCCATATGGCCGCCAGGTTGGCAGCCTCGTGGAAGGGCCCCCGGTTCGCCGCGCCGTCTCCGAAGAAAACGACCGCCACCTGGTCAGTCTTCCTGAGCTTGATGGAAAGGCCTGCGCCCACGATAATCGGAAACCCTCCGGCCACCACTCCGTTGGCGCCAAGAATTCCGATGCTGAAATCGGCAATGTGCATGGAGCCGCCTTTGCCTTTGCAGTAGCCCGTCGCCTTGCCGAAGAGTTCTGCGAACATGAACTTAGGGTCAGCGCCCTTGGCAATGAGGTGGCCATGGCCTCGATGGGTGCTGGCCACGTAGTCCTCTTTTCGGAGTACGGAACAGGTGCCCACGGAGGAAGCCTCCTCGCCGATGGAAAGGTGAATGAATCCGGGAATCAGATTCTGCTGGAAAAGCTCTCCGGCTTTTTCCTCAAAGGCGCGGACCAGGAGCATTCTTCTGAAGAGTTCCAGTTTTTCCTTCTTGGTGATTTTCACTTCTCAGATCTCCTTGATGGAAGGATGGTCAAAATGGGTTATCGCGGCCGTCACATGAACCCGAGAGTCTTGGGGATCCACAGTGCAATGGCTGGGTAAAGAATGATCAGCACAAGTCCTGCGAACATGGAGATGAGCAGCCAGAATACCCATTGCACTGTGGCCTCCATGGGCGACCCTGTAAGCCTGCAGCTGACCATGAGATTGACCGCCATGGGTGGCGTGAACTGCCCCAGAGCGATGTTGTAGGTCATCAAGACTCCGAACCAGACAAGATCCCACTGGAACTGCTGTGCCACCGGGACAAACAAGGGGAGAAAAATCAGGAATATGGAAATGCCGTCAAGGAACATGCCCACAATGACAAGGAAAAACATGATAATCGTGATGACACCGAACTCGCCCCCACCAAACTCGACAAGGCCTTTTGCAATCGGATCTACGATGCCGAGAGTGCTCGATGCCCAGGCAAAGACGCTCGCCAGGGCAACGACAATGAGGATGACGGCAGAAGTTTCTGCAGATTGCACCAAAAGTTCGAAGATGTCGCGAAGGGTGAGGGTCCGATAAATGCAAACACCGACAAGAAGACCGTAGAACACGGCCATCACCGCGGCTTCAGTGGGAGTGAACCATCCGGTTCTCAGTCCTCCCAGGATCAGGACAGGCGCCATGAGGGCCCAGAAGGCCTCCTTGAAGGATTGCCACAGTTTGGGCCTGGGTTCAAGGCTCTGGGCTGCGCCGAAATTGTAGTGGAGGCTCAACAAAAGAGCAGGGATGATCAGCATCACACAGGCCAGGATGCCCGGCCCGACGCCTGCGGCAAAAAGGGCCGGAACCGTCGCAGAGGGAACCAGGACACTGTAGATGATGAAAGCGACGGAGGGGGGAATAAGAATATCCGTGGAGCCCGCCGCCGCCGTCACACTCGCTGCAAAGCCGGGCGGATAGCCTGCCTTCAACATGGCTGCCACCATGACTCCCCCGACTGCGGCGGTGCAAGCCGGGCCTGATCCGGAAATGCCGCCGATGATCATGGCGACCAGGATCGTGATGACCGCCAATGAACCACGGCCTTGGCCTACAATGGCGGTAGCGAACCGAAGAAGACGCGCCGCGACACCGGAACGGTCAAAAATGGCGCCTGCCAAGACGAACATGGGGATGGCCAGAAGAGGGTATTTAGCCATCCCTGTGTAAACACTGGTGGGAACAGCCATGATCCCAAGTCCGGCGATTGCGATCACGACGGTCCCTGCGAGACCGAGAGCGGCGGCAATCGGCACTCCGGCAAAGATGAGAAGAAAAAACAATCCGAAGAGAATGTAAGCCGGATGCATCAGACCTTTTCCCTCCAGGTGCGCATGAGGACACCCACGGTCCTGCACAGAATCAGGAGTGATAGAATAGGAAGCCACGTCGTGTAGATCCACGTGGGAATTCCAAGGCCAGGGGATGTGACCTCGAAGCGATACTCATCATAGGCCATCCGGGCGCCAAGGATCACAAGGATCGTAAAGGTAATCCCTACAACGGCGGTGGAGGCAATTCTGATTTTCTTGCGGATCGGCTGCGAGAACTTGTCCACGAGGAGATTGATGTTGAGATGCCCGCCCTTGGCCATCACGCTCGACCCTCCGATAAGCGCCATGAAGACCATCAGAAAAATGGAGAACTCTTCGGTGAAGGCGAAGGAGAAATTGGTGGCATAGCGTACAACTACATTTGCAAAAGTGATGAGAGCGAGGAGCCCGATCGTGATCCCCGCGATAGTTTCCTCGATGCGCAGAGACACTTTCACTTTTGGTTTGGAAGGGCGATTACTTTCTTCGGCCATGGGTTTCCGGTACAAATCCCCCCTCGCCCCCCTTTACTAAAGGGGGGATGGGGGGATTTTGGATGACTCAGTAAAATGAGCATTCAGCTCAAAGGAGAAGGCGCGCACCAGGGATAGCCCCTGAAGGCGGGTGCGCGCCATCAATTACTCAAAGGCAAGAAGTGAGGAGCAGTTATCGTTTTGCGATGGACTCCTCGGCCTTTTTCACAAGCTCAGGACCGATCTGTTTGGCCCATTTGTCGTAAACTTCCTTTGTCGCCTTCCTGAAAGCAGCCTTTTCGGCATCCGTCAGCCGGACGACGTTGACCCCCATGCCCTGCACGTCTTTGATCATGGTGTCATCCGGCGGGATGAGGCCCTTTCGAGCTTCGGCAATGTTTTCCTTTCCTGCCTGGAGGGCTGCGTCACGCACGATTTTTTGGTCCTCAGGCTTCCAGCTGTCCCACACGGTCTTGCTCACGACGAAGATGAGAGGATCCGCAACGTATCCCCAGAGAGTGAGGTTCTTCTGGTTTGCTGCGGTATGAAGCTTGGCAACCGTATAGATCGTCAGAGGGTTTTCCTGCCCGTCCACTGCTCCGGCAGAGAGAGCCGGCACAGCATCGGCCCAGCTCATCTGAGTCGGGTTGGCGCCGAGGGCGGTGAAGGTGTCCAGAAAAAGCGGGGATCCCACCACTCTGATCTTGAGACCTTTCAAGTCATCAGGAGTCTTGATGGGTCGTTTCGAGTTGCTCAGCTCCCGGAACCCGTTTTCGCCCCAGGCGATAGGGACCACATCCTTGCTTGAAAGAATTTTGAAGAGTTCTTTGCCGACTTCACCCTGAGTGAGTGCGTCAATCGCTTTGTAATCAGGCATCAGGAAAGGCATGGAGAAAAGGTTGAGCTCTTTGATCTGAGGGGACCAGTTGATGGTGGACCCGATGGAAAGATCAATAGCGCCCTGCCGAATGGCAGTGAACTCCTTGGTTTGATCCCCGCCGACAAGACTGGTGCCAGGGTACATCTTGATGTTGATTTTCCCTCCGGTCTTTTCCTTCACGAGTTCCGCCCATCGTTCACCGGCATTGCCCCAAGGGAAAGGCTTGCCCACGACGGTGGAAAGCTTGTATTCCGCCTTGTAGTCCGCGGCTGTTGCAGAAAGAGGCCCGGTAAAGATGAAAGCCATCGCACCCAAAACAATGAGAAGGCCATAGAGTTTTTTCATGATCTTCCTCCTTTTCATGAAGTAGGTTGTTTTGCAGCGGTCTGCCCAAGCCAGGTTTCACTGTGAAGCGGTTTGTTGGCCAGCTTCTGAATACTATTAGCCGTCTGAGATCATGTCAAGCCCGATCCATAAAGCAGGATACAGCTGAAGAACTTTGACATTTGGCCTTCAACTATTTAAATTTGGGACTTTCTGATGCATGTTTTAGAAAGATCAAAGGAGAGTCTCGACGCTGATGCGCGTTATCAAGCAGAACTGGTTTATTATTGCACTGGCGGGCATCTGCGTGGTCACTCTAATCGATGTCACGGGGACCATTGCAGGCATGGGGAAATGGTTCAAGTCTCACAGCGGAGCGGATGCGGTTATCTGCACCATCTTTTTCTGCTCGGGCCTCATTCTGAAGAGGGAAGAGATCAAGGCAGGGCTGCGGGATATCAGGGGTGCGGTAATTGCTCTGGTGATCATCTTTGCGGTCGCACCTCTGGCGGCTTTTGTCATCGGATCGCTCCCTCTTGACCCCGCAGTGCGGATCGGGTTGTTTCTCGTTTCGGTCATGCCGACTACCATGAGCAGCGGGGTGGTGATGACGGGCGCTGCCGGCGGCAATATCGCCCACGCCTTGCTGATCACAGTGCTCGCAAACAGTTTGAGCATCGTCACGATCCCATTTTCCCTTTCGCTCCTCCTTCAGACCGTTGACTCCGTGCCCATTGACAAAGTGCGAATGATGATCCAGATGGCGCTTCTTGTGCTTCTGCCCTTGTTGCTCGGACTGTTTCTGAGGCCAAAGAAGGGAGCTCTCCTGACTTCACTCCAACGAGGCATCCCTGTGCTCAATCAAGGTCTGATTCTGGCTATTGTGTGGATGGGCGTCTCGGACGCTAGGGCCACGGTTCTGAGCGGCGGGGCGCAGGTATTCGTTATCCTTGTCCTCTCCGTTGTCTTTCATGCGGTTCTTCTTCTCGCAGGGTTCCTGGCGATACGTCTTTTCCGCATCCCACGGGGCCGACTGGAGAGCATCCTGTTCATGGGCGGCCAGAAAACCTTGCCTCTTTCAGTGCTTTTTCAGGTAAAGCTTTTCCCCCAGTTCGGCTTGGCCCTGGCCTTTTGCGTGTTCCATCACTTCATTCATCTGATGATGGACGGGTACTTGGTGGGACGCCTGAACAGAGGGAGGAACATGTCAAAATAGACGATCAAAGGCTCTCCCCCCCACCCTAACCCTCCCCCGTCGAGGGGGAGGGTACCTGTTGCCAGATGAATGCATTCCCCTCCCTTGGTGGGAGGGGTTAGGGGAGGGGGGATTTGGGAGTTGTGATTCTAGGGCAGCCTGAGGGCTTGCACGGTGACGGCGAGTGCGTCGCCGCCGCCTACGTTGCCGGGGAACACGATGTAGGGAATGCCTGCGTGCCGGCTTTCCGGTCCCAACTGCCACACGGGCACACCCGGAAGAATCTGTCCGAGCACCAACGCCCTCCTGACGTTGAGGCCTTTTGTTGCCACATCGCTTGCCGTGATGCCGCCCTTGGTGATCAGGTAGCGCAGGTTTGCATCGATCCGCTGGAGCGTTGTGATCAATGCCTCGGACACTCGATTCCCGATGGAAAGATCGCCTTCCGCTTGTCCGGACGTGACCAGTTTCCGGCTGGTGTAAATGACCACGTCTCTTCCGCTCTGCAGCAGGGGTTCGGCACTCCTGAAAACACGATCGATTTCAGCGTCCCTTTTGCCCCCGTCCAGAATCTCATCAATGCCCATCTCAATGCCCGTCATTTGCGGGAGAGCGAGAAGCATCTGCAACTGCCGCGTTGTTTTGGGCACATAAGAGCCAACGAGGGTGAGCCCGCCACCGCTGGAGGGCATGCCCAAGTCTGCAGGGGAGAGAAGGGGACGAGCAGCCATCCCGGCCCGCACACGGACAAAAGAGGCAGCGCTCCGGTAAAGGAATCGGCGGCCTTGAGCTTCAGCGTCCAGCAGGCCCTTGACGAACACCTCAACGTCTTTGTAACCCGCTGCATTGACCACGCCGATCTTTGATCCTTGAAGGGGCAACAACCGTTCTGTAATTCCGGCCGGACCACCCATCCGGAGATCCTCGATGGAGATCGAAACGACGTCCCCGGAGGAAACGAGTTTTCCTGTTTTCTCTTCTACCCAGTCGCGGAGGTTGGAGGACCTGTACCCGAAAACGCTGTCCTTGGCAAACTCCGTCTCAGCCGCCGGAACCAGCCATCCCTTTTCCTCCACATAGTGGGTGTCGCCCACGGTGTAACGGCCCCCTTCGAGGAAAAAGGGAATGATGATCCATCCGTCAAAATGTTGTTCCAAGCCCGAAGCTAGGGCTTCCACCTCGCCGGGGAAATGACCTCGCAGGGTCGAATCACTGCGGCTCACCACGACAAAATCGCGGTTCACTCTCTTCCCTGCCTCGATCAGGTTGCGGCCGATGTCTACATTCAAAGCCCTGGCCGCGTGGAGGGGCAAGCTCCTCGAGTTGGTGAGAATGTAAAAGGCAGGAGAGTCGCTTTGGAGTTCGGCCTGCAACGCTTCCACAGGCCATTCGGTGAGCACCGGAGTGTTGTGAACGGTTTGGGTGCCGGTGGGATCATCATCCAGGACGACGACTTTGCGCTTGGATGCACCAACCTGTTCGCGAATGATCGGAAGGAGATCTTCCGGCCATTCAGGAGAGAGGCCGTGGAACAGGTCTTCTTTGTTGACGGCTTTGCTCTTCAGGGCAGAGTCGATGATTCTAGCCTCGCTTTCTCTTAAGCACGTCTTCCACAGCCTGGGCGATGTGATCCGCTGAAAGACCATACTTCTTCAAAAGATCCAGGTAAGGAGCGGATTCGGTGAAGATGTCCCGGACGCCGACGCGCTTCATGGGAATAGGGTAATTCTCGACCAGCACTTCCGCGACAGCGCTGCCCAAGCCGCCGTAGATCACGTTGTTTTCCGCCGTGACGATGGCGCCTGTTTCTTCCGCGGCCTGAAGCACGGCTTCCACGTCGAGGGGTTTGAGGGTGTGGCAATCGATCACCCGTACGTTGATCCCTATTTTTGAGAGTTGCTCGGCTGCGGCCAGTGACTGCGCCACCATGTCCCGGTTCGCGATGATCGTTGCGTCTGCACCGTCGCGGACTGTGACCGCTTTCCCGATCTTGAAAGGATACTGTGAATCGTAAAGAAGAGGAACCGGATCGCGGGTAAAGCTCAGATACACCGGCCCGTTCCACTCGGCGGCTGCCCGCACGGCCAGTTTTGCGCTCACCCCGTCTGCCGGGGCAAGGATGGTGGAATAGGCGATAGCGCGCAGGATGGAAAGATCTTCCTGGCCTTGATGGGTCACCCCGTCAGGCCCGGGAGTGATGCCGCTGTGGCTTGCGGCGATCTTCACGTTTAAACGCGGGTAATGGATGCTGTTCCTGACCTGGTCAAGGGCCCGCATGCTGGCGAACACGGCATAAGTGCTCGCAAAGGGGATGAGCCCTGTGGTCGCCATGCCCGCTGCCGCAGCCATCATGTTCTGCTCGGCAATGCCGAAATTGAAAGAGCGTTCAGGGAACTTCTGAGCGAATTTGTTGGTGCCGATGGACTTGGACACGTCCGCGTCCAGAACCACGATATCAGGATTGGTCTCAGCGAGTTCGAGAACCGTCTCTGCGTAAGCGTGGCGCGTGGGCTGCTGTTTCGCTTCGGAAAACAGGTCGCTCGATCCCAGGAGGGGGAGGACGTCGCTCCGGATGTAATGGTAAGGGGCTTTCGAATTAGGACTCACAAGCACACCTCCTGATTTCTGCCAGGGCGCATTCCGCTTCTTCCCTGCAAGGAGCCTTGCCGTGCCACTCCACGACGTTTTCCATGTAGGAGACTCCTTTGCCTTTGACCGTGTGAGCGAGGATGAGGGTCGGCGCTCCTTTGTGGATCTTGGCACGCTCAAGGGCCTCCACGATCTGCTCCATGTCATGACCGTCGATTTCCACGACGCGCCAGCCGAAAGCTCGCCATTTGTCGGCTAGGGGCTCGATGGGCATGACGTCGACGACACACGCGTCGTTCTGCAGCCGGTTGCGATCCACAATGGCGGTGAGATTGCTCAACTTCCACTTGGCGGCGGACATGGCCGCTTCCCAGACAGAACCTTCTTGCGTTTCACCGTCGCCGACAATGACAAAGACTTGGTAATCCTTCTTCCGCAGCTTGCCGCTCAAGGCCATGCCCAAACCTGCAGAGAGCCCGTGTCCGAGGGAGCCCGCGGTCATGTCAATGCCCGGGGTTTTTCTCATGTCCGGATGGCCCTGAAGGATACTGTTCATGCGGCGGAGAGTGCCCAGGTGGGACTTGTCGAAATAACCGCGCTCTGCAAGGGCCGCATACCACACAGGGCAGGCATGGCCTTTGGAGAGGATAAAACGGTCGCGGTCCGGCCACCCGGGATTCTTTGGATCGACGCGCATGATGCGGAAATACAGGGCGGTCACGATGTCCGCAGAGGAAAGCGATCCGCCGGGATGCCCGGCGTTGGCCGTGGTGATCA
This sequence comes from uncultured Desulfobacteraceae bacterium, assembly GCA_964580575.1. GTDB lineage: Bacteria > Desulfobacterota > DSM-4660 > Desulfatiglandales > HGW-15 > CAVPDE01. The sequence goes on from CAZOLJ010000030.1 coordinate 19,265, forward strand.
TCTCGATGATGTCGCAGCGGATGGCCGCCGCCATTTGCTTCAGTTCTGGAATGGTCATGGGGGTTTGTGATGGATCCATTGTAAGCTCCTCTTTGTTGTTCCTTGCGGCGTTTCACCCTCCCCTTTATCCCCTCCCGTCGAGCTGGAGTGGGGACACATTGGTTTTGTCCCCTCCCGTCAGAGGCTGTGTCGCTATTCTGGGGGCATCAGATTCCTGTCATTTCGACCGAAGGGAGAAATCCTAGAATCCCGTCACATGCAGAATCAAGATTTCTCGCCCCGCTCTTTGAGCGGGACTCGAAATGACATCGTTACACCGCCTCTCAAGGAAAGGGATAGCTACTTTAAAGAGAAAATCCGGCGCTCAATGAATTTCCAGGTCTCAAGGTAATCTCCCTTGGCCATGAGGCTGGCGATCCTTCCTCCGTCGATCTCATCGAGCCTTTTCCATATCCTGTTCGAAATTCTGCTGTTGGCCTCAAAGGTGCCTTTGATGTCCCATCGTGTCGGGGAGGTGTCGGAGGTCAGATAGTCTTTGTAGCGATACTTCTTGAGGTAATAGAGAAACTCGACGTACTCCAGAAAATGCTTGGTACCGCAGAAGTAATCCCAGTCCCACCTGGCGTCATTGTCATTGATGTGGACGTAGTACTTGAAGGGGCTCTCCGCCAGGTGCACCAGAGCCTCGGCAGGGTTCTCATTCCCATAGGTGGAATGGCCGAAGTCGAGGGTCACGCCCATCTCCTTGACCTGCATGTCGTTGAGTAAACACAACGCCTTTGCGGCTGTATCCACAAAACAGCGGCCCCGGGTCTCGCTGGGCTTGTACTCGACAAAAAGAGGGATCTTCGGCCTGTACGAGCCGGCCTCTCCGAAAGTCTCGACCAAGTGCTTCCATGCCTTGCCGTAGTCATACTGGAAAGCGAATTCATACCCGTCGCCAAGGGGACAGCAGGTCACCTTGTTCGCCCCGATGGCAGCCGCGAAATCTTTTGCCTTCTTGATGAAACGGACGGCCTTGTTGCGGACTCCTTTTCGAAGAGACGTCAAACCGCCGTTGCGGAATTCAGGTTCGGCCTTGACGTTCACGTTGACCGCTGCCACGCGCAGCCGGTATTTCTTCAGCAGGGCTTTGGTGGCCTTCGCATCGTTCACCTCGTAAGGGTAGACGATTTCCACCCCGTCACACCCCTGGATCTCGCTCATCAATTGGAACTTCTGCTCCAGGGACAGGGGTTCGTTGTACTCGTGGAAGCGATCTTTGGTTTTCGAAAGAAAGCCGGTGATGATGGCCATTTTCAACATACATTTCTCCTTCAAAAGCTCTGACCAAAGTCAAGGTCAAGCCGCAGCTTTTGCTTTGCTCTTTCTCAGCTTCTCCCGGATCGCCCCGAACACACCGAGTTGCCCCAGGATGAGCAAAACGGTCGCAAGGATCAGAGCAAGACAGACCGGTCTGGTGAGGAAGATGGAGAAATCCCCGCCTGACGCCTTGAGCGCCCTCCTGAAGTTGGTGTCCACGAGGGGGCCGAGAATGATACCCAGGACGAGGGGAGCGGGAGGGTACTTCCCTTTCTTGAAAACGAGTCCGATCAGTCCTGCGAAAAAAACAAGCACAATGTCAATAAACCGCAGATCGAGCGAGAATGATCCGATGGCGCAGAGCACCGCGACAATGGGCATGAGGATGGCGTTCTTGATCTGAAGGATTCGTTGCATGGGCCTGGCGATGAGGACACTCAAGATGAACATGAAGAGGGTTGCCACCAGAAGCCACGAGACCGCCTGATAGGCGAATGCCGGGAACTCGAAGCTCAACATCGGCCCTGGGCGCACTCCATGGATCAAGAAGGCTCCTAAAAGCACCGCCGCAGGCGGGCTGCCTGGGATTCCGAGAGAGAGAAGGGGAATGATGGCACCGCCAATGCATGAATTGTCTGCGGTCTCAGCTGCGATGAGGCCCTCCATAGAGCCTTTGCCATACTCCTCAGGGTGTTTGCTTGCCTTTTTGGCCACGCCATAGGACACCCATGACGCCACATCCTCCCCGACACCGGGGATGATCCCGATGCCTACGCCCACGAGCCCTGCGCGGATTGCTGTCCACCAGTGACGCAAGATCTCGATGATTTTGATCCTTGTTTTGTCCAGCACCGCAACCAGCACATCCTGCTCGGACATGAGCGATTCGACGACCTGCGGGATGCCGAAGAAACCGATCATAATCGGGATGAAAGGCACACCACCGATGAGCTCAGGGCTTCCGAAAGTGAGCCTGTGCCAGGCCGTGAGTTCGTCCATGCCGATCATGCCGATGGTGAGCCCGAAGATGCCTGCGATCCACCCTTTCATGGGGAGGTCGGCGCCGGTGAGTGTGCCCGAGATCAGAACGCCGAAAAGCCCAAGCAGACAGAATTCGGCGGACGTGAATTTCAGAGCCAGGTTCGTGAGAAGCGGGGTGAAGAAGGCGAGACAAAGAATGCCAAACACCGTCCCGATCACGGAAGCGGCGCGAGCCATGAAGATCGCCTGAGCACCCTGGCCGCGCATGGCCAAAGGAAAGCCGTCCAGTGTCGAGGAGGCATTGGCAGGCGTTCCGGGAATCCCGATCAGGATGGCGGAGAGAGATCCTCCCGAGACGCCGCCCACATATAGCCCCATGAGGAGGGCGATAGCCGAATGCCCTGAAAACTTGAAGGTGATGCCGGTCAGCAAGGCAATCCCCATTGTTGTGGTCAGGCCGGGGAGGGCGCCGACGACCAGCCCGATCAGCGTTCCCATTCCGATCAGAAGAATAAACTCGATGTTAAGTGTCTTCAGGACCTCGGAAAAAATCTGTTCAAAACCCATGTCAAATCCTTTCCAACAGCCTCAGGGGAGCGGGATCATGGCAAGAACGCCGAAGACATACCAGATGATCGCGACGGTGACACCGGAAACGGTGACGATCTTCCACCAGGCCCCGCCTTTGAAGAGGAACATCATGCCTGCAAGAAAAATGAAGGTTGAAAGAACGTAGGGAATGCGGCCCCAAAAAACAAAGAAGTACACTCCGATGCAGGCCATGGCCAAGACACCCTTCAGAAAAGGCTTTTTGCGGAGGGTCTCAGGAATGACTTCCGCGGCTTTCAGAAAGGGATTGCCCGACCCGCGGATCCCGATAAGCGCCAGAACGACTCCGAGCAACGCCAGAAATCCTCCGACGAAAAGTGTGGTGACTCCCGGGTTGACCGACTTTTCTACCGTGACAAGTGCGGGTGATTCATAGGCGATGTATCCATCAAACATTACGTAAAGGCCGATGAGCGCAAAGCCTGTTCCCATGAAGAAGTCGAGAGAACGCAATCGCTTCGTTGATTCTTCCATGATCACTTTCTCACTCCCTCAACCCATCCCTCTCCCGAGGGAGAGAGGGACAGGTGAAGAAAAAAGGAGTTATGGTTTCGGGATACCGAGATCTGCCGGGTTCTTCTTTGCGAGATTCAAATCAACAAGCATCCAGCTGAACTTGGACTCAAGAGACTTGGACATGGCGTTGGCCTTGTCGCCGGACCAGCCGAAAGGTGCTGCCACCTGGGCTTCCAGGACTTTTTTCACGGCAGCGGACTTCATGGCCGCGTCAAAGGCCTTGGTGAGCTCGTCCTTGATTTCCTTGGGCGTATCCATAGGAATGGCAATGCCCAGCAACTGAGGCATGGGAAGCACCTTCTTGAGTTCAGGATAGAAATCCGTAATGGGCTGGACTTTCCCAACGCCGGGGATTTCCGTGCCCTCTACCTCGCTCGCCACGAGGGGGCGAAGCTTCTTAGCCTGCATGTACTGGAGCGCCTCACCTACGGATACGTGGACCACATCCACTTCGCCCGTCAGTCCGGCAGTGATCGAGGGCGCTGATCCCGCATAAGGGAGCACGTTGGTTTTCACGCCGGCGGCGTTCATCATGGTTATCCATCGGATGCTCCACACGCCCGGGAGCACGCTGCACGCCGCCTTCACCTGGCCGGGCCGCGCTTTTGCATCGTCAATCAGTTCCTTGATGGTTTTGTACTTGGAGTTTTCGGGAACGAGCACGACACCGGGTGAGCCGCCTGCCCAGAACCACTGCCAGTCTCTTGCCGTGGTGGTATGTGCGGCGTTGGCCGGAACAAAGAGGCCGGTCTCGGAAATTCCGAGGATGTTCAGACCGTCACGGGGCTTCTGCCAAACATAGTCCATGGCCACGCCACCGCCGGCACCGGTCATGTTGATGACATTGACCTGAACGCCGAGGAACTCCTTCATTCCTTCGGCCAGACCCCGATTGACCTGGTCTGTTCCGCCGCCCGCAGAAAAGGCGCACACGATTGTTACCGGGCGGGTGATCACTTTCGACTGGCCCCAGGCCGCTGAAGCCGCCAGGAGCACCACAAGAACCGCAACGATAATCTTTTTCATGAATTCCCTCCTTGGGTAAATGGTTTATTCGCTATTCCTTGATGAAATCCATTGGCATTGGCTAGAAAAAAGATCCTTCGTCTCATCCCCCCTTTCTTTCATAACGCCCCTACTGATGACCTCTTGGTATCTCCCTTCGGGCTACTTCTCTGCGGTTGCTTTCGTTTCCATGCCTTTTCTCAGCACATCGGAAGATCGCTTCAGGTGAAGTCGCATGATCTCTTCGGCTTTTGCGCTGTCCTTAGCCTCCAACGCCCTGATGATGGCCAGGTGCTCGCGCAGCGTCTCATCCGGCGGCCGGACCAGCCCGCCATAGGAACTCACCTGATAGCTGAACATGACCACGTTGTAGCTCGTCAGAATGCTCCTCAGAAATTCCCTTCCGCCCAGTTCGGTGATGAAATTGTGGAAGCGCCTGTCCTCTTTGGCATAAGCATCGTAATCGTCGATGTGCTTGAGGCCCTTGAAAGCTTCAAAAAAGGTCCGGAGCTGTTTGGTCTGAGCAGGCGTGATCAGGGCGGCGGCGCGCCTCGCCGCCAGGCCTTCGAGCACCTCGCGCAGTTCGAAGATGTAGATCATCTCCTCCTTGGTGAACTGGCGTACAAAGAAGCCTCTTCTGGGGATCGCCTTGATGAGCTTTTCCTGCTCAAGGACCTTAAGGGCATTGACCAGGGGGGTGCGGCTGACTCCCATGACCTGAGCCAGCCTGTCCTGATAGACCTTGTCGCCCGGGACGAGCCTTCCTTCCAGGATCATGGCCTTGAGCCGGTCATAGACCTTGGCGTCGAGGTTTCGATGGGCGGCTCCTACGTTTTTCATTTTCCGCTTCTTCCTGATGGCCGTGGTTGAGTGAATCCTTCAGGGCGTAGTAGATCTGAATTTTGAATTTTGAATGCAAAAATGCCATGACGCTGATTTCATGTCAAGAGAATTTTGAAGGGGAGCGGCAGTCAGTTGAAGAAACTGCTTTTCATGAACTCGCAAAAAACCGAAAAGTGTTTTTCCCGTCATTCCGGCTGAAGCCGGAATCCGGGTTCTTCGAGCACATACAGAATCGCTGGACCCCGGTTTCCACCGGGGTGACGACTTCTTAAGAAGCCACGAATTTTGAATATTAAAAGGAGTTCACGATAAGGAACAAGAGAGGCAGGACAATTGCCAGAAGCGAAGTGGTGAAGAACCAGCAGGAATTGGCAAGATCTAGGTCCAGGTCGTAAATGGAAGGGGGAATCAGGGCGTTGAAAGCCACAGGCATGGACGAAAGGATGATCACCACCTTGAGAGGCAAACCGTTGTCAATGTCTCCAAAGCCAAGGAGATAGGCCAGCGAAGAGGCAAGAACGGGAACGAAAAGGAACTTGATGACCGAGACGGAGAGGCATTCCTTCAGATAGTCTCTCACCCTTCTGAACTTCAAGGCCAGGCCTATGGAGGTGAGCAGGAGAATGGTCCCAAGGGGCACGAAGGCGGAGACGATGATTCTGTAGAATTCCGGCCTCGGGACGCCCGCCCAGTTTAGAAGACCGCCAAGAACAAGGCTCGACAGGGCGGTCAGGATAAAAGGGTCTTTCCCTAGGCTCTTGACGCGATCCAACGCTTTGTCCGTCTTTTCAGTGGAGCTGTAATACTTGGCAATGGGAAATCCGATGGAATAGTAGGACAGTTCTTCGAAGATCTTGTAGATCGGAACCAGGGCAAATCCTTGTTCTCCCAAAAAGATGAAACAAACGAGCGCGCCGATGGACCCGATGTTCGTGAAAGACCCGCAGCCGTAAATAGCGCCCGTTTTTCTGGGCTCGAGTTGAAGCACTCGGGCCGCAGCCAGGGCAAGACCCCCGCCCGCGAGGATGGCGAACAGACCGGTGAAGGGAAGCGCGGCGAGCCGGATGCTCTCTATGTTCACGACCCACAGGGCACCGACGATCGCAACAGGGTTCACAATGAGCAATGCGGTTCGCTGGAGCAGTTTCCGAAGGTCATCAATAGGGATGGGTAGCCTCAGGGCATTTCGGTTCACAAGGACTTGAATCCCGTAACCCAGCAGGAGGCCGGAAAGAATGATGGCAAATGACAAGATGAGCTTTGACATGGCATTCGCTTTCAAGGAGGCAATATAATAAGGATAGGAAGGTTGGCAACCGCTTTCTTACGCACGAAGATGTGTGGTTGACATCCGGATGAGGGACACCCTAAAGTGATAACTTCGCAAGAAGTCGTCACTCCGTTGAAAAACGGGGTCCAGGTGTTTTTTAACCCTGCAAGAAGACTGGATTCCGGCTTTCGCAGAGAATGACAGCAATAACGGCAAGAGCTTTCTTGAGCAACCCATGCGCCGGGTGCTTGTTTCAAGCATTTGATATGGGAGGGAAACCATGGATCAGACCCTGAGCGGAAGAAAAGTAATTGTCGCAGTGGCGCCGGTGGGAAGAAGCATCGAACCTCCGTCAAGGAACCCGCTTACCCCGACAGAGGTGGCCAAACAGGTCGTGGCATGTGCCAAGGCCGGAGCCAGCATGGTTCATCTCCATGTTCGCGACAAGGAAGGGAAGCAGACTGAGAAGCTCCATGATTTTTCAAAGACCCTGGATCTCGTTCGAGAGAGTTCAGATATCATTATTCAGGGTTCCACGGGAGGGCTCACAACGCTCACGCTCGAAGAGCGATGCGTGTCGCTGAATGATCCGAGGGTCGAAGTGGCTTCCCTGAACATGGGTTCTGTGAATTTCGGAGAGGATGTTTACATCAACAGGATGCCTGACATCCGATACTGGGCCAAGCGAATGGAAGAGACGAGAGTTGTCCCGGAGCTGGAAGTCTTCGAGGTCGGGATGATGCCGGTGGTAAGAAAACTCATTGCGGAAGGTGTGCTGAAACCTCCGTGTCATTTCAATTTCTGCCTGGGTTTTCACTGGGCCCTGCCGGCCGATCCCAGAAGTCTCTTTTTCATGACTACCTTGCTGAAGGAAAACGAGGAGTGGGGAATGCTCCATGACGGCATGAACGATCTGTCCCTCCTCGCCACCGCCATTGGCATGGGCGCACGAGCCGTCCGTGTCGGGTTCGAAGACAGCGTCTTTTATGCGCCGGGCAAGAGGGCAATTACCAACCCGGAGCTGGTTGAAAAGGCCGTGTCCCTGGTTCGGCAGATGGGATTTGAACCTGCCTCTCCCACAGAAGCAAGAGCGATGTTGGGGATCGAAAAGATAAAGTAACGAGTGACAAGTGGCAAGTGACGAGCAGAAAACCCGAACTTGTCACTCCTAAGAAACTTGGCAACAGTGCCAGGAAAAATTCCCTCTGTGCACTGGTCCGACAAACACTCTCCCCTCCCTTGGCGGGAGGGGATTAAGGGGAGGGGGAAACAGACAGGTCTAACAATAAATCCCTCCTTTTCACCCCCACCCTAGCCCCGTCGAGGGGGAGGGGAAATCGGGGTTGTCGACCAGCCTCTCAACGGGGGATTAAAGTTCCTTTCACAAACGCTCCCGCAGCGGAGCGCCGGGGTATGAATGCTCGTTACTCGTCACTTGTCACTAATCTGTTAGTAATGTTCTTTGCCTCTGGCGATGGGATATCGGCGGCCGTAACCAAAGGCCTTGCTGGTGACCTTGAGACCGGGAGCCGCCTGCCTTCGCTTGTATTCGTTTACCACAATTCGACGCAGCACATCTCTCACCGTAGACGGAGCATAGCCCAGGGCGACGATGTCGTCGAAGGCGAGGTTTTTTTCTATCGCTGCGTCCAGGATTCCATCGAGGACGTCATAAGGGGGAAGGCTGTCCTGGTCGGTCTGGCCGGGCCTGAGCTCGGCGGAGGGGGGGCGCGAGATGACTCTGGCGGGAATCATTTCCCTTTCTCGGTTAATGCGCTGGGCGAGGCGATACACAAGAGTCTTAGGGAGATCTGATATCACGGCAAGCCCGCCGTTCATGTCGCCATAAATGGTGCAGTAACCCACTGCGGTTTCTGATTTGTTCCCTGTACTCAGGAGCATGGAGCCGAACTTGTTGGAAAGCGCCATGAGAAGAGTGCCGCGGATCCTCGCCTGAATGTTTTCCTCTGTTTCATTCGGCTTGAGGCCTTTGAAGACCTCTGCCAGGCTCCGGGTGTAGGCGTTGAAAATCTCGTTGATCGGAATCTCCAGAAACTCAATCCCCAGGGTTTGAGCGAGCGATCGAGCATCCTCGCGGCTCATCTGAGAGGTGTAAGGAGAGGGCATGCTCACGCCGGTCACGTTTTGAGCACCAAGGGCTTTTTGGGCGACCACGGCGACAAGGGAAGAGTCAATGCCTCCGCTGAGGCCGATGAGCACGCTCTTGAACCCGCACTTGGTGACATAATCCCTTGTGCCCATCACAAGGCCTTTCAAGATCGACTCTTCCTCTTTGGGCCAAGGCCCTTTGAATTCTTCGTATGGCTTTTCACTGTCCCACACGAGAAGATCCGTCTCGAACTCCTTGCCCTGGAGAATCAACCGGCCGCTTCGATCCACGACCATGCTCGCTCCGTCAAAAAGCAGGTCGTCGTTGCCTCCTACCTGGTTGCAGTAAAGGGTGGTCACCCGATGGTGAGTGGAGGTCGTTTCAAGGATCTTTCGGCGCACGGCTCTCTTGTTCAGGGTGTAGGGAGAGGCCGATATGTTCACAAGAAGGTCTATTCCCTGCCCCGCAAGCTCTTCGGCCGGATCAAGAGCGTATCTTGGAATCCCTTCAACATCTCCCACGTTCCAGATGTCCTCGCAGATCGTCACAGCGACTCTCTTCTCCTGGAGCTGGAAGGTGAGACTCTGTGAAGCAGGTTCAAAGTACCGGGTTTCATCAAAGACATCGTAGGTCGGCAGGAGTCTTTTGCCACCTCTCTTCAGGACTTCGCCGTCTTTGATGAGGGCCACGCCGTTGATGAGAGCCTTACCTGTGCTCCTCGGGTTCCTGTCCACGTATCCGCAAAGAACATGAATCCCCTGGACTTTGGCAGCGAGGCTCTCCAGGGCCTTGAGATTCTCTTTTATGAATGCAGGCCGCTCCAGCAGGTCCTTGGGGGGATAGCCGACCAGGGAAAGCTCTGGGAAGACGGCCAGAGAACACCCGGCCGTCTTGGCCTGCTCCGTGGCATCCAGAATCAGACCGTTGTTGTGGGGGAAGTCACCGATAAGGGGATTGATCTGGCAAAGAGCAATTTTCATAGAGAATGCCTAAAATGCACTAAAATGCCAAAAGTGCCTAAAGTTGGAAAACAGAATCGGACGAATGGAGTGTTGGAGTAACGGAGTGATGGAGTGTTGGGTTTAACCCATTACTCCACTACTCCAATGCTCCATTACTCCATGGCGTTAAAGCCAACGGACAACTGGCTACAAGCACCCTGCAACCTGCAACGCGCAACAAGCGACCAGTAGGCTTTCATCAGATCGCTTTTGATGCTACTTCTATTGCCCTAAGAATGTTCGGAATCTGCTGGTCCATGTGAATATTGATGGCGATCGAAAGAGTCCGGGAGAGGATCTCCGCGGTCTTGGGCAGCGCATCCTTCGGGTAGGAGCGCCTCCCCTGGCCGGACTCTCCTTTGAAAGGATACCCGGTGCGCATCAGGCTCTTCCCTTCCAGCAGATGCTCCCATTGTTCATAGTAGTGCCAGTAGTTCTCGTACCAGTAAATAGCGCCTGCGCCGGCTTCAGCCATGGCCTTGTTGAAGGCTCTCGCCTTTTGTGCCGTGGGAAGAAAAAAAGTGACAAAGGTGGCGGTGTCTCCTTCAGGATCAGGAATCTCCCTGAAAGTGATCTGATCTATTTTGGCAAGAGATTCTTTGATTCTCGCCTTGTTCTTCCTCTGTGCAGGGAGAATGACCGATTCCAACTTCCGAAACTGGGCGAGGGCCACCGCTCCCTGGAGCTCGCTCATCCTGAAATTCACTCCAATGAAGCTTCGTTTCTCAAGTCCCCTCGGCACCTTGGGATTGTGGTCATGACCGTGGTCGTGGTACTCGGAAGCTTTTGTGTAAAGGTCCTTGTCGCCGGTAATCACCATTCCGCCCTCTCCGGCGGTCAAGGTTTTCACCGAATCAAAGGAGAAGCAGCCCATCTTCCCGAAAGACCCTAGGGCTTTGCCTTGCAGTCTGCCGCCGCAGGACTGGGCCGTATCTTCAATCACGGGGATTCCGGGCTGGTCAGCCAGCTTCACGATCTCCGTGATCCGAGCCTGGGCTCCGCACATGTGCACCGGGATAATGGCTTTGGTTTTTGAAGTGATCTTCTTAGCCACATCCGCCGGGTCAAGGCAAAGGGTTTCATCGAGTTCCGCGAAAACCGGTATGGCACCGGCATCGAGGATTGTCTCCCAGGTGGCAACGAAGGTAAAGCCCTGGGTGATGATCTCGTCGCCAGGGGAGATCCCCAGCGCCGCCAGGGCGACCCGCAGTGCGGCAGTTCCTGAGGATACGGCCAAGGCGTGATCAGCGCCACAATACTTGGCAAATTCCTTTTCGAAGGCGGCGACTTTGTAAATCCCTTTGCGCTCTGCGTCGAAGCCGTAGCGAAAGACCACCTTGTTGGTGAGTACTTCGAGGATTTCTTTCTTTTCTTCTTCTCCAATGATCTCATAGCCGGGCATGGGAAACTCCTCCAAAGAAGTGCCTAAAATGCACAAAAATGCCAAAAGTGCCTGAAGTTGAAAAACAGAACCAAAAGAATGGAGTGTTGGAGTAAGGGAGTGATGGAGTATTGCTCTTAAACCATTACTCCAGTACTCCAATGCTCCATTGCTCCAAGGTCTTGGGGGCTATAACCGTTTATCTCAAGAGTTGCGTCATGGCAAGCCATAAAATCGTAAAGTCAAAGCCCAAGGGATGATGCGAACGGCAGTTCCTGCACTGGGAAAATAAGTGGGGAAGTGATAGAATTTTGTTGAAATCTTGTTATAATTAGGGTCAATTGACAGTTTAATTTCGGAGGTTAGACGGTTGACTCCCTTTTACAAGAACATTGCGCTTTGGCTTGTCATTTGCCTCATGGTGATCATGCTTTTCCAGATTTTCAAACAGCCTGAAAGGGGAAGTGCGGGCCTGAGCTACAGCGAATTTTTGAGCATGGTGGAACGCGGAAACGTGGTCCAGGTGACCATCCAGGGTGAAAACATCTCGGGCCTATCCAACCAAGGACCTTTTAAAACCTATGCACCAAAGGACCCCGAGCTAATCAAACTCCTCAGAAGCAAAGAGGTGAGAATCACGGCGAAACCCGATGAGGATTCGAACTGGTTCCAGGTGTTTCTCTCCTGGGTGCCTATGCTGCTTCTCATCGGGGTGTGGATTTTCTTCATGCGGCAGATGCAGGTGGGTGGAGGCAAAGCCCTTTCCTTCGGGAAAAGCAGAGCGCGTCTCATGACGGATTCCCAGGAAAAGGTGACCTTCGAAGACGTGGCAGGCATTGATGAAGCCAAGGAGGAACTGCAGGAGATCATCGAATTTCTGCGTGACCCGAGGAAGTTCACACGGCTCGGCGGAAGAATTCCCAAAGGAGTCCTGCTCGTGGGAGCTCCGGGCACAGGGAAAACCCTGCTGGCCAGAGCCATCGCAGGAGAAGCGGGTGTGCCTTTTTTCAGTATCAGTGGATCCGACTTTGTGGAAATGTTTGTCGGTGTCGGAGCCTCTCGCGTCCGCGATCTTTTCATGCAAGGGAAAAAGCATGCTCCGTGCATTATTTTCATCGATGAAATCGACGCCGTGGGACGGCATCGTGGGGCAGGCCTCGGCGGCGGGCACGACGAAAGGGAACAGACCCTGAACCAGCTTCTCGTGGAAATGGACGGTTTCGAATCCAATGAAGGGGTGATTCTGATTTCCGCGACCAACAGACCGGATGTGCTCGATCCCGCCCTGCTGAGACCGGGCCGTTTCGACCGGCAGGTGGTGGTTCCGGTTCCTGACGTGAAGGGGAGGGAGGGGATCCTGAGGGTTCACGTGAAAAAGACGATTCTGGGTGACAACGTGGACATGCAAACCCTGGCGAGGGGGACGCCGGGGTTCACCGGCGCGGACCTTGAAAACATGGTGAATGAGGCAGCGCTCATGGCGGCTAGGCGCGGCAAGGACCGCGTGGAAATGGTGGACTTCGAGGATGCGAAAGACAAGGTCCTGATGGGAGCCGAGCGCAAGAGCATGATCATCAGCGAGGAGGAAAAAAAGACGACGGCCTACCATGAATCAGGCCACACGCTGGTGGCCAAGTTGCTCCCGGGCACGGATCCGATTCACAAGGTCACGATTATCCCCAGGGGTCGCGCGCTCGGCCTCACCCAGCAATTGCCTCTTGATGAAAAACACACGTACCCGAAGGATTATCTCCTCAACAGCCTCTGCATTCTCATGGGCGGTAGAGCGGCAGAGGAAATTGTTCTGGGTATGCAGACTACGGGTGCGGGGAATGACATCGAGCGGGCCACCACATTGGCCAGAAAAATGGTCTGTGACTTCGGGATGAGTGACAGCCTGGGGCCCTTGAGCTTCGGGAAAAAAGAGGAACAAATCTTCCTGGGTAGGGAGATTTCCCAGCACAGGGACTACAGTGAACTGACGGCGCAGAAGATCGATGAGGAAGTGAGAGCCATTGTCACGGACGCTTATGCCAAAACATCGAATCTCATCAAGGAGAACCTCGAAGTGCTTCATCAGTTGGCTGCTGCTCTGCTGGAAAAGGAGACTCTGGACGGAAAGCAGATCGAAGAGATCCTAGTCCGCGTGAGAAAAACCGCATCCTCCCCAGCATGAAACCGACCCCTTTGTTCAAATTGAGTTGGTCGGGATACACCCTCGATTTGAGTCGCAGGACTCACGTCATGGGAGTGATCAATGTGACCCCTGATTCCTTTTCGGACGGGGGCCAATTCTTCGAGAAGGGAAGAGCGATCGAACAGGCTCTTCAACTTGCCGCTGACGGCGCCGATTTGATTGATATCGGTGGAGAATCGACCCGACCTTATTCAAAGGGGATTTCCGCTGAAGAGGAAATGAACCGGGTGATCCCGGTGATCGAAGCCCTCAAGAAAGAACTCACCCTGCCGATCAGTATTGACACCCTCAAGGCGCAAGTGGCGAGGGAAGCCCTCCGCTGCGGCGCTTCCATGGTCAATGACATCAGTGCCCTCCGGTCCGATCCGGAAATGGCTGCAGTGGCGGCAGAGGCGGGCGTGCCGGTCATCCTCATGCACATGAAGGGGACGCCGGCGGACATGCAGGCCCATCCCACCTATGACGATGTCACCGCAGAGATTGTCGCCTTCTTGAGGAAGGCTATTGATAAGGCTGTGAACAGCGGGATTCGAAGAGAACGGATCATCGTGGATCCCGGAATAGGCTTTGGAAAGACCTTTGATCACAATCTCGAGATTTTGAAGGAACTCGGCAGACTCCAGTGCCTCGAAGCGCCCATTCTTGTGGGAAGCTCTCGAAAGGCCTTTATCGGTCGAATTCTTGACAAGGAGGTTCACGAGAGGGACACGGGAACCATGGCCACGGTCGCAGTGGCTGTCATGAACGGCGCCCACATCGCCAGGGTTCACAATGTGAAGCAGGCGGTGGAGACCGTAAGGATGATCGATGCCATGAAACGAGGGAGAATTGAAGGAGCGTAGAATGGGAAGGACAAGGCGAGGGAGCGGCAAGTTGTTGTGCATTGACATCGGGAACACGAATATTGTCCTGGGAGTTGCGGAGAAGTCCCGGGTCCTGGATCACTGGAGAATCAGAACGGAAAGGGACATCACTGCAGATGAAATGGGCATCTTGATTCAGAATCTCTTCAAAAACTCGAATCTCCAGATGAAAGAGATCAAGCACCTGATCGTCTCTTGCGTGGTGCCGCCTCTGTTGAACACCGTGGAGGTGTTCAGCCGCCGGTATTTCCACATTGAACCGATGATCGTGGGAGCGGCCACAAAAACCGGCATGCCCAACCTCTACGACAATCCGAAGGAAGTCGGTGCGGATCGAATCGTGAACGCCGTGGCCGCTTATGAAAAATACCACACCGCCATGATCATTGTTGATTTCGGAACGGCCACCACCTTTGACTATGTGTCAGAGGACGGCGCTTATCAGGGAGGTGCCATTGCCCCAGGGGTTGTCATCTCCAGTGAGGCTCTGTTCCAAAAAGCTTCCAAGCTTCCCAGGGTGGAGATCTTTGCAAAGCCGAAAAGTGTTCTTGCAAAAGACACTATTAGCAGCATGAACGTGGGGATTATTTATGGATACGCGGGTTTGGTAGACGGTATCGTGAACCGGATGAAAAGGGAGGCGGGCCGTGGGCTCAAAGTAATTGCTACGGGCGGCCTCGCTCCTCTGATCTCCGAGATCTCTGAGACCATAGAGCACGTGGAGGAATTCCTGACCCTGGAAGGGCTCATGATCATCTTCAAGAGGAACCTGTGAAGATCAAACCCCCCCAGCTCAAAGCGGGAGACCGAATCGGAATCATTGCTCCGGCCGGGCCGGTGCTTGAGGAGGAAATACAACCCGGGGTGAAGTTCCTTGAGTCTCTCGGGTTTGAGCCTGTTTGCTCTCCTCACCTCCTTGACCAGAAGGGCTACCTTGCAGGAGAGGACAAGTCACGCCTCAAAGACCTGCATGCCATGTTCAGAGACAAAGAGATCAAAGCCGTTCTCTGTGCCCGCGGAGGATACGGCACTCATCGAATTCTGCAAAAACTGGACTACGGGCTTCTTGGCCGAAATCCAAAGATTGTCGTCGGGTACAGCGATATCACAGCCCTGCTGTTTGCTCTGTACAAGAAATCGGGGATGCTCACCATCCACGGTCCTGTTCTCAGGGATTTGCTCAAGGGCGAAGCCGGAAATGCGGCCTTGCTGGTGAAGTTGATGACCTCCGATGAGAGGATCACAGTGAACTTTCCGAGCGGCACAATCATCAAAAGGGGTAGAGCGGAGGGGGTGGTTCTCGGTGGAAACCTCAGCCTGATCTGCCACCTGATCGGCACACCCTTCTTGCCTTCTTTCAAAGGAAAGCTTCTGTTTGCCGAAGAGAAGGGGGAGCCGCTTTACCGGATCGACCGGATGTTGACTCATCTTCTCGTGAGCGGAGAACTGGAAAGATGTGCAGGGTTGATGCTAGGGACCTTTGAAGAGTGCGGGGATCCGGCCTCTGTGATCGAACTGGTGAGGGAGCGATGCTCTGGGATGAGCATGCCTATAGTGACCGGCCTCCCTGTGGGACACGGCGAACAGAATGTGCCTTTGCCGATAGGTGCCAGGGCGGTCCTTGACACAAAGACGATGAGCCTGGAGTTCAAAGAACCCTTCGTGTGCATGTGATCCTTTTGCCCGCGGAACCGGGCGACCGAGGAAAGAGAGCTTTTGAAGTTGAAAGAGTCGCCGAAAAATGATAATAATTATCGCAGGATAGACTCACGCGACGGATGAGAGATCGAATGATCGGCAGGGGATGCATTTGGAGTTCATAGCAAGGATAGGAAAAGGGGCGGTGCGTCAAATCCTGAAGATGGGAAGGATGGGAATCTTTCTTGCCAAATCGCTCGCTTGCTGCGCCTCGCCGCCGATTAAGGTTTCGCTGATTTTAAAGCAGATCCAGTTCATCGGGTACCAGTCCCTGCTTGTCATCTTCCTGACAGGCGCATTTACCGGGATGGTCCTCGGTTACCAGGGTTTCAACACGCTCAGCCGGTTCGGATCAGACGCCTTTCTAGGCCCCATGGTGGGGCTCGCGCTGATCAAGGAAATGGGGCCTGTGATCTCCGCGCTCATGGTGACAGGAAGGGCGGGATCGTCCATTACCGCGGAGATCGGGATCATGCGCATCAGCGAGCAGATTGATGCTCTTCAGCTGATGGGGCTGAACCCTTATCGCTATCTCGTGGCTCCCAATTTCATCGCAGCCCTCATCTCAGTTCCTCTGCTCACGGCCATTTTTAACGTGGTGGGCATCTTCGGCGGGTACCTGATCGGTGTCAAGCTTCTGGGTGTGAGTTCAGGGGTGTATTTCGGGGAGATGATGAGCTACGTGGACATGGAGGATGTGCTGGAGGGCCTGTTCAAGTCCCTGAACTTCGGGCTCATCATTGCTTGGGTCTGCTGCTTCAAGGGATACTACACCGGATACTACACCGGTTTTGGAGCTGAAGGGGTGAGCACGGCGACGACTCAAGCCGTCGTCCTTTCTTCCGTGCTCATTCTCGTGTGGGACTATTTTCTCACGTCCACACAGTTATTTGTTTAGGCGAATATGATCAGGATAGAAGACCTGCATAAGTCCTTCAACGGAGTTGCGGTTCTCAAGGGGGTGAACCTTGAGGTCGAAAATGGAGAGCTCCTTGCCCTCATCGGAAGAAGCGGTTATGGCAAGAGCGTGCTCCTGAAGCACGTGGCTGGTCTGCTGCGCCCTGATCGGGGACGAATCCTGGTGGATGATCAGGACATGTGCCGCCTCCGGGGCAGAGAACTGACTCGAGTGAGAAATCGCCTCGGCTTTCTGTTCCAGAGTGGAGCCCTCTTCGATTCCATGACCATCCTCGACAACGTTGCATTCCCTTTGAGAGAGAAGACAAGACTGAGTGAACAAGAAATCAGGAAAAAGGTGATGGTGGAGCTGGAACAGGTCGGCCTGCTCGGCTCTGAAGAAAAATACCCTTCCCAGATCAGCGGCGGTATGGTGAAGAGAGCCTCGCTCGCCAGAGCTCTCATCGAGGAACCGGAGATCATGCTCATCGATGAACCGACCACAGGATTGGATCCCTTGACGGGCCAAACCATACTCAACCTCATCGATTCATGCCACCAGAGACTCCAATTCTCGGGGATCATGGTGACCCATGAGGTGCCGAAGATCTTCGAGATTGTGAACAAGGTGGTCATGCTTCACGAAGGCCGGGTGATTTTCGCCGGGACCCCGAAGGAGATCCTGTCGTCGGAAGATGAAACGGTGCGGACCTTTGTCGCTGCAGGGGCGGAATGGTCAACCCACGATGCCTCGTGCAATTCCCCTGTGCTCGACCAGAAAAAGAAAGAGATGCATGCTCTTTAGAAGGGGAAGGTCCGGCAAAGTCAGAACCGCGAGAGAGGAAAACCATGAAAAAATTTAACATCGAGTTCACGGTCGGATTGTTCGTCATCGCCGGCATCCTCTGCCTGGGCTACCTTTCCATAAAGCTCGGGGGGATGGAGGTCCTTGGCAACCAGGGCTATGATGTCTATGCTTTGTTTTCCAACAGCGGAGGCCTCAAACAGGGGTCTTCGGTCATGATTGCAGGAGTTGAAGTGGGCCGCATCAGGAGCATCGGGCTTGATGACTACCAGGCGAGGATTGTCATGAACCTCAACAAGGACGTAAAGGTTCAGGAGGACGCCATCGCCGCCATCAAAACCAAGGGACTCATCGGTGAAAAGTTCATCGAGATCACGCCGGGCGGATCCGACCTAATCATCCCCCCGGGCGGAAAGATCCGGGAGACCTTGCCTCCTGTGGATTTTGAGCAATTGATCTCAAAGTATGTGTTCGGTAAAATTGAATAGACGTGAAATAGAGAAGCGGAAGCGGAGCTGAGGTGAACGGTATGAGGCGGAAAGGGTGGATGGGGATAGCGCTCCTTGCCCTGTGGGCTGGGTGCGGCTTTGGTCCTGTGTGGGCAGGCGTACCCACGGAAAAGGTCAAAGAAACGACGGACAGAATTGTGGCGATTGTCAGCAATCCCGCCCTCAAGGACCCGGCCAAAGAGAAAGAAAGACGCGAGCAAATTCGAAGATCCGTGGATGAAATGTGCGACTGGCAAGAGATGTCGCGACGGTCGCTGGGAAGACACTGGGCGCAGCGGAGCGAGCAGGAAAAAAAGGAGTTTATCCAGCTTTTCGGCCAGCTGCTTGAGAGAACCTACATCGACAAGGTGGAAGGCTATTCCGGGGAAAAGGTGATTTACACAGGCGAAAGAGTCGATGGGGATTATGCCGAGGTGGACGTCAAAATCGTGACCAAGAAGAACACGGAAATCCCGATCGTGTACAAGCTGAGGAGCAGGGACCAACAGTGGTGGGCCTACGATATGGTCATCGAAGGTGTCAGTCTGGTGAACAACTATCGCACCCAGTTCAGTGATATCATGGCAAAGTCCTCCTTTGAAGGATTGATGAAAAGGCTGAGGGAAAAATCCGCTGAATAGGAAGAAGAGGGTTCACAAGCCGATGAAAAGGACCGGTTTTGTGTTTGTGATGGCGATTCTTTGTGCTGTTTCCCTTGGGTGTACCGGCACCAGGCAGAACACTGCACCGTATACGTCGGAAAATGGGTTTGGCGCTCAGAGAGTGCAGCTCGCTTCGATTCAAATGGTTTCTTTAAAAGATGCGAGCGCTGTGGAAGAGGAGGCTGAGCCGGTGGAGTCTTCCCTAGAAATGGTGCCTGACCCTCTGGAGCCTCTCAACCGGGCGTTTTTCGAGTTTAATGACAAACTCTACTTCTGGGTGATGAAGCCTGTGGCAACGGGGTACAAAACCGTGGTGCCTGAGGAAGTCAGAGTGTGCGTCAGAAACTTCTTTACCAATCTGGCCTTTCCGGTTCGGTTCGTGAACAACCTGCTTCAAGGTAAGTTCTTTGGGGCGTTTGAGGAGACGTGCGGGTTCCTCGTGAATTCCACCGTCGGGCTGGGGGGTCTGGCCGATGTTGCAACAGCGGTGGACCTCAGAAGACACGATGAGGATTTTGGCCAGACTCTGGCTGTTTATGGCTCCGGACCTGCGTTTTTCATCAACTGGCCTTTCTTTGGACCCTCAACCCTGAGAGATACGATCGGGACGGCAGGAGACCTTTTTATCGACCCCCTCACCTACCTGGGCGACTATTGGTACGCCCCCTACTCGAGAGGGCTCAACATACTGAATGAGACGTCTTTGAGACTCGGCGACTATGAGTCCCTCAAGAAGGCTGCTCTTGACCCCTATGTCGCTCTGAGGGATGCCTGGTATCAAAACCGGATGAGCAAGATCAGAGAATAGCAGCAAAGCAACTAAAGAGGAGGTCGCAAGAAGCCGTCACCCCGGCCCTTCGACTTCGCTCAGGATAAACTCCAGCCGGGGTCCATAGAACGTGTACCCGATCGAAAGCACTGGATTCCGGCTTTCGCCGGAATGACGGAAAAAGACCTTTCACGAATTTTCTCGAATTTGTTAAGGCAACAAAGCAAGCAGGAGGAAGCAAAATGTCAGGATCGTCTCACATGGATCCGGAAATGTTCAATATGGTTCTCGATACCCTGAGCAAGCTCCAAAAAGAAAGACTGACTCTACAAGTCAAGTTGGAAATGGACAAGGCCGGGGTGTTCCCGTCCGAACTCATCCGGTTCATGCTGGGCCCGGAGGTCGCGCTTCATCTCATCTTTATTCCCTCAGAGTACGGCGGCCTGGGCGCAGGGGCCCGGGAGATCGCGGTGATCTCGGAAAGGATGGCCAAAATGGATCTAGCGGTGGCCACCTCTTTCCTGGCCATATGCCTGGGCATGGATCCCATCATGGTGGGAGCCACGCCCGCTCAAAAGGAGAAGTGGGTTCGAAAGATCGCGGACGAGGGTTTGATCGTCGCCTATGGGGTGACGGAGCCGGAGGCCGGCTCCAATGTCCAGTCCCTGAAAACCAAGGCTGAACGGGTTTTGGATGAGAAGGGAAACATTATCGGCTACAAGATCAACGGCCAGAAACAGTTCATCACCAACGGCGGAGTGGCAGCTGTTTATACCCTCCTGGCGGACACACCCGGCGGACCGTCCTTTTTTATTTTTGAGGCCGGAACTCCCGGTCTTTTCCCCGGCAAACACGAAGACAAGCACGGCATCAGGGCCTCGGACACCTGTCCGATCAGTCTGGAGGACCTGTTCGTTCCAGTGGAGAACCTGGTCGGAGGAGTCGAGGGACAAGGGCTCAAGCAAGCCAACCAGGTCTTCGGCTACACAAGGCTCATGGTCGCCACCTTCGGCCTTGGAGGCGGAATGGCTGCCCTTGAAAAAGCGATCGCCTACGGAAAGGAGCGGATTCAGTTCGGCGGGCCTCTGGTCGAAAAACAGGGATACACCCACCAGTTGCTTGTTCCACACGCCGTTCAGTTGGAGGCGGCAAGAGCCTACATCGAGAAGACCGCGATAAGGCTCGATTCAGGGGAGCAGGACCTTCAGGTGGAAGGATCCGTTTCCAAGTACTTTGCTACGGAGGTAGGGGACGCTGCGGCAAATGATGCCATTCAGGCCCTGGGAGGGTATGGATATGTGCGCGAATTCGAGGTGGAGAAGATAAAGAGAGATATCAAGATCACCACCATCTTTGAAGGAACGAGTGAAATCCAGCGGAGCATTATTTCCACCTTTCGCTTGCGGGAGACCGTGCGCTCCAAAGGGCGATTTTACCTCGACATGGCGGAAGCCCTCGATACGCTTTCTCCGGACTGCGGAGCGCAGACGGTCGCCCGTTCCCTCCGCCTGCTGAACGATGTGGTTCTAAACACGCGCAAGCACAAGCTCACACGTTCACAGTACGTCATGTTCCTTCTGGCGGATATGATGACCTGGTGCGAAGTCGGAGAGGCTCTCTGCCACAAAGCGGCGGCCGGTGATGGCCGATCGCCTGAGTTCATGAGAGCCGTTGCCCGCCTTTTTGCCCTGGAGGTGGCGACGAAAGTCTACGTGAACGGCACCAAGATCGCTCAGGGTTGTGACGAAATCATGGGGGATGTTGTCCCCAAACTCAAAGAACTCGATCTCGGCGAGACCTCGCACCATTTTATGGCCGACATGGATCTGGTTGCGGCGGAGATTGTGCGGTAGCGGTCTCTTTGAATTCTGGTAACCCTTTAGCTTTTTTGAAATGGTGATGAGGAAAGGCTATGGGGGTCCCTCTAAAAACAGAACAACGAAGAAGCTACGTGACCCCCATAGCCTCAGCCAAAAACATTCAATTTCAAAAAGCTAAAGGGTTACCAGTCCATTGGGAATGACCACAGGAAATATCCATCATCGCTCATCCCGTGCAAACAGGCACAGGAGAAGACGGTCGCCCTTCAAAAGAAGCTTTTGCGAAAAGCCGAGAATCGATCCCCAACTGAGGCGCACCTTCGACAAAATCGGAGTCCCTGCGCCTGCCCCTTTCCGTCCGGATCCCTTTCAGCTTGAATCCCTTGAGAAGATCGAGGAATGCGATGTGCTCGTGAGCGCACCCACCGGTTCCGGCAAGACGTGGATCGCCATTCAGGCCATATCACGGAATCTCTCCAGGGGGCTCAAATCTTGGTATGCCTCCCCCCTCAAGGCACTCTCCAACGCCATCTACCAGGAATTGTGCGAAACCTTCGGAACCGATGTTTGCGGGATCCTGACAGGGGATCGAAAAGAGAATCCCAACGCTTCCATCGTTGTGGGAACCACGGAGATCCTGCGCAACCAGCTCTATGATGCCATGCACCAAGGGCTGAGCCTTCAGACCGACCTAGTCATCCTGGATGAGGCGCACTATCTGAGCGACCTCGAAAGGGGCGTGGTGTGGGAAGAAGTGCTCATCTATCTCCCCTCGAGAGTAAGGCTCCTTCTTTTATCCGCAACGATCTCCAATGCCGAAGAAATCGCTTCTTGGCTCAGGGAGAACCGCAAGATCAAGACCTGGGTGGTGCGTTCGGAAGAACGGCCGGTCCCGCTGGAGATGCTTTTTCTGTTCCCGGACGGCCTGATCTCCCCATTGACCAGCAGGAGAGGGCTTTCCCCGAAGGTGAGGAAATTCCTGCTTTCGGAGAAGGAGCGGAGCGGCTTCAATCGGCTCGATTTCGGCGAGATCATCGCTTGCCTTAGAGAGACGGACCTGCTGCCGGCTATATTCTTTCTCAAGTCCCGTATGGATTGTGACCGGGCTCTGCTCACCTGTCACCGAGTGGACAGACCGGAGGAGGTCAGGGAACGCCTCGGAAGCGAGGTCAGGGAATTCTTGAGAAAGTACCCTCACCTTAATGGCCATCGACAGAAAAACATTCTTCTGGATGCTGCGGTGGGGTCTCACCACGCCGGTCAGCTTCCTTACTGGAAAGTCCTGGTTGAGAAAATGATGGTCCGGGGATATCTGGAGGCCATTTTCTCAACTTCCACCGTGGCCGCAGGTGTCAATTTCCCGGCGCGAACCGTTGCTCTTGTGCAGAGCGATCGGTTCGACGGACGCGAATTCTCCAACCTCACGGCCACCGAGCTCCATCAGATGACCGGCAGGGCAGGGCGAAGAGGAAAAGACAACATTGGGTTCGCCCTGGTCGTACCGGGCCCGCATCAGGACCCCCAACTCATCGCCGAGTTAAAAGATTCTCCTCCTGAACCGCTGATGAGCCAGATTCACATCAATTTCTCCATGAGCCTCAACCTTCTGCTTTCGCACACGCCGGCTGAAGTCAAAGACCTTCTGAATCGATCTTTTGCCTCCCATCAAACCACCCAGCGGGGATCCCCTTTTCAGGCTCGATGGAATGAACTCGAGGCAGAACTGAGGAGGCTGCTGCCTGCAGGGAAATGCGACACGAGTGACCCCGTCGAGGTTCTGGAGAACATTCTCAAGAGGTCCCTACTCAGAAGACGCGCGAAAAGACTGGAGCGGGAAGTCCGGGCAGAAAAGAAACACAGGGCTTTAGAAGAACACCTTCGACCAGGAACCCTTTTCGTTCACAAGAACCGGCAGGTTTATGTGGTCTTTCGGGTTTTCATCGAAAAAGGAAGACAGGTCTGCGCAGCCCACAATCTTCGGCGAACGCTCCGCCTCAAGAGAGGAGAGTGGCGTCTCAAAAGAATCGATGTCCGTCAAATCAGGAATCTCCTCGATTTCAGAGTTGACTTTCGCGAGGAGGACCCTCCTGAGAATCTCAGGGCGTTGTTGGCCACCATCCGTCTGGAAGGGTTGAAGGATCTGCGGATCCCCGTGCCGGGAACAGATGAAGTAGAGAAAGGTAAAACGATGCAGGAGCTTCCCTGCGAGGAGTGTGTTCACCTGACGCTCTGCGGTGGCCATGAGAAGGGAGAGCTTCGAAACCTCCTCAGGGAGTACCAAGTTCTGATCGATCAAATGGGTGGAGCGGGACAAGGGCTTTGGCTGAGCTTTAAGAGACACGTCCGATTTCTGAAGGAGACAGGTTTTGTGGACGAGCGGGATCGCTTGACCCAGGACGGCCTTTGGGCGTCGAAGCTGAGGTTGGACCACCCTCTCCTGATTGCTGAAGCTATCAGGAAAGGAGCTTTTTCAGAAGTTTCGCCTGAGATCGTGGCAGGGTGTTTGGCGCCTTTTGTCTGGGACAGGGCCGTTGAGAAGGACTTCAGAATTGAAAGCCCCCTTGATCTTGGAGGCTTGGAAACATCCTTCCGCCGGACCCTGGACCTGATCGAAG
The DNA here is from genome assembly GCA_964580575.1 of uncultured Desulfobacteraceae bacterium. GTDB lineage: Bacteria > Desulfobacterota > DSM-4660 > Desulfatiglandales > HGW-15 > CAVPDE01. The sequence continues at coordinate 43,097 of CAZOLJ010000030.1, forward strand.
ACCTCAGACATCTTCAGGTCAGCAGGGGCTTCAGCAGCCCTCAGATCTTTTTTTGGCCTTGCGTCGCGCTCTTTCTTTGGGCCTCGGGCGTCCCCTGGAAGAGTCTTCTGAACGTGATTCCAGTAGATGAAGGGGATCTGACATCGCTCATTGCGAGAAGCGCGGACCATTTGCGTCAGGTGACCAATCTCAGCGAGACACACCCTGGCCTGTCGTCCGTAGCGGCAAAGGCCATTGAGTTGATTCTCAGGGAACCGGTTTTGATTGAATAGAAACGAGGGTCTCCAGCGAAAAGCGAGGGGCGAGTAGTGCATAGATAACTGTGCAGGATTGCACAACAGCCTGTGCGCTAAGTGATAGTCACCACTTTACCTTGTGTGATCTTCACGAGCTCTGCAGCCGTGAGCTTGAAGACCGCATGAGGAGTTCCTGCAGCAGCCCAGATCTCCTCACACTTGAAAAGATCTTCGTCGATAAAGATCTCCATGGGTTTGGAAAGGCCGGCGGGTGGGACACCGCCGATGGCGAATCCTGTGTTCTCACGAACGAAGTCCGCATCGGCTTTCCTCACAGGTTCCGAGAGGAGATCACGGAGCTTTTTTTCGTTCACACGGTTGGCACCGCTCGCAACCACGAGAACAGGTCTTTTCGTCGTCTTACCCTGGAACACCAGAGACTTTGCAATCTGCTCCACGCGACAACCGACCGCTTGAGCCGCTTCCTGTGCGGTTCTGGTCGAGCCGGGCAGCTCTACGACCTCGCAGCTCACCCCATGGCGGTTCAAAGCGTCCTGGACTTTCTGTGCACTTTCGCTCAGCGGTTCAGACATGATAAAAAGATACCCCTTTCGCTATTGGAGGCTAATAGAATAAAGCGCTCGTCATTCGATTTCATGAAAAAGGCAATTCCAATCTTTCACGAAAGCTGAAGCGAATTCGGTTGTCCATATAAAGACAAACATCGGGTCGGAAGCGGTAGAGCCTCACCCGAAACCTCTTTGCAAACCCATCGAGATCCAGTTTTTCACCTGAACCGAAGAATTCCGTCGTGAAAGGGAACTTCTTTAGGTAGGCCCGAAGGGCTCTCACGGATTCCAGGCCTGGGGACATGGGATGAAGACCGCCGGACATCTGGATGCCCCGAATCTCTTTCCACGTGGAAGACTGGTGAAAGATTGCCGCCGCCGCCTGGCGGCTTGCCAGGGCCTCCTGGATGTGACGGGAAGCAGGATCAGAGAAAAAATAGAACGTGAAAGCGAGGTTCGCGTAGTAGACCGGAGCCGCCCATGGGACGTCCTTAACCGCCGTGGAGAGGGCCATGGTGTTCTGTCCCTTGATGAGTTCTTCTGCGAGTTTCCTGAGTTCTTCTTGAGTTGGGGGCGGCGTTTCGGTTTTCATGAATTCATCGCTGATTGATCTGAGTTTGAGAACCCGGTGACAGTGCTCATTGTTGCACAGTCGCTGGTGAATTACAACCAGGAGGGTGCACCGAGCAGGGGTTCAGTAAATCTCGAAGTTGACCAGTCGTCCGTCGAGCCCTCCGCTCTTCAAAACCTTTTTCCACGTGGGTTTTAGTCCGACGTGAGCGATCCACTCCCGGTTTCCGAAGTAGACAAAGGCCGAAGAACCCAGGCATCTTTGTTTGAGGAAGTCTCCCAGGTCCCTGTAAAAGGGACCCAGATCTCTATTCCGGTCCAGCCGTATTCCATAAGGAGGGTTGCAGAGAATCACCCGATCTCGAAGTTCGGGGATCGTTCTGAAATCCGCGACCTTCAGGCCAACCCGGTCTCCGTAAGGGAGATCCGTCATGTTTTTCCTGGCCGAGGCAACGGCCTCTCCTGCAATATCACTTCCCGAGATAAGGTCACGGGCAGGTTCCCGCATGGCTCCATCCATCTCCTTCCTCACGGCCAACCACAGGGGTTCATCGTAGTCGGGGAGAAATTGAAAACCGAAGCGCTCTCTTACGTAGCTGCCGGGAATTCTGCAGTAAGCCATCAAAGCCTCGCTCAAGAGCGTTCCAGAACCACACATCAGGTCATACAGAGGCTTGGAGCCGTCCCACTCTGAAAGCCTGATCATGGCGGCTGCTGTAATTTCCTGCATCGGCGCTTCACCGCCTTCTTCTCGATAGCCGCGGCGATGAAGGGAACCGCCCGAGGTGTCCAGACTGATGGTGGCGTTGTCGCGTTCGATGTAAAGGCCGAGCCACACATCTGGATCGATTTTCTTCACAGAGGGCCTCTTGTCGAAACGCTCCCTGAAGGAATCCACCACTGCATCTTTAAGTCGAAGGGCTGCATACTGGGAGTGACGAATCTTGCTGTGGGTGACGTTGGCAAATACCGCAAAGGTGTGATCCGCTGTAAAAAAATCCTCCCAGGAGATTTCCTTGGATTTCCTGTACAGGGAGTCCGGGCTGTGACAGCGGAAGGTGACCAGGGGCGCAAGAACCCTGGTGGTCAACCGTGCACCATAGTTCATCCTGTAAAGACCGTCCTTGCCGGCATCGAAATAAACGCCTCGGTAGGAAGTTCTGACACGCTGCGCGCCCAACTCCGCCAATTCTTGGCCGGCGAGTTCTTCAATCCCCTCCGGAACCTGGGCGAAAAAGCGATGGTTGAGCTGGTACTGGAACATGGGGCGCCCGTCGGCCCTCACGACTTTGCGTAGCTGTGCAGCCCGGCCAGGTAATTGACCCCAAAGTAGGTAAAGAGGACACAGGAGAACCCGATGATGGAGAGGTAGGCCAGCTTGTTGCCTCTCCAGCCTCGGACCATGCGGGAGTGCAACAAGGCCGCATACACGAGCCAGGTGATCAGGGACCACGTTTCCTTGGGATCCCAACTCCAGTAACTGCCCCAGGCGGAATGGGCCCAGACCGAACCGGTAATAATGCCGAGCGTGAGGAGCAAGAACCCGATGACCACCATCTGGTAGTTCATGTCGTCCAGGATGGAGGATTCCGGAATGATCCGAATGAAGACATTGCTCCCTTCAGGTTTTTCCCTTTTCTTCAGGAGGTACATGAGGCTTAAAGCAAAGGCAAGGGCGAAGGCGGCATAGCCGAAGAAACAGGTAAGGACATGGGCAATCAGCCAGTTGCTTTTGAGAGCAGGCACCAGAGGCTGAATCCGGCTGCTGATCGTGGGCGAATAGGAGGCATAGGCCATGGCGAGGAAAGCGATGGGGGTCGCGAACACGCCGATACTACGATTCTTGGTCCGCCACTCGACGAGAAGGTAAAGAAACACGATGGTCCAGGCAAAGAAGATAAGAGATTCATACAGATTGGACAGGGGAGCGTGTCCGATGCCGAGCTCATAAGATTCGATCCATCGAAGAACGATAGCGAGGGATTGGCCTAGAAGCCCTGCCAGGGTGACGAAGGTCGCCAGGCGGCCGAAGAACTCCTTTCCCATCACCATCATGAGGAGATAAAGCAGGAAGGATGCGAAATACACAAAAGTGATGTAACTCAAAATAGTCGAATTCACCGCTCACCTCTCAGAATCACGTCCGGTCGGATCCGCCGAGCCGGTCTCCGTCCCGCATTCAAACGGGGGCTTTCTTTTCAACCTTCCCCTTGACCTTCAATGCCAGCTGGTCAAGCTCTCTTTCCAGTCCTACCGGGTTCTTGTTGGTCCTTCCCGCAACGCGGATATTCAGACCACGCTTTGTCCTGGCCACTTGGATCCAGATGCGCCTGTGGGACATGAAGAAGGCGACAAAAAGCCCGATCATGATGAGAAAGAAGCCCGTCCAAACCAGGGGAACGCCCGGGTCCCTGCTCACCTGAAGTCCCGTGTAATATTTAGCTTCGATGCTTTGCAGGGAAAAGTGGTAGGGTTTGTAGGCGCCGGGATTGAACTTGGGGAATCTCTCGAAAAAACCCGGAAAGCGATCATTGATCAAGTCGATGTTCTTGAATACCCAGAAGCGGATTTCCTCGCCCTCCGGCGGCCTGACCGCCACCTGAACAGCAGGACCCATTTTCATAAAATCGGATCTGGCTTCGAAGACCATAAATTGCCCTGGCTGGCCCGGCAGATCATAAGGCCTTTCGATTTCAACATCGAGGACGGCATTGGCTGGGTCGCCCTCTCGGCGAACGCCGATGCGCGCTTTGTTTCCTGTAAGGGAACCGTAGCTGGCCTGGTAAAAGGTGATCCCTCTGAAGGTGATGGGATGATTGACCAGCAGGGGTCCTTGAAAAGCCGCTTTTCCATCTTCCAGAAAAGTAAGGTCCGATCGATACTCCTTGGGTGCTCCGTTGTCATAAAACTCCACAGAGAATCGATCGCATCGAACGTCGAAGGGCAGGGGTTTGAAGGCTTGGGTCTTGCGGAGTCTAACCTTGCTGACCGCCTCCCCCTCCGGGATGTTCACATAGGCCTCGAAGCCGAACAGGGAACCCACAATGCTGCCGATGAGGATGATGAGCACGCTCAGGTGGACCAGGTAAACACCCAAGTGGGAGAACCGGCCCTTTTCGGCGTAGAGCACAACCTCGTTGTCCGTTTGTTTCTGCTGGAATCGTCTGTAATGGGTTTTGAGAATTCCGGCGGTCAGGGGAAGCACTTCGTCGATCTTGCCCGCTGCGCTGAAATCCCTGTGGGGAGGGAGATCTTCGAAGGGTTTGGACCGGTCCAGCTTGGGAGCGGCTTGAAATCGTTTCCAGGCGGAGGGGAAACGATCCAGGGAACAAATGATGAGGTTCAGGGCAAGGGTGCCGATGATCAGCCTGAACCACAGAGAGTGATACATGTCAAAGAGCTGGAGAGAACTCAAAAGGCTCACCAGACCGGGACTCAACTCCTCGGCAAGCTCCATGGCCCCTTCCTGCTGAGGGATCACGGTCCCGAAGATGGAAGTGACGGCAAGAACAATGAGCAGTCCCAGAGTAAGCTTGACAGAAGTGAAAGTGCGCCACAGGACGTTCGATTTCTTTTCGCTCTCGGATGAACTCATAAAGGGAATCCAATGAAGTAAATTGAGACAAGATATATCTTTAACATGAAGGGTTCAATACTCTGCCCCCAAAATGCCGCTTTGAGGCCTCTCTGACCTCAGCCAGGGGCATTCAATTTCAAAAGGCTAAAATGCTACGGATTAATAAAAAAGTTTGACGCTTGAGCTGCATTTGTGATAAAAGGGTATCCTTATAGATTCTAAGGTTTTTTTATGAGGCTTTTTCATGCTGGATCTTCGGTTCATCAGAGCCAATCTTGACGCGGTCAAACAGATGCTCAAGAACCGGCGCAACGACTTGGACATTTCCGTCTTTGAAGCCATTGACAGGAAGAGGCGCGAAATTCTTCCAGCCCTTGAAACCCTTCGCCACCGCAAAAACAAGGTGAGCGAGGAAATTGCCCAGATGAAGAAGCAGCGGCAGGATGCCTCGGGCCGCATCGCGGAGATGAAGGATGTCTCTGTCGAGATCAAGGAGCTGGAGGCCGCTCTTGCCCAGGTTGACGAGGATCTGAAGCCTTTCCTTATGGTCATTCCGAACATCCCTCATGAGTCCGTGCCTGTCGGGGCGGCCAGCGAAGACAATGCTGTGGTCAGGACCTGGGGCAACATCCCGGAGACGGGATTTGAGGCCCTTGCACACTGGGATCTCGGAGAGAGGCTCGGCATCCTGGATTTTGCTGCAGCTTCCAAGCTTGCAGGATCGAGATTCGCACTTTACCGGGGCGCCGGAGCCCTGCTCGAAAGAGCGCTGATCTCTTTCATGCTGGATATCCACACGCGGGAACACGGGTACACAGAGGTTCTTCCCCCATTCATGGTCAACTCAGCCAGCATGACCGGCACAGGCCAGCTTCCCAAATTCAAAGAGGATCTCTTCAAGATTGAAGGCTGGGATTTGTTCCTCATCCCCACGGCCGAGGTTCCGGTAACCAATATCCATCGTGACGAAGTGCTGGCTGAGGAGTCGTTGCCCATTCATTATGTCGCCTACACGCCATGCTTCCGGTCAGAGGCGGGTTCCTACGGGAAAGACACAAGAGGGTTGATCCGGCAGCATCAGTTCAACAAAGTGGAGCTGGTCAAGTTCTGCAGGCCCGAGGAATCCTACCGGGAACTGGAAGATCTGACCCGGAACGCGGAGACGATCCTTCAGCGTCTGGAACTGCCTTACCGTGTCGTCGCCCTTTGTACCGGCGACCTCGGTTTTGCGTCGGCCAAGACCTATGATCTGGAGGTCTGGCTTCCCGGCCAGAAACTCTACAGGGAGATTTCTTCCTGCAGCAACTTCGAAGACTTCCAGGCCAGGCGGGCCGGCATCCGGTTCAAGAGAAAGGGAGCAAGCGGAACCGAGTTGGTCCACACTCTGAATGGATCCGGTCTTGCGGTGGGCCGGACCCTGGTGGCTGTACTGGAGAATTATCAGCAAAGGGACGGCACCGTCCGGATACCGCGAGTTCTTAAATCTTACATGGGAGGAATCGAGTTCATTAAACCTGCGCAACCATGATGCCGAGCGACAATCAA
>CAZOLJ010000031.1:0-21764 GCA_964580575.1 uncultured Desulfobacteraceae bacterium
AACCAGGGGGGAAAACAAACCCTTTGTGCAGTCAAGGGGAGTCCGCCCGAGGTCCTTTCCATGTGCTCATGGCAAATGAGGGGCGGGCAAAGGATTTCCATGACCGAGCAGGACAGGCTTCACATTGAAAGAGAAAATGACCGCATGGCGATCGGCGCCCTTCGAGTCCTGGGCGTGGCCTTTTCCCCAAACGGCACGAAGAAGCAGGAGGACATGAATGGGGATCTCACCTGGCTCGGTCTTGTGGGAATGGCAGACCCTATCCGGGAAGGAGCGAGGGAGCTGATGGAGGTCTATCACAGGGCAGGCATCAACACGGTGATGATCACCGGGGATCAAAGCCCCACCGCCTTTACAGTGGCGAGGAATCTCAACCTCAGCGGAAGCGACCATCTGGAAATCCTTGACTCCTCTGAGCTGCGATCCATACCCCCTGAGGTGTTCCAGGCCCTTGCCCAGAAGGTGCACGTGTACTCCAGGGTCAGCCCCTCCAACAAACTGCAGATCGTCCAGTCGCTTCAGAAGTCCGGGCAGGTGGTCGCCATGACCGGGGACGGCATCAATGACGGGCCTGCCCTCAAGGCGGCGGACATCGGCATTGCCATGGGCCGGAGCGGAACTGACGTGGCCCGTGAAGTCGCCGACATCGTGCTCGAAGAAGACAACCTTGACACCCTGATCCTCGCCGTGCGCGACGGCCGCACCACCTATCAGAACATCAGAAAATCAGTCCACTTCTTTCTCTCCACCAATTTCACCGAGCTCATGGTGATGTTTGCTGCTCTGGCTGCGGGCATCGGCTTTCCGCTCAATGTCATGCAGCTCCTGTGGATCAACATCATGTCGGACATTTTCCCGGGCCTCGCTCTATCCGTGGAGGCGCCGGAAGCGGATGTGCTTGAACAGCAGCCCAGGGACCCTCAGTCCCCACTCCTGTCCGCCGGAGACTACCGGAGAATGGTCACGGAGTCCGCGGTGATCAGTGCGAGCGCTCTCGGAGTTTACGGCTATGGGATTGCGCGCTATGGTTTGGGCGCCAGAGCAGGAACCCTGGCGTTTCACGGCCTGGTGGCCGGCCAGATTCTGCATGCCCTGAGCTGCCGCTCTGAGAAGAAGAGCCTCATCTCCGCCAATACGCCGCCTCCCAACAAATACCTCACTCTTGCCGTTGGCGGGTCCTTGGTTCTCCAAGCCCTGACAGCCATCATTCCAGGGCTGAGAAGTTTCCTTGGAATCGCGCCCATCGGTCTCGTGGATGCGGCCGTGGTGGGAGGGAGCGCGCTTCTGTCCCTTGCCGCCAACGAAACGACTAAAACAACAGGCAGGTAATTCTATGAAAGATTTTATTTTTATCTCTGAAGCGGTCACGGAAGGTCATCCGGACAAGCTCTGCGACCAGATCAGTGACGCGATCGTGGACCAGTTCCTGGTGCAGGACCCCTTTGCGCGGCTCCGCATCGAGTGCGCCGTCTCGAGCGCCATTGTATTCATTGCGGGCCATTTTGCCACAAGCGGCAAGGTGGATCTCACCCATGTGGCGCGCAAGGTGATCAAGCGCATCGGCTATGACCAGCAGGATTTCAATTCCAAGACCTGCAGCATCCTGACCGCGCCCCAGGGCAGCCCTCAGGATAAGTATTTTGTCTTTGACGAGCACGCTCTCTCCGATCCGGAGATCGAAAAGATTGCCCCCAAGAGCCAGGCAACCCTTTTCGGATTTGCCTGTGATCAAACCCCCAACTTGATGCCCTTACCCATTTGGCTGGCCCGCAGGCTCTGCAGGCAGCTGAGCGAGGCACGGCTCCAGCAGGTCCTCCCTTACCTTATGCCTGACGGCAAGGTGCAGGTCGGCGTGGAGTATAAAGACCGCAAACCTGTGCGTATTCACAGCATGACGATCACGGCCAGCCAGAAAAGCGCTCGGGAACCAAACCTCAAGACTCTCCAGAATGACATCATGCAATCCGTCATCGAGCCGATCTTTGAAAAGCAAAAGATCAAGCCGGACAAGAACACCAGGATCTTCATCAATCCGGACGGGCCGTTTCTGGGCGGGCCTGTGTATCACTCAGGCTTGACCGGGCGAAAGAACGCTGTGGACACTTATGGCGAGTATTGCCGGCACAGCGGCAATGCCCTGAGCGGCAAAGACCCGGCCCGCATCGACCGGGTGGGCGCCTATGCCGCGCGGTATGCGGCCAAGAACGTGGTTGTTGCAGGACTGGCGTCGGAATGCGAAGTCACCCTGAGCTACTCTATCGGCCTCTCCAGGCCTGTGAGCCTTCAGATCGAGACCTTTGGAACCGGGAAAATCTCTGAGACGGAGATCAGGGAGAAGGTGAAGAATATTTTTGACTTCCGGCTCGCTGCGATTCTGAGAGATTTGAATTTGCGGTATCTGCCGGGCCTCAGCACGGACGGGTTTTATCAAAAGCTGGCGGCCTACGGTCACATGGGCAGGATGGACATGGACCTTCCCTGGGAGAAGACGGACAAAGCGGAACAACTGCGGTCGAGCAAGCCCTAGATTTCCCTGCTCCAGCGTTCGATCCGGGATTTTATTTCATCCCTGATTTTTCTCGTCTGCTCCAGTTTCTCCTCATGAGGGCCCTCCACCTTAGACGGATCCTGGAAAGGCCAGCTGTGCCTCTTGCCCAGACCCGGGAAAATTGGGCACTGTTCCTCGGTGCTCTTATCGCAGACAAAGATCACATGATGATACAGACGGCCCTGCTTGTAGAAATCGAGCACGCTGTTGGGTTTCTTGTTGGATAAATCGAAGCCGATCTCCTTCATCACCTCGACAACCAGAGGATTGATATCGCGCGGTTCCAGACCCGCGCTCTCCGCCTCGAATCGCCCCTGGCCGAGATTGTTCAGAAAGGTCTCGGCCATCTGGCTTCTGGCCGAATTGTGGGTGCACACAAAGAGGACTCGAATCTTTTCCATAGCGATCACCAAGGGAAGGATGATTGTCAAAAGGGAACCGGCAGAACGAAGATAAAGCAGAAGAAAGAGCGAGTCAACCCGCTAGATGAGGGCGGTCAAGAAGGATAGGCCGGTATTCTCCAGCGCTTTTCCGACAGCCCATCCGAAAAGGGCCTTGCCGATGACCTCTTGATGCCTTGAGAGAGTGCTGGAATCCTTATCCTGGGAAGACACGACTCCGGATTTATCCAAATAGCCGTGATCTTCAAGCGCTTCCAGGAGTTCCTCGGAGTCCACCGCATCCCGGTCAAAGAGGACCAGAACGCTCCCGGTAACCGAATTCACTGATGACCTCTGCACACCGTTCACTTTATCGAGCAGCATCTGGACCTTCTCTGCCTGTTCAGGACTTGATCTGAGACTTGGAATCTTGACTCTCAATCTTCCTGGTACCTGGTGGACATAGTAATTCATCAGCGGGATTCTCCTCCTTTTTCCAGTTTCACGAATGTCCTGCATGAGGGATAGTCCATGCATCTGAACCGCATCGCCGTTTTCTCTCTATGGTATATGTGCATCCTCTTTCCGCAAACCGGGCAAAGAGGCCTCTTGTCCTGCTCCAGGGTGAACCTGGCTCCTAGACTGAATTGTTTGTTGCACACCAGGCAAAGATACCTGGTTCTTCCGGTATGTGTTTTTCCATATTTGTAGAAGACATCCGATCCGCATGCCGGGCATTTCGGGTTTGATTCCGTGTCTCGAGTCGATTGAACGCTGGACGCTGGTAGCATCATGAACCGGCCTTATCCAACTCATGGCTGCGGCATAAAACTTCACACCGATATCTTGAATGGGTAAATTCTTATCGCTTTGTGTTAGTTTTTTATTAGGGAACCGTTAAATTCATGTTTGTTTTCAAATAAAACCTGTTCTTACAGCAACTTTGCAGCAAGTTCCGCCACCCTGGAGCGTTCTCCTTTGGTCAGCATGACATGGCCTGAGATCTTCTCGGCCTTGAGCTTTTCCACCAGATAGGTGAGGCCGTTGGAGTCCGCATCCAGGTAAGGGTGGTCAATCTGCTCAGGGTCTCCGGTCAGGATCAGCTTGGTTCCCTCTCCGATGCGGGTGACAAGGGTTTTCACCATGTTGGGGGAGAGGTTCTGGGCCTCGTCGCAGAGGATGAATTGGTTGGGAATGCTCCTGCCCCTGATGTGGGTGAGGGTTTCCATTTCAATGGTGCCCCGCCTCAGGAAATCATCGACCAGGTGCTTGGAGTCGCTGCACCCCCTGAAGAGAAAATCCAGGTTGTCGTAAATGGGCTGCATCCAGGGCCTAAGCTTCTCCTCCTTGGTGCCGGGCAGGTATCCGAGATCGTCTCCCATGGGCACCACGGGCCTCATAATCAAAAAGCGGTCATAGGTTCTCTCTTCGATGACCTTGTGCAGGCCCACGGCGAGAGCGAGCAGGGTCTTACCCGTTCCTGCGCTTCCCACGAGGGTCACCAGGGGGATGGTGTCGTCCAGGAGCAGCTCCATGGCGAATTTCTGCTCCTTGTTGCGGCCGCTGATGCCCCAGGTAGCGGTCTCCCCGTTCCTCAGGGGGTGAAGGGTTTTGTTGAAATAGCGGCAGAGGGCCGACTGGGAGGGGTTTTCCGGATTTCTGAGAATGCAGAACTCGTGAGGATTGGGGAGCGGCTCCTGATCCCAGTTCAGGGTGTTGCCGGCGTAGAAGGAGATCAGCGCTTCTCCGGGAACATAGAGCTCGCAGAATCCCTGGTAAAGCCCCTGATAGTCCACCTTGTCGCTGTGAAGGTCTTCGGCTAGGATGCCCATCACGTCCGCTTTGATGCGGAGGTTCAAGTCCTTGGTCACCACGATCACAGGGCCGGAGTTTTCTTTGCTCAGGTTGAGGGCGAGCGCGAGAATCCGGTTGTCCGGCTTTTGGGGGTCCAGGCCTTTGGGGAAAACGATGGCTTCCTGGTGGTTCAGTTCCACCATGAGCTCCCCGCCCTTGGGCAGCGCCACCCCCGAAGACAGGGGTCCCTCCACCCTCAGGGCGTCGAGGATCCTGGAAACCGAGCGCGCATTTCTTCCCACTTCATCCTGTCTTTTCTTCTGATTGTCTATCTCCTCGATGACGGCCAGGGGAATGACGACACGGTGCTCCTCAAACACGAAAAGGGCTCGCGGATCGTGCAATAGGACATTGGTGTCCAAAACATAGGTCTTGGGCATGGATCAGGCTCCTTGCTGGCAAAGGGCTTAGCGTCGAGCCCTTCGGCCGTGAGGCCGGGAAGGGCTGACTCGATAGGGATAGGAGGGAGTGTGCCGTCATCAGATGGCAGCCTCCTTGTTCGGACTATCGGGCCGGGTGACGGGAGTCACCGAGCCGTAGGTGTCCCAGAGCTGAAGGAAGGCTGTTTCAAAAGAGCGGTTCTCCATGTATTCCCGGGCGTGGACCCTCATCCTCTCCCGCTGCGCCGGATCATCCACCAGGCTCACAAGAGTATCCAGGAGAGCCTCTTTTTCTTTTGACGGCACGATGAACCCGGTTTTTCCGGGCACCAGGTTCTCCCTGGGCCCCCCCTCATCCGTGACAATAACCGGGAGCCCTGAAGCCTGGGCTTCCAGCACCACGTTTCCAAAGGTGTCGGTCGTGGAGGGGAAGATGAAGATGTCGCTCGACGCATAGGCCTGGGCCAGGTCTTCGCCTGCCAGGAAACCTGTGAAGGTCACGGGGAGATCTTTCAACCTCGCTTTCATTTCTTCCAGATAGGGACCCTCGCCCACCACGACCAGCCGGACATTGGGCCTCAAGGCCAGCAGTCTGCGGTAGATTCCTGCAAGCAGGGGCATGTTCTTCTCCTTTGAGACTCTTCCGACGTAGAGCAGCTTGATCTCCTCCCCTGTCAAACCGTACCTTGATTTGAAAAAGCCGTTTCGTTTGCTTGGATGAAAGCGGTTGACGTCAATGCCGCGGGAATAGAACCGGATTTTGTCTTTTTGGATGCCCTTGCGGCAGAGCTCTTCCCCTGTGGCCTCCGAAGGCACATACACCACATCCATCTGGTTGTAGTACCACACGGTGTATTTCCACATGAGGTCTGCAACTCCGGCATCATCGGTGAGCAGGTCCGCATACTGGGGCAAGGCGGTGTGGTAGGTCCCGTAAAGCGGAAGTTTCAGGATGCGCGCGATCGCAAGAGCCGCAAGCCCGAGGGGTCCCGGGGTCGCAGATCGAATGTGCGTAAACCCCTGCTCATAGCAGTAGTCGAGCATTTTGAGGAGCGGCGGGTAGCAGAGCTTCATGTCCGGGTATTCCGGCAGATCAAAGTCGCCGATGGGCGCAAAGTCGACCACGCCCGGCATCTCCGTCTCACAGCCGCAGGTGATCATGGTCAGTTGTTTGCCGTTCCTGAGGGCCGTTTGCGCCTCCATCTGCAGGGTCTTGGCCACGCCGTTCACGTCGTGAAAGGTGTCCGTGAAATGAGCGACCTTGATCTTTGCTTCTTGCAAAGAACTGCCTTTGTTGTCGAAACGCTTTCGGTATTTTTCGCAGAATCGGCGATCCCTTGAAAAGAAGGTGTACCCCACGAAACAGGGAGACAGCATGGCATAGAGGGAGGCGGCCGAACCGATGGTCTGGAACACATCGAAGAGATTGGCCCCTGAGAGATTCTTGAGCGCGGAGTTTGCAAATTGCCCCAGGATCTTCTCCGAGATCTGGTCTACAAAATGGAACCAGATGCTCTCATTCTTCCATGCATGTCCGGCCGTGGCTTCCACCATCTCGTGAATGGCCGGATCTTCAGTGATGATTTCCGCCGCCTCCTTCTGGATGATGTCTTTCATGTCGGCCGGCGTCGATTTGAGGAGTTGACTGCAGCGGCGGTGCGCGATGAGATTGCGCAGGCGCCCCATGAGGCCTCTTTCTTCGCCTGCAAAGGGGACCAGTGCACGATCGGCGAATCGCAGCAGCAGATCCTTGCTCACGTACCGATCCAGATCGAACTTGCTTTTGTAGAACTGATAGGCCACGCTGTAAATCGTTTGAGCCATCGCCTTGGGGTTGGAAGCCGGGCCTCCGACCTTGGCCTTTCCCTGCTGGATCCCCTGAAGAAAGGTTTCCACGGACGATGCCTCCTCCACCTCTGTGTAAACGGCGGCAACGCGAACCGAGGAGTGGTCGTCGGAGCCCCGAGTCAAGTTCTTTTTCCACGGGTCTGTGCCCATGGGCGCCAAGTCGTACTTGTCCGACAGGAACTCGATGTCCTTGGCCGTGAGGTTTTCCAGGATCTCCCGAAGCAGTTGATTCTGGTAGTCGTCGCGCGATCCGTTGAGTTCGAAATTCTTGAAGAGGAGGAGGGCCCGGTCAAGGTGTGTGTAAGTGAGCCGCTCGTTGACCGCGTAGAAGGGGTGGGCCAGGGCATGAACGACCCGCTGCTTATTGAGGTATCGGACCAGGTCGAAGATGCTCTCCCTCAGCCTCGTAATGTCTTCGTGCTGTTTTTCGGAAACGTTCCAGGCCAGGACATGAAACTTGCATCGATCTTCCGGAAAATAGGCCGTGATTTCCTCGCTCACAAAGACGTCTTTCAGATGGGCAATCTCCAGGGCTCCGGATATAGAATTGTGGTCCGTGATCGTTACAAGGCCCATGCCTCGCTCACGGGCAAGCCTGTAGAGGGTCATGGGCTCGGTGTAGCTCTCGGCGCAGCCGATTTTTCTCAACAGCCATTCCGAGGGTCTCTTGGAATGCGCAGAGTGAACATGTAAGTCCGCTTTTAGGGACATAGCCTTTCTTCTCCTTTTACTCAATCAATATGCTCTGTCCGGCGTACACACGGTCGCCGGGTTTGACTTTTATGAACATGGCTTCTTTCCACGTGACCACCAGATCCACCTGGGACCCGACCCGGATCATTCCGAACACCTGCCCCTGTTCTACACGGTGACCGGTTTCAACCCAGGACTCGATGCCCCTGACGCTTCCCCCTGCAATCTGCACGACGTAACAGGAGAGGGGATATCCTTTGAAGAGCCCGCTGATTTGGGTCACGGTGCGCTCGTTGTGGATCAGGTGCGAGCTGTGCTCATAGATCGGGTGACGCCTCAAGATCGATCGCCAGTGCATGGATCCCATGTGGTGGTTCTTGAGCACCGCCGGGTGGTGATGGATGAATTCCACCTGCCCGGACATGGGCGCCCTGTTGAAGTGCACATCAAAGGGGCTCATAAAGACCCCGATGAGCGCTTTCATTTCACTCAGGTCTTCCTTCACGATGTCTGCAACGGACAGGGCCCTGTTGTTTTTGATCGAGATGACCGGCGCATTCGCAGGCACCCGCTCCACGTAAACTACGGTTCCGTCTGCAGGGCTCACAATGTGCTCGCCCGGAGGAACCCGCCGAGGAGGGTTCCTGAAAAACCATACATGACGCCAGAAGAAATAGGATAGGAGGAGGAGAAAAACGATGAGGAAAAGAGGGATCGTTAGCGTTCCAAATATTTCCATGCATCATCCTGCAAGACACGCACCAGGGCCACCCCGGAAGAAAAGGGGAAATCAATGGCTTCGAAAAGCTCATCCTCCCTGCGGAGGAACTTGAGCCAGCGCTTCACGCCCGAGTTGCGGACCATCTCGCGAATATAGATGTTCGTATCATGAAGGAAAACATACGTATTGGTCTTTGATCGGCGCAGGATCTCCATGAAGTCGTACTTCACGTTCTCGTAAGAGTGGTTGCCGTCCACAAAAGCCAGGTCCACCTTGGGCAAGCCGAGGACTTCATAGCTTGGGAAAAACTCCCTGTTCGTCATCTTGTAATGGCTGATCACCTCTTCCACGCTGAAGCGGCCGAAGTGACGCTTCACTTTTTCCGGCTCGCTCCAATAGCCTCTTCCTCCCACGGTTCTTAGCGGCCCCTGCTTGAGCACATCGTAGGAAGGATCGACAAAGGTCAGGATTCCCTTGCCGTTGTCCCTCAATCCGAGGGCCAGGCACACCACGCTGAAACCGAACCCCGACCCAACCACTAGGACGTGATTGGGCCGCAAGGCTCTCACGGCCCCGTAGTAAAGATACCCGAACCCCAGGTTCAGGCTGTCCTGGATCTCATTGTGCCCGAGAGGCTTGGCGAATTGGAAAATGTCCAAAAGCAGCTCCGGGGTCAGGCTGAACCCTGGAGAGGTTTCGCGTTTTTCCGTTGAAATCAGAGCCATCTTTTTCTTTCTCAATAAAGCCATCTCAACCTATCCTTTTAAAATGTATTGTATGCCTCAAAGATTTAATAACCATTAGGCTCTCACTAGAATACGGTTAGAATGTACGTCAATGCCCGATGATCATTGTTCAATGTCAGCTTTTAAGAAAACTCGCACAAGTGCCACTTAAAATCCTCCCTGTGAAGCTGTCCGACAACCACAATAACCCCTCCCCCTCCCCTTTGTCCCCACCCGCCAGCCGTGCGACGTGCTCACGGTCCCGAGGAAAATCGAGGGAGGGAGGGGAAAGTAGTTGTCGGACAGGCGCGTGAGGGTGATTTGGTGTCACCTTGTGGCCGATTGGAACAACTTGGGATAGAGCGGTTCCCCGCTGTCCACCCAATCGCGGAACTCAGAGAGATTCCCGGCATGGCGCGGCAGATACTCCAGGAACCTTTCGAGGTCGAAATCGCATCCCCAGATTCCTGCCCCGGAAAAAGAAGCATCCAAGGCGTTACATTGTTGTTCCATCTGGCGGCCTGCCGGCATCATGTAGACGGGTTTCCCGAGGTACATGGCTTCGCAAACCGACTCGAAACCGGCGGTGCACATCAGGCCGCGGCATCGGCTCATGGCTTCCAGAAATGCGGCGTCATCGAGCTGGTGAAAGACCAGGTTCTCCTGCACTTGAGTCACCTTCGGCGCCCCCTTGCGATCCCAGAAACCGCAGATTTTGACCTCCGGGCAGCGGCACTGTTTGGCGGCGAGGTCGTTCGCGTAACCGTCATTGAGCACATAGACAAGAAGAAAATCTTCGGTCACCGGATTCAAACTCTTCAGTTCACTGCGCAGGAGCGGCGGCACCACCACCAGCTTGTGTCGCTTCACTTCGGGCATTTTCCTGAAGGAAAGGGCAAGCCGGAGACCCGAACCCATGGCGCACAGCCGCACGTACAGAAGCATGGCGCACTTGGCAAGGGTACTGAGTTCGGGAAACACAAACTGCGGATGAAGCATGAGGTATTGATGGCCGACGCAGACCACTCTTGGAGTCGAGGGACAGAAGGCGGCATAGACGGCTATCAGGGATTCGAAGAAATTGACCACCACGTCCGGCCTATAAAAGCGGACGGCTCGGTGGAGCGTTCTGATGCTGCGAGCGAACAGGGGCAGCCTCCTTATATTTTCAAGGGCCGTGCCCACGATACTGACGCCCCTGCGGTCAGGGTCAGTTTTGAAATTAGGACTGTCAAAGGAAAAAACAGGGGCTCCAATCCGGTCGATGAAAAACCTGGGAATCGTGCGGGATTGGCTTTTCCCAACGTACGCAGCACACACCTCATGGCCGTGTCTTGCGAGAATCTGTTTCAGGGACAGGGCCTGGGTCATGTGGCCCCGGCCCTCCCCCTGCACCACAAAAAGAAACCGCATCGTCACCCGTTGATGTCGTGTCTCATAAATCCGCTTAATGGGTTTTTTAGTCTCCCCCTCCCCATGCCCCTCCCGCCAAGGGAGGGGCGCATTTTACGACACAAGGGGTTTCCTCCCTCTTGACGGGGGAGGATAGGTGGGGGTGGAACAGTGGACTAACGTTTCAGTTACGCCATTACATCCAGAACATGGAGTCTCTTACAGCGTCGAGAAGTCTGGTCATGTCCTTCGGAAACACGTCTCCGATGTTGGCGATCCGAAAGGTGTCTGCGGAAGTCACCTTGCCCGGATAGATCACAAATCCCTTGTGTTTCAGTTCACTGTAGAACTGACGGAAGTCGTATTTCTTCTCAGCGGGACTCAGAAAGGCCGTGATGATGGGGGACTGGATCTGGTCCGGCAGCAGGCAGCGAAAACCCAGTTCCTGCATGCCCTTTACCAGGAGCCTGTGGTTTTCAGAGTACCGGCCGTATCGCTTTTCCACCCCACCTTCCTCGATCAGTTCTTTCAAGGCCTGCGCAAATCCTCTCACCACATGGGTGGGGGACGTGAAGCGCCATTTGCCCGAGTGTTTCTCCATGACCTCCCACTGGTCATAGAGGTCAAGGCTCAGGGATCTGGCTCTGCCCTTGGCCTTGAGCAGCTCTTCTTCACGGGCAACGATGAAGCTGAAGCCGGGAACACCCTGGATGCACTTGTTCGCGCTGCTGATGAGGAAGTCCGCTCCCAGACGATCCACGTCCATAGGAATCCCGCCGAAGCTGCTCATGGCATCGATGATGTACACTTTCCTGAAGGACTTGACGATTTTTCCGATCGCCTCGATGGGATTGAGCATCCCGGTCGTGGTTTCACAGTGAACCACCGCCACATGGGTGATCGCAGGGTCTGCTTCGAGGGCCTCCACCAGCTTGTGAGTGTCGGGCTGATGGAGCTCACCGCTGTCCAGGAGCGCGCAATCGACCTTGTGGCGGCCGGCAATCTGGGCGATCCGCTGTCCGTATTCCCCGTTGGCCAGGGCAAGGAGTTTTCCCTTTTCAGGGAGGACCGTGCTGATCACCGATTCCACGCCGAAGGTGCCGCTTCCCTGCATCAGCACCGAGGTGTAGCCGCTTTCGGGTGTGGCCAGCCGGACCAGCTGTTTCCGGATGTCCTGAACGATGCTGTTGTAGTCGTCGTCCCACGTGCACCAGTCGCGGAGCATCACGGATTTCACGGTCTTCGTCGTGCTCAAAGGGCCGGGCGTCAAAAGCAGATACGGGTTGTCAGGCAAGTCGTGTAGGTTCATGGTGTTTTTCCCCTCCAAACTCTCCTCGGCGTTTATCGCCGGGGGATTCTCTTAGGTTTCCAAATGGATTTTAGGGCCTCGCTCCCGTGGTGAGGCGCTTGCTGATGTCATCGATGATGGGCAGGCACTCCCAGATCCCCTCTGCCGTGTAGTGGGCGCCGGAGTCCGTGAAGGTCTGCTCGATGCCGCTCAACTGCAGCTTGAGATCCTCCGGATCGAGCCGGGACACCTCCTCTTCCGTGAGCCCCAGCTCATTGCCGGACTTGGTGAGTCCCACGGTCCACATTCCTGCGTTGAGGCCCTCTTCAATGTCTGTCACCGTGTCGCCGATTTTCACCATCGCTTGCATGGGATACACTTCAAGCTGGATGGCGTTGGCATAGCACATCCACGGATAGGGGCGGCCTGCAGGCACCTCCGAAGCGCACACCACTGCGTCCGGAGCGTAGCCTCTCTTGGCCGCCTCCTGAACCAGCTTTTTCATGATGGGGCTCGTGTACCCCGTGGAGGAGCCGATTTTGATCTTTCTGTCCCGAAGCCCTTGGACCGCTTCCTTCAATCCGGGGATAGGATCCGCATGGCGGGAGACGGTCTGCCGCATCATGGCCTCGGTGCTGGCAAACATGGTCTCCACATCCTCCTCGTTGGGCTTTCGGCCGTAGGCCTTTTGCCATTGCTCCACTACGGAAGGCAGGCCGCACATACCGCGAATGTGGTCTTTTTTCATAAGCCCCATGAAGGTGCGGGCTTCGCGGATGGTCACCTCAACCTTATGCTGTCTGAAAATCTCCACGAACACGGCGACCGGTCCCACGCAGCCGTAGTCCACGGCCGTCCCGGCCCAATCCAGCACCACCCCAAGAATAGGGCCTTTGTAAGTTTTGTTCCGAGCCATATCCTTCATTGTGTCGCCTCCTCCTTTAATCACGATCGATCTGATTCCCCGCAACTTGCTGTGACTTTGTGCCTTTGCCACTCTGTCCCTTTGTCCCTCACCTTACCATCCAGGCTTGCGTCTTGCGCCTCATGCCCCTGGTCAGCAGACCGTAAAGCAGACGGACGAGAAGGTTCGCCCCCACGATGAGCACGGACATGGCGGAGGCAGGCGCTGTGTCTCCTGCATCATCCATGTTCGCCACAGCCACGGAGGCCAGGGGAATGTCTGCAGAGTAGAGAAAGATGACCGCGGACACGGTGGCCATGGAATTGACGAAATAGAACATGCCGATCTCTAGAATCGCCGGCAAACACACGGGAACAGTCACCTTCCAGAAGGTCCTGTAAAAGGGGACGGCCATGGACTCAGAAACCGTTTCAAACTCCTTGTCCAGCTGTTTGAGCGCAGTGGTTGCAGTGAGAAAACTCACTGTGTAGAAATGAACCATGTTGCTGATCACCAGGATGGCCATGGTGGCATAGACAAAATGAAAGGGATTGGGGATTCGGATGTCCACCCAGTTCCATCCCGGAGCATTGAAGAAGAAGATATACGCCAGACCGATCACCAGGCCCGGAAGCGCCAGGGGAATGATGGAGAGGAAGTAGGCTCCCTGTCTGAGGAAAGGCATGCCCCTGCTTTTTTCGATGAGGTAGGCGCTTCCGAAAGTGACTGCTGTTCCCACCACAGCAGAATAGAAGCTCATGCGGATGCTGTTGAAAAGCGCGGAATAACCGCCTCCCCCGACCCTCTCGAACTGATAGTGCCAGAATCCCATAGACAGATTGTAAGGCCACACCTTGACCAGGGAGGCAAAGAGGGCTGTGGCATATAATCCTAGGATCAGCAGGGCGACGAGGCTGCAAAAGCCGAGATAGAGGTTATCTCGGAGCTTGTGGGGCTTTGGCACAAAAGGCACGGACTTTGCGGCGATCATGGCCACCTGCCTGCGTTGAACGATGCGATCGATCACAAAGGCAATCGCCGTGGGGATGAGGAGCACGACGCTAACCACAGAGCCCATGACAAAGTTCTGCTGGCCGATCACCTGCTTGTAGATGTCCGTGGCCAGAATGTTGTAGTTCCCTCCCACCACCTTGGGCGCACCGAAGTCCGTGAAGGCCAGAATGAAACAGACGAAAACCGCGCTCATCAAGCCGTATTTGATGCTGGGGATGGTCACTGTGAAAAAGGTTCTGATCTTTGAGGCGCCCAGGGACTCCGATGCTTCGTAAAGCCTGGCATCCGTCAAGCCCAGCGCGATCGAGAGGATGAGCATAGCCTGGGGAAAGGCATAGATTGTTTCGGACAGGATGATGCCCACAGACCCGTAAAGGTGAATGTCCACTCCCGGCAACAATCCGAAGAAACCCTGGGTGAAGAGCCCTTTTCTCCCGAAAAGATAGATCAGGGCAATCCCGTTCAGCAGAGTTGGGGCAAAGAGAGGCATCATGGCCAGCCCCCGGAAAAATCCTTTGGCCGGGATGCAGGTTCTTGCCAGTGCGTAGGCATAGACGAATCCAAAGGAGACGGCGAGGATCGTCGTGATGACGGAAACAAAGAGGCTGTTGCCCAGGGAACCGGACAGGGCCGGGGTGTTGAAATAGTGAACGAAGTTTTCCAGGCCCACAAAAAGCCCCTGCTTGTCTGTCATGCTTTTCGAGAGGAGCTGGAAAAGAGGCAGCAGCACCACGATGACCATCCAGGAAAACACGAGCAGAATGAGTCCGCGGCGGATCCAGGTTTCGCTGTCAAGCCGGACAGCCAGTCCTTGTTTTCCTTTGCTGAGCATCAGAGCCTGCCGGTTTTCAAGTAGACCCCCTCCCCTAGGCCCTCCCGCGAGGGGAGGGGAAAGGGGTTTTGGGAGAGCCTCCCCGCACCCCGTAGATGAAGGAGGGGCAGGGAGGGTGAGGGAGGAGGGGAGCGAAAGAGAGTGTGAGGACGAATCAGGCTGCATACACCCGCAGGCGCTCAGGAGGGAAGTGAACCCCGATCTCCATGTTTTCCACAAGGCTCAGCCGCCTGATCCTCTCTGCAGGGAGATCCGCTTCGATCACGGTTCTTTCCGCATGCCCCAGGGGGAGGGAGAGATGAACCCGGTACTGCGATCCCCGGTACTCCACTCGCCGGACCCGCCCCGGGATCAGATTGGTTCCCCCGTGCCCTTCATGGCCGATCATCACTTCCTCGGGCCGGATGGCAATGGTCGCCTTGGATCCCACGGGCAGGGAGTCTGACTTCCTCACCCGCAGATGCATCCCGCCTGCCCGATAGGTTTCCGAGGAATCTTTGACAATGTCCCGGATGAAATTCATGGTTCCAATGAAGGAGGCCACAAAAGGGGTGGCCGGTCTTTCGTAGATCTCGTGGGGCGTTCCATCCTGGACCAGTTTTCCATGGTCCATCACCAGGATGCGGTCGGCCATGGTGAGGGCCTCCTCCTGATCGTGGGTGACCATGATGGCGGTGACGCCGAGCTCTCGCTGGAGCTGCCGGATCTCGGAGCGCAGCATCACCCGCACCTTGGCGTCCAGGGCAGAGAGGGGCTCATCCAGGAGAAGAAGCTGGGGCGAAAGGGCAATGGCCCGGGTGAGGGCCACGCGCTGCTGCTGGCCCCCTGAAAGCTGGGCCGGGTATTTGTGTCCCATGCCTTCCAAGCCCACAAGCCGGATCAGGTCTTGGACCCGGTTTTCGATCTCCCTCTTGCTCCAGCCCCTGCTCTTGAGGCCGTAGGCAATGTTCGCCTCAGCCGTGAGGTTGGGGAAGAGGGCATAGGACTGGAACACGATTCCCATCTGCCTTTTCGAGACAGGCAGGCTTGAAATGTCCTTCCCCTGAACCAGGACGCGGCCTGAATTCTGGATTTCAAGCCCTGCCAGAATGCGAAGGATCGTGGTTTTTCCGCAGCCGCTCGGACCGAGGATGCACAGGAATTCTCCCCGCTCTGCCTGAAACGAAATGTCTTTGAGCGCCACAAATCGGCCAAAGTGCTTCGTCACATTTTCGACGGAGAGATAGAGATCCGTCCTGTCTCGACCCTGATCCACCATGGCGTATCCCTCCTGTTCCGCCACCCTCGTTACTTCTTGGGTTCGCTCTTGGCGTCATACCGCTTGCTCCATTCCTGAAGGATGCGGTCGCGGTTCTTGGCTGCCCAGTCAAAGTCGTTCTTGACCAGCTGCTTGACCGGATCCGCAGGGTAACCCTCCGGAATCGGTGCGCCTGTGGCATAGGCCGTGATGGGGTAGACTCTCGCATATTCCTTCATCACCGCTTCGCCGATGGCCCAGTCCAGGAAAACTTTGGCCGAAGGTTTAATGTTTGCCTTTTTGATCAAGCCGTTCGCCTCTACGTCCCAGCCGGAACCTTCTTTCGGAAACACGGTGTGTATGGGCTCGCCCTTCTGCTTCTGGGTGATGCCTCTGTAGGCAAAGGAGATCCCAATGGGCACTTCGCCTGAGCCGGCCATCTTGCAGGGCTTGGATCCCGAGTGCGTATAGCTGGCCATGTTCTTGTGCAGGTCATCGAGATAGGCCCATCCCTTTTCCTCACCCATCATTTGCAGGATGGCGGAGACGGTGAGAAAGCCTGTTCCGGAAGAGGCCGGGTTCGGCATGGCAAGATGTCCCTTGTAAGCGGGTTTGACGAGATCCGCAAAGGATTCGGGTGCAGGGAGGTTCAGGTTTTTGCACTCTACCGTGTTGACGCAGAAGCCCGTTTCCCATGCCTTGATGCCTACCCAATGAGGAGGATTTTTGGAATCCCTCATGTTGGGGAGCACCTTCTCAACTCCTTTCGGCGCATAGGGGACCAGCATGCCGGCCTGATCGCAGAGCATCAGGCTCGTCGCTGCGGTGCCCCAGACCACATCCGCCTGGGGGTTGTCCTTCTCCGCCAGGAGCTTGGCGGTCACGATGCCCGTGGAATCCCGCACGATCTTCACATTGATGTCGGGATGGTCTTTCTTGAAGAGCGCCAGGTAGCGCGGAATCTCATCGTCTTCCAGAGCCGTGTAAACCAGGAGATCCTCTGCGTATGCGGCGGTTGCACCCAAAGCCATTGAAAGGATTACGATGCTGAAAAGGGCCGACTTAAGAAAGGCAAAAAAAGATCTCATTTTTCGATAACCTCCTCGTAGGTTTCTTTTCGTGAAAGGAAATACGTCAATTCTCGTCTCTGAGTAAACGCCCCTTCTATTAGGATCGCGTTAGCCGTCTGTTAGGCTTCCATGAGATTTTTGGCCTGTCGTTGACAGAGTTGAAAAGAGGGGATACACGAGTCGTGCCTGATCAGTAGCAGGTGTCCATGAGTTGTGGAGGAGTGCGATGCAAGAAAACAGGGGAAAGGGTGCGGATGTCATCATTATCGGTGGCGGAATACTGGGATGCGCCATCGCGTACTTTCTTTCCAAGATTCAGGCGGGGAAGGTCGTGCTTCTGGAGCGCCGAACGCTCGCGGAGGCCAGCACGAGCAGAGCCGCAGGGCTCCTGACCCAGGCGCGGACCATGGCTGTTCAGAGCGCGCTCGTTCGCGAGACCTATCTCGCTGTCCGGGACATGGAAGAGATGTTGGGGGAGTCGTTGGAGGTGAAGACGGTGGGAAGCCTGCACGTCGCAGTGGCCGAGAAGGAGCAGCAAAAGCTGAAGACCCTTGAGGAGACGGCCGCCGGCCTGGGCCTAAGAACAGAGCGGCTGAAACCGGAGGAGGCCATGGGCTTGGTTCCCTGGTTGAAGCTCGCCTCTGGAGCGGCCGTTCTTTTTACTCCCCAGGATGCGTTTGCAGACGGGTATTTGCTCGCTCAGGGGTATGCCCGGGCGGCCAGGGCCAATGGCGTGACCATTCTTCAGAACAGGGCGGTGAAAGGCATCCGCCTGAGCAACGGCTCTGTGAGGGGGGTTCAGACCTCGGAGGGGGATCTGGCGGGTTCGGTGGTGATCGATGCGGCCGGGGTCTGGGCAGGATTGCTGGCATGGGAGATCGGCATCGGATTGCCCATGGCGCCTGTGAGAAGCCAATACTGGATAACTGCGGAGAATGCCTTGTTTGACCGTGATCAGCCTTTTGTTATCCTGCCCGATGCCAGGGCCTACACGCGGCCTGAGGGCAAGCGCCTTCTTTTCGGTCTTCGCGAATCCAACGGTGTGAGTGTGGACCCCAGACGATTGCCCGAAGACCTCTCAGGATTCATGATCGGCAAGCCTGAAGATGAGAGGGAAAGCCTTCTTGAAGGGTACCCCATGCTTGACCCGCTGATTCCCCATCTCGACAAAATCGGTATTGCCCATTACATCACAGGGCTTTCCACCTACACTCCGGACAGCCTCTTTGTGCTCGGCCCTGTGCCCGGGATCAAGGGTTTTCTCGCTGCCACAGGCTGCTGCGGTGCGGGCATCGCCGCTTCAGGGGGGATCGGCCGGGCCATCGCAGAGTTAGCCGCAGGGGTTCCCTGCACCTTTGACCTCCATCCCTTTAGCGTGGACCGCTTCGGCTCCATAGACCCCATGAGCGAAGCTTTTCAAAAGCGGTGCGCTGACGCGAGGTCGAGAAAGGTGTCGGGATGATCAAGGGAAGAAGGGACAAAGGGACAAAGTGGCAAAGGCACAAAGCAGAAAAACCCCATTGTCCCTCTGTGCCTGTGTCCCAGCTGCCTTCACTTTCCTTGCCCGACCATCACCGATGGCAGAGCCTGTGAGGAGCCCTTAATGCGGTTCACCGCCTGCATAGGGATAAAGAGTTTGTTCGTCTTGGCCGCATAGACCACGACACCTTCCAGACGCGTGGCCTTCCCATCATAGAGCAGCCAGCTTTTGTTCGCCGGAAGTTCAGCGGTCTTTCCCTGATGCTGAATAATGCCCACTGGATTCTCCGGATCCTTGTTGTCGATCTTGACATTCCCTTCGCCAAAGGCTTTGCCTGCATCCACAAAGAGGCGCTGATTCAGCTTATCCAATTCAAGGCCCATCACCTTCGCACACAGGGTGCCGATCTCAGGGCCATCCACCGCGCCCATGGGCCTGCCCGGCCCGAAAGCGAAAAGGGGAACGTCGCCGCCGCTGTGGCCGTGGGTTGCCCATCCTGCATAGGTGTACTTGGCGCTCAAGAGCCTGCCGACGGCGTAGTACTCGTCGAGCTTGTATTTCTCTGCCTGGCTCAGGATGAGCTGCGCGTCCTCATCCGTGATCTCCATTCCCCATCCGTCCTTTATTTTCAGCAGGTCTTCGCGGGTTTCCACCATCTGATACCCTCTGCTCCTCAGCTCCACGGTTAGATCTTCGCCGTCGGCCCGCCTTCCTTGTCCCTCGAAGGCACGTGGGCGATGTAGGCGGCAGGCGTTGCATGGGTCACCCGAGAGGTAGCCACAATGCTCGTAGCTTTCCCCATCAGCCTGGCCCCTTCAAGAACCGTAGCCATGGGTCGGTACTGAAGTTCTGGATCGGGTCTCGGAACGCCGGGGAGAGTGTCCCCGTGAGGTCCTCCGCTGATGAACTTGTCGCTCGTCCTCACTCCTGTGGCAAACGCTGAGGCCGCAGGCGCAGAGTCGGCGATCACTGAATCGGCGATGTAGGTCTTGACGGCGCCGACCCGGATGGGATCAAAGGAAAGGGGCTGTCCTTTGAACCAGCGCGCAAAGGTGTACTGCTCGTCCGAACAGCCGTCCGCAATCAGGACGATCACGTTCTTCGCCCTCTCGCCCGCTATCGCCGCCGAAGAGATCAACAGCGATGTCAGGAGGACTGCGAAGAAGAACCCTGCTTTTTTTCTCATACAGCTGAAGATCAAGTTATGCATGTCTTTTCCCTTTCATTTTTCTAACGAATTCGCGATAGATCGCTGCACAGGGTGTTCAGGTTAGCATCTCCCTAGATCAAAGGAAAGGCAAGGAGAGGCTTGTTGTGCCCAGAAGCGTTCTTTTTCTTCAAATCTGGGCCGAGTGCTCAGCGTAAAGAACAGGGCTTCCGCCATATAAAACCGCATCAAGGTGGGACGGAGATCTGAGTTTCTGGACGATTTCGCGCACCCTTTCCATGACCCTCTCTTCAAACGCATAGGCGCCGCACTCACTGCAGTCCAGCAGCGGCAGATCCCTCAGGATGATCATGACCGATCGGTTCACCCTAAAAGGGAGATCACTGACAACGCGTGTCATTGACGCTCCGCATACGTGGCATTTCATGGGGTTTGCCTCTCTTTATGCCGGCGGTTCACTCTTTTCACTTTGCCCGCCTCGCGTTTCATCCAGAAAACAAGTTGATCAGATCCTGCCCTTACCGCTCTCATTAAGGGAGGGAATTCCTAGGAAGCGCGAGAGGACAGACGCAAAAACCGATCGGCCAAAGCGAGGAGACAAAATCTTCTCTCGGTCTCGCTTTCCCTGCCGGTTTCGGGCAGCCTGGTGTAAGGACCCCTGATCATGAATGCATCCTCTCTGAGTTTTGCTGCCAGTTCCTGTTCAGACGTTGTCGCGCGAAATTCCTCCAGAGTCAGTACGGTCATAAGAACTCCTCGCCTCTGTAAATTCACGTCTATGCGTGTCGTCGTCTGCATCCCCTTCTTCCCCGGAACGGGGGGTCTCCCCTGCGCCTAAAGGCCCAGGGGGAAAAGAAAGGAGGATCAAGAGCTCTATGGCTGCTGTTTCACAAACCAGGATTAGTTCTTGATTAGGGGAATGTAAGTTTCTTGTGAGATCATGGGATGGAAGCTAGAAAATCTGTTCGGCTCAATGTGCACCCTCAAATACTTCGGCCACCTTTTTCTCACCGAGCGGGACGCTAAGAAAAGGGCCGCCGATCGTGGGGAGGGACTGTTAGAATCTTAGCCCGTAACTTCTCTGCGTCTTGCGGAGAAGTTGGAGGTTGGAGGTCAGAGGTTGGAGGCAAGAACGGTTTTGCCTCAAACCTCAAGCGAAGCGATCCTCAAGCCTCAAACAGCAGGCCAGATTTTGGTTGCGGCCAAAGGCCTGCATTGGGTTATTAAGTTTTCGATTGCATCCTGAAAAGGTTTGACCCGGCCCGCCATGAGCTAAAGGCATCAAGGAAGGGGCACGTGGTTAGCTTCTACGGTTTGTGCGACTCAACCCCCACGGTATCCCACAGAAGCTAAAAAAGCAGCAGCATGCCCACTTCCTGGTACGAACGATTGAGGTCAGGCGGGGCTGAAAGCCATTCGATGGAGTGTTTCGTTGGCTTGTTCACAACAATTCATCAAACTGTTCCACCGGCAGCTTCGCATTTTTCAAAATATGAGCGAGGGTGGAACGTTTGATCGGGCGATGCGCGGGAATGGTGAGCTTGAGTGTCTCCCTAGAGGTGTGCTTTTGAATCCGAATATGGCTTCCTTTTTGCCTCACGACAACCCATCCATCCCTTTGAAGTGCTCTGATGACCTGGTCGTAGGGCAAACTAGGGACCTTGGTCATACGGCCAACTCGACCATCTCAGCATTTGGGGTAATGACTTGATCATCTTCGACAGGCTCAAGGTACAATTCAATAGCTTCTCGAATATTTTTCAGGGTCTCTTCCTTCGTGTCGCCCTCACTGATGCAGCCGGGCAAAGAAGGGACACTGGCTGTATAGCCGCCGTCTTCGCTTGGTTCTAGAATCACTTTGAGCTTCATGTTTTCACCTCATATTTTAATCATAACATATTTTGGAAAATCTTGTCATTGTTTTAGCCAGCGGTGGGGTAAGCGGTATGAGGGGGAATGGGGATGTCTCAAAAGAAAAATTAGGAAAGAGGGGACAAAAAGATGGGTTAGTGGTATTCCTCGCAAAATATCTTCACTTTCTCTTCGGGCTTCGCGAATCCAAGGGCGTGAGCGTGGACCCCAGGCGTTTGCCCGAGGATCTTTCAGGATTCATGATCGGCCGTCCTGAAGATGAGCAGGAGAGTCTCCTGGAGGGATACCCTATGCTTCAGCCTCTGTTCCCGGGTCTCGACAAAATCGGGATTGCCCACTCTATCACAGGCCTTTCCGC
>CAZOLJ010000031.1:21864-23620 GCA_964580575.1 uncultured Desulfobacteraceae bacterium
AAGAAGTCGAAAAAACAATTTTCCCTTATTCCCTGCGCAGGCGGGAATGACATCGAAGACCTCAAAACGGGTTTTTGAACAGCCTGCTAGTCTTTCTGTCTCAATTCCCTGCGAGTCGATTTACGATCCTCCGGGGTGCCTCGCTGCCATTTTTCCCGCAGCTCCTGACGCTTCTCCGGGGGCAGACTCTGCCACCGCTCCCGCAGCTCCTTCTTTCGCTCGGGCGGAAGGTTCCTGTACCATCGGCTGATGCGGCGAAGCCTCTCCTGCTCTTCCGGGGGCAGGTCCCTGAAGCGCTCGAACCGGGCCCGGGTCTTTTCTTTTTCTTCGGGGCTCATCTCCTTCCATGCCCGCCATCGATCCTTGACCTTTTCCCGCTCTTCGGCCGTCATGCCCGCCCATCGTTTCGCTCCCTTTTGAAGCCTTGCCTGCTGCTGAGGCGGAAGCTTGTCCCAGCGATCCGCAAAGGGCTTGAGGGTCTTCTGCTCCTCTTCGCTGAGGCTGCTCCAGGGCACAGCGGCCGGTTCAGCCGAAGCACAGGGGACATGCAGGAAGAAAAGAAACCCCAGGAAAGCCAGCAAGACGGCTCTATGGAGTCTTCTCCTTTTCATTTTTCTCCTCCTTGTCCGGAACCGTCCATTGATCGAGCTCGGTAGGGTCGATCCACTGGCCTTCCGATGTTTCCCAGTCCGCCAGAAACTCCAACAGCTCCAGGCTGGGCTGCTCTTCCTCCTCTCCGCAAACAACGCCGGCCCACAGGCTCAGGACCACACCCACCACGACCACGAAGGATCTAGCCCACATTCTCCTCTTCCTCGGAAAGCCACAGATAGAATTCCGGGTCCAGGCAGATATCCAGGGTTTCCGCAGAAGCCAGGATCTCGATGTCCTCGATGCCGATGCTGTTCTGGACTCCCGCGGGCTGGAGCAGGAAGAGAAAGGCGGCCAAAACCGCGGCGCCTGCAGTGGAGGCTCCGAGCGCAGGAAACCGCAGCCAGGACAGCGCACCCCGGCGCCTCCTCTGTGCGGCTTCTACAGCCTGAGCCCTTGCCTGACGGAGCCGGGAGAGAACCTGGGGCTCCATCTGCTTGAGGCCCGAATCCAGAACGCCCTTCACCTTGTCTGCAATAACCCTGTCGTTTTCATCCATGACTAAAGTTCCTTCAGCAATTCCCGCAGCGTATGAACCGCCCGGGAGTAGTGGGTCTTGACGCTTCCCTCCGAACACTTCATGGCGGCTGCGGTCTGTTCAACATCCAGCCCTTCCCATGCCCTCAGCAGGAAGGCCTGCTGCTGTCTCAAAGGGAGGGCCTTCAAGGCCTGTTCGACGGCAGCCATCTCGTCCTTCCGGATCAGTTCCTCCGTGGGAGTGGGAGCATCTGAATCGGCCACATTCGAAAGGGGGTCTTTCTCCTCCTCTTCGTGCCTTCGCCATGCCCCCAGCCAGACTCGCCATCTGGCCCGAATCGCCTTTCGACGATACCAGTCCCTGATCCTGTTCTGGAGGATGGTGTAGAAGAGCGCCTTCCATTCCTCCTCAGGCCGGCGTGCGTACTTCCCGGCCAGGGTGAGCATCGCCTCCTGCACAATGTCCAGAGCGTCCTCGGTGCTTCGGGTGGCAAACTGCGCCGTCTTAAAGGCGCGGCGTTCCACGGAGGCGAGGAATCGATCCAGAGCCTGGGTGTTGTCGTCAAAAGAGTCCATGCGGTTTGAGAAAGAGAGGGGCCCCGGACCGGTCGGGGTCCCTCAAGTTCCT
>CAZOLJ010000031.1:23720-32871 GCA_964580575.1 uncultured Desulfobacteraceae bacterium
AAACCAGGGAGATGAAAGAGAGAAGCACCGGAGTGCTTAGGTCTGAAGGAGGGCCCCCCGGGCCGCAAGGCCCAGGAGGCTTAGGAAAGGAAAGAGGTGATCGTGTTTCATTGGATCGCCTGCGGGTTTGGTTTTGATGAGGGAAAGGTTATTTCTGGGTGAGAAGGCAAAGTAATCTCCGTTCTTTGCCGGGAATTTCGTTGGTATTGCAGTTGGTGCAGGAATGCAATATGATTAGTTAATGAATGCTTCAGAGGAAAGCGTCAGACATGAACGCAGGTGCAAAGAAGTTCGATATCGTCAAAAAGGATCTCAAGAAAGCAGGAAAAACTGAAAGGCTTGTTCTGGAGTATTTCAAAGGTCGGCGTGAGATTGTGCTCGCCTACCTTTTCGGTTCCTTCATCGAGAAGCAAGGGTCCGACTTCAGCGACATCGACATTGCCGTCCTTGTTGACGATGCTTTTATGGCAAAGGTGGAGGATTTGGGAGGGTACGGATACGCTTCGTTCCTGAGCACGGAGCTTTCTCATCTCCTGAAGTACCCTGAGATCGACCTCTCTATCCTCAACCAGGCCTCTCCTTTTCTGCAAAAGAGAGTCATCACCAAAGGCAAACGGATCTTTGCAAAAAGTGAAAGAGAGCGCATCGCCTTCGAGACAAAAGCCCTCAGCCGATACGCGGACACGGAGCCTTTGAGGAGAATCAAGCGCCGCTACATGCAGCAACGGATCGAAAGGGGACTGGATGCCTATGCTCGACCGGCCATTGATTGAACAGCACCTCCAGAACATGGAGGAGGCGCTGACGAATCTTGCGCGGTACCGGAGTCTAGGATTCGATGACTTCGAAAAGGATTTGAGCCTCATCTGGGTGTCTGAAAGGGGTTTGCAAATCCTCATCCAGAATCTGCTCGACATCGGTGCTCACATCCTGGCGTCGGAACTCAGAACTGACTGGGACGATTACGGGGAAATCATTTCAAAACTTGGTCAGCACGGGGTCTTGCCCCGAGTCTTCGCGGAGAAAATCAAAGGCATGGCAGGTCTCAGGAACATCCTCGTCCACGAGTACCTGCGGGTCGATACAAAAAGGATTTACGACCTGCTGGTCAACAAATTGGACGATTTCACTGAATTCATGAGGAGCGTTCATCACTATTTGGAGAAGGAGACGAAGGGGGGTTCCCCTGCATGAGACTGCTTCGGAGAGTGAGCGCCAGAGAAAGCAAGCTGGCGCCAAAAAGCCAGAAAGATCCCGGCAGGGGCACGGGGCCGGCAACAAAGCCGTGGCTTTCGCCTCCTTTGCGATACCATCCGGTCATGTGGCCCTCGTCGTTGATTCCGCCGATGTAGTGGAGCCCCCTGCGGTAGGGCCCCGAAAAGCTGAATTCTCTGTCTTCATAGATGAAACCGCGGGTTTTGAGACTCCTGGGCTTGACCAAGGTCTGCAGACCGAGGGCGGCGAGGGTTTTCAACGCATCTACGCAGCTCGCTCAGAGTAAAAGACAGGACTTGCAGCGTATAGAACAGCCTCCAGGTGAGATGGAGAGCGCAGTCTCCCGACGATCTCATGCACCCGTTCCATGACCTCCTCTTCCAGGGCGTAGGCGCTGCACTTGCTGCACTCGACAAGAGGCAACCCTCGGAGAATGATTATCACCGATAGGTTCACTCTGAAGGGAAGATCGGCAACCACTCGCCTCATTGGTGTTCCGCACACATGACATTTCATAGGATTACCTCCGTGTTCCTCCTCCCTCCAGAGGAGGGTGGTTATGGGGAGGTGCGAAAGGACAGGCGCAAGAACCAGCCTGCCAGGATAGACAACCTGCTTTTTCTCTTGGCTTCGCTTTTGCTCAGGGAAAGGGTCGCGTTGATTTTAGGACCCCACATCAGGAAGGCATCCCGTCTGAGTTTTGCAGCCAACTCCTGGTCCGGCGCCTTGCCTCGGAATTCTTCAAGAGTCAGGTCGGTCATGTGTCATCCGCCTCATTCCATCGTTTTGCTGCCGGCTGCGCCGCTCTCTGCTCCCTGCACCCTCAGCAGGAGGGGTTCCCCCTGAGCCTTGAGGCCCAGGGGGATCAGGAAAGGGGATTCTGGGTTGTACGATCTCATTTTGCCTGATGAAGATTTGGTTTTGATGAGGGCCGTGTTACTTTTGTATGAGAATAAGCAGGTACAAGGTGCAGGGCGCACGGTGCAAGGCAAACAAGTGACAAGAGACAAGTGACGAGTGACAAGACCATTAAGATCAATAACTGCTCGTAACTTGTTACTCGTCATGCCTGAGAAACTCGGCGCTTGCGCCGCGCATGAAAATGTAGGGGAGGGCTTTATGCCCTCCCGCAAACGGGCGGGAGTCCGCCTTCGCCCCTTCGACAAGCTCAGGGCTACGGCGCGATAAATAAATCCCGCCCCTACGAGGGCATTTTCAAGGTAAAAAGGCTAATCCAACGTGACGCTCTGGGTGAAGGTATTGGTTTTGCCCTCGGGGTTGGTCGTGGTCACGGTCCGGTTGATCGTCTCCCCCTCTTTGGCCGTTTCGATCTGGCGCTGCCAGGTTTTTCCGTCCTGATGGGTGAGCGATTGATTCGTCGTTTTTTGCCCGCCAGACAGGGCCGAGCTTGATTGAAAGGTGCCGCTGGAGTGCTTGCCCTGATACTTGTTTGAGCGGGTTCTTTCACCTGCTTGATCGTCGGAAAAAAGTACGACTGAAAACAAAACGGCCAAAAGGATACTGAGATTTCGTTTCATGGTGTTCCTCCTCGTGTTCAGCTCTCACTTGGAAACCAAGTTAATTCAGTTTGATAGTTACCATTCATTCAAGAATTATGCCTTTTCTTGTGTTTACAGGGGGATCTCTCAACGCTCTGCCCTCCTCGATCAATAACCTGCTGATTCTGTTCTCCGATTGTTTCGTTCCTTTCTCATCTTTCCGGCTATCCAAACCTATTAACGCTCGGACCCCTTCACGGGTTTACAAATCCGGGCAAATTTGTTCCGAAAAAGGGCGGGAGCTTATAGGTAAAGCATGAAAGATCCTGTTGACGGCCTAACACGGAGCAAATACTATCTTAACGAAATTCTAACAATTGGCGGTTCAGGGGTTTCTACAAAATATTCAGCGCGGCCGGCCACCCATGGCGGCATGGCACTGGAAAGGAAGGGGACTTATGAAACTATTGGGAATTGGTCTGGGGATGAATGCGGCAACCGTGGCATTGGGCGCTGCGGCAGTGATGTTCGGTCCGGCGCTGCTCGCAATGGCGGGCAGCGCTGCGAAGCCGCTGCTCAAGGCAGGGATCAAAGGCGGAATGCTCCTCTATGACAGGGGCAAAAAGCTGGCACTGGAGACCAAGGAGTCTATAGAGGATCTTGCAGCAGAGGCAAAGGAGGAGATTGCGGAAACGCCAAAACACAAACAGGTTAAGAAAGCCGCCTAGTTTCAGCCTTGAGAAATGCCCGGAGTGGGTCTCCCCGGCAGAGCCCGGGACCCACTTCGGGCATTTTGGTTCCTCGACCATTTCATCTACTCTGAGAAAGGTTGCACCGGGCAGGCATGGTTGGTCTGCTAGGTTGACAGGGGACACTTTCCAAACTCTTGTATTTAAAACACGAAGTCCATGTTCTGTCAATCTTTTCTTCCATTACAAACCTTGAAGGCCCTCCCTCCCTGAATAACCCTAACATGATTCTTATTTGACACTCTCTCCCGGATAGGCGACCCTTGAGCGCAGAAAAGCCCGCGCCCAGTGAAACTCTAACCTACTATTGGCTGCACATGGGGGTCCCATGAAACCTGACCGGAATCAGACGGCGGAGCTGCCGCGCTCCGTTGACGAAATCCGAGCGAAGCTGTCCCTCGCCATGGAGAAATGGCGAGAGTCAGGCGTGATGCTCTGCGAGTTGAGAAAAGATATCGCTCGTTTCTTGGTGCTCAGAACGACCTTCGATAAGGGAGCCGGAAAACCGAGAAAGAGCAGAAAGCTGTTGTCCCCTGAGGCGCGGGAGCGCCACGAAAAGGTCAGTGCCGCTGCAAGCCCCCCACCCTCCACAGAGTTGAGAAGGATCTTCGTCCGAGTCAATCATCTCATGAACCTCCCAATCGCCAAGGACCGGATGGCAGCCTCTTTCCTCTTCTTGCCCTCTCTCGATGCTCAGCCCTGCCTCACCTGCGGGCAGACCCTTCCAAGGGGCCGCAAGAAATTCTGTTCCGAGGAATGCAGGAAGAACGGTGCTAAGGGAATTCGGTGCTCGGGCGATGAAGGCGACTCTGAGCTGCCGTCCATGCCCACCCTGAAGGATCCTGAAGGTGAGCCGAGTCCGGAACCAGGGTATGGCCACAGGAACATGGAATGTGAGTTCTATGATGCCTGTTTGGATTTGGCCATTCTGGAAGAGTGGGACGGGTTCCACTGCGCGGCCTGTGAGCTCAGAGGCCCGCAGGAGCAAATGGTCTTGAGCCAAGAGCTATAGCCAGGGCCTTTTTCTGTGTTTATTTCAAAGAGCTGAACTGTTACGAAATCGAAAAGGTGATCGGCGGCCGCGGGGATGAGTGGGAGGTAAAGGCACTATGGAACAAACCAAGAACATTGCCCTGGTTGCCCATGACAACCGGAAGAAGGATTTGATTGAATGGGTGGAATGGAATTGCCAAACCCTGCTGCACCATCACCTGATCTGCACCGGAACCACCGGAAAACTCATCGAAAAGACCCTGGCGGAAAGCGCTGTCTGCAAAGACCCCACCTACACCGACGTTCGCGTGACCAAGCTGAAGTCCGGACCCTTGGGGGGCGATCAGCAGCTTGGGGCCATGATCACAGAGGGCCAGATCGATTTCATGATTTTCTTCTGGGACCCGATGCAGCCTCACCCCCATGACGTGGATGTGAAGGCGCTTCTGAGGATCGCGGTGGTCTACAATATTCCCATTGCCTGCAACCGGTCCACTGCGGACTTCATGATCTCCTCACCGCTCATGAACGACCGGTATGAGCCGGCCCTCAAGGATTATGAAGAGTACATCAACCGAGAGTTCAAATGAAGAAGGGTACACGGCGCGCGGCACACGGTGCACGGCGAATGACCCGCGACAAGTTAACCCTACAGTTGCATAAAACTTCACTTGCCCACGCCCGTCATTCCCGCCTCCGCCTGCGCGGGGGTAAACTGCGGCGGGAATCCAGACAGTTCTCGGAAGACTGGATGCCCGCCTGCGCGGGCATGACAGGAAAGCACACGCGGTCTTAACAAGAAAACGAAACCCGTGGCGCTGTGATCCTTTATCCGCGACGCTTCCCCACAAACACAAAGCAAGTTTATGCAACGCTGGGGTTAAGTGAATTTCTATTTTTAGCTTGTCGGTTTCTTTTCCGTGAGCCTTGCGCCGTGTGCCGTTCCACGTTCACATTTGCTTAAACAAGTGCATATGTCGGCTGCTCACCGTGAGGGTTTCGCTGCGCTCTTTGAGCTTCACCACCCCCTTGCCCGTGAGAGAGCGGCTCACGCGGGCGATGAACCGGACATTGACGATGGCGCCCCGGTGGATTTGCCAAAACCTTTCGCGATCCAGCTCTTCAGCGAGCTCTTTGATCGGTTTCCTGACAAGGGACTCTCCCTCCCTGGTAATGACCGTGGTGTACTTGTCCTCGGCCTTGAAGTAAATCACGTCATCCACAGGGATCAGGCGCACACCGTCGCCGTGCTGAACGCGGAGATATTGCAGGCGGCCTGATCCTTCCTCGCGGGAAAGACGAACCATGAGGCGTTGCAGGATTTCAGCGGGCAAAGCAGCACCGCTCGCCAAGTCCTCCTTGAGGCGCTTCACCGTCTTTTCGAGCCTGTCGTTGGACACGGGCTTGAGCAGGTAATCAACCGCCTCCTTTTCAAAGGCCTCCACCGCGTACTCGTCAAAGGCAGTGACGAAAACAATGCGGCAGGAGCCTGCGATCTTCTCGGCCACGTCCATGCCTGTCAGGCCCGGCATCTTGATATCAAGAAAAGCGATGTGGGGGCGGTGACGCTCGATCAGATCCAGAGCCTCCTTGCCGTTTTTGGCCTCCCCGCAGATGACGAGTTCGGGCCACACTTCCGAGAGCCTCGCACGCAGGAATTGCCTCAACGGCGCTTCGTCGTCGGCAATCACGGCCTTCACTTCATTCATGGGGGATCTCCATGGTCACCTTCAAGCCAGAGGGGTTATTGTCCTCAAGGATTAACCTCGCTTTGCCTTCATAGAGGGCTACCAGCCGTTCCCTCACATTGGCGAGCCCAATGCCCGAAATCGCGTTGTCCTGGAATCCCAGTCCCGTGTCGGCCACAACGAGACGGTAGCACCCATCCTGAGCTTCCGCCTTGATCAAAATCTCTCCACCCTCGACCTTGGTTTCCAGTCCGTGCTTGACGGCGTTCTCCACCAAGGGTTGAACGAGCATGGGAGGAAAGGCCATGTCCCTGAGCGTGTCCGGGACCTCGATGGTGAAGCGCAGTCGCTCTTCCATCCTGACTTTGCAGATGTCCAGGTAGGCCCGGACCAGGTCCATCTCCTGGCCCAAGGTGGTCATCCGGTCCCTTGTCCTCGAAAGCGATGACCGAAGGTAACGGGTCAGATCTTCGAGCATCGCCTTGCCCTGGGCTGGATCGGACTCGAGAAGGCTCAGGACGTTGGAGAGGGTGTTGAAGAGGAAGTGAGGCTCGATCTGGGCCTGGAGCAAGCGAAGCCGGGTTTCGAGCGTGTGCTTCTCCAGGGTGAGGCTCTTGATCTGCTCTTCTCGGAGCAAGGCCTCGGTCTGAGAAAGCCTTTCCCTGGAAAAGAAGAAGTAGGTGATCATGGTCCCGAAGAGGATTCCGATAAAAAGCATCTGAATGAAGTACGCAGGCCTTCCCCTGAGTATCTCCGAGACTGGAATGCCCGCGATCTGGGCGCCGACAAAAGCTCCGGCCGCGGCTCCTGCCGGCATGGCGATGAGGAGCAGGAGCGCATGCAGAGCAATTGAAGGCCCCTTCACAAAATAATGCCCTGCCAGAATGAAAGCACACATGCACAGACCGATGGATTGGGAAAAGATAAAGTTGATGCCCAGCCCACGACCGAAACCAAGGTGAGTGAGGAAAAGGGCGATGACGGTGTTGAACACCCCGGTAAGGGCGAGGGTGGTGACGACCCTCTTTTGGTCCAATCGGAATTCCATAGTTGGTCTCATGCGCCCATTATCCTAATAAGGCTGAAACGCTGCAACATCTTTCCCTTTGATGAGAGTGTTCAGTTCGATCACAAGTAGGCAGTATGGAGTAAGCAGTATGCACGAAAAAGTGCAGTCTTCCTCTTTCTGCCTTCTGCTCACTGTTTACTGACTACTGATCACTGATTCTCATGCCCAGTCTTCCATGATCTTTTCAAAGGTCTGCTCCCCGGCCCGGAGCACGCCGGCAAACCCGCCTCCCGGGTTTCCCCAAGCGCTCGCGAGATAGAGCCCTTTCACGGGAGTCCTGTTGTCGATGCGGTTCATGAAAGCATTGTCCATGGACTGCTCGAAACCGTAAATGGCGCCTGCAGGGTTTCTCGTGAACTTCCAGTTGGTGAGGGGTGTTGCAGCTTCCTTCACTTCGATCATGGAAGAAAGGCCCGGGATGACCTCCTCTTCGGCGCGGCGGATCAGGATGTCTTTCCAACGGGCCTTTTCGTGCTCGTAGTCCGCCTTGTTGCCTGCTTTGTAGCCCGCTTCGAAGCGGCGCCAGGGTTCGAAGCCGCAAAGAAACAAAAGCATGAGGCTGGAAGTGCCGGGTTTGGAATACCCTTCATAGATGTTGTCATAGATGCTCACGCTGAAGCTCCCCTTGTCCACTTCACCGTTCATGCAGGATAGATAGTCTGCTTCAGGGCTCCTGCCCGAGGAAACATGAATCCCGCATCCCTTGATTTTGCCTCGCAGTTCGCGGTTCAATCCGAGCCACACCATGAAAGACGAGATGCTGGGCTTGAAACCCTCCAGCTTCTTCACATAGTCGGAGGGAACAGCCTCCTTCGCCAGCATGTGCTTGAAGGTGGCAATGGCGCTCGCATTGCTCACCACGGCGCGGGCCGGCAGGGTCTTTCCGTCGGACAGAGCTACGCCGGTCACGCTGCCGTCTTTCAGTAGAATCTTTTCTACCTCCGTGTTGTAGAGGACCTTGCCGCCCTTTTCCTCGATGGCCTGGGCCAGGGCGTCGCTCAGGTTCTGGGAGCGCTCCCTGATATAAAAGGAACCGTGGCGCAGATATCCGCCCGTGGCATTGGCATAGTAAAATGCCGAAAGCCTGGAAGGAGGCAGGCCGTAGTAGCCCCACAAAGAGGAAAGCACGCTTTGGAGCTCCGGGTTCTTTACGTGTTCATTAAGGAAATCCGCAAGGGTCTTGTTTCGGATGTTCCACATCTTGCGGTACTGAACGGGAAAAAGGGCCTTGATGAATTGCCCCTTCTTCTCGTGGAGTTTTTCCACCTCTTCGGAAAGGCCCACCATCTCGCCCACAAAAGATCGGATGCCCTTCTCTTCCGCTGGGAAGTGCTTGCTCAGGAGAGAGATAAAGGCTTCCTGGTCTTGCTGGGGAACACTGATGTCGAGGCCCTGAGCCTTGAGCCGATAAATCTCCGGAAGCCGGACAAGGCTGAGCTTTTCGAGCACACCCACGTTGGCGAGAATCCTGGCTGTTGCATTGTTGTTGATAGAGGTTCCATGGAGGGACACCTCGAAGGTGAACCGGCCCCGGTCGAATGCAGTGGCATAGCCGCCGGGGATGCTGTGCTGCTCTACCACGGTGAGGGGAACTCCCTGCTTTGCGAGGTAGGCCCCGCAGCAGAGGCCGCCCAGACCTGCGCCGATGACGACCGTGGGATAGTCCTTGTTCGGCCCCATCTTGGCTGCAAAAGCGTTGATCTTTCTCCAATCGAGCGCTGTGGCAAGCGCTGTCATGGCTGCAATCGACACAAAGGAACGGCGAGTAATTCTTCTTGTGCTCATCATTATTCTCCTCTCATCCTGCCTTGGTTCCTGTAATGAGCAGGCCCATAGCTTTCTTTTCCACACGAAAACCGGCCGAAAGGCAGTTCCGCAGAATTGCCTCAATCTCTTCAACAAGATAGGAAGCGGCAATGGATGACCTCAGGCCGGGCC
>CAZOLJ010000031.1:32971-48734 GCA_964580575.1 uncultured Desulfobacteraceae bacterium
GCCTCAATCTCTTCAACAAGATAGGAAGCGGCAATGGATGACCTCAGGCCGGGCCGGATCTCTTTGGGTTTGGTGACGGCTTGCATAAACCACTTCACGAAGGGATGCATGTCCCGACGAAGGTCGCTCACAAGGTACTTGCCGCCGGGCTTCAACACCCGCCGGATTTCCTTGAACACGGCCCCGGGATCCGCCCATTCGTGGAGCGACCCGTTCGTGAATGCGCCGTCGAACAGGTTGTCATCAAAGGGGATCTTGCTTGCATCGCCCTTTACATACTCGACCCTTTGGGAAAGCCCGTATTCCCCGGCATTCCTGCGGCCGATTTCAATCATGGCAGGGCTGATCTCCACGGCTTTCAGGGATGTCCCTGTAGACTTCTTCAGCCACTCAAGACCCAGGTACCCGGGCCCTGGCCCCACTTCCAGCGCCAGACCATGGCTTATGCCCGCTTTGAGGATCTCCCGGGTCTCAATCCACCCTTTGTCTCTCATGCGGCGCATCATTTGGTCATATATCCTGACGTCGAAATCGCCTTGTATTCCTTCTCCTGTCTCAATGATTCTTGGCTTGACCATGGCCACACCTCCTTACTCCGGCGTTACCCTCCCGCCGGCTAAACAGTCCCCGCCGTTGCGGCGGACTTCCGTGTATCCTCGCTCTCCTACTCTCCCCTCCCTTGGTGGGAGGGGATAAAGGGGAGGGGGAGATGTCTCACCAGCATCACCAAACTGTAGATCCCAACACCGAACATGATGGTGTCTTCATAAACGCCGTACCTCGGGATCTGAATGAACGGGGCAAAGGGAATCGCCCAGAACAGAAGAAGAATATACAAGACCTTGTCCACCCGAGGCAGCGACGTGGTGAGAAGCACCAGGGCTAGAGCGGTTGTGGGACAGGGAAAAGTGCCGGGCACAATCATTTCCTCCAAAGGACGCCCCAAGGCGATGCTGATCAGAGGGTAGCAAAACACGGCGGCGGTCAATCCCAGGGTGAGCCTCTTTTGCGAGGCAACCTCGGGAAGGTGAAAATCCATTCTCCGCCTGAAAAGATCCACCGCAAACAAAACGGCCACGGCCATGAAGAGAGCGCCAAAGAAAACACTCCCTGCAAGCCCTTTCCCAAGGGTTAAGAAGAAGACCAGGCTGATCCAACCAAAGGAAACGGCCAGGTAGAGCTTCATCAGTAAGCTTGCGATCGGTTTGCGGAACCAGAACAGGAAAGCTGTCGCCACCAGCCCTGCCAAAAAGAACACCGCCTGGGCCGGCCAGACGGCTGCTCCGTAGGCTCCAAGGATTCCCCACCATTCGTTTGCAGGCAGCATGATTGACCTCCTTTACCTCTTCACAGGGTTTGTAATTTCCGGAAAGTATTTGATGAATCTTTTTGCCCCCCTACCCTGCCCTCCCCCTCGAGGGGGGAGGGTTAGGGAGGGGGTGATGTCAAATGATTTATGGCGTTCGTATCAGTGTGCAGGGATTTTGTGGATTGGGCAACAGAGATGCGACGAAACGAGGATTTGAGGGAGTGAATCGCTAAAAGGAAGAATGGAGAACGCCCTTTGCCCCAGCGCACGTCGGGCAGGCGACCCCGCCTGCCAGGTCGGCACAGTGGCCGACCCTAATTTTTCATTCGCGGGGGCGACCGTTCCAATGTCATGAGGGTTTACGAGTTCATCACGGTTCCATGTCTTGGTTATCTGTATTCTGCCCTCCAGTTCGGGCTTGAGCCTTTTCGTGACAGAGGCAATGTACTCGACCAGAACGTCGCGCTGAAAGGTCGATGTTTCATAGCGGTCCAGGGCCTCCAGGAGAATCTTGTATCCATCCCCTCCTCCGGCCAGGTAGGAGTTTGTAGCGATGGAGTAGGTTCTCTCAGGATCAACAGGTTTTCCTTTGATGGTGAGGCGTTCAACTCGCTGGGTCTGAGAGTTGATCGCAAGACGGACGCCTTCCGAGACCTGGGGGAAAGCGCCCGATCCGGCAGGAACGGCCGCCATATGGTCGAAGAGCCGCAGAACCAGCCGGCCCTTCATCTTGAGCACCACCACGGTGTTGTCAAAGGGCAGGATTTCATAGATTCTCTTCTTGGTGATCTCGCCGGCCGGCAGGCCGGTCCTGATGCCGCCGCCGTTTTGCAAGGCAAAATCCGTGTTCAAGTTTCGCGTGCCCCAGAGCATGGAGTCCGCAACAAGGTTCCCGATCTCAGTTTCCTGCTTCCTGGCGTTCTCATTACTGAAAGACGCTTCGGCATTGCCGATCACGTCCGACAACAGGCTCTCGACCTTGTCCGCATAGGGAGTGAGAGCGGCAAGGAGAAACGGGTCTTCCTCGTATCTTTCTCCCAAATAGCGAAGGCTCTCTGTCCCATCCGGCAGCTTGATTTTCTCTTTCAAATTGATGGGCACGGATTCCCACCTGAAGCCCGCCACCCTGCCGTCCCTGACCGTCATGATCGCCTTTCCTATTTTCAGGCCCCAC
Organism: uncultured Desulfobacteraceae bacterium; assembly: GCA_964580575.1. Classification (GTDB taxonomy): domain Bacteria; phylum Desulfobacterota; class DSM-4660; order Desulfatiglandales; family HGW-15; genus CAVPDE01. The sequence goes on from CAZOLJ010000031.1 coordinate 35,455, forward strand.
TGGAAGGCCTGGACAATGGGCGTGCCGTTCACGTAGACCGGCTCGGTGAGATCCGTGTGGGTGTGGCCGTCAATGATCAGGTCTATGCCCTGAACCTTTGCCGCCAGGCGTTTGGACCCCTTGGTTTCATGGTCCCAGATCCCCAAATGGACCAGGGCGATGACGATGTCCGCTTTGTTCTTGAGCACCTTCACGAGTCTTCGGGCTGCTTTCACCTCGTCTTCAAACACAAGGTCCTTTACATGGTCCGGATAGCCGATCCCCTTGGTCTCTCTTAAGGTCAATCCCAGGATTCCCACCTTGAAGCCGTCAAAGCGCTTCACCACGTAAGGCCTGGCCAGGAGGTCCCCTTTTGTGGTCCTGATGTTTGCAGACAAGAAAGGAAACCGCGCGAGCCTCTCCTGCTTTCTGAGAATAGCGAGGGGATTGTCGAACTCGTGGTTTCCGAGGGTCATGGCATCATAACCCAGGTAGTTGAAGCCCACGATGTCGGGCACTGCCTTGAACAAGTTTGATTCCGCTCGGCCCGTGTTCAGGTCGCCTGCGTCCAGCAGAAGCACGTTCTTGTGCCTGGCCCTGACCTGGTTCACAAAGGTGGCGATGGCCGGCAGGCCGCCCACATCAGGAATCCCCTGGTAGTTGAACTTCAGGGGATGGCCGTGGCAATCGTTCGTGTGAAGGATCACGAGCGTCTGATCGGCGCCTGCCGCCAACGCCGCGGCCGGCACAACAAACAGGATCAGCGCAAGGATCAGAATCGTACAGCGGAAAAGCTTTTTCATGATCTGAATCTACCTCCCCGGAGGCATCCGCTGCCTGAAAGAGAACTTGAACACAAGGAACAGCAGGAGCGGAAACAGGTAAAGGGTGCGCGCCACCGGAAAAAGAATTGGAGAAACTGCTTTCGATTGTATCAGCACGTCGTATTCTCCGCCCACTCCCAAGAAGAAGGGAAATATCAGGAGAGCGCTGTTTCCCAAGCGGTAAACCGTGGCATACATGAGTCCCACAAACAACAGTTTGCCGTATTCAGGCTGGAACCCTGCGTGGTGAAGGGCATAGAAAAGAGCGGTGAGGAAGATAGCCGGCACAATCCCAAAGGACCGTTCAAAGAGCGTTCGCAGGAAACCATAGAAGAAGACGAGTTCGAAAAAAAGTGCACAGAAGACAAAAGCAGCCCTCCACAGCAGCCCTGTTTCAAAACGAAAACCCTCTGGAGGCGGACTCTCCGACAAGAACATGAGAAGAAGTGCAGCGCCCAGGATGAGATTGATGGGCAAGAAGAGGCGCCACTTCCTGAAGCTGAAGCCAAAATCGGAAAAGGAATCGGCCCTCAAGCGGATGTACGCCAGTGGGAAAAAGGCCCCGAGAAGCAAAATCTGCCCAAAGTCCCTGATGATGATGCTCAACCAGGGAGTGTTCTTGGCAGGGATCATGGCCAGGGACAAACCGACACAGACTCCTCCAGCCGCAAACGCCACGAGGGTATCGCGGGAGGGATGCCAACACAAGAGCCTGGACGAGAATCCCATATGATCCAGTCGAAGTCGCACGGGAACCATGCTTGCTCCCCGGCGCAATCCTCCGTACCTTCGATCCCTGTCAATCGGGATCTGCGTTATTGATTGCCCAGAATGATCGGCAACCCGTCCTTGCCTGAACCGATCACAACGACCTTCGTGTTAAGGATCCCCGCGGCGACGATGACCGCAAGCCAATGCAGCGGTCTGAAAAGCCACCGTTTGGGCAAATCCCTCACAAAGCCGGATTCACTCGTATCACCACCTGGGTTCTCACTCATTTTCCCTTTCCTCCTGTCCAACCAGGCTCTGTATGGTGATTCATTCATGGACGTGCCTCCACCTCCATCCTTGGTCCCATCCCCATTTATCCTAGTGTATCGCAACCATTCCTTCAACAAAGAACAATTAAACCCCTCCGGCCTAACCATTTTCTAACAAAAGCTTTCTAGACTGCGCGAATAGGCACGAGAAAGCACCTCACAGGAAAGCCTCAGTTTCTTGATCAAATAAGTGCTAGAGTCTGTCAGTTTTTGATGTGACCAGACTCCACGATTTCAAACCATGAAAGCGATAAAAGAAACTCAAAACAGGAAGTTGATGAAATCCAACTCCCGCCCGGCAGAGAGTGTGATCGATGTGGTTCATCAGCTCCGGGGAAGGGTGAGGTTCAGGGTCAGCGGTCTGCGCGGTTACCCGGCCCTTGGCTGCCATCTGGAAAAAGAACTGATTCTTCTTCAGGGGATCCGCCGTGCGTCGGCAAGTGCAGCCACCGGGAATCTCTTGGTCCATTATGAAGAACCGCTTTCGCCGGCAGCCCTCGCGGGCATGATTTCACGTGTTCTTGAGGGCAGCGGCACCGGACCGGACCAGCTCGCCTTCAGATATGACGAATCCCCGCTTTCCTGGCACGGGGCCGAGCCGGAGCAGGTGCTCAAGCATTTCCAGGTATCGGCGACCACAGGCCTTTCTAGAGACGCCGCTCTGAGGAGATCGACGACTTCCGGCACCAATACGCTTCCTGCCATGTTGCCCCGCTCCTTTCCCGAAATTCTTGCCGCTCAGGTGAAGAGCCTGCCGGTGCTCCTCATCGTAGGCGCAGCAGGGCTTTCAGTGCTTACGGGCGGACTCGCGGAAGGGGTGATCGCCATGAGCGTTGCGATTCTCAACGCACTCATCGGTGCGGTTACCGAAAAAAGGGCGGAGCAAACCCTAGAGATCGCGCGGGATTCTGTTGGGCTCAGGACAGGCGTTCTGAGGGATGGCGAGGTGAGGGACATACCCTTCGAGGAGATCGTAGTCGGAGACGTGCTCGACCTGCAGATCGGCTCCCGCCTCCCGGCGGATGCCAGGGTGATTGCGACAGAATACTTGGCGGTTGACGAATCCGCCCTTACCGGGGAAAGCATCCCTGTGACCAAGTTCATGAGGGCTCATCGCCGGGAAGGCATTCCCATCAGCCAAAGAAGGAACATGCTCTACAGGGGAACTCTGGTGGTGGAAGGAAGCGGCCGCGCTGTTGTTGTCGCCACAGGAAAGCACACGGCCCTGGGAAAACTGCAGCAGTTCCTCGGGGTGGTTTTCCCGCCCGAAGCCCTGATGGCCAGAGGGATTAAACGCCTCGCCGTGCGGCTCCTATGGGTCGCCGCCGGCGCAGCAGCTCTGCTTTCCACCGTTTCTCTCCTCCGGGGACACGGTCTGCTCCAGATTCTCCGGCAAAGCCTCGCGCTCATTGCCGGCGCCATCCCCTCAGGCCTTTCAACCCTTTCGGCCAGCGCCTTCGCCATCGGCCACCGGGACATGCAGCACCACCGAATTCGGGTCCGCAGGCTGCGAGCCCTCGCCAGTCTTGCATCCACCCAGGTCGTCTGCTTTGACAAGACCGGCACCTTGACTCACAATCAAATGACCGTGACAGAGATCCATGCGGGGGCAAAGCACATCGAGATCCCCGGCAATGCATGGACAAGCATCCTCAAGAGAAGCCTGGCAAAGGACCCTGATGTATCCTGGCTTCTGAAGCTCACGACGCTTTGCAACGAGGCGGTCGTCAGTTTTCAAAGCGGCGATCCCTCCGGGGAGGGCTCCTCCACGGAAAAGGCGCTCCTTCTCTTTGCGGAGCGCTCGGGCATCGACACGGCTTCTTTCAGAGAAGGTCACCCCTTCTTCCATGTGCAGCACCGGTCGGAGAAGAATCCCTTCATGGTGACCGTTCACCCATGGGAGAGGTCTGAGCCTCTCTCAGCCGTCAAGGGAAGCCCCTTGGATGTCCTGGAAATGTGCGCTTTTTGGCGCAGGAACGGGAAGGTGGTTCCTCTGCTTGAGAAGGATCGAAACCGATTTGAAACTGAGAATTTTCACATGTCCGGCAAGGGCCTGAGAGTTCTCGCCGTCGCCTATCGCTGGGGGAGGCTGGATACTCTGGAAGAGACGGGGGATCGTCACTGGGGGCTCGTGTGGGCCGGTCTCGTGGGTTTTTCAGATCCCCTGCGAAAGGGGACCAAAGAACTCATTTCAACACTCCACCAGGCAGGGATCAGAACGGCCGTGATTACGGGCGACCAAAGTCTCACAGCAGCACACATCGGGGAAGAACTGAACCTGGCAGGAGAAGAGCACGTCAGGGTTCTAGATGCTTTGAATTTCAAGGAACTCGATACAGCGGCCATGAGGAACCTCGTGACCAGGACTCACGTTTTCGCCCGTCTGAACCCGACCCAGAAGCTTCAGGTGATCCAGGCTTACCAGAGCGCAGGCATCGGTGTAGTGATGGTCGGTGACGGGATCAATGATGTGCTGGCCTTGAAAGTGGCAGACGTGGGCATCGCCATGGGCAGAGACGGCACGGATCTGGCGCGCAACGCTGCGGATTTGGTGCTGGAGGATGACGATCTTCGGAACGTGGCGGTCGCGATTGCCAACGGAAGAGAATTCTACGGGAACATTGATAAGAGCCTTCGTTTCCTGATCACGGCCAGTCATGTGGATTTGATGGGCGACTTCACGGCAACAGCAGGGGCTTTGGGCCGGGGAATCAGCCCTTGGCAGAGCTTGGGGACAAACTTGGCTTGCCTGTCTCTGGCATCCGAACGGCATGATCCTGTCAGGCTGCACGCATGGCCGCCGGAGCAGAACGGTATGCTGCTTGGGAGAGATGAATTCGGAGATACTGCCGCAGAAGGCGCGAAGCTGATCGCTGCCGCAGGTCCGGCGAGCCTCTATGGCCTGGCGCGGTACGGGGCAGGTTCTGCGGCAAGCAGTCTTTTTTTCAGAAGCATCTCCATCAATCAACTGCTCTATGCCCTGGCCTGCAGGGACGGAAGAGAAGATCCGGCAGCATCGAGTGCAACCGGCCCTTTGCTTCGGCTGACTCTTTGGGGAGCAGTGGGCGGTTACTTGGCGCTCACTCTTTTTAGGGGCTTCGGAGGATTCGTCGATGCGCTTGCGCTGGGAGCGAGCGCCCTGCTGTCAAGAGCGATGGCGAAGGGAACACGATAGGATTTATGATCCGGTGGCCGCGGCGGCGCTCACCGGGCGCTGTGCGCTACCTGCGCCATGGTAGTCGAGGAACGACTCCATGCCTTCATCGCCCATGTAGCGGCCGAGCGTCTTCCGGTCCGCATGAGTCAAGTCCGCCACGATGAGGCCGTCCAGAGCCTTTGCGAAACTCCTGTCCACATTGAAGTCGATGACCTTGCCCCCCAGCTTGAGATATTGCTTCAGAAGAATCGGCATTCCTTTCCCGTCGTCTTCGACGCCGGAAATCCAGGCCGACACTTCATCGACACCTTCTTCCCACGGGTGTGACTCGACCCAGTGAAGCCCATGGACCTGCTTCTCCCGGAAAGGATTTCTTGGCCTCACCAACCCTTGGAGATAAGGCAGCGAACGGTTCATCTTGAGAAACGCGACCATGAGCTGCCGGGAATAGGATCGGTAGTTGTTTGAGATGCTCACGGCGCCGAAAAGCTGCCTGTATCTCGGATGAGTGACAACGTAGCGGCCGATGCCTTTCCAGAGAAGAAAAAGGGGAGGGTAGCTCCTCTGGTACTCTTTCCGCACAAAGGTGCGGCCAAGCTCCAGAGCCGGTCCGATCTCCCGCAGAAGCGCATCCTCGTATCTGAACAAGGTATGGGTGTAGAGCCCCTTTTTCCCGTACCTTGGCAGAATCTCATCCGTGGGGCCAAAACGGTAGGCGCCCACCACCTCGTCTTTGTTCTTGTTCCAGATGAAGAGGTGGATGTAGAGGTTGTCGAAGCGATCCAGGTCAACGGCCTTCCCTGTCCCTTCTCCTGCAAGCCGGAAGGTCTCCTCCCGGAGCCTTCCGATCTCCTGGAGGATCCTGGGTATCTGGCCTGCCCTGGCATAGAAGACTTCAAACTCGAGGCTCTGTGCAAGTTTTTGGCAGGAAGGCAAGGACTCCACCTCCCGCTTCAACAGTATAGAATCCTGTTTGGGAACGATCTCTGCCTGTTTCTGAGCTCCCCGCACTGGGTGGACCGGAAGCCTGATCAAGGCGTTGCCCTTTCCGAAGGCGAGCGCCAAGAGAGAGGTCCGGAATCTGAGGTACTCTATCAGGTCGTTTGGATTCTCATAGGCCTTGAGGGACCGGTAGGGGATGAGCGTCCCGATTCTCGCCCTGATGGTCGCACCCCGCTTCTTGAGAAGCTCCCGGGGCAGAAGGACCGTGCGGAGCAGGGGATGGAGGAGTCCGGCCCCCTGAAAAAGGATGCTGTTACGGCCCTCGAAGTGCACGGGCAGGACCGGCGCCTTGGTGAGATGGACGAGCCTGGCTGCCGTGTTGTTCCAGGGCGGGTCTTCCACTTTCCAGTTGCGCCAGGTGGCATGAGACACTTCGCCGGAAGGGAAGGCAATCAGCATTCCCCCCTTCTTCACCCAGTCGACAGCCCTCTTCACGGCGCCGATGTTTTTGGAAGTGGAGGTCTTTCTGCCGAAAGGATCTACAAGGAGAAAGAGAGGCCTGAGATCCGGAATGGAACCCAGGAAATAGTTGGCCAGGATTTTAATGTCTTTACGGACTGAAGCAAGAGTGGCAGCAAGAACAATTCCGTCAATGCCGCCGAAAGGATGGTTTGCCACGACAATGGCCGGCCCTGAGGGGGGAATCGCTCGGAGCTCCCTGTCATTGATTGCGGCTCTTATGTCGAGCAGCCTGAGCGCATGGGTCAGAAACTCGAAGGGATCCTTGCTCGACGGGATTGCGTCACAGAGACCCCTGATCGTGTGAATCCCCAGCATCCGTTCGAGGATCGCGTTAGCAACGAAGGCTGAGCGCTTGCGGATCGAGCCTCTCCGTGGTCCTTCCATCGGAAGGAGAGCGGCAAGAAATGTTTCCTTCTCCATTCTCGGTTTCCTCCTGATTGTGGTTTTGAAGTCGACTTGAGGGGCAAAGGGACAGATGAGTGCAGGCCGGATGGCACAGAGGGGCAGAGAAACAGATCGGGGGGGGGTTCTGCTTTGTGCCTATGTGCCTTTGCATCTTTGTGCCTGCATCGTGATACAAAAACCAAACTGGGGTCTTCGCCTGAAGGCGTGGGTATCCACCCATTTCTGATGGGAACCCATGATGCCAGACAATTGTGGGAGATTGATTACGATTGCATTAGATGACGGTTAGAGATTGGCCGTTCTCTTCACCCTCTGTTTTGCTTCTTCCCTCTTCTTGCACTCGATGCAAAGCGATGTGACCGGTAGCGCCTCGAGGCGCTCCGATTCAATCTCCTCGCCGCAGAACTCACAGACGCCGTAGGTGCCGTTCTTGATCTTTTCGAGCGCCATCCTGACCTCACCGCGCAGTGCCGTGTTCCGTTCGATGATGCGGAGACCGAGTTCTCTTTCCTGCTCGGCTGTGGCCCGGTCGATGAGGTCCGGACATTTCGTTCCATTGATATCCCAGTATATTCGGGAGCCGCCGGCTTTCTCTGTCAGCTCATCGAGTTTCTGGTGGAGCAGATTTCTGAAGAATCGTTTTCGCTGTGTCTTGAGCATGTGGCGTTTTAACCTCCGCAAAAGAAATACAGTCCGCTTATTCTTGATGGATTCACGAAATCTGCGCCGGTGAAAACCGGGAGCCGGATTCAGGTCTTGTTGTTGATGGCCCCGTAATTGTGCCGACGCTCTTTCCAAATCCCTCCTGAGAGGCTGTCCGATAACTGCTCTCCCCTCCCCCACCCCGACCCTCCCCCGTCGAGGAGGAGGGAGATTAAGAGTTTACACCCCCCGATTTAGGATCTCACTAGGATGCGGTTAATGTTCGATTAAGAATGCAAAAGGGATGGAGGAGACGCACTAAGGCATGCACTTCTGAAACAGTCTAGCTCCAAACTATATGCCCACCCCTCTCCCTCGCCGCAGGAGAGGGGAAGGCTATTGGCACAAAGAGCCCGACCCAAGAGCGTCTTAACGATAGAAGTTCGGGCTTCCTGGTACCCTGGATCAGGGGCAGCAAAGGACCCGCATGATGGGTTGTCGCGTTATGCGTTCCGGGTTGTCACGTTAAAACGGAATCACAAATGGACCGGGGTACGCGTTCAGAGTATCGGGTAAAATCAAAGCCGAACTCACTTGCTTTAGTGTTTCCACTATTTCGGTATTCCGCTTTTCCCTTATCCAACTCTCCTGTTAGGATTTTACGAGCGATCTGCGAAAATTCTGTAAATCCTCAGCTCGCTCTTGTACGTTCCAGTTGAGGAAGTTCTGTTCATTGCGCGCACGCGCGGCACGGGGCGACGGACCTATCCAATCGGTTTACTCACTTTGGGAAACCTTTAGAGATGAAGAACGGGGCTCGTTGCGCTTGCTTTTAACTGTCGGCCTCGGATTGTGAGGCCCCCATTCTCGCTTTGCCTCGGTATAGGAGCGCCGCGACTGCGGCGGTAAAAGGTGCCACCGTCACGACCCCGAAACTGCCGACAAGGATGTTCAGAACCTCAGCGGCCACGAAAGGTGCGTTCAGGAGATTTGCCGCCGGAAGCCCCTTAGCCAAGAAAACCATGAACATGGTGATGTGGCTGCCAGAGTAGGCGAGCAGCAGCGTAGGAGTCATGGTGCCGGTGACAGCGCGTCCGACGCGCAGGCCTGAGCGCATATGATCAATAGGGCCGATATCCGGATGCCTGAGCTTGATCTCATCCATGGTCGCCGCAATGTCCATTGCCAGATCCATCACGGCACCGGAACACGCAAGGAACACGCTCGCAACGAAGATGTCCGTCAGGCGGAGTCCGTAGTATCCTGAGTAAAGCAGCATCTCGGCGTAGGGTCGCACGGCGCCGTGCATCCAAAACATGTTCGTAAACCAGGTGGCGAGGCCGCAGGTGAGCAGCAAGCCCAACATGGATCCGGCGAACGCGGCCAGACCGCGGCGGGTCAGGCCGCCGACTGAAAAACAGATCACCACCGTGAGAAGCGTGACGATGCCGAGGCCGGTCGGTATCGGCGGGAAGCCGCGAAGCAGAAGCGGGAAAAACAGTTTCCAGAGCACCATTGCCGCAAAGATGAAAGACAGAGCGGCCTTCAGCCCTGTCACTCCGGCCACGGCCACCAGCAATAGAAAGAAGAGGACGATCAACACCAACTGCAACTGCAGCCGGTAATATCCGCGCGCTACGGCGTTGCCGGGCTTGCCGTCGCGATCGAGGTACTCCATGAGAATGACCTTCCCGGCCTCGTAAAATTCATCGATCTCCATCTTTCCGGTCAGCATGTTCACGACGGGAAGTTCCTGGCCCTTGTGAGGGCCGTCCAGGATCCGGACGGTCAGAACCTGGGGACCGGTCTTGACGATCAGGTCCACCCGGGTCAGGCGGTTGTCGACCGCGGTAATGAGCCCGCGACAGCGCAACCCGCCCGGGGCGGCCGGAACGTGCGTCAGGTCAACGGCGGCAAGCACGATGCAGATACCGGCGATCGTCAACGAAAAGAGCCATTCGCGCCGTGAGGTTGACATTCACCCCCCTGAGGTAGAAGCATGAAGACGGCGCCACTAGTTCCGCGGCGCCGTCTTCAATAATTAGCCAGGTAGGACAGAGGATGCTTCGTTATCTGCCCATTTTCCGCCGGATTCCCACCAGCCCAGCCAGGCCCGAGGCGAGCAGCCAGACAGCGCCAGGGATCGGTACAACTGACGTCGTTCCGGAAATGGTCGTAAAAGCCTCGAGTGTCCCGTGATCGGAAAACACCGCATCATAGGCTATGTTGCCAAGTTGGTAGTCGGCGGTAAAAACAAAACCGCCTAGCAAAGACCCGGGCGAGACATCGGCAGATAGAATGCCGGAATACATCTCCAGGTAATCTGTCACGACAGGGGTATTGAGATCTGCCTTGCCGGTAAATGTATAGCTCGTCCAATCTGCGGGCATATTCAATACGGTGACAGTGGTCTGCCCGCCAGGGTAGAGGTCCACCTCTTGCAGGTACGGATGAGAATCGCCTACCGATGACGTGTTCTCAAAGAGATAGTCGTATTGCCAGAACCCACCGCCCAGATCGGTTTCGCTGTAAAGAATATTCGCCGATATGGACGCCTGGGTCGCCGGCACCATCATTAACATGGCGACCAGAGCCAACGCCATGACTAAAATGCTGATCTTCTTCATAAAAACCTCCCATTCCTTATAGCACAATCTGGTTCTACTTCACGATTGGCAGCGCGCCAAGGCCCATTATCACAGCGAGTTTCTTGGCAATATCCGTATTATCGTAGAAGCCATAGAAATTCCTGGCGTCCGCACCCTGAGCGAAGACCGGCACCGGGACACCGGTATGCGAATAGGAGGTCCAACCGACGCTGGCCTGCTCGTTCAGGATATGCGTGATGGTCACGATGATGGGTTCATAGCCGCCGTAGAGCAGCGTATTTTCTGCCGCCAGATTGTCGTTTGCGCCGCAAAGAGACTTATCGTAGGCGTCTTCCAGTTTAAGTTTCTGGTAGTCATTGAGAGTGCTCCAGGTAAGGCCGAACTCGCTCGACAGCAGGTTGACCATGTCGGCATTGCTCGCCAGGTTGTCGGGGTTCGTCCAGCTGCCGCAAGTAGAAGCAGCGTAGGCAGTCTTATGGGTGGCCCACTGATTGGCGCCGAAATACTGGAAGCTGTTCTGCTGACCGAGCAGACGATCGTAGTAGGCCGTATAGGCCGTGGTGGCGTGACCTATGGTCATACCGCCGGTCTCGTGGTCACCCGTGACAACAATAAGGGTATCGCGCGGATGCGCATTATAGAATGCCTGCGCCACGGCGACGGCGTCGTCAAAATCGATCATGTCACCGATCGTGGCCATGGCATCATTGGCGTGGCAGGCCCAGTCGATCTTGCCGCCCTCGACCATGAGGAAAAAACCTGTGCTTAGACCGCCGTTACCAGAAAGAACCTTGATGGCGACATCCGTCATCTCCGCAAGCGACAGGTTGTTTGCACCCTGCGGCTGGTCCAGATCGATAGCATAGGGCATGGCGGAGGAGTCCTGCAGCCAGGGATTGATGGCGACGACCTTGTCCCGCGGGTTTGTCAGAAGATCTTCGATCGATACCTTGGTATTGCGCACTTCGTATCCATTAGCAGTAAGCAGGGCCCATACGTCGGTAGGACTGGTGGGAGCGACCAAGCCGCCACCGCCGAAAAACTCATATCCCGTATTGGCCATCTGGATGGCGATGTTATTCATTTGGCTTCGGCTGGTAACGCTGGCATAGTAGGAAGCGGGTGTAGCATGATCGAGGGACACGCTGGTGACGATGCCGACCTTCTTGCCCCGCTCTTTGGCCAGCTGGGCGACACTCTTATAGCTGATGGTCTTGGCGTCGTTCATTCCAATGACGCCGCTCAAGGTCTTGATGCCGCACGCAAAGGCCGTGCCGGCGGATGCCGAGTCGGTCATCAGTGCATGGGCATCAAAAGTCGTCTGCATGCCCTGTACCGGCATCTTGCTCATGTTCAGCCGGTTCTGTGGCAGGAGCAGGTCAGCGGCCTCTCTTGCATTGCCTCCATTAAGTTCCGTCAGATAGGCTTCGGTCGCCTGGATCTGCGAATTCGCCATGCCGTCACCCAGGAAGAAGAACACATACTTGGGCGCTGCGTATGCTGCCGACGCCATCAAGGCCACCAGGACGGTTAACACGATAGAAGTCACAACCTTTCTCAGTTTCATCACTTTTCTCCTTTCTCTCTTATAATGATTTTGCTTCAGCTAGGTATTCATGCCGCAACTTGCCTCGTTAGTAATGCGTATTGCTGTTTTCCTTGCCCTACCGCTCCAGTTCACCTCCTTTCTGCTTTTGATTTCGCATGTCCTCGGTCTCAGAGGACAAACGACAAAGCCCGAACTGCAAGCGTCTTCACGATAGAAGTTCGGGCTGCCTGGTACCCTGGATCAGGGGCAGCAAAGGACCCGTATCATTAGTGACAAGTGTCGAGTGACAAGTAACGAGAAGTAGAATTCAGTGCCCCGTTCTTCGTCTCCTTTGTGCTCTCGTTACGTGTGACTGTTTTGTTCGGTGTTCATCGTTCAGGTGACTCGCTCACGCGAGAGAAGATTCTGAATTCAGTTCTGTCTCCTTTCTTCTCCTGCTTTTTTGTTAAGATTTTGTGAGCGGTTCATGAATTGTTCGTTAACCATCGTTTTTCTAGACGGCCTCGCCGGGGCTTCCAGAGAAACGTTACGGCAACGTCAGATTTCTCGCTTCGCTCGAAATGACTGGCTAGGTGTTGCTCCACCCTCAGAGGGAAAGGCTTCAGGAAGCCCCCCCCCCAGCCCTTCCTGCCGAGGGAGGGGAGGATGTCATCGGCCGCACCTATCAGGGTGTTGCACCAGGGGTGGAGGGCTTATTTGTTGACTTCAGGAAAAGAGAAGCATAAGATGATATCAAAATGATGACTTGCAATGCTCGCGTGGAAGGGAGGTGAGGCGTTTATGGGAGCCATTACGCTGCGGGGCTTGGAGCCGTCCCTGAAGGAGAAGCTGAAACGGGTTGCCAAGAAGGAAGGGAAAAGCGTCAACCAGATGGTGAAGGATGCTTTGAAGCAGCACCTGGGCATGAGCAAAGAGAAGAAGTTCACGTTGGTCCATCATGATCTTGACCACCTTTTCGGACGGTGGTCCGAGGAGGAGTTCAAGCGGGTTCAGCGCAAGGTCGATTCTGAACGAAAGATCGACGAGGATTTGTGGCGGTGAAGAACCTGTTGATCGACACGAACATCTACACGTATGCGCTCAAGGGAGACCCTGAGGTCGTATCAGTTTTGCAGCAGGCTCATGAAATCGGAATCAGCGCCGTGAGCATCGGCGAACTGCTCTCCGGTTTCAAGGGAGGCAAAAAGGAGCAGGAGAACCGTCGGGAGCTCGAAGAATTCATGGATTCACCCCGTGTTCTCGTGCACGGCATTGACGAAGGGACCGCTGAGTTCTATGCCGAGGTGCTTCACAACTTGAAGAAGAAGGGAAAGCCGATACCGACCAATGACATCTGGATCGCCGCCCTGGCCTTTCAGCATGGGCTGGCGCTTTTTTCCAAGGATCAGCATTTCAAGGAAGTCCCGGGGCTCCTGATGATCTCTGAATGAGTTTCAGGCTGAAGATACCCGCTCTGCTGCTCATGAGTCTTCTCTGTCTTGCGCTGCTCCTGCGGGACAAGGAGTTCTCCAGGAAAGCGATCTGGCAATCTTCGCACAGGGCCGAGATTTTTAACTCCGTCTGGAAGGCAGGCGTGCTGAATGCCTTTGCATAGATATGACGTGCAGAGGG
>CAZOLJ010000032.1:0-47711 GCA_964580575.1 uncultured Desulfobacteraceae bacterium
ATGTGCTGATCAGCGTTCGCAAGAGGGCCTCCGAAGAGATGCTGGAGGAGATGGAAGTTCCCCCAGGGGAGGAACTTCTCGGTTTTTTTTCCGGCATCCCTCTCGTGGACCAGTCCGTGACCGATCCCCCGCTCTATTCGGATACGATTTTCATATTCCAGAAGCCGCTGGAGGAAATGTGTCAGAGCGTGGAGGAACTCGCGGAGGAAATCGAGCTGACCGTGGTGCATGAAATCGCCCACTATTTCGGAATCAGTGAAGAGCGGCTCGAAGAACTCGGATATTCGTAAGAAAACTGCCGGATAAAGTCCTCCGATTCATGGCCACGAAAAGCGCGGCAAAAGGAATCGTCAGGAATGGATTCATCCGGCACGATCCTGTCCCCCATCACCTTGCCGAGAACCTTTCTGGGTTCTTTTTCCAATTTCTCCTCTTCGCCGCCGATGTAGGGGATGATGTTGTCCACGATGTCCAGGCTTACGCCCCTAACCGGGATCTTCAGAAGATCAATCCCGTCGGGAATTGCTCTAGGAACCTGGAGAACTAGCTCTAAAGCTTCATCCCTTTTGCCGCGATGGAATTTGGACAGAGAACCGAACAGCAAAACAATGATCCGGTTCAGCGGCGGCGATACGCCGTCGCTGAACCGGTTGTGAGCGGACCATTTTTTCGTCGGCCTGTGAGAAGCCCTCCAAGAGGTTTAGGCTACGATCAGGCGAGGTCGAAACGGTCAAGGTTCATGACTTTGTTCCACACCGCTACAAAGTCGTGCAGGAACTTCTCCTGCGATTCCTCACAGGCATAGACTTCCGCCAAGGCCCGGAGTTGGGAGTTCGAACCGAAGATGAGGTCGACACGGGTGCCGGTCCACTTGAGTGCGCCCGATGCGCGATCGCGACCCTCAAATACGCCATCGTCTTCCGCGGTTGCCTTCCACGTCGTGCTCATGTCGAGCAGATTCACGAAGAAGTCATTGGTGAGCGCCTCCGGCCGCTTGGTGAAGACGCCGTGCTGGGACCCTCCGAAGTTGGTCTTCAGGACTCGCATGCCGCCCACGAGAACCGTCATCTCAGGAGCGGTCAGCGTCAGAAGTTGTGCACGATCAACCAGCAGTTCCTCTGCCGTTACTGCATATTTAGCTTTTTGATAGTTACGGAACCCGTCTGCAGCCGGTTCGAGTACGGCGAAGGACTTTACGTCGGTTTGCTCCTGCGACGCATCCATGCGTCCCGGCGTGAAGGGAACCGTCACCTTGTGACCGGCATTCTTCGCAGCCTTCTCGACGCCCGCGCAACCAGCCAGAACGATCAGGTCAGCCAGGGATACCTTCTTGCCGCCAGAGGCCGCGCTGTTGAACGCGCTCTGGATGCCCTCCAAGGTCTTGAGCCTCTTCGCCAGGTGGGCAGGCTGGTTGACTTCCCAATCCTTCTGCGGCGCCAGACGAATACGGGCACCGTTGGCACCGCCGCGCTTGTCGGAGCCACGGAAGGTGGAGGCCGCCGCCCAGGCGGTTGAAACCAGCTCCGACACCGGCAGGCCGGAAGCCAGGATCTTGCCCTTGAGGGAGGCGATGTCCTGTGCATCAATCAGTTTGTGATTGACGGCAGGGATGGGGTCTTGCCAGAGGAGCTCTTCTGCCGGAACCTCCGGGCCGAGATAGCGTGGCCGCGGGCCCATGTCGCGGTGCGTCAGCTTGAACCACGCTCGGGCGAATGCGTCCGCGAGCTGGTCCGGGTTCTCGTAGAAGCGCCGGGAAATCCTTTCGTAGACAGGGTCGAAGCGCAGAGAGAGGTCCGTAGTCAGCATGCCTGGTGCGTGACGCTTGGACGGGTCGTGGGGATCCGGCACGGTACCGGCGCCTGCGTCACCCTTCGGCTTCCACTGGTAGGCACCGGCCGGGCTCTTCGTCAGTTCCCATTCGAAGCTGAATAGGATCCGGAAGAAGTTGTTGCTCCACTTCGTGGGAGTGTTGGTCCAGATGAGTTCCGGACCGCCGGTAATCGTGTCTTTGCCTTTGCCCGTGCCAAAACTGCTCTTCCACCCCAGGCCCTGCTCCTCGATGCCAGCGGCTTCCGGCTCTGGGCCCACCAGGGACTTATCACCGGCGCCGTGGGTCTTGCCGAAGGCGTGGCCGCCCGCGATGAGGGCCACCGTCTCCTCGTCGTTCATCGCCATGCGACCGAAGCTCTCGCGGATATCCCGCGCCGCAGCGATGGGGTCCGGGTTGCCGTTCGGGCCTTCCGGGTTCACATAGATCAGGCCCATCTGCACGGCGGCGAGGGGATTCTCGAGTTCCCGGTCCCCGGTGTAGCGCTTGTCTCCAAGCCACTCGCTCTCGGCGCCCCAGTAGATGTCCTTTTCCGGTTCCCAGATGTCCTCACGTCCGCCGGCGAAACCGAAGGTCTTGAACCCCATCGACTCCAAGGCGACGTTGCCGGCGAGGATCATCAGGTCGGCCCAGGAAATTTTCCGGCCGTACTTCTGCTTGATCGGCCAGAGCAGTCGGCGCGCCTTGTCGAGGTTCGCATTGTCAGGCCAGCTGTTGAGGGGTGCAAAGCGCTGACTGCCGTTGCCTGCGCCGCCGCGGCCGTCGCCGATGCGGTAGGTGCCGGCGCTGTGCCACGCCATACGGATGAACAAGGGTCCGTAGTGGCCGAAGTCCGCCGGCCACCAGTCCTGCGACTTCGTCATGAGTTCACGGAGGTCCTTCTTCACAGCCTCCAAGTCGAGACTCTTGAACTCCTGAGCGTAGTTGAAACCCTCGCCCATCGGATTGGACTTGGAGGAATGCTGATGCAGGATATCGAGCTTCAACTGGTTGGGCCACCAGTCTCGGTTCGTCGTGCCTCTGCCGGTTGCTTGTGGGTTTGCTCCGCCCGTTACCGGGTCCTTTCTGTCGTCAGTCATGATGTTGCCTCCTTTCGTTGTGTGAATCGTTGAACAGCGCTACAAGGTCGAATCTTGGTTTTCACAAATAAATGAGCATCCTGCATGAGAACAGGGCCTCTTTCGCCTGCCGTCATGCTGTTCAAATCGTTGGCGACGGGAATACTAAAAGCGGTGGTTAATTCTTTGGTGTCTTTGCCATCTCATTTCTCCTTTTTGACTTATTGGGGTCAAGATCGATCGCCGCATCTTCACAAATCCATGAGACGAAAGGCTGAGATACGGACTACTTGTATTAACAAAGAATGATTCTCTGATTCGGATCAAAAAAATAGGTGCTGCTCAATGCCCTCCTGCCTGACAGTCGGGGCAGAGCCCGAAAAAATCCAGACGATGACTGGTGATCTGAAAACCTGTATCTGCAACCAGTTCGCGGGTCACGCCCTCGAGGCTCTCCAGATCCGGGTCAATAATCTTTTTGCATTTGGTGCAGATGAGATGCGGATGAGGGTAAGGTCTATGGCCGTCATAGCGATTGCTCCCCTCCGGAAACCCAATTTCCAGCACCTCGTTCAGTTCTTTGAGAAGGGTCACGGTCTTGTAAACCGTGGCCAGGCTCGTCGTGGGAAAACGCTTTTTCACCTGCTCGTAGATGTTCTCAACACTCGGGTGCCCCTCGCTGGAGGCCAGGATCTTGAGCACAGCCATACGCTGAGGCGTGATTCGGGAATCGTGCCTCTTGAGCGCTTCCAGCATCTTGTCGAAACGGGATTGTTGTCGGGTCATTCCTTATGGATCAACTTCGCAAAGGCAATAAAGAACAATTTTCTTTAGAAAATAATTCAACATGGGTGTCGTGTCAATAGAAAAGAACGGAAGCCTGTCGCCCTTATCAACCCTTCTTTCATCGCCTGCTGACGCTCTTCCCTTCATCCACGTCCAACCGATCTCTCAGCAGGCATTTTGGTTTGTGGCCCATTCATGATAAAATGATTTCAAAGATCGCTCGGAGTAAAACCCCTTCGCCAGGAGGAGGTCCCGATGAAACTCTGTCCCACATGCGGCCAAGCTGTAGCGGAAGAAATAACGACCTGCCCTTCGTGCGGCAGTGAGATCGGCGAGGGTAGGCGATTCATTGACGACTACCGAATCGTGGAGGTCCTGCATGAGGGCTATTCGAGCCTTTTGTGCCACGCCGTTCACGAAACAAGCCATGAACACGTTATGATCCGTCTGTTCACGCCCCATTCCGGGGTGGACGAGGACGTCGCTGCCCGGCTCCAGTGGGAGCTTGAAAAGCTCAAGGCCCTTCCCGGCGACGTGTTCGTACGACACCACGCGATCAGGCGCTCGGCAGACGGCCTCTGGTACCGCATCAGCGAGTGGGTCGACACGGAAAACTGGGGGTCTCTTCTGGCATCCGGACGGCTTCGGGATCCGGCACTTCTTCTCGATCTTTTCCACCAAATGGCGTCGGCGCTGGCAGTCCTGCACCAGCATGGCCATGTCATCCCGCACCTCATCTTGAACGACATCATGCCGGAGAAGGGTGAAGGAGGAAAGATCAGGATCAAAATCGACTACAAGCTCTCCCGCTTCATTGACCCTTCGCTGGACCGCCCCTCCCCCATGCTCAAGAAACTTCTTTCCTCTCATCCGGATATTGTCAACCCGCGGCCCCTCGACTTCCGGAGCGACATCTGGTCCCTGGGCAAGGTGTTCGTTGAACTTGTCTCGGCCGAGATGGAGACCATAGACTACCTCGTCAAGATCGATCAACTCGACCTTCCCCATGATTTGAAAGTTTTGCTTCGGGTGATGCTGGCCGAGGATCCGGATCTCAGGCCCCAGTCCATGGCGGAAGTCGCGAAATCGATCCGCAATATCCAGGCAAACATCTGTCATTCCGTCCCGTTCCCGGCCATGGAAGGGGCCACACCTTCGCTCAGGCTCATCCAAAGGCTTCAGAAAAGGGTCTGGGGTCTTGCGGCCCTGGTTCTCGCTCTTTTCCTTGTCGGGCTCTTCGCCTGGTTTCAGTTGGAAGACCGCGGAAAAGAGGTGAAGGAGACCCTGGAGAACTATGCCAACCGGTATGCGCGGTCCGTGGCATTCCTCATGGTTGATTATTGGTTGGAGGCAGACGGTCGGCGAGTGTACCGGAACGTCACCGAGGGAACCGCCTTTCTCGTGGACCGGGAGGGATACCTGCTCACGAGCCGTCATGTGGCCTGTCCCTGGCTCGAGGACCCTCACTTTGCCGCTGGAGTCCAGCAGCTTCGAATGCAGAACCTGACTCCCGTTTTCGGCAGCAGGCTTTTCCTCTGGTTTGAAGGACAGAGGGCCTTCAACAGGGCTGGCCGCATCATTGAAAGCCCGGATCTGACGGACTTCTTCTTTGTTGAAAACGCGTTCAGTACAGAAGCGCCGCCCCGCCTCCACATCGCCGGCGTGACCAAATCGACCACGCACATGCGCCAGCTGTTCACCTCCCCGCTTAAGGACGATTTCGCCGTTCTGAAAATCGAGAAGGTGCCTGCCGGGCTGGTCCCTATTCCCCTTGACTTTGGAATGGATCCTCGAAAGCTCCCCAAGCTCACTCGAGTGATCGCCCTTGGATTTCCGTTAGGGGCAAGAACACAGGCCGACACCGTCAATGTGAGTGTTGTTGAAGGAAATGTGCGGCGCACCTTCGAGAACATGTTCCAGATTGACGCCTCTCTCCACGGCGGGAACAGCGGGGGCCCGGTCATCGATGTCAGGGGGAAAGCCATCGGGATTGTCTCGGCTGTGGCCATGGACCTCACCCAGGGCCTGGTGCCGATGATTACCCCGGTGTGGGATATCGGCCTGATCCTGCCGATCACGGAGGCGGTGCGTCTTCTCACGGATCTCAAAGCTGGCCACGCCAAATGGAACGGAGTGATCGATTTTGCCCAGGAGGCGACGCTCGTGAAGATCAGGGAGGCCGCCTCGCAGGGACGATGGGCCGACGCCATGCTCCTCGCCGACGAGAACCTGGTGAAGAGCCGGCAGCCGGCGCTCGTCACAGCCGCCGGTGTGCTCCATTTCTGCAATGGAGACTTCAAAGGCGGCCGGCAACGGTTCCTCCAGTCGCTTTCCATGGACGCCGAGGACAATCAAGCCCGCTTGATATTGATGCTGATCGACCGGCTCACGGGTGTGCGTGAAGAAAGGGGCTATCGGCAAGAGCTTCTCCAAGCCGACTGGAGAAGCTCTGCAGAATTTCAGGGTTACCTGGCCAGGGTTCTGGAAGAAAGCCTGCCCTTGGAGAGTGCTCTGAAGGGCTGGTACACCTTGGGAGAGAAAAGCTGGCTCTGTTACATCGGCGGATGGATTCGTTCCCAGGGGGGTCAGATGGAAGAAGCGGAAAAGCTCTTCCAGCAGGCCATCCTCTCCGCGGATCCTGATTCCTGGGAATTCCTCCTGAGCCTGGCCGCACAGCAGAAATTACAAGAACAGCGCCGCAAGACGCTGCGGACTGATCAAGAGTGGGCCGAGCACACCTCCCGAGCGGAGGGCTTTGAAAAAATGAAGCAAGACTCCGTGAAGATGAAAAAGAAGCGGCGGGACGATCTCGCATCCCTGTGGGCAAACGTTGCCGATGGACCTGCTTCTGCGGAGGAAAAGCGAGAGCTCATGGAGAAGACTCTTGAGCTGGATCCGGAAAACCGAATGATCATGGCGAGCCTGGCTTACTCCACCGCCGCACTCGGGGACTGGCCCGAGGCCCTCAAGCACCTGCGGAGGGTCCTCGCCACCGAGGGCCGCCAGAACGCCGTCCGCATGAGCCTCGGACTCCTGGAGGCCGGAATCCTCCACTTTCAGGGCCATGAAGCGGAAGCACAGGCAGCTCTAGCCGATTTTTCCCGCCGCACCAGGGACCCGTGGTTTCTTGCTATCGGCGAGCACCTCGTGGGCCGACAA
This sequence comes from uncultured Desulfobacteraceae bacterium, assembly GCA_964580575.1. Taxonomy (GTDB): domain Bacteria; phylum Desulfobacterota; class DSM-4660; order Desulfatiglandales; family HGW-15; genus CAVPDE01. The sequence goes on from CAZOLJ010000032.1 coordinate 6,832, forward strand.
ACAGAAGAAGAGGTCAGGAAGCAGGCCGGCGAAGTGCCTGAAAATGTCATCACGGCCTTTACGGCCATGGGGTTCTGGGCCGAGGGCTCCAAAGACAAGACCAAGGCGCTTCGGTTTTACCAGGAGACGCTCGGGTCTTTCCTGGACGATTGGCTCGAATACGACTTTTCGCGGGAGAGGATCAAACGTCTCAGACAGTCGAGGGACTGACCTTGTTCATGCAGCGGAATCCCTCTGGGCGTTAGTGCTCGAAGGCGAATGAAGGTTCTCGGAAACCGGAAATCCATTTTACATGGGGAGTTTCCTTCGCTAGATTGACTCTATGTATCCACCGAACCTACGACGTGTGGCGCTCATCATAGCCATCCTGAGCTCCTTCATGACCCCCTTCATGGGGTCGTCCATCAACCTGGCCCTCCCGGCAATTGCCAGGGAGTTCAAAATCGACGCGGTGATTCTGACCTGGATTCCCACCGCTTATCTCCTGGCCTCAGCCGTGTGCCTGGTCCCTTTCGGGAGACTTGCCGATCTCTATGGCAGAAAGAAGATTCTTGGTTTCGGGATTGTCGCCTTTGCCCTTTCCTCCCTGCTCTGCGTCGTTGCCTCCTCGGCTTTCCAGCTCATCCTGTTCCGCGTTTTCCAGGGAGTCGGGAGTGCGATGATCTTCTCTACCGGCCTCGCCATTCTGACCTCTGTCTTTCCACCCTACGAAAGGGGCAAGGTCCTCGGGATCAGCGTGGCTGCCGTGTATACCGGCCTTTCCCTGGGGCCTGTCCTAGGGGGCCTCCTGACCCAGTACTTCACATGGAGAAGCATTTTTCTTGCGACCCTTCCTTTCGGGATCGCCATCCTCCTTCTCCTCCTGTGGAGGCTCAAAGAGGAGTGGGCTGAAGCAAAGGGAGAAGCTTTTGACCTGAAAGGCTCTATTCTTTACGGAATGGGTCTCATGGGTGTCATCTGTGGCGTCTCCGCGCTCCCTTCCATGCAAAGTTTGGTCCTCTTGGTTTTCGGGGCAGCGGCTCTGTGCGCTTTTGTCATGTGGGAGAGACGAACAAAGAGCCCGGTTTTCCCGGTGCATCTCTTTACCGCCAACCGGGTTTTTGCCTTTTCGAACCTTGCCGCGTTCATCAACTACAGCGCGACCTTTGCGATCACCTTTCTCCTGAGCCTCTACTTGCAGCACATCAAGGGACTGACGCCTCGTGACGCAGGGCTTATTCTCATCTCCCAGCCGGTTATCATGGCAGCCTGTTCCCCGGTTGCAGGGTGGCTCTCCGACAAAATCGAACCGAGGATTGTGGCGACGGCAGGGATGGTTCTGACCACCCTAGGTCTCATTCCTTTCATCTTCCTAAATCAGGATTCCTCTATTCCCGTTCTTCTTACCGGCCTGGTCATCCTCGGCATCGGGTTCGGTCTTTTTTCCTCCCCCAACACGAATGCCATCATGGGCAGCGTGGACCAGAGATTTTACGGCCTCGCCTCAGGGGCGGTCGGGACCATGCGGCTCCTGGGCATGATGATCAGCATGGGCATGGCCACGGTCGTGTTCGCGCTTTTCATCGGCCGGGTTGAGATCAGCGAAGTCACTTACCCGGATCTTGTCAAAAGCATCGGAATTCTTTTCCTTCTTTTCTCCATCTTATGCTTCGGCGGAATACTCGCCTCCATGGTCAGGGGGAAGACCCGTTTGCCTTCATGAAGCTCCATGCTTTTGTGCTGGCGGAATTTGTATTATTAAATTTTATTGTTTTATTGTTTAATAAAATATTGCAAATCTAATTAAAATGATAGTTATTATGTTAAAATATGATATTTTACTCTAAGTCTATGAAATGGCCACCGGATTTTCTTGCTTGAAATACGGCCTCGTGGTAGTAAGATGTTTTTGATCTGCCACCTCACGCACCACCAAACGCTAAAGTGAAGTCATCAGAGGTCACTGAATAGGAGATTCGATTGGGAGGTCATTCGGCGAAACAGGCATCCAGGATGGTGAAGAAACTCTCCTTTCCTGATCCGGATGTGGTCCGGCTGCTTTGCGGCGAGCAAAATGCTCACCTTCAGGTTCTCAGAAACAAAATCGGGCTTTCCGTCAACGTTCGGGGCAACGAGGTGATTTTGGAAGGCGGGGACTGGGAGATCGAGCTGGCTGAAAACATCCTCAATCAGCTTTACGACCTCATTCACCAGGACTATCCCATTTACCGGAATGATGTGGAATATGCGATCCGGATCCTGAGCAGCGATCAGTCCGCCAGCCTTAAGAAGATCTTCATGGACCGGGTTTATGTGGGATCAGGAAAAACAGTCATCGCGCCAAAGAGCATCAATCAGAAAGCTTACATCGACAGCATTCGGGCCTATGATATCGTCTTTGGAATCGGGCCTGCCGGCACAGGAAAGACCTATCTTGCCATGGCTATGGCTGTGGCAGCCCTAGTCAAGAAAGAGATTAAGCGCATCGTGCTCACGAGACCTGCCGTCGAAGCAGGAGAACACCTGGGATTTTTGCCCGGCGATCTCTACGAGAAAGTGAATCCCTACCTCCGGCCTCTTTATGATGCTCTCCACGACATGATGGACTTTGAAGACGCCTCCCGGCTCCTGCAGAAAGGAGTCATCGAGGTGGCTCCTCTGGCCTTTATGAGAGGCCGAACCCTCAATGACTCTTTCGTGATTCTTGATGAGGCGCAGAACGCAACCACGGAACAGATGAAGATGTTTCTCACCCGACTGGGATTCAGCTCAAAAGCGGTCATCACTGGGGATGTAACCCAGACAGACCTCCCCGAAGGGAAAACGTCGGGATTGATCGAAGCCAGGGAGATTCTGCATGGAATCGGAGGAATAAAATTCATCATTTTCTCCAGGGAAGACGTTGTCCGACACCCCCTGGTCCAGGAAATCATAGACGCTTACGAGAGGTTGGAAAGCCAGAAGAAATCAACGGTAAAGCGAAAAACTCTACCCACTCAGACGGGTTCTTGAGGGTTTCGCGCCCGGTTTGCTTGCCCGGCATCTAGAATGCGGGTATTTTAAGAAGAGTATGCCAGATAAAGTAAAAGTTAGACCGATCTCAGGTTTGAAACCTCACAAGAAACTCGACCAGGAGGCCAGCCTTAGGGCGAAACTGAACGCTTTTCTAGGGCAGCTGGTCAACCCTGCGCGGCTCCGATGGATCACTCTGATTTTCATGAGTCTGGTGGTTGCCGTGCTTCTTTCCCCTAATGTGCTGACGAGGCCGCCCTCCTACAAGGTAGGTGACGTGGCCAGCAGGGGAATCAAGGCTTCCCAGGACTTTCTCGTCGAGAACAAAGACCTCACAGAAAAAGACAGAGAAAAGGCGAGCCGGGAAGTTCAGGTAGTATACGATTTCGACGGTTCTGCCCTGAACCTCATCCCCTCCATCAGAGAAGCTTTTGACCTGGCCAGGGACAGCCTCAAGAATGCCGCTCCTCAAAACGGGCAGGACGCCACAAAAGGTGGCCCTCAGGAAAGGGCTTTTTCCCCTAAATCCGAATCCTATCTTTTAACGAGAGATCGTTTTTTCGGGATCATGGAGATCTCGGTAGATGATCGACTATTCGAGCAACTCTCCCGCCTCGGATTTTCTTCTGCCCTGGAGGAAAACGTCATCACCCTCGTGACGGAGATCTCGGAACGGGGAGTGGTGACGAGCAAGACCGCTATGAAAACTCACTTGGACCGGGGTGGGATTGTTCTTCACGAGATCTATTCCAAGAAGGAAAGCGCGGTCACGGACCTTGACCGGTTCCTGGATCTTCAGGCCGCACGGGCTTTCATCAGGAATCAGAGCAAGACGCTTCAGGACAAAGGAACCCCTCCCGAGATCACCGAGGCGTCTATCAAGCTCGCGCAATCGCTCGTTAGGCCCAACCTCACCTTCAACCAACGGGAAACCGAAGCCCGAAGGGAACTGGCCAGGGAGTCCATCAAACCCGTCTTCTTCAAGATCAAGAAGGGAGAAATGATCGTCCGTGAAGGCGAAAGAATCGGGCCGGAGCACGTCTTGAAACTCGAAGCCGAGAGCAATGCCTCCCGCCCTGTGGACCTGATCGGCCGCGTACCGGCCATGGCCATCTTGATCGGGATTCTTTTTGCCTCCATCTATTTTGTCGGGCTCATGAGAACAAAATCAACGGCAGACATTCTCTTCGATGCCTCGGCCTTCCTTTCTCTTTTCCTGATGACGTGGATTTACAATTTTGTGGCCGGGGAGGTTCAGCGAGGATTCCCCTACCTCTCCTCCACGGCGCTCCTGTTTGGCATGCCTGTGGCTGTCGGGGCCATGCTCATCTCCATCTTTCATGGCGTGGGAGCGGCCGCTTCTTTTTCGCTGATCCTCTCGGTTTTTGCTTCCCTAGCCACCGGTGCAAGGGTGGAGCTTTTTATCTACTTCTTCGTGAGCAGCCTGGTCGCGGCTTACGGTGTGAGACATTGCACCGAGCGGGTCACCCTGATCAAAGCGGGACTCGTGACCGGGTTGATCAATATCATTTTGAGCCTTGCCGTCCAGATGATCTACGGAACGCTCTACACGCTGGATGCCGTTGTGGCCTCCCTGGCAGGGTTCATGGGAGGGCTCTTGGCAGGAATCATTGCCACCGGTGTGCTGCCTCTCGTGGAAATCGCATTTGGGTTCACGACGGACATCAAGTTGCTCGAATTGAGCAACATGGACCAGCCTTTACTGAAAGAGCTCATGGTGCAGGCTCCGGGGACCTACCATCACAGCGTGGTGATCAGCAACATGGTGGAGGCGACCGCCAAAGCCGTCCACGCCAACCCTCTTCTGGCCAAGGTGAGCGCCTATTACCATGACATCGGCAAGATGAAAAAGCCCCTGTACTTCATCGAAAACCAGCCCGGGGCAGAGAACAAGCACGAGAAGCTCGCTCCTTCCATGAGCAGCCTCATCCTGATCTCCCATGTGAAAGATGCGGTGGAACTCGCCAGAGAACACAAGCTGGGCAGGGAAATCATCGACATCATCCAGCAGCATCACGGGACCAGCCTGATCTCCTATTTCTATCACAAGGCTCAGGAGCGACAGCTGTCCAGGAGCGGTCGGGTCACGGAAATCAAAGAGGAGGATTTCCGTTACCCCGGCCCAAAGCCCCAAACCAAAGAAGCGGGCCTTGTCATGCTGGCCGACATGGTCGAAGCCGCCTCAAGGTCTTTGGTTGACCCGACTCCGGCCCGCATCCAGGGCATGGTGCAAAAGATCATCAACAAGGTCTTTTCAGACGGGCAGCTGGACGCCTGCGAACTCACCCTGAAGGATCTTCATGAGATTGCCAAGGGGTTCAACAAGACCCTGAGCGGCATCTTTCATCATCGCATCGAATATCCTGAGACGGTCCCAGGGCCGCTAAAGAAGGCAAAAAATGGAAGTTCAGATCAGGTTCCAGCGGAAGATTCCGGGACTCGGAAGCCGGACGATAAGACGGAAGTTGAAGAGACTCTGCGAAGACTTGGACTTTCATGAGGGTGAGCTGAGCATCCTTTTCACCGATGACAAAAGGATCGCCGAGCTCAATCAACAGTACCTCAAGAGACAGGGCCCGACCAACGTCATGGCTTTTCCCATGCTCTCCGGAAGCCCCCCTCCCCTCCCATCAGGAATGCTCGGGGATGTGGTGATCTCCGTGGACACGGCCGTTTCGGAATCCCGGGCGTTGGGGGAGCCTCTCCAGCGCACCGTGGACCGTCTGCTGATTCACGGCGTTCTTCATTTGTTGGGATACGATCACGAGGGTTCGTCGAAGCAAGCGCTTCGTATGAGAAAGGAAGAAAACCGGCTTTTGACCCTTGTCTTGGAAGAATGAGCTTGCCTTCCAGGTTACAAGGGAAGAAGCGTAACAGTTTAGATCTTTGAAATGGATGGCTCAGGCCATGGGGGTCCCTCTAAAAACAGAAAACGAAGAGTGTGCGGGAAAGACTCTGCAGATAAGGGGCAGCGAAGGCGGGCGGCGAGGTTTTACCGGTACCTGCCAGCTGGGTATGATGTGGCGAGTTCCACGGTAGCCCTCCGCCCGCCTCACCCATGGCCTAGAGCTTGCCATGAAGGTGTGGCGTCTTCGTTGTTCTGTTTTTAGAGGGACCCCCATGGCCTTTTTCTGTGTTTATTTCAAAGATCTAAACTGTTACGAAGAAGCTTTTTTGTTGTGGGAGGGACCTCATGGCGCGTCTGGCTGTCAATGTGGATCATGTGGCCACGGTCCGGCAGGCGAGAGGAATTAGCGAGCCTGACCCGGTCCTCGCGGCAGGAATGGCTGAACTGGCGGGTGCTGTTGGAATCATCTGTCACCTGAGGGAGGATCGGCGTCACATTCAGGACAGGGACGTGCTCCTCCTGCGGCAGGTCGTCAAGACCAAGCTGAACCTGGAAATGGCGGCCACGCCAGAAATGATTCGAATCGCACGCAGGATCCGGCCGGATCTCGTCACCCTGGTTCCTGAAAAAAGAGAAGAGCTCACCACAGAAGGCGGGCTGGACGTCAAGGCCAAAGCCCTTCTCTACAGGAAGGCGATCCGTCAACTCCATCAGAAAGGAGTAGAGGTTAGCCTTTTCGTAGACCCTGACCCGGCCCAGATTGAAGCCGGTCACGGTATTGGAGCCGATATCGTGGAGATTCACACGGGGCACTATGCCGAATCCCGTTCCGAGTCAGAGGCTCGCAGGCAATTTGACAGGATTGCCCGGGCGGTCGAAACCGCAACGAGGTTTGACCTGGGCATCAGCGCGGGACACGGCCTCAACTATGTCAACGTGCAGAGATTCAAGGCCCTGCCCAAGGTCGAGGAGTACAGCATCGGGCACAGCATTGTAGCCAGAGCCGTTTATGTCGGCTTTGACCGTGCGGTCAGAGAGATGGTGGAGCTGGTGAGTGGCTTTTAACAGGCCGCTTGTTGCATGTAGTCCGTGGTCAGTGGTCCGTTGCTGTTAATAGCATGGAGTAATGGATCATTGGAGTACTGGAGTACTGCTTTAAACCCAATACTCCATCACTCCACTACTCCAACACTCCATTCTTTTGATTCTGTATTCTCTTTTTCAACTTTAGGCACTTCTTCTATGATCTTTGGTGTGGGCATTGATCTCGTGAATATCCAGCGTCTGGAAACGGTGCTCCAGAGGTGGGGAGATCGTTTTGTGAAGAGAGTTTTCACCGACCAGGAAGCGGAATTCTGCTTCAAAAGAGCGTACCCGGCCTCTCCTTTGGCTCTTCGATTCGCAGCCAAGGAGGCCTTTTCCAAAGCCATCGGTCTGGGAATGCGGAGAGGGATCCGGTGGCGGGACATTGAGGTCTTCCACTACCCTGGAGGTCGGCCCGCACTGAGACTTCAGGGCAGATCCTCTGAAATCTGCCGCGAAAAACAGATCACCCGTTTTCACCTGAGCCTTTCCGATGAAGGCCGTTACGGCATGGCTGTGGTGGTCCTTGAGGGAAACGATGAGATTGGTCAAAGCCTCTGAAATGCAAGAGATGGATCGCCTCACGATTGAGGAAATCGGCATCCCCGGTGTGGTCCTCATGGAAAACGCTGCCAGGGGAGCCAGCAGGGTGTTTCTGGCTCACTTTGCTCCACGCCCCAATTCCTGCGTGCTCATTCTCTGCGGTCGAGGGAACAATGGAGGGGACGGCTATGTGATGGCGAGGGTTCTCCACAAAACCGGGCTCAAGGTGACGGTCCTTGTTCTCACGGAATTCAATAAAGTAGCGGGGGATGCCCTCGTCAATCTCGAAATCCTCAGACGGATGGGCCTGGACATTCTGGAAGTTCCCTCAGAGGAGCAGTGGAAAAAGCAACGGCGCTTGCTCAAAGATTGCGACTACATCGTCGACGGCCTTCTGGGAACTGGCCTCAATTCATCGGTCCGAGGGTTCTATGCCCGGGTTATAGACGAACTCAACAGGGCGAACAAACCCGTGACGGCGATCGATATCCCGTCCGGCCTGAGTGCCGACACCGGGCAGGTCATGGGAGTCGCTGTCCAGGCCGACCTGACCATCACCTTCGGTTTCCCCAAGGTTGGGCAGCTGGTTTTCCCGGGTGCCGGTCTGGTGGGCCGACTGGTTCCAATCGACATCGGAATCCCTGACGCGGTAGTCGAACGAATCCCCGGCCCTTATCGTTTGATCGAAGCAGGGGATTTCCATGATCTCTTCGCTTCAGACAAGCCGGACATCCACAAAGGCCATAGGGGCCACCTGCTCGTTCTCGCAGGATCAACAGGAAAAACAGGAGCCGCAACCCTCACCTCCCTCGGCGCTCTCAGGGCGGGAGCAGGCCTCGTCACTCTCGGCATTCCTCGAAGTCTCAATCCCATCCTGGAAAACAAGTTGACCGAGGCCATGACCTTCCCCCTGCCCGAGACTGCGGAATCCAGTCTCTCCCTGGAAGCGGAGAAAGAGATCTTCAGACTCATGGAGGGCAAGACAGCGGTGGCTATCGGGCCTGGGCTTTCGACTCACGCGGAGACAAGCTTACTCGTGAGGAAAATCGTGGCCAAGTGCCCTCTGCCCATGGTGATTGACGCGGACGGATTGAATGCCCTTTCCTCTGATCCGGGCGTCCTGGCCAAGTGCAGGGGCAGAGCGGTCCTGACCCCTCACCCTGGGGAAATGGCCAGACTCGCAGGGATCAGCAACTCCGAGGTCCAGGGCGATCGACTCGGCACTGCCGAGGTCTTTGCTCGAAAGCATGGGTGCTGCCTTGTGTTGAAGGGAGCTCGCACAGTCATTGCCGAGCCAGAAGGACAGATCCACATCAACCCCACAGGGAACCCCGTTCTCTCCAGCGGCGGTTCCGGGGATGTGCTGACAGGACTCATCGCCGGGTTTCTGGCAAGAGGATGGCCCCCGGCCAAAGCAGCCGACGCCGGTGTCTACCTTCACGGGCTGGCTGCCGATCGTCTTTCCGAAGACATGGGACGGTCCGGTGTCCTGGCCGGTGAACTTCTCGATGTCATCCCTGGGCTTGCTTGTTCTCTGGCGCGTGCCGAATGGCCGCTCAAGCAGCCCCCCCTGGAGCGAGACTTTCACCAGCCTCTTTAGAGTCTCCGGTGAGAATCTCACTGCATGATGTTTAGAAACATTTGAGCTAGGGCTGAGCCGCAGTGCTCCAGTAGGGAGTATGCAGTAAGCAGTAGGCAGTTAGCCCGCGAGCTTCCTCCTTACTGCATACTGCCTACTTCATACTGCTCATTCATGGTGCCACGGCCACAGGACTTCAATCGAACGCTTAACTCAAAAGGACCTCTCATTAGGGCATTGGAAGAAAAGACTTTCACGATCACGACGGAATCGGATCAGGACACGATTCGAGTCGGGCAAGAGATAGGGCGTCTCCTCCTGGAGGGTGATGTGGTCGGCCTCGTAGGGGAACTGGGAAGCGGCAAAACCTGGCTCACCAAAGGGATTGCCCTGGGTCTCGGCGTGAACCTCAAAACGATCGTGACCAGTCCTTCCTTCACTCTCATCAACCCGTACCAGGGCAGGGCCACCCTGTTTCACATGGACGTTTACCGGCTGGGAAGCCTGGATGAAGCACTCTCCGCAGGTATTGAAGAAATGATTCACAGCGGCGGGGTGGTCGTTCTGGAGTGGGCCGACCGGTGGCCGGAAATCCTTCCTGAACAGACTCTCATGGTCAAGCTGGTCATTCTTGACGATCATCGCCGCACCCTCATCCTCTCCGGCCGCCATGCCAGAGCGTTGGAGATTCTTGCTCACCTAGAGCCTGCAATTCCTCACTCCTAGCCCAACTCCCCGTGCACCGTGAACCTTGCACCGTGCGACATCTTGCCTATTTGTGGGCTTGTTTCTCTGCGCCTGATCGTGTATATTGCGACAATTGTTTTTGGGGCTCTTGCCGATAGCCCTTCTTTCGGTGCCCCAAAATTCCGAGATGGTTCGAGGGAGTTTATGGCGCTCATTGTTCAGAAGTACGGGGGAACATCGGTAGGCAACATCGAGAAAATCAGGAATGTGGCCAAGAGAGTTCTGGAAGACTACAAAAAGGGCAACAGCATGGTGGTGGTTCTCTCCGCCATGGCCGGACAGACGGACAGCCTGATTCGCCTGGCCCGGGAAATGTGCGACGACCCTGATCCAAGAGAACTGGATGTGCTCATGGCGACGGGCGAGCAAGTGTCTGTAGCTCTTTTCGCTATGGCCTTGAAGTCCATGGGGTATGATGCCCGATCCCTTCTGGGATTCCAGGCGGCGATCCGGACGGATCGGCTTTACGGCAAAGCGAGAATCCAGGAGATTGATGCTTCGAGGATTCTCACAGAACTGGAGAAAAACCGCATCGTGGCCGTCGCCGGTTTTCAAGGGCTCGATGAGAAGGGAAACATCACGACTCTGGGACGGGGCGGATCAGACACCACGGCCGTCGCCCTGGCCGCCGCTCTGAATGCGGATGTGTGCGAGATTTTCACCGATGTGAAAGGGGTCTACACCACCGACCCCAATATATGCCCCAGGGCGAGGAAGATGGACGCCATCTCCTATGACGAAATGCTGGAACTGGCAAGCCTTGGGGCCAAAGTGCTGGAGATCCGGTCGGTGGAGTTTGCCAAGAAGTACAATGTGCCCATTCATGTCCGATCAACCTTTACACAAGAAAGGGGTACGATGGTGGTGGCAGAAACAAAGGATATGGAAAAAGTTTTGGTTTCAGGAGTTGCCTACAGTAAGAACGAAGCGCGGATCACCGTGAAAAGAGTGCCTGACCGGCCGGGCACGGCAGCCCAGGTTTTTGAGCCTATATTCAAAGCGGGCATCATCGTCGACATGATCGTCCAGAACACCAGTGAGGACGGGAGCACGGACTTGACCTTCACCGTGACCAAAGCGGATTTCCAGAAAAGCATGAAGCTCGTCAGCGAGGTGGCCAGGCAGATTGGAGCGGAGAAAGTTCTGGGCGATGAGAATATTTCCAAGATCTCCATCGTCGGCGTGGGCATGAGGAACCACGCGGGCGTCGCACAGAAGATGTTCCACATTCTGGCCAAGGAAAACATCAACATCATCATGATCACCACCTCGGAAATAAAGATATCCTGCATCATTGAAGAAAAATACACGGAGTTGGCGGTCCGAGTGCTTCATGAAGCCTTTGAGCTGGAAAACGGCCCCACAGAGGATCGTTGACAGAACCCCAGGGCTAGGGGTTCTTCTCCTGATCCTTTTTTTGCTTCACTTGCTGAAGCCTTCCCCTTACAGGCTCGGGGCGAAGACCATCCCCTGCGAGCCTCCTGTTTATGCCCAGATCGAAGGAGAGATCAGGCATCCTGGCGTCTATTTTTTTTGTGCCCCCCCCACCCTTGGCGAGTTGATCCGTAAGGCGGGAGGGCTTCGGGAAGGGGAACTTCCACCCCCGGATCTGCGCCTCATCCCCAATTCCGGGGTCTCTGTGACAAAGGAAGGAGAAGCGTTGAAGGTTCAGCCCCACGAGATCTCTTCTTTCCACAAAATCACCCTGGGACTCCCCATCTCGGTGAACAGGGAGTCTGAGGAAGGGCTGACGGCTCTGCCCGGAGTAGGGAAAAACATGGCAAAGGCCATCGTGGAGGAAAGAGCGAAGCGCGGTGGGTTCAAAAGCCTGGAAGAGATCATGGGAATCCCCGGCATCGGTCCCAAGTTCTATACGAGAATGAAACCGTATCTCACGCTGTAATATCAATGGAGGCCTTTGTCTGCAATTGATTCTATGAAGATCGAAGCGATAGGGAAAACGGACAAGGGTCTCAAACGCAAGATCAACGAAGACAGCTTCCTCGTGGATCCGGCTCTTGATCTTTACGTGGTGGCCGACGGAATGGGCGGCCACAAGGCTGGAGAAGTGGCGAGCCGGATGGTGGTGGACACCCTGTCCGACTACTGGCGGAAAGTGCACAGCGGGAGTTTTCCGCCCCTCCTGTCCCCGATCAACCGGGAGATCTCTGACAACGCCAAGCATCTGATCAACTCCATTGTGTTGTGCAACATGCTGATCCATGAGGGCCAAAAGAAGCCCCAGTATCATCGCATGGGTTCCACGGTATCGGCTCTGCTTGTGGATAAGGATATCCTCTGGGTCGCCAATGTTGGCGACAGCCCGGTTTATCTTTTCGATCATGGCCGGCTGATCCAGGTCTCTGAGGAACACTCTGTGGAGGCGGAGCAAAAGAGCATCGGGTTGATCGGTCAATCCGAAGAAAGCAACCCCCTGATCAAGAATATCCTGACGAGGGTGCTCGGCCCGACTCAAGAAGTCAAGGTGTTCGTCAGCCCCATCCATCCCGAGGCGGGGGACCTTCTCCTCATGTGCACCGACGGACTCACGAACTTCGTCCCTCAACCCTCCATCAAGACGATTCTGGACGATTTTTCCATCTCCCTTGAAAGAAAAGCGGAGGTCTTGATCGACGAGGCCAATCGCGGAGGCGGAGGAGATAACATTACGGTCATCCTTTTGGACGTTAAAAAGGAAGGAGCGTGGGGCAAGCTCAAGCGAAAACTCAAATCCAGGAATGCGGGATGAAACCGCCATGCCTCAGCGCGTGAACGGCAAGCACCCATGATGATCCTCGGCATTGACACCTCGTGCGATGACACGTCCGCAGGAGTGATGATGGACGGCAGCAGAGTGCTGTCCAGTGTCGTCCACTCGCAGGTGCAGCTTCATCACCCTTACGGCGGAGTCGTTCCTGAACTCGCTTCAAGAGAACACCTAGGAAAGATCAACACGGTCGTCGAACAGGCCCTGGATAAAGCCGGCATCAACCAAAAGGCTCTCGATGGTATCGCGGTCACCATAGGCCCAGGTCTGATCGGGTCCCTGCTGGTGGGTCTCTATTTTGCCAAAGCTTTCTCCTACGTTTTGAAAATCCCCTACGTCGGAATCAATCATCTCGAAGGGCACATCCTTTCCATTTTCCTGGAAGAGAGAACTCCGTCTTTCCCTTTCGTCGTCCTCACCGTTTCAGGCGGCCACACCACCCTTTACCGCGTGGAGGGCATCGGTCGCTACACCCCCCTGGGCCAAACCTTGGACGATGCCGCAGGCGAAGCCTTTGACAAGGTCGCCAAGGTCCTTGGCCTGGGATATCCCGGTGGGGTGGCGATCGAAAATCTGGCCCGCTCCGGAAACAAGGACCGGATCCGTTTCCCCAGGGCTTACCTGGGCCCTGATTCCCTGGATTTCAGCTTCAGCGGGCTCAAGACCGCCGTGGCGCTCTATGTCAAGAAATGGCAAGAGAACGGGCGGAGAGAGGGATCCATGGCGGATATCGCCGCATCGTTTCAGGAAGCGGTGATCGACGTCCTTGCCGAAAAAATCATCACCGCCGCAGAGAGAACCAAGGTGAGTTCCATCGTGGTCGCCGGCGGAGTAGCGTGCAATCAGGCTCTGAGGGACCGGGTGAAGGATCTGGCCTCCCAGTGCGGAATGGCCTTCTTCTACCCCCGGCCGGCCTATTGCACCGACAACGGCGCCATGATTGCTCTTGCGGGCTATCACAGGATTTCCAGGGGAGAGCGAGCGGAGTTGTCCCTGGATGCGAAGTCCAGATATCCCATAGAAGACATTCCCATCCTATGAACAAGGCATCCTCTTCATTCAGGCGCTCCAGACCCTTCAGACCCAAGAAGAGCCTCGGCCAGCATTTCCTGAGAGACCCGCTCGTCATCGAACGGATCCTGGCCGGGGCCGAGTTCCGCATGAACTCAACGGTCTTGGAGATCGGATCCGGGTTGGGAGCTTTGACCTTCCCCCTCGCTTCCTGTGTTCAGCACGTGATCGCCGTTGAAAAAGATGGCACGCTTGTCGAGAAGCTCAGAGCCGGCCTGGCCCGCGAAGGGATCGGGAACGTCACGCTGATCCACGAAGACATTCTCAAGCTGGACCTGGCCCGGCTTTCGAAAGAAAAGATTGAAGTCATTGGGAACATCCCGTACAATATTTCTTCCCCGCTCATTGAAAAGCTGATCCGCAACCGGGAGCATATTTCCAGAGCCATTCTGACCCTTCAGCACGAACTGGCCGCGAGACTGACCGCCTCTCCGGGAAACAAGCAGTACGGCGCCTTGACGGTTCTCATCCAGTATCACGCTCACCTCTCACCGCTCCTTGAAGTCCCCAGGCAAGCCTTCTATCCGAAGCCGAAAGTCAGTTCCACTGTCGTGCTGTTTGAATTCTCAAGACCTTTTCCCAGAAGGGTGGATCCTGAAGACTTCTTCAGGAAGGTGGTTCGTGCGGCCTTCGCTCATCGACGGAAAACCCTCCTCAACTCCCTGAGAGGCACGTTCCCATCCTGGGATGTTCAGAACCTACTGAACGCCATGGAGCAGTGTGCCATAGACCCTCAAAGGAGAGCCGAAACCCTCGGCATGGACGATTTTTTCAACCTCAGCGAAGCTCTCGCCGCGTTTCTTGACAAGTCCTCCGTGCAGGAATAATATATCTGTTTTGCAAAACAGGCGTTCTGCAGGATGCTGGAAAAGCCCCTGCCTTGTCGGAGGATTCGGGCGGCGTCAAGATGCACCAGTATATTGCCATCGAAGGGCCTCTGGGGGTCGGCAAGACGAGCCTTGCCAGAATGCTCGCGGAAAAACTGAACGGCCAGGCTCTGCTCGAGGATGTGGATGAGAATCCCTTCCTCATTAATTTTTATAAGAACCCCAGGAAGTTCGCCTTTCAGACCCAGATTTTCTTTCTCCTCAGGCGATACCATCTGGCTTCAGATCTGGCTCAGATCGATCTCTTCAGCAGGGTTACCGTGGCGGACTTTCTTTTCGACAAGGACAGGATTTTTGCGCGAGTGAACCTGGAAGACAATGACTACTGGCTTTACGAGCAATTGTTCGGGATCCTCAAGAAGAGAATCCCTTTCCCTGACCTGGTTATTTTTCTTCAGGCAAAGACCGAAGCCCTGATGGAGCGGATCAGCAAAAGAAAAAGAAAATATGAGAAGGCCGTGAGTTTCAAGTATCTCGATCGGATCAACCAGGCTTTCAACCAGTTTTTCTTTCACTATGACGATTCTCCCCTGCTCGTGGTCAATGCCTCGGAGATCGATTTCGTTCATGTGCCGGAGGACTTCGAAGATCTGGTCGGACGCATTCTCACTATGAAATCAGGTGTCCAGTACTATGTCCCTGTCAGTTCAAAGAAGGGCTGATCTGCTTGCCGAGGTTAAAGCGAATGGAAGTCATTGAAAAAACGGATTTGATGCAGCAAAAGGCAGAAGAACTGAGACTGGCCGGAAAGGTGCTCGGGTTCGTCCCCACGATGGGCTTCTTCCACGAGGGGCACCTTGAACTGATGAGAGTCGCAAGAAAGCACTGCGACGTCGTGATGATCAGCATCTTTGTGAATCCCATGCAATTCGGTCCCAAAGAAGACCTGGCCGCATACCCCCGTGATCTGAAAGGAGACCTGGCCAAGGCGCAGCAGGTCGGTGTGGACATCGCTTTTGTTCCGGCCGTTGACCAGATGTACCCGGAGGGTTTTGAAAGCAGAGTGTCTGTCGAGAAGGTGACCAAGCATCTTTGCGGCCTCTCCAGACCGACCCATTTTGACGGGGTGACCACGATTGTTGCCAAGCTCTTCAACATCACAAAGCCTCACCTGGCGGTCTTCGGCCAAAAGGATTACCAGCAGCTCACGGTCATCAGCCGGATGGTCAAGGACCTGAACATGGACCTCCAGATTTTAGGTGTGCCTACGGTCCGAGAACCGGACGGCCTGGCCATGAGTTCCCGCAACAGTTACCTCAACAGCGAAGAAAGAAAGTCGGCCCTCTGTCTCAAGAAATCCATGGACCTTGCGCAGGGAATGGTGGGCAAGGGGGAGACTCGGTCGGCCACGATCATGAAAGCCATCGAGGAGTTGGTCCGAAGCCACCCCTACACACAGATCAACTACGTCAGTCTCTGCGATCCCGTTACCCTAGATGACGTGGATGCTCTAAGAGGGGAAACCTTGTTGGCCCTTGCCGTCAGAGTCGGAAAGACACGGCTCATAGACAACTGTGTGATTGGCAAGGGTGAGAAGCGATAGAGAATCTAATTTGAGAGAGGACAAGAATATGACCATTGAAAGCAAAACCGATCCCAAGTCCGAGACGTTTCTGTTTACTTCCGAGTCCGTGACAGAAGGTCACCCGGACAAGGTGGCAGATCAGATTTCCGACCACATCCTGGACAGCATTCTGGAGCAGGACAAGAAGGCCCGAGTGGCCTGCGAGACCCTTGTCACCACAGGCATGGCAGTGATTGCAGGCGAGATCACCACAACGGCCTATGTCGAGATGCCCGAGATCGTTCGCCAGACGATCAAGGAGATCGGCTACAAGAACTCCTCCATGGGATTTGACTGGGAAACCTGCGCGGTGATCACTTCCATAGACAAGCAGTCCCCGGATATTGCCATCGGGGTCAACGGCACCGGGCTTTACAAAGAACAAGGAGAGCAGGGAGCCGGCGACCAGGGCCTGATGTTCGGCTATGCCTGCAGGGACACCCAACCCCTGATGCCCATGCCCATCTTTCTCGCCCACGGGTTGACCCAGAGATTGGCCCACGTGCGCAAGTCCGGCAAGCTTCCCTGGCTGAGGCCGGACGGCAAATCCCAGGTCACTGTGGAATACATCAATGGAAAACCGCTCAGGGCGCACGCTGTGGTCATCGCGGCTCAGCACAACCCTGAAGTGGATTACGACACCTTGAGAGAATCCATCATTGAAGAAGTCATTAAGAAAGTCATTCCCGCCTCCATGCTGGACAAGGAGACGCAGTTCTTCATCAATACCACCGGCCGTTTTGTCGTTGGCGGGCCCTTGGGAGACTGCGGCCTGACCGGTCGAAAAATCATCATGGACACTTATGGCGGCTTCGGATACCACGGTGGAGGCGCTTTCTCAGGAAAGGATCCTTCCAAGGTGGACCGGAGTTCCTGCTACATGTGCCGCTACATTGCGAAGAACATCGTCGCAGCGGGTCTAGCCGAGAAGTGCGAGATTCAGGTGGCCTATACGATCGGCCGCGCCCAGCCTGTCTCTGTGATGGTTGGGACTTACGGCACAGGGGCTTTGTCCAATGAGGAATTGACGCGGATCGTCCAGAAGGTGTTCGACCTTCGGCCTAAAGCGATCATCGAGCGACTGGACCTCTTGAGACCCATTTTCAGAAAGACCTCCAACTATGGTCACTTCGGCCGCGAACTCCCGGAATTCACCTGGGAGAAACTGGACGCCGTGGAGGACCTGAAGAAAGCGATGAAATAATGAAATCCGCCCGTGGCGGATTTCATGCAACGTCCTGCCGCAGGCAGGACTCGTAGCTCCCGCAGAGCGGGAGCGTTATCTGAAATCGGATTCCATCCGATTTCAGGGAGTCACTGAAAGGAACGACAATGAACTGTGATATTCGCGACATCAAACTGGCTGAAAAAGGACGGTTGAGAATTGAGTGGGCCGGGATGAGCATGCCGGTCCTGAAGAAAATCAGGGAGCGGTTTGCAAAGGAAAAACCTCTTAAAGGGCTCAGACTCTCTGCCTGCCTCCATGTGACCACGGAGACGGCCAGTCTGCTCAAAACCCTTAAGGCGGGTGGGGCTGAGGTCGTGGTCTGTGCCTCCAATCCTCTTTCCACCCAGGACGACGTAGCCGCCTCCCTGGTGGCCGATGACGGGATTCCTGCTTTTGCAATCAAAGGCGAGGACACGAGGACCTACTACGATCACATCCTCTCTGCTCTCAAGCACAGGCCGAACCTGACGATGGACGATGGAGCCGATCTGGTAGGTTCCCTCCATTTCATCGCCCTCGAAAAATATAAAGATCTCGACCAGGGAATCAGAGAGTGGGTTCTGAGCCTATCCAAGAAGGACAGGAAGGCTTTCTTGGCCGCAGTGATTGGAGGAACTGAGGAAACGACCACAGGCGTGATCCGGCTTCGCAGCATGGAAAGAGACGGGGTGCTCAAGTTCCCCATCATTTCAGTGAACGACGCCGACACGAAACATCTTTTTGACAACCGCTACGGTACGGGCCAGAGCACTGTGGACGGGATCATCCGGGCGACAAACCGTCTCCTTGCGGGCTCCACCTTTGTGGTGAGCGGCTACGGCTGGTGCGGCAGGGGGGTGGCCGCTCGAGCCAAAGGGCACGGAGCCCACGTCGTCGTTTGCGAAGTGGATCCTCTGAAGGCCCTGGAAGCGGTGATGGATGGATATGCGGTGATGCCCATCGCCAAGGTCGCCCCTGTCGGCGACATCTTCTGCACCCTAACGGGCGACATCAATGTCATCCGAAAAGAGCATTTCCTGAAGATGAAAGACGGGGCCATCGTCAGCAACTCAGGCCATTTCGATGTGGAACTGGAGTTGCCCGCCTTGAGAAAAGCTTCGGTGGCGCAAAGAATGATCCGGGACTTTGTGGAAGAGTTCACGCTCAAGGACGGCCGCAGAATCTATGTTCTCGCAGAAGGCCGTCTCATCAATCTCGCTGCTGCCGAAGGGCACCCGTCGAGCGTCATGGACATGAGTTTTGCGAACCAGGCCCTGTCTGCAGAATACATGGCCAAAGAACACAAAAGCCTACAGAAGAAAGTCTATCCGGTGCCAGGACACATTGACCGGGAAATCGCAAGGCTCAAACTGGAGTCCATGAACGTGGAAATCGACACGCTCACAGCCGAGCAAGAGAAATACCTCACTTCCTGGGAAATGGGGACATGAGCACGGTACACGGCGAAGGGTACACGGTCCACGGATCCCGCTTTGCGGGGTCCGTGTTTTTTTCATGCGTTCTTTCCTTCGCCTGTCCTGTCGCAGAACCTGAGCATAGCCGAAGGGAGCTTAGTCGAAGGATGTTTTCGTGGTGAGCTTTTAGGTTTTTATTCTGTATTCTCTTTTTGTGCTTTTCAGCTTTACGCACTTAGTAAAACGTGCTTACTGTTCTGTGATAGGGCTTTGCCCTGAATTGATCGTCCTGCCCCAGGTTCCACAGAAGCCCATCGATCTCGCTAGCATGGACATTTTTTCCGAGACGCTTCACCGCCTGACGGATTAGCTCCACAGCCCAGATCGTGTTGGCCCGGATCTCGACCTCTTCTTCGCTCCCCGGATCGAGGTGCATCATGCGGTCCACTTTCTCCGCGAGGCCAGGAGCGTATTCGAGCATCCCAACATGGCGAAGCACTTGGGGCAGCTTGTAATCAGCAAAGGCCGTGAGTTCCTTTATGTCCCTGAAACTCGCCAGCCCTTTTCCCCCTAACGCTCCATGAAGGTCAGAGGCAAACAGCTGGGCCCTTTTGTAAAAGAAGACTTCCTGACCGTGATACGTCGCCTGGTCGCGGAAGGAGGGAAAATCGGATGCAACCCTTTTCACCAGGTTGATTGCTGAGCCTTCCGCAGCTGCCACCAATTCTGAAGCTCGTCCATTGTATTTATCCAGGAGCACCCTGCCCGTTTCCTTCAAGTTCCGGAGGCGTTCTTCCACGAGCTGCAAAACGCCTGTTCCCCTGATCACATCCCTGACTTGCTTCAGGCTGAGGGAGGCCAGAGAGGAAGCGTCGGTGAGGGGAATGCCTGACTCAAGCGCCCTTTTGAGCGAGACAGCCAGACCATAGTATCCCGAATAGGTTTTCCCTTCATACGAGATTTCCCATTTCTCGTGCCCGGGAGGAGGCCAGAAACAGAAATTGACGGTGTCCACCGCGAGAAGATAGGCGGTCGTCTCCTCCTCCTTTCCTTTGAAGTGATGTTCCGCATCCCACGCAGGTGCAGGAATACCGTCCTCCGCCAGTTCCTGACTGAATTTCTCCAGCGCCTCGTGGTTGATCCGAACCTGGCGGCTGCTTTCCGCCACGGTTTTCGATGTTCTCAGAACGTTGAGCATACCAAGCCTCATATCACAACTCCCTGACTTTACCAATTGCATGATTTCAATTTTCTGCTAGACTGGGAACCAAAGCTCGTTGACCGTTGTCCGTTGTCAGTTATCCGTTCACTGGTGGCACGGACAAGCTCCGCTTGTCCACGATGCGCCAGGTTGCAGGTAGCGTGTAGTCCGTGATCAGTTGTCAGTCGTCCATTGTCTTTTGTTTTTCCAACTTGTCACTCGTTACTTGTCACTTGTAACTGGATTCCACAACTTTAGGCACTTCTTATGAGGTTCTCCGTCCGTACAATCCTGGTTCTAGCTCCTCTCTTTCTTCTCTTCTTTCTTCTCCAGTCCTATTTCTGGGTGCCTACCTACGAAGACCAAACCCGGGGAAATCCGGATCGTCTCAAGGAGTACATCACTGCTTCCATCGGGGATGCGGCGATTTTGAATCCCGTCCTTTCGGCGGACAGCGCAAGCAGCGCCATAGAAAACCTTGTCTTTGACCGTCTTCTGGATCGAGATCAAGATCTTCGCTTCAGAGGCCGCCTGGCAACCTCATGGGAAATTTATGAGGACGCTTACTTTTACTGCAATGAGACGACCGAGATTCCCGGCCTTGGGAAGGCAAACCCTGATGAGGTCATCGGATTGCTCCGTCAAGCCAAGTCAGGGGAGATTCAGAGCGACTCAAAACTCCGAGCCTCCCTTGGTAACATCAAGGAGATCTCTTCTGTTCCACCTCAAGAGTTCCAGGCCAAACGAGTTGTTAAGGGCAAAGAGGGAGGTGAAGGCAGTGAAATCACCATCCGTGTTCAGGCCCCTTGCAGGATTAAATTGGTTCTGCATCAAGTCGACCAAGACCTCTTTGTTAACCTTTCCCGTCTTCTCGGAGAAAACTACTTTAGCTCCTTTCCTTCACACCTGTTTCTCAGCACTGATCCGGATGATGGGGTTAAAACTTCTCAAGAAGACCTAAAGGCATGGGCAAAAGAAATCCTCCCTCCGGTGGAACACAACCCCGTGATCCTCTTCCGTCTGAGACCGAATGTGAAGTTTCACGACGGCCATCCCTTCACAGCGGATGACGTGAAGTTCACCTATGAAGCCATCATGGATCCCAGAAATCTGTCTCCCCGAGTTCCGGACTACGAACCGGTCAAGCAGGTCGACGTTCCTGATCCTCTGACAGTGCGCATTGTTTACAAGCGCCTCTACTCTCCGGCCATAGGAACATGGAGCATGGATATCCTTCCCGAACACCTCCTCAATGCAGAGGCGCTCAGAAAAGAAGCCCTCAGCCGGGGTGCGGACCCATCGAAGTTTACGATGCGGGAGAGCCTGTTCAACCGCCGCCCGATCGGCTGCGGCCCCTTCGTCTTCCGCGAGTGGAAATCCGACCAGTACATCACTCTCGATCGTTTCAACGATTATTGGGAAGGCGCTCCCAACTATGAGCGGTATGCGTTCAGGGTCATTCCCGATCTCCTGACCCAGGAGATGGAGTTCTATGCCGGGACCTCCGATGAATACGGCGTTCAGCCTCATCAGGTGGAGCGACTTCAGCATGATCCCAGGTATCAGAGTTTCTCGGGGCTTTCTTTCGGCTACTCTTACATCGGCTACAATCTTCGTCGGGCCCCTTTTGACGACCGTCGAGTGCGAACCGCCCTGAGCATGGCCATCGATTTGGACAAGATCATCCGGTATGTGCTTTACGGCCAGGGGGAAAAGATCACTGGGCCTTTTGTGAAGCAGACGGATTATTACAATCAGAATCTGAAACCCATTCCTTATGATCCGGCAGGAGCCTTGAAACTGTTGGAGGAAGCGGGATGGCGGAAGAATGGGGAAGGCTGGCTGGAAAAAAACGGGAAGAAACTCCAGTTCACCCTGATTACCAACAGCGGGAATGACATTCGCAAATCCGTGATGACCATTGTTCAGGATGCCTGGAGACAAATCGGAGTCGACGTCCGGACGGCGGTGTTTGAATGGTCGGTCTTTATCAAGGAGCGAGTCAATAAGTTCGATTTCGACGCGCTGATTCTGGGCTGGCAAATGGGGATTGAGCCGGATCTCTACCAGATCTGGCATTCCAGCCAGACCCATCCCTATCAGCTCAATTTTGTAGGATTCAAAAACGAGGAAGCGGATGACCTCATTGTCGGGATCAGACAAGAATATGACCATGAGCGTCAGGCTTCTTTCTGCCATCGGCTTCATGAAATCATCGCCTTTGAGCAGCCCTACACCTTTCTTTACGTCAGCAAATGGACCGCCATTCTGGACAAGCGCATCGTCATCAGAGACGTGGACCCCCAAGGCAAAGCCACCTACAGAAGGATTACTCCCACAAAGACCGGCAACTACACGTTCTATTTCAATAAGTGGATCAAATTGCCTGAAACACCCTCATTCAGTCCAGAGGGCTAGTTTCAGATGGAAGCTTTGGTTTCTAGCTTTTAACAGGTTGTCTGTTGTCGGTTGTCCATAGTCAGTGGTCAGTTGTCCGTCGTATCTTGTTTGCTTGACTTGTCACTCGTTACTCGGTTTTTAACTTTAGGCATTTGTTATGCTTTCTTTCATCGGCAGAAGCATCATCCAGAAGATCGTCACCCTCTTCTTCGTTTCCATCGTCTCTTTTCTGATTGTGTATCTCGCGCCCGGCAAACCGAGCCAGGTAGACCCTCTCAACCCCCGCTTCACTCCTGAGATCGTGGAGCGCTTCCGAAAAGCCTTCCACCTCGACAAACCCCTTCACATCCAGTATCTCTACTACCACAGAGATCTTGTTACGGGCAGAACGGTATCCTGGAAAGACAACCAGCCGGTTCTGGCGAAGATCTGGGAACGATTTCTGAACAGTCTTCCCCTTTTCATTGTCGGGACCATTCTCACCTGGACTCTTTCCTTCCCCATCGGGATTCGTGCGGCCATTCATAGAGGAGGGATTTACGACCGGTCTACGACTTTTCTTTCTTACCTCCTTATTTCTATTCCCGGATTCTTTTTCGCTTACATTCTCATCATTTTTGTTGTGAATCGATTCCAAGTCCCCGTCATAGGCATGGAAACATTCGGCTTGGGGGATGCCTCTTGGGTTCGAATGCTAATGGACCGGGTCTGGCATTTGCTCCTACCCTCGGTTCTAGGTGCTGTGGGCGGTATTGCCGTGCTTACCCGCTATGTGCGCGGGCAGATGCTCGAGGTGGAGGGTCAGGACTATGTGCGAACGGCCAAGGCCAAAGGCCTCCCGGCAGAGCAGGTTCATTACAAGCACGCTCTTCGCAATGCCCTTTTGCCTTTTGTCACCATGTTTGGCCTTGTCCTGCCCGGCCTGATTGGCGGCTCGGTCATCATCGAATCCATCTTCTCCTGGCCCGGGTTGGGAAGGATGGCTTATGAAGCCATTTTGGCAAGAGATTATCCCGTTATCCTCACCGTGAACTTCATCTCAGCGGTGCTGGTACTTATCGGGACATTCATCTCCGACATACTGTATCTCGTCGTTGACCCGAGGATAAGGTTATAGAAGTGCCTAAAATGCATAAAGAGAGAACCACGAAAACACGAAAGAGGGAAAGCACGAAAAGGAGGGAGCTATTGTCAAAAGAAGCCCTCTCTCTTCTTTCGTGCCTTTCCGTTTTCGTGCTTTCGTGGTTGTGTTTTGACCTTTGCTGTGGGCCTTATGATCGAAACTCCATCTCAGATGAACTCCGTCTCTGAAGCTCCTCTCGCACCGCAGCGTTCGCGCTGGGAAGAAGCTTGGCGGCTGCTTAAAAAGAACAAGCTCGCTTTGGCAGGATTCTTGATCTTTGTCCTTTTCTTTTTCGTCGCCCTCACAGGGGTGTGGCTGACATCGGGCACAAAGCCCATAATCGATCCATCTCTCGTGCGCCTTCCTGAAAAACTGCGACCTCCGCTTTCCACTCCGATCTCAGAGGTTCTGCGGCCGGAGGAAATCCCTGCGTTGGGAATTTATCTCTTTGGCACGGATGAATTGGGTCGGGATGTGTTCGCAAGGATGCTCCAGGGGGCATGGGTTTCTTTGACTGTCGGTTTTGTCGCAGTGGGGATCTCCGTGCTCGTCGGAATTTTTATGGGTGGCCTTTCAGGGTACTACGGTGAAAGGCTAGTCAGGGTGCACCACGTGCTCGCCTCTTTCCTCATCCTCGTCGGAGGCGGATTCCTGGCCGCCGGAAATCTGCCTGTCGGAATGATCCTGTGTTTTGTTGCATTGGCCCTTGTGCCCCTATCAAGAAATAGAGCTTTTTATCAGTGCCCATGGATCCGCTTTCTTTTTGCGGGGACTTTCTCCGTGGACACTCTGATCATGCGATTTGTGGACATCATGCTCTGTTTCCCAAGTTTCTTCCTGATCCTCACCGTGGTCGCGCTTCTTCCACCAAGCATTTACAACATCATGATCGTCATCGGTCTCACCAGCTGGGAAGGGACAGCTCGATTTGTCCGGGCTGAGTTTCTTTCCCTTAGGGAGCAGGACTTTGTCACTGCGGCGAGGGCCCTGGGCGTCAAGGATCTGCGGATTATCTTCCGCCACATGATTCCCAATGCGATCGCGCCGGTCCTGGTTTCCGCCACCATCGGCATTGCAGGGGCTATTCTGACAGAGGCGGGTTTGAGTTTTCTTGGTTTTGGAGTTCCGCCGCCCCACGCGACGTGGGGCAACATCCTGTCCGATGGAAAGAGGTTCATCTTTGATGCGCCGTGGCTGACCTTTGTGCCTGGGTTCGCCATCTTGATCGTCGTCTTGTCCTTCAATCTCTTTGGTGAAGGCTTGCGGGACATTCTGAATCCGAAGCTAAGAGAAAGGTATTAGGCATTTATGGAAGACTTGTTGTTATCCGTTCAAGATCTGAAAGTCTACTTCCGGGGCGATGAGACCTTGGCTCGCGCCTTGGACGGAGTGAGCTATGACATACGCAAGGGAGAGACGGTCTGCCTCGTAGGTGAGTCAGGTTGCGGCAAGACTGTCTCAGCTCTGACGATTCTCGGCCTCATTCCCCGGCCTCCCGGCGAAATCGCCGGCGGCAAAATCCTTTTACAGGGGGAAAACCTCTTGGATCTCGGGGAAGAGGAAATGCAGAAAATCCGGGGAAGCCGGATTGCTATGGTCTTCCAGGAACCCATGACTTCCCTGAATCCGGTTTTCACCGTAGGCGACCAGATCAAAGAGGCCATTCTCGTACACGAGAGCATTGGCCAGGCAGAGCTTCATGAAAGATGTCTTCGGCTTCTGCGAGACGTGGGCATTCCTTCTCCAGAAGACCGGATCAGCGACTATCCGCATCAACTGAGCGGAGGACAGAGACAAAGAGTCATGATCGCTATGGCTTTGGGGTGCAATCCGGATCTTGTCATTGCCGATGAACCGACAACGGCTCTTGACGTGACTATTCAAAAGCAGATTCTCAACCTCTTTGAAAGACTTCAGAGAAAACGCGCCATGTCGCTTCTCTACATCACACACGATCTGAACGTGGTGTCCAACATCGCGGACCGGATTTACGTCATGTATGCAGGAGTGATCGTGGAACAGGGTGAAAGAGCAGCGATTTTCAAGGACTCCAGTCACCCCTACACCCAAGGACTGCTGGCGTCCCTTCCGAATCGCTCCAAAAGAGGTGGGACATTGTACAGCATACCCGGAACAGTTCCGGATCCCGCGTTCAAGCCCGGAGGCTGCCCTTTCCATCCCCGTTGCGGATACGCCATAGAGACCTGTCGACAGGAATTCCCCCAGCTTTGTGATTATGGCGACGGGCACTTATCGCGATGTCCCGTGCTCTTTGGCACACGGAAATGAGCTCAGGATAAAGGTCAAAGGGCAAAGGAGAAAGGATGAAGCATGGCGATGAGATTCGAAGATCTTGAAGTCTGGAAAAGGTCCGCAAGGCTGTCTGCCGATATTTACAAAGCCTTAGGGGACCTGAGCGATTATGGTTTCAAAGACCAGATTACACGGTGTTCTTTATCCATCATGCTTGCCGGCCTCATAAAGACAAAAAAGGGTTTGTAAAGAGACAGTGATTAGCATCCTGTTCTCCAATTAGGTTTTTGCCTTTATCCTTTAACCTTTATGCTTTGTCCTTTGGGAATGCAATGGCTGTGCATAGTTCTAACGACAATACGATGCTACTCATCCGAGGTCTCCGAAAACACTTCCCCGTTCGCCGAGGTTTCCTGCAAAAGGTCATCGGCTGGGTCAAGGCGGTGGACGGTGTTGATTTTGCCATCGATCAGGGCAAGACCCTCGGTCTGGTCGGAGAAAGCGGATGCGGGAAATCGACGATCGGCAGGCTTATCCTCAGGCTCCTGGAGCCAGATCAAGGGAGCATCTTTTACAAAGGTCGGGACATTGCTCCTCTCTCCCAGAAAGAAGTGGCTCCTCTCAGAAGGGAGATGCAGATCATCTTTCAGGATCCCTTCGGCTCCCTGAACCCCAGGATGACGGTCGGCCAGTCGATCGAGGAGGGGCTGAGAACACTGAAAATCAGGAATCGCGCTGAACGACGGTCACGGGTCGAGAAGCTCCTGAACATGGTGGGGATGGCTTCCTCTGCTGTGGATCGGTATCCCCATGAGTTCAGCGGCGGTCAAAGACAGAGGATCGGTATTGCGAGAGCGCTCAGTGTAGACCCCTCCCTAATGATATGCGATGAACCTGTGTCAGCCCTGGATGTTTCCATCCAGGCGCAAATCATCAACCTGCTCAAGGAACTCCAGAACCGCCTCGGATTGAGCTACCTTTTCATCTCTCACGACCTCCATGTGGTGAGCTACATCAGCGACAGGGTCGCCGTGATGTATCTCGGCCACATCATGGAATATGCACCCACGGAGGAACTGTTCGACCGACCGCTTCACCCTTACACCCTCGCCCTCCTCTCCGCCATCCCTACTCCCGATAAGGAAAGTCCCCGGGGGGTTGAGGAACTTGCAGGGGATGTGCCCAGCCCCTTTAACCCACCGCCAGGCTGCAAGTTCCAGGGAAGATGTCCTCTGGTCGAAGATCGCTGCAAGATTGCAGAAATCGAGTTCTATCCTGTAGGGGATGACCACAGGGTGCGGTGCTGGAAAGTGGTCGGTAAATCTTAGTTTCTCTTCAATAACCCATTTCAATCATTCGGTTGGGGTCAACTTCTGCTCACTCATCCCTGGCGTGTTCTTGCGGTGATATTGGGTATCGCGCTCGGTGCCGCAGTGTTCACCAGCGTGCGTCTCGCTGTGGACGCCTCCATGGATTCCTTAGTTCTGCCCTCCCTTGATCACCTCAGCGCTCCTTGGTCCCTTCTGGCGATCTCTCGGTGAACGGATAACGTGCTTCCCTTTTTCCCCTTGACATTTCACCCAAACTTAGCCAAATTATTGTTCAGCGCTGGGGGATCGTTCAGCGGCAGGACAACGGGTTCTGGCCCCGTTTACGAGGGTTCGAATCCTTCTCCCCCAGCCAATTTCATCTATCCATGCTTTTCAGTTAAGAGCGGCGTAAGCCGCGCTATATAAAATCGCGCAGCGATTTTATCAACGGTCCCATCGTCTAGCGGTCTAGGATATCGCCCTCTCACGGCGAAGACAGGGGTTCGATTCCCCTTGGGACTGCCAGAAAGATCGTAACCCCTTGATTTTCCTTAGCGAGGTCAAGGGGTTTTTTCTTCTATGCTCTATTGTTTTCCGCCCCTTGAAGAATCTCGCGAAAAAGCCGGAACGACCGGCCAGGTGCTTTCGCGGCATCGGCATGGTCCAGTCGCTACTGGCTCAGCTTTGAGCTGGCGAGACGGTTCAAGCTGACGCCGGACTCGGCTGCTTTTACTGCAAGGTCCCGGTGAACATCGGGAGGTACACGAACCATAAATTTACCGCTGTACTTCCTACAGGAAAACGGTTCCGGGATATCTTCTCCACGGCCCTTCAGATCCTGAATACACTCTGCCACGAGATTGCGGATGCCTCTGAGCGCCGCACCCGGAGACTTGGCAAGCCAGCTCAAGCTCGGAAATTCGGCGCAAAGTCCGACATACTCACGGTCGTCTTCCGACCACGTTACACGGTAAGTATAACGATCATTCTTCAGTGTCATGATTCATCTCCAATCTTTCTATCGCCCTTAGGACCTGCTTCACCTGATACGCTTTGGCTTTCCCTTTATGATTCTGGATGTTGATTCTTGGATCGCCTTGCCAGGGTGTTCTATAAATCCTATGACTGCCCCTGGGCTGACGAGGTTCGCCAAAATAGAACTCGCACACCTTACACAAGTCAGCGTAGGATACGCCGTTAGGGTTTCGTTTCAGCAGGTCCAGGATTTCTTGAACCCCAGGCATGTTCGGATAGTATCAATATTGATATCTTCTGTCAAGGTGGATTTCGGGATGGAATTGCATTTGGCAGGAGTAGCCTTGGAGCGAAACAAAAACGGGAAGCGAAATGAACACTTCCCGTGATGATAGGCAAAATGGCGTCCCCAAAGGTACTCGCCATTCAAACGGGCTTCAAAATCCGCATCTACAGGTTCGGGAAACTCGGCCTTCATTCCACATTCCCAACATGTCAGATCGCCCACACTGCCAGAGGAGTGCCCTGAATCCTGGAATCTTGGAACAGAGTGGCGCGCCGTGGGCATGCGCAGGTGCCCCAGTGGCGATCAGTCTGGGCAAAGTGCCCCAAATGCCACCGATTTGAGGGCAGGACAACATGAGGGACGAATCCTCAATGCTGAGGGAAGTGGCCTTTGACCCAAGGCGACTGGATGAGTATCTCGATCAGATTGAACGAATGGATCCGAAGAAATTGAAGGAATATGAGGAAGCAACCGGGATCGCACTGGCCAAGTCGAGCCTGGATTTTTCTGACTTCCAGCGTTCCAATGTTCAGATTGAAGAGCGCAGGCTGATGCCCCGCTATGTTGAACAGCATTTCATCAGTATCGCAGGGGAAATGGGCTTGAAGGTTGAGGCACCAAGAAAGCTATTGCAGTCCTCTGATTTCAATATTTGCCGTTACGAGATCTGCGTTGGTATCCACTCAGCAAGTGGAGAAAACAGCCTTTTTGCCGAGAAGCTACTCCTCACCACCATGGCCGAAGAAGAACCAATTCAAAGGCAACTATTTCCTCCAAGCCCGGAGCATCCGCCGCAAACAATATTAAGAAAGACTCACGCGAAAGGAGTGAAGACCGTCATCAATAAGGTATCGGGCGGAAACGACAATTTCTATGATGAAACGGGAAAAGGTTGGGACCACGCCTTCAAACTGGGACCACGCAAATCCGCGCTGGTTGTGCTGGATTACGAGGGTTCCGGACAGGAGGGGCGCCCACCGGACGATGTTAGGAATGATCTGAAACGCAGGCTCGAAACTTCGGGTTGGGCGGACCGCACCGAGGTCTTGGTGCTGTGCCCAGAGCTCGAAAACTGGGTCTGGAGCGATTCCCCAGAGATTGATCAAGCTATCCGGGTGGCAGGGCCGCAAACCCCCGTTGCGGGATTGGCTCATGGAGCAAGAATGGTGGCCGCCGGGGACTGCCAAACCGAGCCAACCCAAAGAATGCCTCGAAGCTGCCTTGCGGGAGGTGCGGATGCGGCGTTCCTCAGCCATCTATCGCCAGTTGGCCGAAAAGGTGGGTCTGACGAGGTGCTAGGATGAAGGGTTTAGGGCTTTCCGAGAGACAATGAAAGCGTGGTTTCCGCCGAAGTGAGGAGAATCGATCCAGAAGTGCGGGGTGGCTGATGCCTTTCCAGAGGAAGACGTGTTGGGCCACCAAGGTATGTGAGCCATGGACCTACAGAGGGTTGAACAGGATTTTCGGGAGAAGGTCTCCGATGAGGTTAGGATCTCAAGTGAAGGCATGGACCGTTTTCGGGTCTTCACTCCTTTCATGCTTGAGGACGGCGACCATCTCTCCATCGTGCTGAAGAGGAAGAGCGGGGCATGGGTACTATCTGACGAGGGCCACACCTGTATGCGTCTGACCTACGATCTTAATGAGAAGGGCCCTCAAAAGGGGATTATGCAAAAGAACATTGTGGGCGCCTTTTCTGGTCTCAACGTTGAGGACCGAGCGGGGGAACTGATGGTAACTGTTGAGGACGATCGATTCGGCGACGCGCTGCACACCTTTGTTGAGGCCTTGCTCAAAATCACGGAATTGATCATGCCAGGCATAAGAGATTGAATTCGTAACCTTACTTAACCTATTGCAAGACAACTAGGAATGGATGGAGTGTCTGGCAAAAAGCAACAGAGGCGACGGGACGGGTGAATGGAGCGCCATGAACTGACAGAACTGCACTATATCACGCCCATAGGCAATGTGCCGTCCATTCTACGGCAGGGCATATTGTCTCACATTCGATTGCAGCGTGTGGAACACGAATCCGTGGCCATGGAGGAAATCCAAGATCGGCGGGCAAAGGTTATTGTACCTGGGGGTCTAAAGCTCCATGAATACGTGAATCTCTACATATGCGCGAGGAACCCCATGATGTACAAACGTTAAGGACGTCACCAAGAACTCTGCGTACTTGCGATCTCATCAGACATCATCGATACCGCCGGTGTCGTGATCACCGATGGAAATGCATCCGGTGACTACGTTCGATTTTCCGCAGCTCCGAAAGGCTTGGCAATCTTAGTTGAGCTCTACGCGCCGTTTGGGACTCCTCATGAGGAACTTCAGCCTTCCTTTCTTGACAAGGCGCAGGAAGGATGGACCTCAAGACCGGCTTCTGATAAAATCGGACCCGCTTGGGTGGCCGTGGTAGAGATTCTGAAAAGAATCGAGGAAGAGCCCTTCCACTGGTCGGTCGGCCGAACAGCATTTCAGAAGATCGCCTACTTCGCAACCGAGTGCTGCATTCCCACCGGCCTGAAATACCAGCGCGGCAGCTACGGCCCTTATGCGCCAACCCTAAAGGAACGTATCCCCGCACTGGTGAACAACGGCCTCGTGCGCGAGGAGCAATTGGGTCGGATGTTCGCCATTCGTGTCGGACAGACCTTTCTCGACGCACGAAAGTCCTATGAGCAGCAGATAAAGGACTGAGAGCCGATCATCGACAAGATTGCAGACCTTTTCATGCGAATGAACACGAACCAAGCTGAATTAGCAGCCACCGTACATTTTGCAGCCCAAGAATGGAATAGCCGTCCGGAAGGCCGGCCTACGGAAAAAGACCTGCTTGATTCAGTCATGAGATGGAAGCAGAAACGGCGCCCGCCCCTTGACGTAAAGGAGGTCGCCATCACGGTTCGCAATCTGAGCATGCTGAGCTGGATCGGGGCGAAGGCAAGCAGCGACTTGCCGATCACAGAGGAAGACATCCTCCATATCTGACGACTGCGAACAGAAGAAAACAGATCTGAGTTTGAGTAGTCGGAAAAAGAAGGAGATCACAAATGGACCCATTGGCAGATGCACGCATGGATCATGAAAGGGCGAGGGCCACGCCAGATGATATTGAGTTGGAGCCGATAACTTCAGAGGAAGAGGACTACGAAAGCGCACCTCCTGAATATCAGATATCTACATTTCCAGATGACTTTACGCTTGAGGTGCTGCATACGAAGTGGAAGGCTGCCGAAATACTCATCCCTGATTTTCAGCGGGGATTTGTGTGGAAGCAGGTACAAGCGAGTAAACTGATCGAGTCTTTCTTGGTAGGCTTGCCAGTCCCAGCTGTATTTCTCTACACAGAGCGTACGTCTCAGAACTATTTCGTAATCGATGGGCAGCAGCGTCTCAAGAGCATTTTTTACTTTCTTGAGGGGTACTTTGGGCAGACTGAAGACGACAAGCGCCGGATCTTCAGACTCACCGGAATTAGCGATAAGAGCAAATTCAGCGGGAAGACCTTTGAGGACCTTGACCAGGAAGACCAACGGCGTCTGAAAAATTGTGTATTACGATCATTTGTTGTTCAGCAACTCGATCCAAACGATGACACGAGCATGTATCACAGTTTTCAGGGCATCGTACCTGACAAAAGGCCTACGGACCCTTCTCAACGATGTTCTATCCCGTTTGTCCGGGGGCAAGGGTGCCCGCGTTCTGAAACTGGTGACGCCCTTTGGGGGAGGCAAATCTCACACCCTGGCAGCCACCTACCATGCCTGTCAGAGTCGAACCGCCCTGAATGCAATTCCTGAAGGGAAATCTCTCCCTGATTGCCCCAAGAAATCGACCGCTCCCCCGCAACCGAGTTTTCTTGCGTCTGGAAATCTCATCCAAACACTATCCCAACACGGCATCAGACGTGATGTCGGCGGATAAAACCCCAAAGTGCGCACTTTCATTATCCTCGAGCAGTTGCGGGATGGGAAAATGGTCAAGAACATCTTCCCAAAGATCGGGGGGAGGCTCAGGCTCGCTCATGAGGAAAACGATCAGCTCTCCATCACCACGGAGATCATCAAGTACGACGAGAACCTTGCAGTGGTGAAAGCAGTCACCGCCACCATGAAGGGGAATTTTCCGGGGCTGGGGATGGCGAGCATCGATAGGGATCAATCCATTGCTCCCGCCATTATCGAGCTGGCGGAGTCCCGTGCAATCGCCCGGTCTTTGCGGTCGGCCTGATCTGGTGTTTCGCCTTTTCACCTTTTCTCATATTTTCAGCAACCGTTGAAAATGCAAGTTCCGATATTACTGCATTCAGAACTACCCCGGTCGCCTGGACAAATTGATAGAGGAGTTCAGGCCACACCTGAACCATGGAGTGGTTAGGGAAGGATTGGAAAAGATCGCGAAGCAATTCGCGTCAGAAAAGCATGTGGGCCCCGGGTTTGTGGCCGACTTTGAAGAGCTGACTGACCCCGAGGAAAGAGAGATTCGTGAGCGGGATGCCTATGAGAAGGTCAAATACCTGCTGCAGAAGCTGGGAGTTTCTTGAAATCGATAGCGACGTCCGTGAAATAATAACTTGACGATCCCAGTTTGTGCTTGGAAATTTGCGCCCATGCCACGGCGTCGATCCAAATCCCCAAGATACAGTCACGCCTCGTTATGAAAAAGGAATCAGGAACAACCGGTTTCAGAGCTTGATGGGTTGCGAAAGGATGAAGGAACTCCTTTGCGCTGGCAAATACAGCGAATGGGAAGACTTCCCGACCCTCAAAATCACATTCCAAGGTCTCTTCCGTGAGATTTTTCTGAAACTAACTCATTGATATTTGCCAGCCCGATTTTGCATAGGGATGTGTTTGAAATTTGACTTGACATACTGATGCCTCATTGATATGTTTTGATGCATGAGAACAACGATAAGAATAAAAGATGACCTCCTTAAGCGCGCCAAGAAACGAGCGGCCGAGGAAGGGCGTACCTTGACGTCGTTGATCGAAGATGCCCTGGCGCTCGCCGTGGCCAAACCTAAAGCAAGCCGACGGGGCCGCGTTGAGTTGCCTGTATCCAAGGCTTTCGGCGGCGTGCTTCCAGGGATTGACCTCAACCGGTCCAGTGAGTTGGAGGAGGTCATGAATAAGCCATGATTCTTCCCGATGTCAACATCCTCGTGCACGCCTTCCGGTCGGATTCATCTGAGCATAGAAGATGCAGGTCCTGGCTTGATGGCGTGGTCAACGGAGACGCGCGTTA
The DNA here is from genome assembly GCA_964580575.1 of uncultured Desulfobacteraceae bacterium. Lineage (GTDB taxonomy): Bacteria > Desulfobacterota > DSM-4660 > Desulfatiglandales > HGW-15 > CAVPDE01. The sequence continues at coordinate 40,356 of CAZOLJ010000032.1, forward strand.
CGGGATGGCTCCACAGGTGTTTAGCGGTGTGATCCGCATCACTACCCACCCGAAGGTCTTTGTGAAGCCGAGCTCCATGGATGAGGTGCTCCGCTTCTGCAACATCCTGCTTGATCAATCCCGTTGCGTTGTTATCCAACCGGGCGAGCGGCACTGGGAGATCTTCACGCGCCTTTGCACGGAAGCAGACGCCCGTGGCAACTTGGTGCCTGACGCATGGTTTGCGGCTTTGGCCATGGAGTCCGGCTGCGAGTGGATCACCCTCGATCGCGATTATGCGAGGTTCTCGGGTCTTCGATGGCGCGTGCCGGAGTGAATCACCATTTCTCTCTATACCGATATCTTGGATGAGTCTCGAAATCCTGCTGACGGCGCAGGCTACGATTATCAAACTCCGATCAACGAAGCTTTGAGGCTTTACCTTGGAAAGGCCCTGAAGCCTGTCGATGAGACTGTGCTGCGGCAGTTCCTCCGCGAAGAGCTGAGACGTGCAGCGCAAGATTAGATCGGCGAAGTCCTTAACTCCCCTTTACCACCAAGTACGATTTCTTCCGTGCTTATGTGAAACAGGTGATCTCCCGCTATATTGATTGCGGCATCCTCTCCAATGGTTTCGCCCGCGTTAAATGCAAAGATTGTGGCCAGGAGTATCTCTTGGCCTTCTCGTGCAAAGGCCGGCACTTCTGCCCCTCCTGCCATCAGAAGCGTAGGGTGGAAAAATATTGGCTACGGCTATGGCGAATCAGATTGTATTGGCAGAGAGGAAAGAATCAGCAGGAAACAGCGAGAAGCCGTTAGCGCACAACCCCAACGCCCGAATAGAGATCAGGGAAATTCCCCTACAGCGAGAACGGGACAAACCTCATCGAATGGCAGCCTTTCGGTTGATACCTCGCCTGCCGGTGCCAAGGTTTACATCGAAGGCGTTCCCAAGGAGATCGTCGAGAGAGAGCTCAAGCTCTTTGACAAGGTGGATCCTGCCTATGGCAAAGGCGTTCGCGCCGCCCTCAAGAAACTTCAAAAATCTCTTCCTTCGCTTCAGCCGACGCGTCTTTCAAGATTTTCAACCAGCCTTCCTTGCGGTTGCTCCAAGGGACTCTATCCTTTATGCTCCCCATCAGAGTGGTTTGAGGACTGAGGAGTCCGGTTTGGCGAAGCGAAGGAGACGATCATGGCACCTGATCGAAGAGTGTGGAAAGTCCTTTTTGTGGATGACGAGGAGGGCATCCGGAAGGTGATGGTGATCACCTTGGCGGATGCGGGATACCGGGTGCTGATCGCTCCGGACGGCGAGACGGCCCTGTCACTCTGCCGGACCGACTCAAAGGCAATGCCTAGAAGGGCCGTTTACCGCAGCAGCTTCCCGGGCCACTGCACCCGGTGCCCTGGCCTGGGGACGATCCGCAACAGGCCGTGTCGCCGGGACCCGGCATGCTCTTTCGCCCCGCACCAGATAAAGAAGAATGTGCGGCAAGGAGTCTCTTGACATTCCGGCTTCCGCAGACCCGGCACTCCGGTTGCTCGTAGGAACTCGCGACAAGAACTTCGCTCACCTCGCCGCAATCAATACAAAGAAAATCAAAAAGAGGCATGGCATCATCCTTTTCTAAGGATAGAAATCAGTTTATGCCGCTTTGTCGGCGTGTCCTTCCTCGTATTCTTTGATGGCCTTTTCCAGGGTTTTGACAGCTAGCCGGATGCAGTGCTGCTTCTGATCCGGAATTTGAACCAGCCGCCGAAAGACGTCCCGGTCCTTGACTTGCAAGGCCTCGGACAGAGTCTTCCCCCTGACGAGATCGGCTAGGGCCATGGCAGCGGAAACAGCGCCCGGGCAGCCGAGGACCTGGTATTTTGCGTCGGCAATTCGGCCCTTGTCCACCTTGATATAGCACTTCATGGTGTCTCCACAGGGACCGGTTAATTCCGTGACCTGATTCGCCCCTTTCAGGGGGCCAAGGTTTGGTTTTGCAAGAAAATAGTGGATGGCCTCTTCAGCGTAGCCTGAACTGGTCAGCATGTCGCGAATGCTGGCAATGTCATTTTGATCCGATCGTGTATCCTGCTCCATGGTCGTATCCCTCTCTAGTGATGCTGGCATCCGCCCTGGCCTTGGTGCCCGGCACAGGTCATATTCACGGAAAACTCCGGGAGCTTGCCGGATTTCATGAATTCGAGATTCTGTTTCACGCTCCCTTCCACTGCCCTGAAGACGCGGACCCCTTGAGCCTGAAGCCTCATCAGGGCGCCGCCCCCTATGCCGCCGACAACAATAGCATCCACAGCATTGCCCGCAAGGGCTTTCATGGGCTGGCACTGACCATGCGCATGGTGGGCGTCGCTATTGCCGATGGTTTCGAACACTCCATTGGCGCTGTCGAGAATGACAAAAGAAGGGGCTGAGCCGAAATGGCCGTAAACCTGGCTCTCAAGCCCCTGATCCACTTGAACCGGAAAAGCAATTTTCATGATACCTCTCCTCCATAAGGGATTAAACTTAAACAATCTAGGAAAATGATCCTGCTTTGTCAAGAGAGGGATTCCATTAGGGATCTTTCCTGAATCGCTCATCGGATCTCTGCTCTTTGACCCTCCCTCGAGCCCTTTCCAGCCAACCTGTGCGGCAGTCCTGTTGGTGGTCGAATTCGGGCACATAGGGTTTGATGTCCAGGAGAGGTGTACCATCCAGGATGTCCACATTCTCAACGTCCAGGGAGCCCTCCCGGATTCGGATGAGCTTCACAATGGAAAGGCCGATGGGATTGGGCCGCTTAGGGGCTCGTGTCGCGAAAAGGCCTCGCGGTTCAGAATCGAGGAAAGGGGTAACAGTGAGCCTGTACCCGCGGCTTTCGTGAAAGCGGTAGAGAAGAATGAGATGGGAAAAACCATCCAGGTCTTTCAACCCCTCGGCGAATTCGGGATAAAGGTCCACGGTGCCGCGGATTCCTGCCGCGCCCGAGGGCTGGATCGGCATGTTCTGCAGTTCCTTGAAGGGGGTGTGAATGATGCCGATAGGACGGAACAAAAGCGGATCTATGTCTTTTTTCTTTTCCACAGCACGGGGTCTCCTAATAGGTTGTCCCGCAAGTCCCCTGGTTAAAATGTCATTTCGAACGAAGTGAGAAATCTAGCATTTGAGGACAGTAAAAAGATCTCTCCCTGCGGTCGAGATGACAACCCATTATCGGGACGCGGCACTACGTCATGTGCGAAGGGTCGCGGTCAGCCTCAGAGGATGGAGCAGAAGATCCAGGGCGTCCAGAATGCTGTGGGTCGCAATGTCCGCGCAGACAAGGGTTTCGACTGCCCCTCCCTCTTCCTGGACCACGGCGATGCCCAAGACCGCCTCCTTGAGCATCAGGGCGTCGTTGCGTCCATTCCCCACAGTGACGGTTTTCTGCAATCCCAGCTGCCGGACATAGTCTGCCTTGGCCCGGGTCTGATTTTCTTTCCCGATGACCACAACCTCACAGGGGATGCCGGTCATTTCTTTCTGAACACTTCCGAAAGTGTCCGCCGTGAGGATGTGGATCGAGACACTCTTTGAAAGCTCCTCTAACCGGTGCCTCACCCCGGGAATGAGACGACCGTCGCACGCAATGGTCCCGTTATAGTCAAGCACCAGATAGGAGAGAAGAAGCGTCTTGTTGCCGGGAATACTCATTTCCAGCATAGGCGAGTGTCTCCTGAAATGATTTGCCCATGGAGCGTATCAATCCCGGCCGCTCGGCGCAAGGGTTGATTGCAATCAGAAAACCGGGAGAGGACAGAACCCTCTCCCGGCTCAGGGGTGTTAAGGAGGGGCAAAGAGAATGTCGCGAACGCTACGCAAACAGTACCTCGTCTCCGTTTCCGATGTACAGATCGCTTATGGAACCGTGTTTGCCCGTCCCTTTGACAATCGGGTAGCCCAGCTCGACCATCTTCTGGACAGCGGGAAGACCGGTGCAATGATTGGCCGCGACCTTCTTGAAACGGTATTTGGCCATACCCACCACCATCTTCTCTCCTTCGGGCGACAAGGTGCCGAAAGGCGCGATGTGGAGCCCTCCATACAAACCATAGAGGTTTTCGCCACCCACAAGTTTGTTCTGGGCGAAATCGGAGAAGGTGAGGATGGTCTGATGACAGCACCCCGTCACACAAATGATGCCCTTGTCCTTGACATTGAAATAGAGGGACTGTTCCCCGCGCACGCGGATAAGAATGGGGAGGTCGAAGGCCACAAGGGCGCAGCCGTCATAGAGCTTGTTGACATGACCGGGCATGCACTTTACCAGTTTACCCCTGTGGGGAAGGCTATTCTTTACGTTGCCCGCCTTGAAATCCGCCCCTTTCAGTAATTGCATGCCCTCGGGATAAAAGGTGCTGGGGATATAAATCGGAATTTCAGGGTTATACTTGAGCGTGGTTTCCAGCCCCCAGTAATGATCCAGATGCTCGTGGGAAATCATAAGAAACTCAATGTCACCCTTCTTGAGCATCCGATCAACGCCTTCACGTTTGAAGCACTCGTCCATGTACTGTAAACTCCATCCCGTGTCCAGAAGGAACTTATGGTGCTTGCCATCCAGGGTCTCCATGTCGATTAGGGTGCAACTCCCTGCGGCGTTCTTGGGGTCCCAGGGGATGATCCATTGATTGGTTTCCGGCCCTCCAGCCTTCTTCATCTGCTCAGCGAGCACCTTTGTATCGAACCACCCCAGTTCGGAAACGCACCGGATGCGCACACTCTTGCACTGACCGATGTCATACTTCCCGCTCGCGAGGGCCTCAAGTGGGTCGCTGAAGACAGCTTTCCCGAGACTCAGGACTGCTCCCCCGATAGCCACCGTCTTTAAGAAATCCCTTCGGTTCATTTCACTCATGGCACTCCCCTCCTGAAAGAGTAAAGGGTTGCTGATAAATTCCGGACCCGCCCGATTCCAGAAGCCGCTTGATTCACCTCCTTTCTGAAAATCTCTCGATGGGGAAAAGTAGATCACGTTGCCTGGAGTTCGATGTGAGAAAGCACCTTCTGCCAGATTTGCCGGAGCGCTGCGGCAGCCTCCGTGTGATTGTCGTACTCGATGACCGTCTGCCCGGCCACCATTGCCTTGGTGAAAACCGGATCAAAGGGGATGGTGCCTCCGAAGGCGTAATTTTTTTCTTCCGCATACTGCTTGATCTCACGGGTTGAATCAAGATTCAGGTCGGCCTTGTTGACACAGACCAACACCGGCACCCTAAAAAAGTCGGCAAGCTGGGCCACCCGTTCCATGTCGTGCCGGCCGGCGACGGTGGGTTCCGTCACAATAAGCGCCGCAGTTGCCCCGCCCAAGGAGGCAATGACCGGACACCCGATGCCCGGGGGGCCGTCGGTCAGAATCAGGTCCAGCTTCTTTGCTTCTGCCAACTTTCTGGCTTCCTGCCTCACCAGGGTGACAAGTTTCCCTGAATTCTCTTCTGCAATGCCCAGCCGGGCATGGACCATAGGACCGAAGCGCGTCTCTGAGAGGTACCACTCTCCACATGTTTTGAGGGGGAAGTCGATGGCCTTTTCGGGACAGAAGTAGACGCACACGCCGCACCCTTCACAATCCATGCGGGTCACGGTGTAGTCCTCGGTGATCGCGTCGTACCTGCACAAGTCTCTGCACAGGCCGCAAGCGGTGCATTGGTCGAGGTTGATGACGGCCGAGTGGCCGGCCTGAAAATCATGTCGCTCCGTGGCTTGGGGATTCATGATCAGGTGAAGGTCTGCCGCATCCACATCGGCGTCGGAGAGGACTTTGTTTGCGGCAAGAGAAGCGAAGGCAGCCACAATGCTGGTTTTGCCTGTGCCTCCCTTTCCGCTGATGATGACCAGTTCTTTCATTTGGGTTTTACGAGATCCGTGATTTTTTCATACAATTGAAGGAACGTCTCTTTCCACTCCGGCCTCACGTCCACGAGCAGTTCTCCTCTGGAGTAGGACTCGGCAATCTTTCGATCAAAGGGAATCTCCATGAGGATGGGAATCCCCTCGGCCCCGGCGTATTCCCGGAGACGATCATCTCCCATGTCCGAGCGGTTGATCACGAGCCCGCAGGGAATGCCGAGGATTCCGACCGCTCCTACTGCCAGCTTCAGGTCGTGAAGACCAAAGGGCGTCGGCTCAGTGACCAGGAGAACAAAGTCGGCTCCCTTCATAGAGGCAATGACCGGGCAGGACGTGCCGGGAGGGGCGTCGATGATCGTTACCTTGTCCGCATGAGCAAAGGAGCGCACCTTTCGGATAAGAGGCGGAGCCATGGCCTCTCCAATCCGCAGCCGGCCGTGGATGAACTCCAGGCCGTTCCGGTGGCCCAGTTCGATCTCCCCCAGGACCCTTTGTCCTTCCCGGATCGCGTGCTCCGGGCAGACCTCCATGCACCCTCCACAACTGTGGCAGAGTTCCTGAAAAGGCAGGACCGTTTGCCCGATCACGACAATGGCTTTGAACTGGCAGATCTCACCGCATTTGCCGCAGAGGTTGCATTTTGACTCGTCCACTTCCGGAACACCGGTGGTGACGATTTCCCTTTTTTCGAAAACAGGGTGGATAAACAAATGGGCGTTGGGTTCCTCCACGTCGCAGTCCAGAAGCTGCACTCCGCCCCCGAGAGAAACAGCTAAATTGGCGGCCACCGTGGTCTTTCCGGTTCCGCCTTTTCCGCTGGCAATGCTGATGATCATCTTTGCTTACTCACGGCTTGCTCTCCTTGAGCATGTAACGGTGAAGCGCCTCCTGCAGAGTTTCAGCGGCCAGAAAGGCGCAGTGTTCTTCGCCCTTGGGGAATTCGCCCAGAAACTCAAGGATGGATTGGGCCGTGATGTCCGTGATCTCCTCAGACGTCTTCCCTCGGGCCATGTGGGCTGCAAGGGCGGCGCACACTTTGCTGGATATGCAGCCGTTGGTGAGGTAGGCGGCTTCCTTTACCCGCTCCCCGTTGAATTTGAGGAAGATCTCAATGGTTTCCCCGCACTTGCCTGTCAAACAGGCGTGCCCGTCGGGCTCCCCCGGTCCTTTCCACTGGAGGGAATGAAGCCACTGAAGAACGGCAACCTCACCGGAAGTCAAATCCCGTTTTCCTGCGGTCTCCGTGTTGACCTTTTCATCTGGCCCATGAACGATATCACCCATGAATACGACTCCTCCCAATATTCCTGCCTTTGTCTAGTGGTCGCAAACATTGCCGCCCGTGACCAAGCTGTCCGTGAGATACTGGCGAACGAGCGCCTCAGGGGTATCCATGGGAGCTCCTGTGATCACCTTGATCCCGTTCTCGACAAAGAGCTGCTGGGCCCTGCTGCCCATGCCCCCTGCAATGATGATGTGGGCGCCCATTTCATGGAGCC
>CAZOLJ010000033.1:0-47148 GCA_964580575.1 uncultured Desulfobacteraceae bacterium
GTACGCCGGGTGGTGTGACAGGGAAAGCTGGCGACAGCCTACCTATGTCGATTGAAGGGGGGTGGTCCCATGCAAAACAGTCAAGGGGTTAAACCGGTAGGGGGGGACGAGCGCAATCTGACCGGGATGGATTTTCTCTTGCTCTGGGCCGGGGCAGCGGTCTCTCTTGCAGAGATCTGGGCCGGGGGTCTCCTGGTCCCTCTGGGACTCATGGGAGGGATCCTGGTGGTTCTCATAGGACACCTCATCGGGAACACACCTCTGGCCCTCGGAGGGATCATCGGCAGCAGGACCGGTCTTCCGACCATGGTCAGTGTGAGACCTTCGTTTGGTGTGCGGGGATCTTACTTTGCCACGGTTCTCAACCTGGTTCAGCTCGTGGGGTGGACCGGAGTCATGATCTGGATCGGCGGACAAGCGGCACAGGCGGTGTGGCCTTTTCCAGGAGCAGGATTCCAGGGGTGGGCGATTGTCACAGGCGTGGTGACGACCCTCTGGGCTGTTCTGGGACACAGGTTCTGGAAATGGATCCAGCGGATCGCAGTCACGGGGCTTCTCCTCCTGTGCGGTGTGATGACCTATGTGGTGTTCGGTCAGTATGGGTGGGAACAACTGGCCGGGATTCCTTCCAAGGACTCCATGCCTTTTATGGTCGGGCTTGATCTCGTCATTGCCATGCCGATTTCGTGGCTTCCTCTGGTGTGCGACTACTCGCGGTTCAGCAGGAGCGCTTCGACTGCCTTCTGGGGAACGTGGATCGGCTATTTCCTGGTGAGCTCCTGGATGTTTATCGTCGGTCTCAGCGCCGCTCTCGCCACCCAGTCCGCTACCCCTGACAGCGTGGTGATGCAACTCATGGTCAAGGTGGGCCTTGCCCTGCCGGCCATCATCATCGTGCTCTTCTCCACTTTCACGACCACCTTTCTCGATATCTATTCCACGGCCGTCTCTTCCCTCAACATCTGGCCAGAACTGGGAGAGAGGCGGGGGAGCATCCTGTGCGGCGTCCTTGGAACGGGTCTGGCCCTGGTGTTTCCTGCTACGGCCTACGAGGCTTTCCTGCTTTTCATCGGTTCCGTGTTCTGCCCTCTGTTCGGAGTCGTGCTGGCAGACTACTTTTTTCTGCGCAGGAAGAACCACACGGAGCGACCGTTCCATAGACAGGACTTTTACCGGTATTCGGCGGGCTTCAATCCATGGGCCTTTGTTTCATGGGGAGCCGGATTCGGACTCTATCACCTCGTGCAGAAGACGACCTCCATCGGGTCCTCAATTCCAAGCCTCGCGGCCGCCGGTCTAATTTACCTTTTTCTTATGGTGCTGTGGAAACCGGCGGCGGAGATGAAGCCCGCTTCGGTGGTGCCCGGAGGAAAGGGCTAGGGCTGTGTCTCTTTACTTGCTCACCCACGGCTGTCCCCTTCCCCCTCCCCTAGCCCCTCCCGCCCAGGGAGGGGAAGTTTTACTACAACCAGTAGTTTCCTCCCCCCTTGACGGGGGAGGAGAGGAGGGGGTGTAAATGGAAGAGAAAGCGATGAAGCGAATCCTGACTGTTGCCGGTTCTGATTCCGGAGGAGGCGCAGGCATCCAGGCGGACCTGAAGACGATCACCGTGCTTGGGGCCTATGGCATGAGCGCCATCACCGCGCTCACCGCACAAAACACTCTCGGGGTCCAGGGTGTTTACCCTGTGCCGGTGGATTTCATCAGGCTTCAGATGGAAGCGGTTCTTTCCGACATCGGAGCGGATGCGGCAAAGACAGGCATGCTGGCTACTCCGGAAATCGTCAAGGCCGTGGCCGAGGAGCTGAAGCGATTCAAGGTGGACCTGCTGGTGGTGGACCCCGTCATGGTGGCAAAGAGCGGAGACGCCCTTTTGTCCGAAGAGGCGAGGGGAACCCTCAAAGAAATCCTGCTTCCCATGGCGACCCTCGTCACTCCGAACCTTCCCGAGGCGTCGGTGCTGAGCGGGTTTCCTGTCCAAGACCTCGAGAGCATGAAAGAGGCGGCCAGAGCGATCAGGGACCTGGGCCCCAGGTACGTGCTGATCAAAGGAGGTCATCTCGAAAAAGAAGCCGTGGACCTTCTCTTTGACGGCCAGAAGTTCGAGGCTTACGAGGCTCCCCGCCTTTCGAACAGGAACACCCACGGCACCGGGTGCACCTATTCGGCGGCGCTTACAACGTTTCTTGCCCAGGGGCTTCCTGTACGAGATGCCGTTGCGGAAGCCAAGCGATTCATTACGAGAGCGATTCGCCATGGGCTGGCCATGGGCTCAGGCCATGGCCCCACCAATCCCTATGCCCATGTGCTCCTTCACAAGGAAAGAGGAAATCGTGCTGTGAGCACCGGGCAAGGCCCCAGGAAATGCGTTCGGCCTTTAACCCATGACTTGAAGCCCCTACGCACAGGTGCTCCTGAGAAAGGAGAGGGAAATATTTGACGGAGAGGGTTGAAATCTGCTAAAAAAGATATTTAATACCATTAAGGGAACTAATGGGAATCCAAGGATTAGCCTTTAAGGGCTAATCAGGCTCCTGACGACATTCACCCGTTTTTTCAACAAAGAAGAGGAGGCTCCGCCATGGCAGATACCAGTCTATTGCAGGACAAAAAAATTCTTGTTGTGGACGATGAACCGGACATTCTGGAAATCATGCAGGAAACTCTGAGAATGTGCAGAGTCGTCACTGCAGCCAACTTCGAGGATGCCAAGGAGTTCCTGGAGACTCAATATTTTGACGTTGCCGTGCTGGATATCATGGGTGTGGACGGCTATGGGCTGTTGAGGATCTGCAATCAGAAGAAAATACCGGCCGTGATGCTGACCGCTCACGCCTTCAACCCGCCGAACCTGGTGAGATCCATTAGGGAGGGGGCAGCAGGCTACCTTCCCAAGGAAGAGATTTCAAGAGTCGCTGAATTCCTGAATGACGTCCTTGTTGCTAAGGCGACCGGCAAAAATCCTTGGGGCGCCTGGCAGGACAGGCTGCCGACTTCCTATTTTGAAAAGCGTTGGGGCGCAGCCTGGAGGGACACGGACAAGGAATTCTGGAAGACCTTCAAGGAGAGCCTCAAAGCCAGGAAGTAGACTCAATTTCACCACAGAGTCACAAAAGAGAGGGACAAAGGGACAAAGTAGCAAAGGCACAAAGCAGAAACTGCTATTTTTTTCTTTAACCTTTGTCACTTTGTTCCTGTGTGACTTTGTCCCTTGTTTTACTTTGTGCCTCTGTCCCTTTGTGCCTTTCCTGTGTTACTGGGCGATGCGGTCGGCAAGCACTCCCACGGCGACCACGAAGTGGTGGGAGCGGTTCCACCGGTAGATGACGCGGTAATTCTCCATGGCCATAAAGGCGCGACCCTTTTGCCCGTCCGGCGCCACGACCGAGGCAAGCCAGGCGGAGTTGTTTTTCACGTTTTCCCCTCGAAGGTGAAGCACTCCCAGTTTTTCCCACTCCTCGATAGATTTTCGATTGTCCAGGCCCGCCAGGGTCCTGTCGAAATCTTTTGGCAGGTTAACTTCCCACCCCCAGGGCTGATCGCGCACCCATCCTGACCTGGAAAGATAATTTGCCGCTGAGGCAAGAATATCCTCCAGGTTGCTCCAGATGTCGATCCGGCCGTCCCCGTTGCAGTCCACCGCGTAGCTGTAAAACGTGGAGGGCATGAACTGGAGCTGTCCTGTGGCGCCGGCCCACGACCCTAGCATCTTGTCCGGGGAGATGTGGCCGCGATCAATAATGCGGAGGGCGTAGAGCAACTCGGTTCTGAAAAAGTCGCTGCGGGAACCGCCATAGGCGAGCGTGGCCGTAGCATCGAGGACCGGGAACCCCCCGGTAAGCCTTCCGAAGTCGGTTTCAATCCCCCAGAGGGCAACGAGATAATGAGCCGGCACGCCGTAGCGCTCCTGCATCTTGTCAAGCAATGCTTGGTGCTCGGTAAGGACCTCCCGGCCGCGCAAAGTCCTGGCCTCGGAAGCGACTCGAATCAAGTATTCTTCCACGGTGAACTTGAATTCCGGTTGGTTCTTCTGGAGCTCGACGACCTTGGGAAGATACTGGACTCTGCTCAGAGCAGACTGAATCGTCGCCTGAGAGATGCCCTTGGCCGCGGCCTCAGTTCGGAAATCCGCGAGCCATGCCTCGAAGCTTTTCTTCTTTTGAGCGGAGGCTGGGAAGGGGATGATCAAGAAGCACAAAAGGGGGATCAACAGAAGCAGAATCTTTTTTGTCATGAGACGTCGGTCCTTTCGCAAAGGACCATAGTATGATTGCGCGTTGCCTGTCAAACAATTCGGCAACTTGACAGTTTCGTTTCGCAGAAAAAGGTTGTCATCTCGACCCCTTCGACAAGCTCAGGATAAACTCCGGGAGAGATCTTTGAGGTATCCTCGATGGGAAGATTTCTCGCTTCGCTCGAAATGACAGAGGCTGGATCCGGTGGGATTGTAGGACGGGGGATGGGGGGTTCTAGAGGAGCTCGACTTCGATAACGTCGCCCGCGTTGAGGGAAAGGGTCTTTCGCACGTGCACAGGGGCGATGAGCTCCAGCTTGTTCCTGGGATAGTCCGCGACACAGGGAAAAACAATGGCGCCTTTGATTTTTCCCGCGATAAGAACGGGATAGCACTTGGCGCTGCAAAAGGAAGCCTGCTGCGGCGTGATCTCGACGCCCTCACGCGCCTTGAGGGACTCGAAGGCTTTGAGATCTGAGGGTTCCGTGATCTCCAGGTTGAGGGTCCCGGGATAGGCGTCTATGGCGAGTTTGCAGGCAAACTGGTTCTTGACCCAGGGAACCTGGGTGAAATCCGACGCCACCCGGATTCCGTCTACGATTTTCCCGCGAATCTTAATTGGAGGTCCCCTTCTTTTTCAGGGCATTCTTCAATTTCTTGCTTCCCCAGCGGTTGAAAAGGGTGTGGTCGATGTTAAACACATCGAGAGCTCTTCCAACCGTGTGATTGATGATATCATCCAGGGTCTTTGGAAGAAAATAGAAAGCCGGAATCGGGGGGAGGATCACGGCTCCCGCGTCGGCCGCATTCAGCATCAAAGTGAGGTGGCCTCTGTGAAGAGGCGTCTCTCTCACGACAAGGACCAGTTTTCGCCTCTCCTTCAAGGCTACGTCGGCGGCGCGGATCAGGAGATTCTCGTTGTAAGAATTGGCGATGGCGGAAAGGCTCTTGATGGAGCAGGGGATAACGACCATGCCTTCCGCGTGAAAAGAGCCACTCGAAATGTCGGCGCCCACGTCTTCCATGTTGTAGGTGACGCTGGCCAGCGCTTTCACCTGCTCCAGGGTCCAGTGCGTTTCCATGCGAATGGTTTTCTCTGCAGAGTCGGAAATCACCAGGTGGGTTTCCACATCGGATTTGGAAAGGAACTCCAGCAGCCTGATCCCGTAAATGGCGCCTGTAGCGCCTGAGATGCCCACCACCAGTCTTTTCATTTTATCCTCCCCATGAGGTCCTTGAGCACAGGAGCTAACCCACGCTTCACTTCTTCAGGAACATCCACTTTTTCGAACCCCTCCTTTTTGGGATGGGTGGCATCCAAACCCATCTTGGTGGTGAGGAAGCCCTCTCCGGTCCATCGGGAAGAGGGATCAATGGGCTGGCCCCTGAGCTCGGGGATGACGATCAGATCACGGTCCGCTTGGAATCGGGTGGCCAAAGCCCACTCCACCTCCTGGTCATCCTGGGGGTCCACATCCACATCGACCACCACCACCTTCTTGACCATGGTAAAGGAGAGCGCCAAGGTGAGGGCCCTTCGTATTTCTCCCTTGTGGTCTGTGTCCATGCTCATGACCACGTGGGACCCGAAGGTCATGGGCAAGAGATGAATCTGACGGAGCGAAGGGATTTCCTTCCTCATCTTAGGGATGAAGTCAAGACCGTGGACGAGGTAGAGGAGGGTGTCCACTTCTCGGGCCCAGGGCACGACGGCATGGTACAAAGCGCCCTTCCGGTACTTGAAGCCGGTGACATGGATGGTCGGGCTTTTGCCGAAGGCCATGTAGTACCCGCTCGATTCGCCGAGCGTTCCGTCTTCCTCCTTGTCCTTGGGGTCGATGTACCCTTCGATGACGATCTCGCCATGGGCCGGGATGTCCAGGTCCACGGTCTCGGCCATTGTCGTCTCCACAGGTTCCCCCTTGAGCCCTCCTGCCACGGAGAGCTTGTCGGTTCCTGCCGGGACCTTGAAGATGGAGGCGACGAAGACCGCAGGAGGGACGCCGATCACCGTGGCGATCTCCATCTTCTTCCCTTCTTTTCGGTGCATCGAATAGATGTCGGCCAGGGGCGGATTGAGGAGAGAAATGCCCAGGGTGCTTTTCCCTCGCACCTCCATGCGGTGGAGTCCCCGGCCGGTCACTTCGGTCGTGGGGTCTCTGGCCGAAGAAATGCCCGAGGTGATGTAAGGCCCCGAGTCTTTCGAGTAGTGCGTCAGAGCAGGAAGGACTTTGAGAAGGTCCAGCTTGCCCATGGGGACACGGATTTCCTCAGAGGAATTCTCTGAAATCAGCACAGGGGGGATCCTCTTCTCCAGCCTAGGGATGACGTCTTCAAGAAGACGGCCTTCTTCAAGCCCCAGGGCGAGAGCGAGGCGACTGATGGTTCCGAACAGATTCCCTATGACGGAAATCTCAAACCCCTTGGCCTTTTTAAAAAGCACGGCCGGCGCTCTCCTCTTCCCCAGTTCGGAGAGGATCGTGGACATCTCGTATTTGGGATCAAAGGGTTTTGAGAGGGAGAGCAACTCTCCCTCTTTCCTCAACACTTTGATGAAGTCTCTGAGTGTCCGATGAGTTTGCAAAAGGACCTCCAAGATACAGGCACAAAGGCACAAAGCAGAGAAGAGGGATACAGAGGGACATAGGCACAGAGGCACAACGCAAAACAAGGGACATAGTCACACAGGCACAGAGGGACAAAGCAGAAGACTTCTTCTTTTCTTTACCCTTTGCATCTTTGTCCCTTTGTCCCTCCGGCTGTCGGCTTCAGCCGACAGCCGTTTATTGGAACTTGTTCACCTCTTTGAGGATCTTGACGGACCAGGGTTTCTCCTGGAGTTGTCCCCTTCCCAGCCGGACCCAGAGCTTGTCCGGGTATTTCTTCTCGTTTTTCGACACCATGACCGAGGCGAAGAACCCGCGGTACTTGTATCGCCGGTCCTCAGGGGTCAGGTCGCGAAGGATCATCTCCATTTCCTTGTCTTCAGGAACCAAAGCCAGATCGGTGAGGACATAGGTATCGTATTCCTTTTTCGCCATTTCTAGTCTCCTTAATCCTTAAACCCGTATTTCTTCCAGTTAGCGAGAACCTTTTCCTGGATGTCTTTGGGATAAACCGTGTTGAAAGCCACCTTGATGGGCACATCCGACTTGGGCCAGTTCAAGGGGAAGGTGCAATCAAAGAGCACTTTAGCCCCCTTGCTCCATCTCCTGTCTTCGGGGCTCGCGAAGGGGTTCAAAGGAGTGCCCGGAGCGTTTTCGTATTTATGAATCCCTGTGATCGGATGGCACTTGGTCGACAATGCGTGGATGACTTCATCCTTGTCATAGATGTCCGTTTGATCGTCGACCACAACGACCATGTGGAACCAGGGACTCAGCTTACTGCCATAGATCAGGTTGGCGATTTGAGTCGCGATGCCGGTGTAGGCGGGTTTTACGCCGACCACGACCAGGTGATGGGTGGATTCCGGGAGCATGTAGACGCCGGTGATGGGAATGCCCTGGCTCTCCAGGAGCTTTCGCATCTCCAGGCCCAGAGAGAAGGAGCGGAGAAGTTGTCCTTCATCCGTGGGAACCCCCATGTTGGAAATCGCCATGATGGGAGCGTCGCGATAGGTGATCGCCTTGACCCTGTACACGGTGCGCGGCTCTCTGGGGGAGGTCCGGTAGCCGGTGTACTCCCCGAAAGGCGCTTCCTCGATCGTGAGATTGGGAAGCACCTCCCCTTCGATGATGATCTCCGCGTGGGCCGGCACCTCCAGATCGCAGGTTTCGCACTTCACCACTTCCACGGGTTTTCCCATCAGCATGCCCGTGAACTGATCCTCGGGGATGGGGGAGGGCGCACAGGCAGCCACTCCGGAAAGGGGATCGCAACTGATCACCGTGGCAAAAGGCATGGGTTTGTTCCGAGGGACGTACTTCCCGTGGAACATCTTGCCCATGTCCGAGAAGGGAAGCACGGGGCCGACCATGGTCTTCTCGTCAAAGACCATCTGACGATACATGCCCCAGTTGAGCATTCCGTTGTCCGGATCCTTGGCGACCACGAAGTGCCACGTGCACAGGTATCTGCCGCCGTCTCCGTCGTGGACCATGGGGCCTGGGAGCTTGAACAGATCCGCGTCCTTACCGAGGAGGATGTTTTCCTTGCAGGGGGCTTTTTTCTTGTCCACGACCACCGCATCGATCGGTTCGCCTGATGTCCGACGGACGTACTCGTCTGCAATCTGGGGGACCGTGGAAGCGGGGTCCATGCCCAAGGCGATGGCCAGCCGTTTGTACGTGGCGAGAGGTGCGCCCAAGGCTTCGAATCCGGGATAGTCTCTGATCTTTTTGAAATAAGGGGAGGGGAGCTTCTTTTCGCACACCCTTCGAACAATGGCGCCCATCTCCAGGTCCCAGTCCACTTCCTGCTTGACAGTCACGAGTTCGCCATACTTCTCCAACCCTTTGATGAATTCCCTGTTGTCTTTGTAAATCGGATATCCTGCCAACTTAAGCCTCCTTTTCTTGGAGAGGGTTTTCTCTCCGTGTTGATTGTTGCCTCCACCAAATCCCTACCCAGGATCTGTCTTGAAACGCCTTCTGTCGCTGCCCAGTTGTAAGAGATATAAGGGAGAAGTAGTTCTTCTGTCATTCCCGCGAAGGCGGGAATCCAGACTTTTCGATATTTTCTGGACTCCCGCCTTCGCGGGAGGGACGACCAAGATGCCTTTGATTCTCCACGTCTGACGAAGTCTTCGACTACTCCGATAGCATCCCCACTCTCTTTCTTGAGAGCGCGGCTTCAGCCCACTTTGCTCAGTTTGTCGACCACGGCCGCCCATTTTCCCTGGGCTTGGAGGATGTACTGGGCCAGCTCTCGGACCACGCCTTTGCCGCCGCCTGCCTTGGTGACGTAGTGGGCATCCTCTCTCGCCTGGGCCGAAGCATCGCCCGGGGCCACAGAGAACCCCACTCTCCTCATGACGCCGAGATCGATCATTTCATCGCCCACGTAGCAGATGTCCTCATCCTTATAGCCGGATTCTTTCTCGAACTCGTCGAGTTTGCCGATTTTGGCGGAGGTGCCCCAGAGCTTCTCCGGGGGCACGCCGTAGATGGTGCCCACCTGCTCATCGGTCCGCGTGATCTTGCTGGTCAGGAACGCCACGCCGATGCCGCCCTCGGTCAGGGCCTTGCATCCCAGGCGATCGTGGAGAGAGAACATCTCGGATTTCTTTCCGTCGTCGGCGTAGTAGAGCACGCAGTCCGTCAGCACGCCGTGGATATCGAGGATCACGAACTTAACCTTCTTGGCTTTCTCAAGCGCTTCTTGTGCACTCTTCATCTTCTGCCCTCCTGTGTCGTGAGTCCGGCAAGGGGATCTACTTGTATCCCATCTTGGTCACCTTATCGACCCATTCCTCCCACTTGCCCATGGACCTCAGTATGAATTCGCAAACCTCCCGGATGGGGCCTCTGCCGGCGGGCGCAGCCGTCACGTAGTCGGCAATCGCCTTGGCTTCGTCGATGGCATCGGCCGTGGCCACGGAGAAACCGACCTTCTTCATGATCCCGAGGTCCGTGATCTCGCATCCGATGTAGCCCACGTTCTCATCTCCGATGCCCATTTCCTTTTTCAGTTCCTCGATCTTGGCCCACTTGTCCGTCACCTTGAAGTAGTTCTTCTCGAGCTTCAGCTCCTTGGCGCGATAGAGGCCCTCCTCATCGATGGAGGAGGTGTCCAGGTAGACAGGCCTAACGCCGTTCATATTGAGGGAAAGGTCGCCGAACCCGTCCATGTGCCAGAAGGTGTACCGTCGCTTCCCTTCAATATCCACCATGAAGGTGTTGGGCGTCAGCACCCCGTGGATGTCGTGGGCGAAGAGCTTGACGTTCTTTGCCTTCGCCTTTGCTTTTTCAAGATCTGCCATAGTTTCCTCCTTGTCTCCTCCCTCTGCCTGGGAGCAGAGGGAGACACGCATCTAATCGAGTCCGTATTCTTTCCACCTGGCCTTCACTTTGGCCATGACGCTCTCTGTGAGCTTGATCTCCGTGGGTTTGACCTTCCAGTCAAAGGGGATCGTGGCATCCAGGATGATCCGCGAGGTGATGAACTTGTTCTCGTCCGGCCCAAGGGCTGGATCGAGGGGAGTGGATCTTCCTCTGTTGATGATCTGGGTGCCACGGCCCGGGTTGTAGCGCGTGCCGAGCGCCCACCACACTCTCGGAAGATCGTCCGCACTGATGTCGTCGTCCACGATGATAATGCCCTTGATCCCGTAAGTGCCCGTGTTGCTGGCAATGACCGCTGCGGCCACCTGATCCGCGTGGCCCGGATACATCTGCTGCACGGAGATGACCACCCAGAAGCGTCCGGAGGCTTCCGGCATGGTGTACACGGTCTTGATGCCGGGGATCTGCATCTTGGTCAGCTCGGTCCACAAGCTGGCATTCCGCACAAAGGCATAGAGCATGTGCTGGTCGCCCACGGGCCTGCCCACGCTCGTTTCCCAGAGAATGGGGTTGTTCCTGTAATAGACGCGTTTGACTTCCAGGGCGGGTTTGGGGATGGGCTTGATGAGCTCTTCCGTGTAATAGCCCGTGTACTCGCCGAAGGGCCCTTCGTTTCTCAGCTTCTCGGCATCGATTTCCCCTTCGAGCACGATCTCCGCGGCAGCCGGAATCGGAAGACCGGTCAACTGGCCTTTCACGACCTCCACCGGAGCGCCGCGCAGGGTTCCGACCACATCGTAACCGCTTTTTGCGCCCGGCACTGTGGCGGCGCCAGCAAAGATGTGCAGGGGATCGCCGCCGATGATGGCGCAGGCAGGCATCTTCTTGCCTTTCTTTCCGTACTTCTTCAGGATCCTGTCGCCTTTTTTCCCTTTGAGGAGCTGCACTCCCACGGTTTTACTGTCCAGGACGCCCATCCGGTAAGTGCCGAGATTGATGTCGCCGGTGTCAGGGTCCTGGATGGTCATGAATACGGCAGTACCGAAGTAGCGACCGCCGTCCAGTTCGTAAAACTTGGGTGAAGGGAAGGCAAAAGTGTCCACTTTGTCGCCGTCTGCAATGTTTTCAAAGATAGGGCCGTCCTTCACTTCCTTTGCAGGGACCACGCTCTTTGTCGCAACGGCCACCCACTCCTTTGTCAGCTCAACCATGGAGAGGTTCGTGTTTCTTCCGAGGATAATGGCCAGCCTCTTGGTGGTGGCAAAGGCGCCGGTCAGAACCGGGCTCTTGTATCCCCTGACGTTCTCGAACAGCAGCGCAGGTCCTGATTTCTCCTCGACGACTTTGCAGATGTGCGAAAGCTCGAGGTCCCAGTCGACCTCTGCCTTGACCCTGCGCAGTTCGCCCTCTTTCTCGCACGTTGCGATGAAATCTCTCAGATCTTTCATGGCGTTCTGATCCTCCTCTCTCAGGCTGTTCCCGCCATATGCTCTTGCGGGGTTCAAGAAGTTTGGTATGTGGAAAGGCCGTTATGTGAATAGGTTGATTGAGTTGCAGGTCGGCAAAAACCGAAAACAACATTGACTAAGTAGGGTGATGTGTCAATTCGTTTTTTCTTATGATATCCATAAGCCCGCTTTATCATTCCGGACACCCATGAGAAAAAGTTAGGGTTTCACCCGCCGGGACTGCACCTGATGAATGAGGCGGGGTTCACGGCTCGGAGGAAAGGGATCAGTCGGTTTTCAATTTGATGGGGGTGGTCGCCTTCTCAAAAAGGAGCTGCCATCCGGTCTTTTTTCCGAGCACCGATTCCTTTTTTTTCTTGCCCCACACGGACTCTGGGCGGGCCTGGACAAGAAAAATGCTCTCAGGAAACTCCATGCTCAGGGAAATGGAATATTCGATGTCTTGCGGACACCCGAAATGAGCCTCCACCTTTTTGGCGATTTTCGTGAGTTCGATGACTTCCCGGTCTTCGAGGCAGGGCAGCTTTCTCCTGTCAGGAGGAAGCTCCTTGTACTCCATTTCTCTGGTCGCGGGGTTGTAGGCAAACTCGGCGCCCTTGTCGGAGATGACTTTTTCATCGATTTCATAGGTGATCTTGTCGATGAGGTAACGGTCCGGGGTCACGTTTCCTGAAACCACAGCCTCGCCAAACCCGAAGCTTGCCTCCAGAGCAACCTTTGATTCATCTCCGTTCACCGGATTAACCGTAAAGAGCACACCGGCTGCCTTGGCATCCACCATGGTGAGAACCGCCACCCCTATGGGGTCGTAATGGAGCGGGAGGTCGAGCCTTGCCCTCGCAATGACGGAGCGTGTGTTGAACGTGCTTGACCACACGCGAGTCACGTTTCTCACCACTTCATCTGCGCCGCTCACGTTGAGATAGGTCTCGTATTGTCCGGGATGGCTTGCCGGACCTGCGGATCGCGTGGCGACAAATAGATCCTTTTTTCCCGTCTCCTTGCAGAGCTGGGCGTAGTAGTTTCTAATCGTCTCTTCCATATCAGGCGGCATCTTGATGGACTCAACGATCTTTCTCATCTCCGTGCCGGCCGCCTCGAACTTCAGAGTGTCTTCTACTTTGTGGGCATCCGCTTTGAACGTTTTCAAAAAGGCCAGCAGGCGGTCTGAGGCCACCGTCTCTTTCATGAATCGTTCATAGGCCCCCACGCCGAGGGCGAAACCAGGCGGCACATGAAATCCGGCTTTGGTCATTTCCCCGAGATTGGCGCACTTTTTTCCCACGATGTTGTTGTGCTCTGTCCCCAGTTCTCTAAGCCAGTAGATCCATTTATCCGCCATCTTCGTTCTCCTCTTGCTTTTCTTAATGCCGGGGGCACCGTGCCCCCGGCTCATAGTGTCTTAATATAGCGTCCCCCCCCTCCTCGCCTCTCCCATCCAGGGGGAGGAAACTGTAACTTATCCCTTCCTCTCCCTGGGTGGGAGGGGTTAGGGGAGGGGAAAAGAAATAGGCATCAGCAAGCAAACACAGAGACACATCGCTAGGCTATTTCGCCCGTTTCACGATGGTCACCATTCCAGTGCTTCCGTCCAGCTTGACGATGTCTCCGGTCTTGATGACGGAGGTCGCCACACCGGTTCCGGTAACAGCGGGGAGGCCGTACTCCCGCGACACAATGGCTGCATGAGACGTGAGACCGCCGATGTCCGTCACAGCGCCTTTGATCTTTGTGAACACGGGCGCCCAAGACGGGTTGGTGCAGGGGGCCACAAGAATTTCACCCGGCTGCAGCTTCACGATGTCCTCGAGGAGCTTGAGCACCCTCGCAGGTCCTTCCGCAATACCGGCGGATGAGGCAAAGCCCTTCATCTGGTTCACGTCCTTCGCTTCGGTTTCCCCAGCTTTCAGCCACTCCGCCACGGTGTCGGTCGTGATGCCCCACAACATAACAGTGAAGGGTTCGGAGACCTCCGTCGGCGGAACTCCGAGAGCAGGAATGGCCTGCCAGTTTCTGGCGGCCTGCAGGATTTTCTCCCGTTTTGCGGCCTTTTCCTGCCAGTACGTCCCTCTAGTGGGAGCACCAATCCCCAACGCCCATGAAGTCGCCAGGTCTTCCAACAACATGGGGACCTCGAATCGGTTGAAGAGGTAAATGTCGTCGGCCTTTGCCAGCACGTTGCTCTTGGCCAGCAAGCTGCCGAACTCTCTTATTCTCCGGAACCATATGGTGTGGAGCCAGTGCTCGACCCAGAACAGATGATCCTCGGCATACCGGTAAATGGCCCTGACCACGTTGTAGGCATCTTCAAAAGATTTTTTGTCGTCGTCCGACTTGATGAGCGCCCGGTACTCGGTGACGATCCGGTCTCTTTCCTCGGAAATCGAGGTGAGAGACCTCTCGATCTTCTCGCCTTTCTCAAGCCTTTCAACGTAGCTTTTGAGGTAGCTGAAGGGCACATCCATTTTGGTCACCCAGCTTCCCTCGTAGTGAAACCATCCGCTGCCACAGGAGACAAAGAACCAAGGATTCTTGACCCTTTCCATCTCTTCAAGCCACATCCGGCCGGCCTCTGAACCCTGAAGCTCTTTAACCTTTTCCGCAGCAGAGGTGTCTTTTTTAAGGACCTTGACCACGGGCGACTGGCTCATGGCAAGGCGACTCAACCGGCAGAGTTCCTCCTCGGGTCGGAACATGGAGACGTCGGCGCCCGCAACCATTTTGCCGATGGTGCTCTCCTTGATGCCAGGGAAGAGTTTTCTGGCCGTGTCCACAAACATGAGATAGGCAAGGTAGGCCAAATTCAGGTACTGGAAATGAAATTGCCAAGCTTTGAAAATGAGGCTGATGATCGTGTTGAAAGACTCGATGATCTCGTAGGCTACCGTATAACCCTTGGGCGTGGGAAAAACCTCATCATCGGGCACGAAATCACTCAACTCCGAGGGTATCTTGAGCGCTTCCATCTCCTTGCCCAGTTCTTGGAATTTGTCATACCATTGGTCCCAGAGCTTGTTGTAATTCTGAAAGACGTAGGGGACCCTCTTGCCGAAAAGTTCCGCCTTTTTCCCTATCACTTCCGGCGGAGGCGGCTCCACCGGAGTGATGTACATGTAGCAACCCACGATCCTTTGAGCGATTCCCTGAGCCGGAGGAATGCAGAAAACCCTGGTGGTGTACTGGGAAAGGGCGATTTGCCATGCCTCTTGGAAAATATCATCAAGAGGATATAGCGGCTCCGGCGCATGGATTTTATCTTGAAACCAGAAGTGCCTCTTTTCCCATTCCGCTCTATCCTGGCTGAACAGCCTTTGGGGTGCGTACATCTCTTCCCAGCCTTCAAGCTCCTTGGGGACTTTGAAGTCATGGGGATCAGGAAACCGTCCTACACTCTTGTTGGTCATTTTCGCCCTCCTCTTATAAGGTTTAGGTTGTGGAAACGCCGATACGGTTTTCCGCAATACCAGCCCGGATATTGCGAGTTTACCAACGTCGCAAAGGTCTCCCCGGTTCTGTAAAAATAGGGACCGGCTCTGAAAAAAAGAGGGATAGAGGTTCTTGTACCCGAAATGGAGCCATCCATATTGAAACCGTCTGCCAGAAAGAGGGTTTTGATGATAGGTTGGAAAACGTGTACGAGGAGAAAACAAACCTATCATATCGAGGAAATCGGGAATTATGTCAATTAGTTTTTTCTTATGATATATATAACTTTGCCTTATAGGTTGGTTTCGTATATAAGAAACGGTTAGCATAAACCTGGGGAGATTGAACCATGATCAACCTCAATCAGCTTCGAGTCTTCTATGAAGCTGCACGAACCGGCAGTTTCACCAGTGCCGCGAAAAAACTCTGCATCACCCAACCCGCTGTGACAGCCCAGATAAAAACCTTTGAGGACCAGTGCGATCTCAAGCTTTTCAAAAAAAAAGGACGCAGCCTCTACCTGAGTGAAGAAGGGAGTACGCTTTACGAGTACGCAAGAAGAATTTTTGAGTACGAAAGAGAAGTCGAAGACGTGATCGAAGAGATGAGGAAGTTGAAGCGCGGGACTCTCCGTTTGGGGACGAGCAAAGCTTACGCTCGCTACTTCATGCCGTTCCTCATCTCCAGTTTTCACGAAGCCTTTCCCCTAATCAAGGTTCACCTTGACGAAGGGAGCTCTCTGGACATCCTGCGCAGTCTGCTGGATTTGAAAAACGAGGTGGCTGTGATCGCAAGGGTGGAGGAGGACCCTAATATCACCTTCCTGCCCTTTAGGCGGGATCAGTTGGTGCTTATTCTTACTCCCACTCACGCCTTGGCCAAGAAGAAGAGCGTGTCTGTGGAAGAACTGGTTCATGAGCCCATGATCATGAAGGAGATAGGTTCAGGGACCCGGAAACAGGTGAACGAACTGTTCAGCAGAAAAGGGCTCGCCCCCAATGTTCTCATGGAAACAAGCAACACGGAATTCATCAAGCAACTGGTGCAGCGGGGGGAGGGGATATCGTTTCTAGTCGAGGAAGCGGTGGCTGTTGAAATCCGTGAGAAGCGCTTGGCTGCCGTTCCTGTGGCCGGAGAAAATCCTTTTCTCGATGTGAGTATTGCCTATCTCAAGGATCAACACCTTTCCCATCCGGCGAGAGCCTTTGTGGATATACTCGAAAAGATGGCGACCCAAGGCCCCCAGGCAGGGGGATTGCAGAAGGTCATGGCCGAATACCTCGCTCAGTGGCAGGGAGCGAAACGTTAATGACGTGACAAAAAGTCGCGTTCACCCTTCGATGCCTCAGGGCGAACGCTTGGAAACCACTGTAACTGCAATATGTTCCGTTCATGGTGAGGTATCGAACCATGAACGGAAAACTGGGTTGTGACTTCTTGCGAACCCATCACCCTTGACTACCCAGCGATTTTTTTACCATCCCGTCCAGAGCCGTGACGAGGGCTTCCGCGAACTCGGGAGAATTGAGCTCCATGGGGAGCTCGGACACTTCAATGTCTCGGCGGAGGCTCTTCTTCAAAACAGGCGCGAAAAGAGCGTCCGCGACAGGGTCATGGAGATCCGCTTCCTTTGAGCTGAGGGAGGACCAACCCTGCGTGGGAATGAAAAATCTCACCGGCCCTTTGGAGGCGTTGAGTTTCCGGCCGACCACTTCCGCCACTTTGCACACTTCGTCTCCCCTTGTGCGGGCCTGAACCCTGAATTCATCGGGAATAAAGATCTTGCGGTCAGCGAGCCGCAGGTTTGTCCAGAGCGGATCTCCAGCTTCTCTTCGGCTCAAGGGCCCGCAACTGAGCATGTCAAAACCACAAGGAGTGTAGACTTGTGGGATCCCCGCTCTTCCTGCCGATTCAAGGCGAAGGGCACCGGCAGCCCGGTTGCCGCCCAGGAGTTCTTCGATCACCCCGGCGGGGACCAGATCCAGGACCCCCTGAAACAGGCCCTGCTCGATGAGCTCTTCCATGGCACTGTCGCCGATGCCCTGGGCGTGAAAAGGGATCACCGTGAACCCCCTTTCTTCGAGAAGCGCCATGGCATGCTGCCCGCATTCTTCAGAGAACTTGAAGGTGGTCATGGCGATGAGCGGGGAGGTGCTGACCGGTTTGACCGGGCCTCCGCTCGCAGCCGCCATGCCGCATATCCCTCCTGCCGCTCTCTCCAACACAGCCTTGGTGAGATCGTTGAGGCCCGAGACGTCCACCACGGAATGCATCATGGTAATGTCCTTTGTGCCGATGTACTTGGCGGCGTAAGCGGGCATGGAGGCGGTGCTGGAGACCATGAGCTTGGGGACGCCGAAGGGAAGGGCTTTCATGACGCTGGTGGCCGAAGTCGTATTGGATGCGCCGCCGAAGGAGATGATTCCATCCAAAAGACCCTTGGCGAGCAATTCCTGAACCTTGGTGCTCGCTCCTTTGATCATGATGGGAGTGACTTGCCCTGTGTTCCTGGAGGCCCTGATGTCCCGGATGTTCCCGCCTCCCAGACGAGCGACTTCTTCCGATGAAATGTCCGGTTGAAGAGCCGGCTCTCCTCCGATGGAAGTGTCCATGAGGAGGGTTTTGAATCCTTGGGACTCGATGAGCTCTTTGAGGTATCTGGCCTCTTCGCCTTTGGTGTCGAGGCTGCTGAGAATGACGATGTGCTTAGGCATGAGATGAGACCTCCTTAAACATATCCAGCGCGATCTTGATCAGCGCTTCTGCAAACCCAGGGTCTTCCATGTTGGCGTCCACCTCCAAAATCTGTATTTCTTTCTTGAGGGTTTTCCTGAGCTCGGCGGTGAAGATCCGGTCCTCTTCAGGGTCATAAGTCGCGTTGCCGGGAGCATCCACAGAGGACCATCCCCTGAGAGGAATCACCATGCTGACCGGGCCTCGGGACAGATTCAGTTTTTCAGCGAACAGGGCGGCCACTTCCTTCAACTCTCTGGGAGACATCCTGAGCCACGTACGAAGCCTGTCGATATCGTGTCTCCGCCGCAAGTCGTGCTCGCGCGTGTACTTTGATTTTCGAGGGGTGATGTGGTTCACTCCACAGGTGGAGATGATCTGCGGAATGCCCATTCTTCCTGCGGCTTCCAAGCGGGTCGGCCCTGCATCTCTCATGAACCCGTACAGGTGCTCTCCAACTCCGCCCGGCGCCAAATCGATCACGCCTCTAAACAGCCCTTCGGAGATCATGGCCTCCATGGCCCGGTCGCCGATTCCGGTGGCATGAAACCCGACGACCGGATAAGCGCTTTTCTCGAGGGCCGCTCGCACCGCCCGCGCGCATCCTTCGCAGGGGCTCAACATGCTCATGGCGATCGCCTTGCTTCTGTCTGTGTAAGGCTCGGTCACTTGACCGTGCAATATCCCCACCATGGCAAAAACAGCCCGCTCCAGAACATTCTTGAGCAGACCGGTCAATCCGGCAATTTCGACCACCGAATGGAACAGGAGGATGTCGCTCGTTCGAATGAAACGGGTGGAGAGACCAGGGATGGCTGCTGCCGATGAAACCAGGATCTTGGGGAAGCCGAAGGGCAGGGAGTGCATCACCTCTGAGGTCATGAGAGAGCCGCTGTAGCCGCCCACGCCGAAGATGCCGTGGATTCTGTTTTCTCGCAAGAGCCTGTGCGCGATCTTGACTGCGCCTGAGACCATCGCCTCCGTGTTGCCGCCCCTGTCGCTTGAGGAGGCCAGAAGGTTGAGACTGTCGCCGCCTGCCTTTGCCACCTCAGCCAACCCGATGTCCGCTCCGCTGCTCTTCCTGCCTCTAGTGGACAAATCCATGAGGGTGGGCCTGAGTCCCTGTTCGTCTATTTTTTTTCGCACATACAGGGCTTCCGGACCTTTGGTGTCCATGGTTGCGAGGATGAGAACGCCTTTGGGTTCAGGAATCATGAGTCCCTCTCACCAACATGCAGGGGCGATTTTATCCCCGCCTTCCGCCTCTGCACCACGCAGGCACAAAGATACAAAGGCACAAAGGCACAAAGCAGAGAAGAGGGATACAGAGGGACATAGGCACAGAGGCACAAAGCAGAAACTGCCATTTTTTTCTTTACTCTCTGTCACTTTGTGCCTTTGCAACTTTGTCCCTTTGTGTCTCGGATCTTAACATACTTGTGCATCAGCGAAGCCTTCATGATGGCGTCAAAGGGGACCTCTTCGAAGAACCCACGGTCTTCAATATATTCGATATGGGGTCTGCCATCAAGCGTTGTAGAGGGTAAGAGCGCGTCATGTTCACCGTCAAAATCCACCGGCCGCAGGCCCGCATCGACGCAGGATTTGAGGTCAAAGGTAGGCGCAGCCTTGACCCAGGATTCTTCAATATACAGGTCGGCATACCCATGATAGGGGAACAAGTTGGTGCCCCTTTTTTCCAGCATTTCTTTGGGCACGAGATGACTCCTGATGGCCGCTAATCTGAGACGTGCCGGAATGGAGGCTGCCCTAGCCAGGGCCACCAGAAGAATGGCCTTTTGAACACAATACCCTTCACTTGATGAGAGGACAAAGCTTGCGCGGAAGTGCTCAGGCAGGGATCTTTTTCCATAGATGGTGTACTTGATGCCGTCTCTCACGGCATAAAAAATCTTTATGGCTTTTTTGCGTTGAGCGGTAAGTCCCTGGACGATCTCTCTCGCCTTCTCCTTCACAGGTTCGGCATCGCAATCAATATAAGGCGTGGGCTCCAGGAATCTGTCCATATTAGTAATGCATGGCTTCGTAAAAAACTCCGAGAATGCATTTTTCTGTCATTCCTGCGGAGGCGGGAACCCAGTCTTTCTTATGTCTTCTGGACTCCCGCCTGCGCGGAAGTGACGGTCTGAAGAACTTTTTGTCAAGACGCCAAAGCGTCATGAAACATGGGTCCCTAAAGGACGGAAGTGGAGTAATAAGAAGATAAGTCACTCTTGTGTGTCAAGGCTTTTCTCTTTCTACTTTGCCTCAGAAGACTGGGGAGAGCCGACCACATCGAGAAAGGCACGAGACGGCGGTGCAAGTGTTACACCGTCAGGAACCACGATGACCGTTTGAATAGAAATAGGCCCTTCCACAAGCTCCAGGGGTTTGAGGAGACCCATTTTCGCTTCCAACTGAACTTCGGGTTTGTAGAGGAAAGAGATGCCGCGGCCCTGGATAATGTACTCTTTGATGAACTCGACGCTGCCCGCCTCAACGAGGACCGAGGGCTTCACCCCATGGGAGGCCAGGAAGGACAGCATGAAATGCCTGGAACCTGACCCCGGTTCCCGAATGATAATCGGTTCGTTCCGCAGTTCGCGGCAAGAGACGACCCCCCTCTTGGCAAAACGATGATCCGGTGACACGACCAGGCAAAACTCCTCCGGCGTATACGGAACCGCCTTTACTTTGCCCGGGAGCGGGATCCGCCCGACAATCCCCAAGTCATATTTGAAAGCCGCTACGCCTTCGGCGATTTCGCTGGAGCTCCCCACCTCCAGAGACACTTTTATGCCTGGAAATTTCTCCTGGTAGCGTGAAAGGAGTCCGGGCATGAGGTGCCGTGCAAAACTGCGTGTGGTGCCGATGATGAGGGAACCATCGGTCAGGGAGGCGAAGCCCTTTAAGGCGTGTTCCATTTCATCCACAACACGGAATATTTTTTCAGCATAATTGAAAAGCGTGCTTCCCTGGTCAGTGAGTTCGAGAAACTTTCCCCTTTTCCTGAACAGAGCCGTTTCAAGGTACTGTTCCAGGGCTTTGATTTGCATGGTCACGGCCGGCTGGGTCACAAAGAGAGCTTCTGCGGCTTTGGTGAGGTTTTTCTCCTTGGCCGCGTAGTAGAAGATTCGAAGATGATTGAGGTTGATCTGCATAGAGAATCTATAAGCGAAACTTATACATATATAAAACTTATTGTTTTGACAAGTCAACAGGTTTTGGAGCTAATGCGCTCAAGCTGCCAAAAGTTCTGGGCAAAAAAATACCAGGGGAACATCGCTTAAACGTTTAGTCCGAGCAGGGCCCAGGAACAGAAGGAAAGGGAGTACTGACAGACTCGGTGAAAGAGGGTAGAGGAGGTTCTTATGCGCCTTAGAGACAAAGTCGCCATCGTGACCGGGGCTGCAAGGGGGCTTGGAAGATCCTTTGCCCTGAAGCTTGCTCAAGAGGGGGCAAAGGTCATGGCCATGAATATCGTCCTAAGACCCAAGGACAAAGAAGATCTTGATGAAACGGTGAAACAGATCAAGGCCACGGGTGCGGAGGCAGCCTCTTTTGTGGGCGACGTGAGCATCATGAAAGATACCTCAGCCATGGCCGAAGCTGCAGTCAAAGCTTTTGGAAAGGTGGACATCCTGGTCAACAACGCGGCGATTTATGACGGGCTCAAGCGAAGACCCTTTTACGAGATCGATCCTGATGAGTGGGACCTTGTCATGAAGGTCAATGTGAAAGGGGCGTTCCTATGCACAAGGGGTGTGTTCCCCTACATGAAAAATCAGGGGTACGGCAAGATCATTAATATTGCTTCCGAGGTTTTTTTCACAGGCTCTCACGGCTTTGCCCATTACGTGGCTTCCAAGGGAGGCATCATCGGCATGACCAGGGCATTGGCCATCGAACTGGGGCCTCACGGAATCCGCATCAACTGCGTGGCGCCGGGGTTTACGGACACAGAGGCGAGCCGGGGCATTGCGGATGTGACCAAGTACGACACGTCCAAGACGCCTCTCGGCCGCGTGGTCAAGCCGGAAGATCTCACAGGGGCAGCTCTTTTCCTGGCCTCTCCGGAGAGCGATTTCATCACCGGACAGACAATTTTGGTGGATGGCGGAAGGGTAATGCATTGAGGAAGGTTCAAGGCAAAAGGCAAAAGGTACAAGGAAAAGACGAGATGAAGAAGGCGCACGGTACAGGGTGCACGGGGCACCAATCCTTTCCCCTCCCTTGGCGGGAGGGGTTAGGGGAGGGGGAGGGAACCAGACTTGGAATCCCTGGCACCGTTCAAAGAAGGGATTGATCTCATCAAGGAGTCCGGAGGAGACGCCTTCAAGCTCTGCTGGCAGTGCGGCCTCTGCTCGGCAAGCTGTCCCTGGAACACGGTGCGCTCCTTCATGACTCACAAGATGATCTGCCAGTCCAGGTACGGACTCGTGGACCTGGAGGACGAAGACTGGTGGCTCTGCTCCACGTGCAACCAGTGCGTGAGCCGTTGCCCTCGCGGGGTGGCCATCACCGACGTCATCCGGGCGGCGCGGAAAATCATGATCGAGTTCCAGTACGAAAAAGCGCCGGCAAGCCTCCGCAGTGCCATAGGGAATCTCAGCGGCGAGGGCAACCCCTGGGGCAATGAACGGAGCAAACGTGCCGTCTGGGCGGAGAGCCTAGGGATTCAGCCTTATTCCTCTGAGGAGCACGAGCTGCTCTACTCCCCCTGCTGCGTGCTTGCCTATGACCCGAAGCTCGGGAGGGTGGCCCGAGCAACGGCCACGGTGCTTCGATCGACCGGCGCTTCCTTCGGCATACTGGGGGAAAAGGAGAGCTGTTGCGGCGAGAGTGTTCGAAAAGCAGGTCACGAAGCGCTCTTCGAATCCTTGGCAAAAAGCAACATCGCTGCCTTTCGCGAAAAGGGGGTCAAGGAGATCATTGTCAGCTCACCCCACTGTTATACCGCATTCAAAGAAGACTACCCTCGACTGAACGGCGCGGTGAAAGTTCTTCACCTCACGCAATACCTTGCAGCGCTCCTGGACAAGGGCAAGCTTTCCTACAAAAAGCGCCTCAGCAAAAAGATCGTCTACCACGACCCCTGCTACCTGGGACGGCACAACGGCATTTATGAAGAACCGCGAAGAGTGCTGGGAAGCATCCCGGGAGTCACCCTGATGGATGAAGTGGAGTGCCGGGAAAACAGTCTCTGCTGCGGCGGCGGGGGAGGAAGGATCTGGATGGAGACGCTCAAAGGACAGCGCTTCTCCGATATCCTGGTGGAGCAGGCCGTTGCAATGGGAGCCGACATCCTGGCCACCGCTTGTCCCTACTGCCTGTTAAATTTCAAGGACAGCGTGGTCACGTCGGACAAGGGGGATGTTCTGGAGGTGAAGGACATCTCCGAAATGGTCCTGGAGGCCATGGGAGAAGAAAGATAGGCACAAAGATGCAAAGGGACAAAGGCACAGAGGGACAAAGCAGAAGACTTCTTCTTTTCTTTACCCTTTGCATCTTTGCCCCTTTGTCCCTCAAGCTGTCGGCTTCAGCTGACAGCGGCTGACTTCTTCTTGTGTCTCTGTGGTGAAACCTAGGATATTCTATGAAGACGGGCATTGATCGCATAGGAACCATCATGGTGGTTGGAGCCGGGGTCAGCGGAATCCAGGCCGCGCTGGACGCTGCCAAAGGCGGGTTCAAGGTCTATCTGGTGGACAAGGGGCCTGCCATCGGAGGCAAGATGGCCCAACTGGACAAGACCTTCCCCACCAATGACTGTTCCATGTGCATCCTCTCACCCAAGTTCATCGAATGCGCCACAGACCCCAACATCGATATCCTCACAGACGCCGAGGTCGAACGGGTAGAAGGGGAAGCAGGGAACTTCCGGGTCACCTTGATCCAACAGCCTCGATACGTGGACGCAGAAAAATGCACCGGGTGTGGAACCTGTGCCGAATACTGTCCAGTGCGTGTGCCTGATTCCTACAATGAAAACCTGGCGACTTTGAAATGTATCCACCTGTCTTTTCCCCAGGCCGTGCCGGCGGTCTCCTTTGTTGAACCGGAGCACTGTCTTTTTCTCAAGAGAGGCATCTGCCAGATCTGCGTGCCTACCTGTAAGAACAAGGCCATTGATTTCCACCAGCGGGAACAGGTGCATGAGGTCAGGGTGGGTAGCCTTATTCTGGCTCCGGGCTACGAGGCGTTTTCTCCGAAGGTTCAGAGCCAGTACGGTTATGGAAGATTTCGGAACGTGGTCACCAGCCTCGAATTCGAGCGCATGCTGAGCGCGTCAGGGCCGAACCGCGGAGAGCTTCGACGGCCATCGGACGGCCGCCATCCCAAGAAGATCGCCTGGATCCAGTGCGTCGGGTCCCGGGACAAGTCAGCCGGCAATCCCTACTGCTCGTCTGTCTGCTGCATGTACGCGATCAAGCATGTGCTTCTGAGCAAGGAACACGATCCGGAGTTGGAAGCGCATGTGTTTCACAATGACATCCGCGCCTACGGCAAGGGTTTCGAACGATACTATGAAAGAGCGAAAAGCACGCCGGGCGTCCGGTTCACGTGGAGCAAGGTCTCCGTGATCGGGGGAGACAAAGAAACCGGCGCGGTCAAGCTCAGGTACCGTTTGAGCGGGACGTCCTTGAAGGACGACACCTTTGATCTCGTGGTGCTTTCCGTTGGTCTTGTCTCCCCTCAGACAAACAGGGAGCTTGCGGAAAAACTGGGCATCACCGTCAATGAGCACGGGTTCTGCGAAGGGTCGACCTTCTCTCCTATAGAGACGTCTCGCCCCGGGGTCTATCACTGCGGCGTGTTTCATGCGCCCATGGACATTCCTGATTCAGTGACCATGGCGAGCGGCGCAGCCTCCCTTGCTTCGCAGCTCTTGAACGAGCGCCGTGGCACCCTGGTGGAGAAAAAGGAATACCCCGTGGAGCGGGACGTGCGGGGAGAGCCGCCCAGGGTTGGCGTTTTCGCGTGCGACTGCGGCACCAACATCGTCAAAACCGTGGACGTGAAGAAGGTTGTCCAGTATTCGCGGGGACTCATGGGAGTGGTGCACGCAGAGGAGAGCACCTTCAGCTGTTCCATCGACTCCGTGACCCACATGGCCAAAGTGATCAGGGAAAAGGGCCTCAATCGCGTCGTGGTCGCAGCCTGCACTCCCCGGACCCACGAGCCTGTGTTTCAGGACGCCCTTCGAGAAGCAGGACTGAATCCTTATCTCTTCGAGTTTGCCAACATCCGGGAGCAGTGTTCCCTCGTGCACATGGGGGACAAAAGGAGCGCCTCGGACAAGGCAAAAGATCTGATTCGAATGGCCGTGGCCAGGGCCGTGCTTCTGGAGCCCCTGACTCAGATCTCCTACAAGGTCAAGCGCTCGGCCCTGGTGATCGGAGGCGGCCTCTCGGGTATGGCAGCGGCCCTGAGCCTTGCCGAGCAAGGCATCCCGGTTCATCTCGTGGAAAAGGAAGAGGAGCTGGGCGGCATAGCCAGGAGGATTCACTACACCCTGGAGAGAACCGACATCCAGGACCATGTGCAGGGCCTTATCCATCAGGTTTACAAGAACCTTCTCATCCAGGTTCACACCGATTCCCGGCTCCTTGATTTTTCAGGTTATGTCGGGAATTTCAAATCTCGGATCGCTCTGGGCGACCGAGGGGTGGTCAAAGAAATCGACCACGGAGTCACCCTGGTTGCAACCGGAGCCGAGGAATTCAAACCGGCCGCTTACCTCTATGGCCAGGATCCTCGCGTGGTCACCCAGATCGAGCTGGAACAGGAAATCTGCGCGGGCAGTGAAAGCTTAAGAAAATGCGGAACCCTGGTGATGATCCAGTGCGTGGGTTCGCGGGACGAGGAAAGGCCCTATTGCAGCCGGATATGCTGCAGCCAGGCTGTCAAGAACGCTCTGAAGCTCAAAGAGCAGAACCCCGGCATGGACATCTATGTCCTCTACAGAGACATGAGGACCTATGCGTTCAAGGAGGACTACTACCGGCAGGCTGCGGAAAAGGGAGTGGTCTTTATCCGCTACGAGAAGGAAGACCCGCCGGATGTGACCGTTGCCGAGGAAGAGGGTCGCTCTGTCCTGAGGGTCGCGGTGACGGAGCCCACTCTGGCTGGCAGGCTCATGATCTATGCAGACCGGGTTGCCCTGGCCGTGGCCGCGCTGCCTGGTGCCGAGAACAGGCCTCTGTCCCGGCTCCTCAAGGTGCCGCTCAACGAAGACGGCTTTTTCATGGAAGCTCACATGAAGCTTCGACCTGTAGATTTTGCGACAGACGGAATTTTCATGTGCGGCACGGCCCACAGTCCCAAGTTCATAGACGAGAGCATGGCCCAGGCTCAGGCCGCAGCCTCTCGCGCCCTCACCGTGCTGGCTCAAGAGGAATTGAAAGCAGGGGGCCTGGTTTGCAGCGTGACGGCAAGAAGGTGCAGCGGTTGCGGGCTCTGTGAGCAGGTATGCCCTTATCAGGCCATCGCCCTTGGAGAAGAGGGAATTGCGGTAGTCAACCAGGCCCTGTGCAAAGGATGCGGCGTATGCGTCTCTTCCTGTCGGAGCGGCGCGCTTGACCTGGGCGGCGTGACTGACATGCAGACTTGGTCGGCGATTCAGGCCCTGTGAAATGCTAGAGGTCAGAGGTTGGAGGGGGGAGGCAGAAACGTCTTTGCCTCAAACCTCAAGTAAGCGAAGCGAGCGCTCCTCAAGTCCGACTGGGCGGACGCTCCTCAAACGAAGGGCTCTTTTAACCGGGGGCGCTTCTCAGACATCCAACGGATTTCAATTGGGTGACAGCAATGGCTGAAAGGTGGGAACCTAAGATCGTGGCTTTTCTCTGCAACTGGTGCAGCTATGCAGGGGCGGATCTTGCAGGCACCAGCAGAATCCAGTATCCGCCCAATGTGCGCATCATCCGCGTGCCTTGCTCCGGAAGGGTGAACCCCTTCTTCATCCTGTCCAGTCTTCAAAAAGGGGTCGATGGCGTGCTGGTGAGCGGATGCCACCCCGGAGAGTGCCATTTCCTGACCGGCAATTACAGCGCGAGAAGAAGGTTCGCACTGCTCAAAAGCCTGCTTGAATTTGCCGGCATCGAGGAAGGCCGGGTCCAGTTCAGCTGGGTGTCGGCCTCCGAGGGCGTTCGGTTTGCAAAGCTGGTGGAACAGGTGACGCGCAAGGTGAGAGCCCTTGGCCCGGCAAAGAGATTGGTGAAGACTCCGCCTCAAGGTGTGGTTCATGCAGCAGCGCACAGATGAAATCAGGGCAATTGCCCGGAAGCTCCTCCGAGACAAGCAGGTGGACGTGGTCATCGGCTTTGAGCGGGGAAGCCTACCTCTGAGGCGCAGGCCGTGCTTTGTGAGGAAAGAGGAAGATGCAGACCGGCTGGTGTGGGACGGATGGTGCGAGAACACCCTGGCTACCTATCTTCCGAAAAGGAAAGAGAACGCAGCCATTGTGGCAAAGGGATGTGACAGCCGGGCTGTGGTGGAACTGATCAAAGAAAAGCAGGTGCCAAGAGATCAGGTCATCGTGATCGGCGTGCCCTGCGGCGGAATGATCGACCGGGCTAAGGTAGAAGCTTCAGTCGCTCCAGGCCGAATCGCGCAAGCGGAGGATGGGCCTGATTTCGAAGAGACGTTGAGGCGCACCGGGTTTCTCCTGGATTGCTGCAAGACCTGCGCTCACCCGAATCCGGTGCTCCATGATGTGCTCGTGGGAGAGCCTTTTCCTGAAAAGGCGCAGGATGCTTTTACGGACATTGAAGCCTTTAACGCCATGAAGCCTGAGCAGCGGTGGACTTACCTGAGCAGGGAAGTGGAGAAGTGCATCCGCTGCTATGCCTGCAGGAATGCCTGCCCTCTTTGCTACTGCCCGGAGTGCTTTGTGGATGCATCGCTCCCCCAGTGGGTCGGGAAGTCTATCGATGCATCGGACACCATGATCTTCCACCTCATGAGAGCCTATCATCTTGCCGGCCGATGCGTGGCCTGCGGCGCCTGCGAGCGGGCATGCCCAATGGGCGTGGACCTTGGAAAGCTGAACAGAATGCTTTTGAAAGAGGTGAAGGATCTCTTTGGCTATGAAGCAGGGCTTGGTCTTGACGAGAAGAGTCCTCTGGCGACCTTCAGGCCTGATGATCCTGAATCGTTCATTGTAAATCCATGATGATCAAGACCCCCTCGGGGGTGACAAGGCGGTGCGGGTTGTCCTCAATTTCCAAAATCCTCAAAAAAGACCGGCTCCCAGGCTTTCTTGAACGCCTGGTTAGGGAGCGGCAGGTCTTTGCTCCGGTGAAAAAAGGAGAGGTCATCCTGATCCGGGAGATCGATTCGCCTTCTCAAGTGATTCTGGAGTACCGGAACGCCAAGGAATCTCCCAAATCCGTGCTTTTTCCCCAGAGGGAAACGCTTTTCCGGTATCGGGCGGAAAAGGGAAAGGCGGAAGTGGATGTTCCTGCAGGCGCGGCAAAGGGCCGGGTGTTGTTTGGGATCCGTCCTTGCGATGCGAGGGGGTTGCTGCTTCTCGACAAAGTGTTCGGCGGCGGCTCCAGCGATCCTTATTACGCGGACAAGAGAAAAAACACGGTGGTCGTGAGCCTGGGATGCGCCGACCCGAATCCCTCCTGCTTCTGTCTTTCTATGGGAGGAGGCCCTTGCTCTGCAGAGGGATCGGACCTGCTCCTCCTGGACTTGGGGGATCGCTACACCGCTGAAGCAGTGAGTGAAAAGGGCGCGGCTCTATTGGAAGACCAGGCTTTTGAGAAGAGCGACGAGCAATCCCTGAGCCTCGCAGAGAAGACCAGGAACCAAGCCGAGGCTTCCATGCAGCCGGTGGCCAAGAAGGAAAACCTGGAAGAGGAATTGGAGCGGCTTTTCAGCGATCCGGTTTGGAAAGACCTGGCAGAGACCTGTCTCAGCTGCGGGATTTGCACGTACCTGTGCCCGACCTGTCATTGTTTCGATCTTTGCGACGAAGCATCGGGCCAGGCAGGAGAAAGGATCAGGGTCTGGGATTCCTGCCAGTTTCCTCTGTTCACCCAGCAGGCTTCGGGGTTCAATCCCAGGCCGACGGTCAAGGAAAGATTCAGGCAGAGGATCATGCACAAGTTGAGCTACCTGCCCAAAAGCCAGGCCATGACGGGCTGCGTGGGTTGCGGACGGTGTGTGACCGAATGCCCGGTCAACCTGGATATACGGGAAGTGATGGTATCTCTTTCAGGGGGAAATGCACGGTGATGGAAAACCCCTATGTCCCTCTTGCCATGAGGATCGAAGAGATCATCGTGGAGACAGAGGACGAAAACATCAAGACCTTTGAACTGTCTTTTACGGCCAGGGCTGACGAGGAACGGTTTGTCTACACGCCGGGCCAGTTCGCCGAACTCTCGGTTTTCGGCAAAGGAGAGGCGCCTTTCGGCATGGCCTCCACGCCGACCCGGCCGGGCCGGCTCTCTTTCAGCGTGAGCAAGATCGGGGTGGTGACCGGCGCTCTTCACCGGATGGAGAAAGGGGGTGGGGTGGGGGTCCGGGGGCCGCTCGGCAATGGTTATCCCCTGCAGACCTTCAAGGGAAAGAATCTGGTTCTTGTGGGAGGAGGATTCGGGTTTTCCACGCTCCGGTCCCTGACGAATTTCATTCTCCACGATTCAAACAGAAAAGAGTACAGCGACCTCACGGTGATCTACGGAGCAAGAAGGCCGGGACTGCTCCTCTACAAGAAAGACCTTGAGGCATGGAAAAAGCAAGGGGATATCCGGCTGCATTTGACGGTGGACAAAGGCGAGGATGGGTGGCGGGGCCATGTCGGCTTTGTGCCGGATGTGACTCGTTCCGTGGCGCCGAACCCCAAGAATGCCTATGCCGTGGTCTGCGGGCCCCCGGCCATGATCCAGTTCACACTTCCTGTGC
This sequence comes from uncultured Desulfobacteraceae bacterium, assembly GCA_964580575.1. Classification (GTDB taxonomy): domain Bacteria; phylum Desulfobacterota; class DSM-4660; order Desulfatiglandales; family HGW-15; genus CAVPDE01. The sequence goes on from CAZOLJ010000033.1 coordinate 29,724, forward strand.
TGAAGGAACTCGGTTTCGGGGACGAACAGATCTTTCTCTCCCTGGAAATGCGGATGAAGTGCGGCATCGGCAAGTGCGGTCGGTGCAATGTGGGGAGCAAGTACATTTGCAGCGACGGCCCGGTGTTTTCACAGGCTGAGCTATCACGCTTGACTACGGAGTCGCATGGGTAAGGAAGGAGCTTCGCAGAATGAACTTGAACAGCTCCATTTCCCGTTCGCCCTGAGGTATCGAAGGGCGAACGATGCCCGTTCATGCTTCGATACCTCAGCATGAACGGGTCCAGGTCTTTGAATCGTCCAAGTTGATTCTGCGTGATATCGAAGGGTGCAAGGTGCAAAGAAGAGACACCTCAAGGAGTGGGTTGTTGCCGTGAACCGTGAACCGGAGGTTGGGCCATGTACGGTTGGACAGGTAAAATCCTGAGGATTGATCTTTCGAGAGGCAACTGCAGTGTGGAAGAGTTGCCTCCGGGGTTGGCGCGAGATTACATCGGGGGCCGCGGTCTAGGGGACCGCATTCTTTTTGATGAGATCGACCCTCGCATCGATCCCCTGGGCCCGGAGAACAAGCTGATCTTCGCCACAGGCGCTCTCACGGGCACGGGCGTTCCCGCAGGCGGAAGATTCGTCGTGGTCGGCAAATCTCCCCTCACCAGCGCGGTCGGGAACCCCGTGTGCGGAGGTTACTTCGGCGCTAATCTGAAATTCGCCGGATATGATGCTCTCATCCTCGAAGGAAAAGCGTCCGAGCCGGTTTATATCTTAGTCATTAACGACAGGGTGGAGATCAGGCCTGCGGCCCATTTGTGGGGCAAAAACGCCACGGAAACAGAGCACGCCATCAGGGCGGAGATGGGGCCGGAAACGGACCGGTGGGAAAAGAACATGCTGAGCATCGCCACCATCGGGCCTGCGGGCGAAAATCTGGTTCGCTTTGCCTGTGTCATGGCGGACGGCGGCAGGGCAGCCGGCCGCTCCGGCATGGGAGCGGTCATGGGATCCAAGAACGTGAAGGCCATTGCCGCCTATGGGACAGGGGAAGTGAAAGTTTCCGATCCGGACGCTTTCAAACAAGCTGTGATGGCGTTTTACCAGGAGGCGAGGAAAAACAAAGAGCTCGAGAAAAGGGCGATGTGGGGCACGTGGAGCCTGCCCGGGCGAGCCAACAAATCCAAGACTCAGGCGGCCTTCAACTTCAAGGACGGCTACTTCGAACCCTTCACCAAGTTCGAGGACCCTGCCTACATCCGGAACATGCTCAGGAAAAGAGACGAGGGGTGTTTCTCCTGCCCTTTCCGCTGCTCCAAGCGGGCGATGATCAATGACCCGGAATATCCATGGACCACCAAGGGGCCTGAACACGAGACCATGGCTCTTGTGGGCTCCAACTGCGGCGTCGGGGACCTTAAAGACATTTTCAGGGCCAACTACCTGTGCAATGAACTGGGCATGGACACGATCACGGCAGGGGCCACGATTTCCTGCGCCATGGAACTTTTTGAAACAGGAGCCCTCAGCGAGAAGGACATCGGATATCCGCTCCCCTTCGGGAACGCTCCCAATATGTTTCGGGCCTTGCGGGAGACGGCGCTGCGCCAGGGATTCGGCGACATCCTTGCAGAGGGAGGCGCGGCGGTGGCGGAAAAATACGGCCGGCCGGAGCTTTTCATGGGCGTCAAGAAGCAGGGCATGCCCGCCTGGCATCCCCAGGGAATCGAGATCATCGGTCTTCAGTATGCGACCAGCAATGTGGGCGCCTGCCACACCAAGGCCACACTGCCTTTTTATGAAGGAAGACAGGACCCTGCGCACCACGTGGAGTGGACCAAAGAGGATCAGGACTATGTGGCTATCGTGGATTCAGGGGTGCTCTGCTGGATCATTTACCACGGTCCTCTGTGGAACGAAAAACCTCTCCAGTGGCTCAGGCTCACCACGGGCCTGGATTACTCGGCAGAGGAACTGGCCCTGATCGGGGAGAGGATATGGAACCTGGAGCGGGTGTTCAATTTCAAGGCCGGTTTCAGCGGCAAGGACGACACGCTTCCCAAGAGGATCACCGAAGAACCCAGGATCAAGAACCAGGTGGTGCACCTTTCTCAAATGCTTCCCCAGTACTACCGACTCCGGGGGTGGACCGAAGCAGGTGTACCGACCCGGGAAAAGCTTCGCCAACTGGGTCTGGAAAAGGAAGGAGCAGGGCTCCTATGAGAATAAAGATCGATCACACCAAGTGCAGCGGGTGCAAGCTTTGCGAGGTGGCCTGCGCGTTGAAGCACACGGAGGGCGTCAATCCGCAACGGTCGCGAATCAAGGTTTTTGTGGAGGAGACTTTCTGCCTCCCTGTGATCGCGGGCCCCTATACCGAGGCGGCGTGCAATTCAAAGGGCACCGTCCTGGTGGACGGCCACGAAGTGGATGGGTGCGTGCTGTGCCGGGCGTCGTGCCCCGAGAAGACCATCTACAAGGAACCGGATACCGCCATTCCGCTCAAATGCGACTTCTGCGGCGAACCCCCTGATCCGGAGTGCGTGAAATGGTGCGCTGCAGAGGCGCTGGTGCTGGTGGATGAAACGATGGAATGAGTGGAGAACGATCTGAGCCCGGACTGGGGGGTGTGGTCTCTTTAGAGCCGCAACCATTTCTTCACGGCGGTAAAGCGGCGCCGAAAAGTCAGTGGGTTACGGTAAAAGCCCTTTGGCACAGACCCTCCGATTGGCTTGAAGGTCTGCGCCGCATTTGGGGTAGGTTCGAAGGCAAGGGGGCGATTAGCGGGAAAGGTCCATTTCCGGTTGCGAGCTCGACAGAGACCACACCCCCCGTCCGGGCTCAATTGCATTTCCCGAGATTTAGGCAGTGAGAAGACCATTGGCATCCCTTTTTTTGCAATGGTCATTGTAGTTGAGAAAGGAGGTGGTGAAAGAGAAAAAATGTTCAAAGGGGTGGTGGAGGCTGAGCCGTTCTTGCGACTTTATTCATTGTTCTCATTTTCGACAGCCGTCCACGTGGGCAGGCCCTCTTGGAGGGGCCTGCAGTGTCGGAACACCTATGGCTTTCTTTTCTGAAGGGGAATCGTTCGTTAACCACTTTTTGAAGGAGGAGAAGGGATGAAAGTCTACGATGTGGTTCCGGGCTTGGAATTCGACCCGGAAAGAGATTTCGAGCAGTCACCGGCTTGGTTCTTGGATGGCACGCACTCTGTTCCCCCATGGACGCCCATGTTCGGATGGTTCTGGATCAACTTCTGCCGCCACGGCATGCAGTACGGCGCTGAGAAGCTCAGCCTGCCCACGGTGAAGGGTTGGGATTGGCGGTTCCACAAAGGCGGGGGTTACCTGACCCTTTTGCTGGTCAAGACCGAGGAAGAGAAACGGAGAAGAGAGGGCGAGTTCCGAAAGGCGATCCTGCCCTTTATCCAGGACTTTGATGGTCTGTGGGGCGGATACGTGAAAGAGATTCTCGGGCTCTACGCGCACCTCAAGGCCACCAATCCGGAAACGGCGACGAATATCGAATTGCTGCAGAATTTCGAAGATACTATCGACACGTGCCGGCGCATGTGGGAGATCCACATGTACATGATGTACGGGGTCTACACGGCCTACATTCTTTTTGAGAACATCTGCAGGGACGTGGCAAAAATCGATGACACGTCCCCCTTGTTCCACAAACTGGTCTCCGGTTTTGACAACAAGGTGTTCCAGGTGGATCGCAAACTCTGGGAGTTCTCGAAGCGGGCGCGCCAGGACGGACTTGGGGATATCTTTCTCAAGAACGAAGCCAATCAAATTAAGCCGAAACTGGAAGCCACCGACAAGGGGAAGGCGTTCATGAAGGATTTCACGGCCCTCATGAATGAAGACGGGTGGAGAATGCAGCGAATGTCGGAAATCAACCTTCCCACATGGGTGGAGGATCCGACACCGGCCCTGGTGAATGTCAAGCAGTTCCTCCAGAAAGGCGGCGATTTCAACCTGGACGAGGAACGGAAGAAGATTGCGCAAGAAAGACAAGGGGCGGAGAAAGAAGTGCTGGACAAGGTTCCGCAGGAGCAAAGAGGCTGGTTCCAGCAGCTCATGAAGTTGGCTCAGAAGAGCGGCGTTTTCAGTGAGGAGCATGATCATTACCTGGACCTCTACACCCATGCCATGATGAGACGGAGCGTTCTTGGCTTGGGCAGGCGCTTTGTGAAGGCGGGGGCGCTGAACGAGGCTGAAGATGTCTTCTTCCTCATGCCTGATGAAATCCGGCGAGCCGGGATCAATCCCGATCAGTTCAACCTGCGCTACATCGTTGATCGGAGGAAGTCGGAATGGCAGGAATGGCAGAAGACGCCCAATCCGCCCGCCTTCCTGGCGCCGGGATTCGACCTGAATATGGCCATGGGCGTGCTCGTCCAGTCCATGGACCCCATTGCGCTCAAGGTGGTGGTGGGTTCCATGCCCCAGGTGAGGCCGGAGCTCAAGGCGGATCTCTACGGGATCTGCGGGTCACCGGGTGTTGCCGAAGGGACGGCAAGGGTGATCATGACGGAAGACGAACTCCACCTGGTCCAGGAAGGGGACATCCTGGTGGCGGCGACCACCTCTCCGAGCTGGACGCCTGTCTTTTCCATGATCAAGGGCGTCATTGTGGACCGGGGGGCGAGCCTCTCTCACGCGGCCATTGTGGGCAGGGAGTACCGCATCCCCGTGGTGATGAATGTGTTTGAAGGAACGGCGAAGATCAAATCCGGACAAAGGATCAAGGTCGATGCCAACCTGGGTGTCGTTTTCATCCTCAAGTAACCCATGATTCCCTTGGAGGACGGGTCAGGGACTTGTTGACGGATCGGAGCCCCTGACCCGCCTCTCTCCAAAAGGAAAGGACTGAATCTCATGGCGAGCAAATGGATTTATTGGTTTGAAGAACTGGGGAGCAAGCACAACGACATGGTCGGGAAGAAGTGCGCCAACCTGGGGGAAATGACCCAGTTGGGCATGCGTGTGCCGCCGGGCTTCGCCATATGCGTTGACGGGTATGAACAATTCATGGAGCAGAGCGGCGCCGGCGAGGAGATCAGGCGATATGTGAAAGACAGTGCCGCCGGATTCAAGGAAGTGGAAAAACAGATCGAGGCCAGCCGCTTCATTCGGGGGATCATCGAGGCAAAACCGATGCCCTATGACATGAAAAGGGAGCTCGACGCCTACTACGATGAGCTGTGCGCCAGAGTCGGCATGGACCAGGTCCGGGTGGCTGTTCGCTCCAGCGGTGCGGTGAGCATGCCGGGACAGATGGAGACCTTCCTGAATGTGCTCGGAAAAGATGCGGTCTCGAATCATGTCATCAAGGTCTGGGGGAGCGCTTTCACGGCCAGGGCCATCGCCTTCCGCATCGAAAAAGGAATGGAGATGGTCAAGACGCCCATCGGGGTGGCGGTGCTCAAGATGGTGAACGCCAAGTCCGCCGGCGTTGTGCTCACCGTTTTACCCACGACGGGGGACATCTCCAAGGTTGTTGTCGAAGGCAACTGGGGGCTGGGCGAAAGCGTGGTGAGTGGAGAGGTCAACCCCGACCATTTTCTCGTTGACAAAGAGACCTTGGACGTCGAGAGCACCGTCAATCAGAAACCAAAAATGGTGGTCTACCGCAGCTCGGGGACGGCAACGTGCGACGTGCCGCAAGACATGCAGGATCAGCCTTGTCTCTCCAAAGAAGAAGTCCTGGAAATCGTGCGTGTCTCCCTGGACGTGGAGAAGTATTTCAACACCCCCCAGGACATGGAGTGGGTTGTGGACTTCGACCTCCCTTTCCCCGAGAACATTTTTTGGGTCCAGGCGCGACCGGCGAAGTTCACCAAGAAAAAGGAAGACGACGCGGAATACATTGCAGAACTCATGACCAGGGTCTTCAAGTTCTAGCCCCTGCACTCCCCTTCGTGCCGTTTGCCCCATGGGTATGGACGAACTCGGAGAGCAGAGGCTGCCTTTTAGCCCAAGGAGAAATCTCATGGCCATCCTTTTTACCCAATACTGGGACATCATGCCCGGGAAGTTTGACGAGTACTCCACCTTTGTGTCGAACGAGTATATCCCCACGCTTCAGAAACTGGGAATTCGCCTGGTGGGCGGCTACTACGTGGTGGTTGGAGAAGGGCCGAGGATCGTGGCGGTTGCAGAGGTCGAGAGCCTGGACAGCCTGCACAAAAACCTCGCCACGAGAGAATACCGGATCATCTCCAACCGCCTGCTCGAGTATGCGTGGAAATACAGCAGCAAGGTCTGGGCTCCCTCCGGTCGAATTCAAATCCAGGAGGGCCCCTACCGCATCCAGACGGGCGTGTGGAAATTCAATCAGTACTACAACGTGTTGCCCGGCAAAGAGGAAGATCACTACCGGTTCGTGAAGGACGAGTGCATCCCCGCAATGAAGAAACTGGGTATTCCGATCACCGCAGGGTGGCGGCTGGTGGTCGGCACAGGCGCCAAAATACTGTCCGAGTCCACGGCCAGGGGAATTGTGGAAATCGCCAAGGCGATCGACTCCCCGGAATTCAGAGGCCTCGTGAGAAAGCTCAAGAACGAGATGGCCACGGATTATGCCAGCCGGATTCTCGCTCCCACAGGCCGCATTGAGGTGCCTTATCTCATGAGCGAAATGATGAAAAAGTTTTAGTCCTTCAAAGGAAGAGAGGGTTTCATGACACCGGAGAGGGAACTCTTTTGGAAGATCGGGGCTGGCTGGCTCTTTTATGTCCTGGCTGCCTTGGCCATGGCTTTGCTGGTGGTGGGTGTTGCCGTTCACGTGAAGGTGTGGTTGAAAAGCGCACCCAAAGGCAAGGTCGCTTTTTCACCTGAGGCCTTGAAGCAGACGATTTCCGATGTGGTTCTGGGTCTGCGAGTGCTCAAGGGCGAGGTGCCGGCCGGCATCATGCATGCCTTTATCTTCTGGGGGTTCGTTGTCCTGACCATCGGCACCACGATTCTCCTGGTCCACGAGCATCTGGCCTCCTTTCTGGCAGGCACGAGCCACCTTGTTTTTGAGATCTCCATGGAAATCGGCGGACTCATCCTCCTGGCAGGGATTCTCTGGGCCCTGGTTCGCAGGTACCTTCAACGTGTTTCGAGGCTGGAGCGCAGGCTGGAAGATGCTCTGGTGCCCCTGTGGCTGTTGGTCGTGGTGTGTTCGGGGTTTCTCCTGGAGGGGGTGAGGCTGGCGTCTCAAAAGCCGGCCTGGGCTGACTGGTCTTTTGTCGGGGCATGGACGGCCGGTTTCGTGTCCCCGGGAATCGCGGAATCAACCTATCCTTATCTGTGGTGGGGTCACGCGCTCCTAAGTCTCGGATTCATCGCTCTCATCCCTTACACCAAGCTTTTTCACGTCCTCGGAGCGCCTGCGGCCTATTACCTTCATCATTCTGCGGAAGCGCCCGCTGAAAGCGCCGCCTCTTTACAGGAACCGCTTGAGGCACCGCCGGCGGCCGAAGAGGGATCGATGAATGCGGACGAGGCGTCCCTGGATTTTCTCGATGTGCCGCTGAAGCTGGCCGATGTGGCCTTCTATGATGCCTGCATGCGATGCGGCCGCTGTGTGCAAGCCTGCCCGTCCGCGGGTGCAGGCGAGACCTTCGCACCCCGCGATTTTGTGCAGGCCGCGGTCCATGCCTTGTGGCAGCAGCACTCTCCTGCGGGAGATATCCGATTTCTCACCAAGGATCATCCGCTCGATCCGAATGCGCCCTGGCACTGCACCACCTGTGCCGCATGCCTGGAGGTCTGCCCAGTGTACGGCGCGACCTTCGAGAGTGTTCTGAGAAAGAGGGCCCTGCTGATCCAGGAGGGAACCGGCGTGCCTGACCTCATGAACCAGACCCTGGAGAGGCTCTTCAACTACGAGAACCCCTGGGTTTCTTCCAAGAGGGAGAAGGCCGTCTGGACAAAGGGTTTGGATATCCCGGCCCTGGCAAAGGGCGGGAGCGATGTGGATCTCTGCTATTTTGTGGGATGCACCACCTCTATCGATGCAAGAGCCCAGGCTATAGCCAAGTCCTTCTCGTCTATCCTGAAACAGGCCGGGGTGCGCTACGGCATTCTGGGCGACAAGGAACCGTGCTGTGGGGACATCGCGAGGGTGGCGGGAGAAATCGGTCTCTTTGAAGAGAAGAAGATGAACTGCGTGGATCTTTTCGGCCAGTACGAGATTAAGGACGTGGTCACCTCCTCCCCCCACTGCTTCCACGCGTTCCGCAACGAATACCCCAAGGAAAAGGGATTTGAGGTGAAACATTATTCCTTGCTCTTGCGGGAACTCGTCGGCGATGGGAGGCTCAAGTTCAAAAAGAACGGAAGGCTCAAAGTCACCTATCATGACCCGTGTTACCTCGGCAGGCACAATCGAATCTTTGACGAGCCCAGGGAAGTGCTTCGGTCCATCCCGGGGACTCAACTGATCGAGATGAGTCACCACGGTCCTGACAGCCTCTGCTGCGGCGCAGGAGGAGGAAGGATGTGGCAAGGCAAGGAATTGGACGGCCAGGCCAGAATGAGCGAGATCCGGGTCAAAGAAGCCCATGCCACCGGAGCGGAGACCCTGGTCACGGCGTGTCCTCTGTGTCTCATCATGCTCGAAGACGCATTGAAGACTCTGGGATTTGAAAAAGAATTGAAGGTGATGGATCTCAACGAAGTGGTTTTACAATCGTTGGAATAGAAGATGAAGCACGAGGTGAACAGTTTGGCTTTGGTAAATTGGCTACTGACGCCCTGGTCGTAGCCCCGTTCACCCTTCGATACCTCAGGGCGAACGGGGGATGTGGGCCGGAACCGTTGGATCTTCCGTTCATGGTGAGGTATCGAACCATGAACAGGAAAATACACTCAGAAGGAAGGAGGGTTGATAGCGATGAGTGACGTATTGATATTGGTTGAAACCAAAGAGGGTTCTTTGGACAAAAAGACCCTCGAACTCATACGAGGGGCAATCGGTCTGGCCAAGGATTTGGGGACCGGAGCGTCGGCGGTGGTCGTGGGACATGAAACGGCCGCAGTGGCCGAATCGGTTGCCGCCTATGGACTAAGCAAGGTCTATCGGCTGGAGCATCCCTTGCTCAAGGACTTCAAGCCGGACGCCTGGGTAGCGGCCCTGGAGTGGCTGTGCAAGCAGGTTTCACCCAAGGTGATCCTCGTCAGCCATTCGTTCGTGGGCAGGGAAGTGGCCCCCAGGCTGGCCTATCGGCTGAACACGGAGCTGACCACCGATTGCACCGGCCTGAAGATCGATCCTGCGGACAAAGGGCTCATTCGCACGAAACCCATTTACGGGGGCAACGCGGTGGCCATCCTAAAGATGGTAGGCAGTCCTCAGATCGTCACGGTCCGGAAAGGGGCATTCGAGCCTATAGAGCAGACAGCCACGAAGAGCGAAATGGCGGCACTGACGCCCGCGATCGATGATTCCGCGATCAAGGTCAAATCCCTGAAAACCGTTGCGCAGGAAATCGTTGAACTGGACAAGGCGAACGTTGTCATCTCCGGAGGCCGAGGCATTGCGGCCAAGGAGGATTTCGACATGCTCATTGCCTTGGCCAAGGTCATGGCCAAAACCCACGGGAATGTGATGGTCGGATGCAGCAGACCCGTGGTCGACAAGTGCTGGCTGTCCTCCGACCACCAGGTCGGCTTGACCGGTTCCATGATTTCCCCTGATGCGTATGTGGCGATCGGCATCTCAGGAGCGGTTCAACACCTGGTCGGAATGATCAGGTCAAAAAGAATCATAGCCATCAATTCGGATGCGGGCTGCAACATGTTCAAGGTGGCCGACTATGGGATCGTCGCCGATTACAAAGAAATCCTGCCTGCATTGATCAAGAAACTGGAGGAGTGATCATGAAAGATGTGAGAATCATCGTTTGTGCAAAACAGATCCCTGACCCGGAAGTTCCCTTCTCGAATGTGAGCGTCAATCCGGAGAAAAAGGAGGTCGTCGTGGACGCTCCTGACGTGATCAGCCCCTATGACGAAAACGCCTTGGAGGCTGCGATCAAGATCAAAGAGGAACTGGGGGGAAAGATCACCGTTTTGAGCATGGGAAGGAAGGTTTCGGACACGGTGCTCCGGAAATCGATTGCCGCCGGCGCCGATGCGCTGATCCTTTTGGAGGATCCCGCTTTCGAGAGGCTTCAGAGCCGGTCCATCGCGCAGGTACTGGCAGCGGCGGTCAAGAAGATCGGCGGGTATGACCTGATCCTGACCGGGCGACAGGCAGGCGACTGGGACTCCGGACAGGTGGGACTGATTCTGGCGGAGATGCTCGGCATCCCGTCGGTCAGCCTGGCGCGTTCCATCAAGGTCAAGGACGGCTCTGTCGAAGTGGAAAAGCTTGTTCCCGTGGGCTACGAGGTGGTTGAAGCCGGGCTTCCTGCCTTGGTCACGGTGAGCAACGAGGTGGGGGAACTGAGATATGTGGCCAGGGGCAAGATGCTGATGCTCCTCAAGCGGCCCATGCCCATCCCGAAATGGGGGACCAAGGAACTCGGCATCAGTGCGGAGGCCCTTTACCCGGTGAATCTTGCGGAGCTTTCTCCGCCCCCGGACATGAGAAGGGAGTGCGTCCTGATCGAAGGAGCCTCGCCTGATGAAAAGGCCGGCAAGCTGGCTGCGGTTTTCAAGGAACTGAGATGAAACGCGCAACAAATCCCCTCCGTCTCCCCTTTTACAAAGGGGAGGACTCAATGGCGTTTCCCCCCTTTGCTAAAGGGGGGAAGGGGGGATTTCAACATGGTCATCGAAACGGCAATTCATTTAATGCGTTTTCCACTACCATCAACAATACTAATGAGGAGGTAACGACATGGCAGACAAAGTTTACGATGCGGTAATTATCGGAGGAGGGCACCATGGGACGATTATCGCTCCGTACCTGGCCAAAGCTGGAATGAAGGTCGGGGTTTTTGAGCGTCTGGACCACTTAGGCGGAGGAGCGATCACCGAGGATCTTCCTTCTCCGGGATTTCGCGGAAATTTCTGCGCCCATTTCACCCGTTTCTACGGTCACCCGGGTTACAAAGAGTTCAACCTTCGGCAAGAAGGTCTGGAGTACACGTTTCCGGACACCAATGAAGCGATCATTTTTGATGACGGGACCAGTTATGTGGCTTATGCGGCCTTCACCGTGGTCGATCCCAAAACAGGGGAGACCAAGTACAACGAAGCGAACGTGAAGAAGACCTACGAACAGATTAAGCGGTTTTCCAAGGTCGATGCGGAAACGTATCTCGATCTCACCGAGAAATACAGGACCAAGTGGCGCTCAGCCTTCCACAAGTATCGCTATTCTCCGCCCACGCCGTGGGGAACTCCTGACCCCCTGGAAGAACTCTTCAATGATCCTGACAGCGGTCTCGAACTGCCCATGCAGTTCATGACGTGCAAGCAAATCGCCCGCTATTTCTTTGAAAGCGATGAGCTGAGAATCCTCACCTTGAGAGGATTCCTGACCTCATGGGGTTGCTTCCCCGAAGATGTGCCCGGCATCATGGTGACGATTGCGACGATTCACCTCACCCTGGGTTGGGAAACGGCCGCCATTGCCAAAGGCGGCACCCAGGCCATCACCAATTCGCTGGTTTCCGTGGGCAAGAAAATGGGCATCGAGTACCACATCAATTCGGAAGTCCAAAAGGTGCTCATTGAAAACGGCACAGCCAAAGGCGTGAAACTGCTGGACGGCACAGAGGTCAAGGCCAAACAGCTGGTGGTCTCGGACAATGCCTCGCCTCAGCTCTTTCAGCGCTTGATCGGAGAGGACAAAATCACGGATGTCATGAAACGCAAGGCCCGTGTTTACCAGTTCGATCGAGGCGAGCTGTTCTGGGGAACCGTGGGAGTTCATGAGCTTCCCAAATACAAGGCCGCCAAGGACAACCCCGATGTGAACATCACGCCCCGGACCTACTTTGCACCCAAGGATCTCGGGTTCATCGAGGACAAATACCAGCACGAGATTTATCTGCTGGGCATTCCTTCCAAGATGTTTATCCTCACCGCCCCGGACAGCATTTGGGATCCCAGCAGGGTGCCTGCGGGAAAACACTCTTTGCATGTGGAAGAGTTTACCTGTCCTGCAAGGCTCTTTTCCAGGAAGGAATGGAAACAGATGACTGAGCAGTTCGTAGACGTGCTTTTCGAGGTGTGGCAGGAGTATGCTCCGAACATGACGAAGGACAATCTCATTGTCCATCGGATCACCAACCCTGCGGATATCCAGGACACTCATCTGGATATGAAGGAAGGGGGCTGGTGTGAAGGCAATATGGCCGGCGTTCAGAACGGACGCTTCAGGGGCATTCCCGGCGGGTACAAAACTTTTGTCAAGAACCTCTATCAGTGTTCATCCGGTGTCTACGGCGGCCCCGGCATCGGACGCGGCTCGAGCTACAACTGCTACAAAGTCATAGCCCAGGACCTCGGTCTTGCGGCGCCGAAATTCTAGATTCCCCTCTCCTCCATCCGCCCTCTCCCCACACCAGGGGAGGGGCGGATGAGGGGAAACCAGCCTCGTTTTTCCAAACTCCCTCATCACCACAAAGACCCTTTCGATCGACTGATCATCGGTCAGGCCATGATCGAACGGATTCCAATCACGACGGTCAATCGGCAGTTCGAGCCCTATGATGTGAAAGTCCTCTGGGGGAATTGAGGAGGAGAGAACGCATCTGATCGCCAGGGAGCGAGACCCAAGCGGCGATCCATAAGAGCCTGCGGCCCACATACCATCGCCCAAAATCAGAATGCTCGCCATTCGATGACCTCCCGACGTTGACCTCTATGAAAACCGAGAGCGCATCCTGCAATCCATGCATACAGTATGTGAGCTGACATTCGGCACGATGCCTCGGTATGACATCATTTGGCATGCTTGAATCGTCTCTCACCTGATAGCACGATAGGCTACGATCACAAATCATAACTTCGACACCGATAGCAGGCAGTAAGAAACTACATCTCCTGTGTCATTCCTGCAAACCTGCTTTAAGAAGAAGTTCGCCCCTCCTTTTCATTTCATCCCGGTTCTTTCGAGGCATTGCTCTTGCAAGTCTTTCCCAAGAGAAATGCGGGTTATCGTTTGGCCCTCATTCCTCGGGTCTAGGATCTGATATTCCACTATCTCGACGCTGCTTTTGGCCGGGTAGCTATAGCTATTGAAAATCGTATCACCGCTCAAGAAATTGGCGTTAGAATACTCCGATAGACCCACGGGCATCGTGGTCGTCACAGCGGGATTCTCTCCGTCATATCTGTCACTATCGACAATCCTCGCTATGGGAACAGGGGCGAGGGGGTTGGGGGTGATGCTCAAAAGAGATGGATTGTACCCATATCTGCTGGTGTTCGAAAGCCATTGCGCAAAGGGGTTTTGTGTTTGATTGCTCCAAGGGTATTTTCCATTAGCGCGTGACTGTGAACACTATAGAGAAAGCAGAGCACGCATATTATGGCACAGTTCAAGACATATGTTCCTTTTCTCATTTCTTCTTTCTCCTTGTGTCTTGCCCGTACAGCAGTTGCTCTTCCTCTTCTTTGATCCTCCTGTTCAGGAGTGTCGTCTTTTCTTTGCTCTCGGAAGGAGTGCTTACCATAGACGCCCTTAACCTCTCCTCTCTTGTCGTCGCCCTGGCCAACCCAGTTACGGTGTACTGAAAGTATGGTCTTACCCACTCGAACCCAAGCTTGGTCGCATTCGCAGGGTACTGAAGGGAGAAGTCAAGGTTTCTGAGCTTAGTCTCGGGATCTTTCACGGGAACAAATGGCGAAGCGCTGAAGCGTTCGTATTCTTCCTCATACTGCTTTCTTTCTTCTTCGGTCTTGCCATGCAGCGCAAGGACGATGCCTTCCATATTGTTCTTCTGGCTCACATAGGCACATGCTGTAAAGCTCCCCGGTTCCAGATTCGGTCGTCCATAACCAGGCTTGTAGATAAAGAATTCAGGGTCAGCGGTAAAGTAATTGCCCAGCACAGCCGACGCTAGCCACGCAGCCTCATTCACACCCTTTATCTCCCCTTTGGGTCCAGTGATTGACCACTCTCCATTCTGGTCCGTGAGCGTTTCCTTCGCATCCTTAAACCGGAAAGTCGAGCTAAACGGGGTTGCCCTAGCTTCGCGCCATACCGCTACCACTCCAGCTCTTCAATGGGCTTCAGGGTCTCGGCATCTACTACCTTTCCCCGGAAGGTCCAGTCTTCCGCGGGATAGGCATGAACACTCATCAACCCGAAAAATGTGATCAGAAACGTTCCATAGGATATTTTCCTCATAGTTCACTCCCAGCTTGTAAAATTCCCGTGTCCAAGAGATGCAAGCAAGAGCTTTGAAAAGAACCCGTCTATGTCACCAGTCCCAAACCTCTTCAAAACACCTACCCTCCCACTCTTCAAGTCATAGACATAGTAGCCCGCCTCATCCGCACCCATCAGGCGGCTGTACCCCTTCACGTCCGCACTCAGGATTGCGGTGAGTTTCCTTTTGACCTTCTCTGTCATCATTGGATCATCCCCAAAATGAAAAAGCCTCTGGAGGGGAACCGAAGCCCCTCAGAGGCTTCACTTCCAAACCCTTAGGGTGGCACTGTTTCATGGCCATGTCATGAAGGCTGCGGTTAGGCTGAAAGTTTACCGGGTGACTCAATTGTTTGGGATTTGAATCAAGGATAGACCTGCTTGGAAGAGATGTCCAGAGCCTTTGTTGTTTGGCATTGTATGGGCGAGGCAGTCATATGGCCGACCCTAACAGCTTGCAGCAAAATCAAAAACAGGGACCTCGACTTTCCTTACGGGTCTGAATTGTTCTTTTGCGAACTTCAACAATTCGTCCGTGACCTCTGGAGAATAGGTCTTCTCCCCGCATCGTTCACAAACTTCAGCAGGGACATTTTCAACAAGGAAATATTTGCCTTCTTCTTCATAGCTGAAGGTCACGCTCATTTTCGTTGTTTCACCCCCGCAAAAAACGCATCTCATGCTTTTGTCCTCCTGACTCTGTAATCTATCCATTCGGAAGCATTCGGCTCATACGCGGTAATGACAGTAACTGCCGGTGGAAGCGAAAGCTGCACATGAAGGTGCCTCCCGGCTTTCGACACTCCATAAACAAGACAGCTTGGGGAGTATTTGTCATCAGGATATTCTTCGATGATCTCTCCTATCAGGATCGCTGCCTCAACCTCGATTCGGTCAATAGACCGATTGATCATTCTTTTCACAGCGTGATCAGAAAACCGGTATTTTCCGGTAGTTATCTCAGCCTTAATCTCATCTAGTCCCATTCGCATCTCTTAATGTTGAACCACATCATAGTCAAAACTATCGAAAAAATCAAACGCCCCAGTCTTTAACGTAACAAGGAAGCCAAAGACGGATTAATCGCACACATCTTGCAGCACGACCAATCATTCAAATAATACCGCAAGAACTGGGTGAGGCTCAACCTCTGAATAATGCCGATTCGATAGATTACAAAATCAAAGCGTCTGTGTGGAAGCCGGGCCAGAAATTGAAGGTTTCGAATTGGAGCCAGCTGCTGATGATCTGCCAATTAAAGATTTCGAGGGCATGCTCGGGTCCGCGTTCAATTTGAAATCGTTACTGGCCCCCCTCCTGTCCATGCGATAGGCTGAATTGGGTAACCATGAATCAACCTCCCACCTGACGGCACGATAAGCTACAGTTTGTAATCGCTTGGGTGTTCTAAGAGAATCCTATTGACTTCCGTTGAGTTCTCATTCAGTATAGCCCTCAAATTATCCTACGCAACTTAGGTTCACTCAAACCCTTTTTCGAGGAAGTTATGAAGTGGGCCTACCTCAAGATGCCCGACCTTTGCCTCCCTAGGACTCTGACCTGAGGGGAGGCGTCCTCCGTATCTTATAAGGCATATCCACAGTAAGATTGGGCTGAATTCTGTTCGGTATCTCTTTTGGACGAATGGCCTCCGGGCTCCCACCGAGCAGAACTGAAATTCGATTAGACGTTATCTAGAGAAGAATCGAAAAGGGCTTCCCTCATGGAAAACCGAGGATCTCATTCTCACAAAAATCTGTCGAACGACCTGGTTCAGATGCAACTCAAATCCAAGATAGACCGGCTCCTAGCTTTTCGCTGAAATAAAGAAGAGAAAAAACTGCGGGCAGCTTGAAAGGAGGAGGAACGATCATTTTTTTTGATCCCACTATCCGTTTTTGCATAGAGATGTCGTCTTCACTTGATCCTCAAGAACGAAAACTTTGCGGAACAAGCTCCTACTCTCATTGGCAACTTTAACTTCTGCGATGGCTACACATCACAGCGGAGGGTGAGGTGATATGAAAGAACTGATTGAAGTTATGGCAAAGGCCCTTGTGGATGCCCCTGAAGAGGTCGCTGTCACGGAAAATAGGGGACAGCATACTTCTGTCTTTGAGCTGAGGGTGGCCAGAGGAGACGTGGAAAAAGTGATCGGCAAGCAGGGACGCACGGCAGAGTCAATGAGGATAATCCTTGCGGGAGCCTCAACGAAGCTGAGGAGGCGGTGCGTTCTTGAGATCGTGGATGAGATGCAGAATTCCTATGGGTCAACACTATAGAAGCCATCAAACCAGAGGCTGACCTGGAAATCAGATCCTAGGTACACCTTGAGGTGTTTCATTAATTGGGAAATCGTTACCACTTTTACATGCTTAATACCGCAATAGGCGGGCGTTTTTCCTAGCTATAAAGGTGATATCAAGGAAACATTTCCATCTATACCAGCTGTTGGCGTGGCCAGATTGACCATCCATGAGCGAAGGAGTATGATTCTCGTGTGAGTATGCTTGAGGACATTCGGGTCAAGATTCCGAGTCGGCAGTTCGAATTCTCGAAACATGCCGTTGACCAGAGTATTATTCGAGACATCGCCGTGGCGGAAGTTGAACAGGCCATATCGAGCCGGTGTCAGGTGATCGAAGACTACCCGGAAGACAAGTATGGCCCAAGTTGCCTGATATTGGGATTTACGGATGCGGGACGGCCTTTGCACATCCAGTGCAGTTATCCCACTCGCCCACTTATCAAGATCATCACCTTGTATCAACCAGATCCGAACTTGTGGATTGATTACCGGATTAGAAAGACCAGCTCAGGAGGTGAGGAACCATGAAGGAAACCATGATTGAAACAGAAGTGACTTACACGCTGGAGCATGGCGGCGAATTCTATATTATTGAGCAAGTCCCAGCGCGGGTATGTAGGGAAACGGGGGAGCAGTTCTTTGCGCCTGAAACAGTGGAACATATCCAACAAATCATCAAAAGCAAGAAGGAGCCCGATAGAGTTGTCGAGACCCCGGTTTATAGGTACGCCTGAATCATGCCCAACATGTCGCTCCACTCGGACGGCGGGTAGGCTTTCGCCGTTGTGAAATCCTA
>CAZOLJ010000034.1:0-31577 GCA_964580575.1 uncultured Desulfobacteraceae bacterium
GAGTTCAAAGGCACAGAGGGGCAAAGGCACAAAGAAACAAAGGAATAAAGCAGAAGGGGTTTTCTGCTTTGTGCCTCCGTGCCCGTGTCCCTTTGGCCATTACTCTCTCGGGTTGAGCTGGCAGCAGGTCACGTCTGGCGCAATTTCAGCAAGCGCGAAAGGAAAGACCCGGAGAGGATGAGGACGCCTGTTCCCGCAAGGGCTGCCGAAAAGTGGCCGGCATCTCCCAGAAGGCCTATTCCTACCGGTAGGGCGCCTCCGGCGAAAAGAAAACCCAGAGGCACTGCCGTGGACACGGCGAGGCTTCGGCTCTCCGCTGAGCCGATGCGCGAAAGGGCGGCGAACCCTGCCGGAAAAAAACACACGGCCAGCATGGGTTGGAGAAAAACCACAAGGATCAACCAGGCATCGGGGCTCAATCCCAGGAGCATGGTGGTCAGGCCTGTGAACAGAAAGACCAGGACCAAGGTCCTTCCCGGACCGAAACGATCCGTGGCCCACCCGGCGATGAGCGATGTGAAGATCCCCGAAAATCTGGAGAGCCCGATAAGGGTGTTGGCGAAGGGGCGATCCATGCCCCGTTCAGCGGTGAGATAAAGAGGGAGCATAGTGTAGGTTCCAAAGGTGCCGCTAATGCCAAGACCAAACAAGACGACCATGATCCACAAAGAGGATTGACCGAAAAGATTCCTGTAAGAAGAAAAATTGGGAACTTCGCCCCGGAACTTTCCACCCTGGCCTAATCTCCAGAACGCCAAGCCACAGAGAACGGAGATCCCCGCGAGGAAAGCCAGCACGCTGCGCCAGGAGAACCAGTTCAAAAGCACCTCGGAGAGCAGTGGGGCCGCCATGAAACCGAAGTTGGGCGCGAGTTCATGAATGGCCAGCGCTTTTCCCCAGTGCTTTGCAGGGACAAGGGAGGTCAGGGTCGCAATCCCGGAGGGGAGGTAGAAGCCTGTGGCCAGGCCAAGAACGAGTAGACTGCCCCGAAGGCTCAAGAGGCTGTGGGATAGGGAAACCGCGGCCAGGGCAAGCGCCCCTGCAAAAGCGGAGAAGATGATCGTATTTCTGTGGGTCATGCGAGAGGAAAAGAGACCGGATCCCATGACCGCCAGAAAATATCCTGTAGTCGTTATCAGGAACAAAGTGCCTGCCTGTGCGTGGGAGAAGGAGAGATCCGCTTCAATGGCCGGAAGCAGGGGAGCGATGATGATCCTGCCGGTGAAGTTGAGAAAAAAGATGGAGGCCAGGAGAAGGATCGGTCCTATCTGGGAACGAAAGCTTGAGCCTGCTTCGGTTGGCACTGTCGGGGGATTGTTCAAGTCAAATTCCTCTCACTGATTCTGCGGACCGTCATTTACCAGATGAGAGGGAAAAAGACAAACCGCCTTTAATTGACTAACCGTATGCTGGAGGCTAAAGTGGGTTCCCAGAGGAAGATTCCCCTGGCAGGTTCCCTTCACCCCCACCTTGCCCGCCTTAGGCGGTTAAACCTCCCCCGTCAGGGGCTGGAGTGGACCGGCCCGTCATCGGTCGGAATTCCGCTCCACTCGCGGGAGCCTCAAACCAGAATTCCCTCCCTGGTGGGAGGGGTTAGGGGAGGGGGGAGCAAATGGACTTTGGTATACAAGGACTGAGGCACCGCACGAGAGCAGCTGCATGATAACCCTTACACGAACAAGACTCGTTTTTATATCCATCGGTCTTTTTTTCCTTGGGGTCGTGTTTTTCTCCCTCGGTTTTGGTCTTTTCCTTGTGAGCCCTGCGGACAAGGGAGGCGCGGACCAGGTTTTCATCGTGAAAGAGGGGTCCTCTCTCAAGGAGGTGGCCGGGGATCTGGAAAAGACAGGGCTCATTACCAACAAGACCCTTTTTGTCCTGTGGACGAGAGTGAAAGGGTATGGCAAGGACATCCGGGCAGGCGAGTATGCTCTCAGTGCGGCCATGGCTCCGGTTCAACTGCTCGAGATCCTCAGAAAGGGTCTCGTGATTCTCCACCCGGTCACGATCCCGGAAGGGTTCACCACAGATCAGATTGCCGATGCTCTGGCAGCCAAAGGCCTTGCAGACAAGAAGCGTTTCTTGGAACTCACTCGAGACAGGGCGCTGCTGCGACAATACGGAATCTCAGGTCCCAGTTTTGAGGGATATCTTTTTCCCGACACCTATCATTTCAGCAGGGGAATGCCGACGTTGGCCGTCCTCGACACCATGGTGAAGCGTTTCAAGCAAGTGGTCAGCCCTCTCGTGGACAAGTCACAAGGGACGGGGATGAAGTTCGAGGAGGTGGTGACCCTGGCCTCTATTGTCGAAAAGGAAACAGGCCGGCCTGAGGAGCGGCCGCTCATCGCCTCGGTGTTCTTGAACCGCCTCAGGCTGGGCATGCGCCTGGAAAGCGACCCGACCGTCATCTATGGAATAGAGAATTTTGGCGGGGACTTGAAGAAAAAGGATTTGACGGAAAAAACGCCCTACAACACCTATGTCGTTCACGGCTTGACCCCGGGGCCTATCGCCAACCCCGGCCTCGAATCCATCAAAGCGGTAATGGACCCAGCCAGAACCGATTATCTCTATTTTGTTTCCAGGAATGACGGGTCCCATCAGTTCTCAAAAACCCTGGCCGAGCACAATCGGGCCGTGGAGATCTACCAGAAAAGGAAAGGAAAAACGCCTGAAAAAACCTCTTGACGGCCCTAGGTGTATACCGTATACAAATAGCTGCCAAATAACTGATTTGTAGCTGCGTCAGAGCGATCCTTGGCTTTCTTCCCTCGACCCCGTTGGCGAGGATTTACCCTTCTCTCATCAACCCTTTTTTTGTCGGAGGACTCCCATGGATGTATTCAAGAACATAACGATTTTGTCCCTGGAACAAGCAACGGTGCTGCCCTATCTGACCTTCAGACTGGCCCAGGACGGGATGCAGGTCTACAGGCTGGAACACCCTGTTTACGGGGATCCCAACCGACTGATCGGAGATAACGTCCTCAACGAAGACCGTATGAATGCCTATTTCCTGTGCATCAATGCAGGCAAAAAAGCGCTCAGTCTCGATCTGGCGGATCCGGAAGGCCAAAAGATCTTTCACGGCCTCATCAAGAAGCTCAAGGTCGACATTTTTGCGACCAACCAACTTCCCAGGAACTACAAGAAGCTGGGCATTGATTATGAAACCATGAAAGCACTGAAGCCGGACATCCTCTGGCTGGGGATGACCGGTTTCGGGCCGGACAGCAACGAGGCGGCCTATGATCCCATTCTGCAGGCTAGATCAGGTCTCATGGAAGTGACCGGGGAAGCCAAGGGGGACCCCCAGGTCCTCGGCATTCCTCTGCCGGACATGGGGACCAGCGTCCACGGCTACGGCGAGCTCATGAAAGCGCTGTTCAAGCGGCAAGCGACAGGCGAAGGCTCCTGCATCAACCTTTCCATGTTCGAATCCTCTGTGTCCTGGCTAACCGTGCCCATCACCATGACCTCCACCTTCAAGAAAAAGATCACGCGAAGAGGCAATACCCATGAGTTCTTCTGCCCCGTCTCCGTGTACAAGACCAAAGACGGATTTGCCTACGTCGCCGTGGGCAATGACCGGCAGTGGAAGTCCCTGGTGAGCGAGCCCATGTTCAAATCCCTGGACAAGCCGGAGTACGAGAAAAACGCGGGAAGGATCAAGGACGTGGAGAACCTCAACAAGGCGATCAATGCGATTACCGAGAAGCACACCACCCATGAGCTGATCGAGCTGTTCAATCGAATCACCCTTCCCATCAGCAAGATCAAGACGATTCCTGAAGTGGTCGTGGATCCCCTTGTGGAGCGGAGGCTGGTTTACTCCACGGATCCGAAGACGGGGATCAAGCTCACCCTGGCCCCGCCCCCGACCATGACGCCCCACTTGGAGGAAATCCATCGACAGATGTCGTTCCCGCCCAGGTTCGGAGAACAAAACCAGGAGATTTACGGAAAACTGCTCGGTTACTCTGACGCGGACCTGGCCCGCCTCAAGGAGAAAAAGGTCATCTAGGTCTCAGAGGAGAAAAACGGATGAAGATCATCGTACTTGTGAAGCAGGTTCCCAACACGACGGAAGTGAAGCTGGACCCCAAAACAGGGAATCTAATTCGGGAAGGCATTGAGAGCATTATCAATCCGGACGATCGTCATGCCCTGGAAGCAGCGGTGCACCTCAAAGAGAGTGCAAAAGCGAAAGTGACCGTCCTGTCCATGGGACCTCCGCAAGCCATTGATGCGGTGTCCGAGGCCATGGGCATGGGCGCGGACGAGGGAATCCTGCTGACGGACAGGGCTTTTGCCGGTGCAGACACGTGGGCGACGTCGTCGACCCTCGGTAAGGCTATTGAAACGATCGGCGCCTTTGACCTGGTCCTGTGCGGCCGCCAGGCCATTGACGGGGACACGGCGCAGATCGGTCCCCAGGTCGCGGATTATCTCAAGGTGCCGCAGGTGACCTACGTGATCGGTATCGAAGAGATCAGGGAGAAAAGCATTGTGGTCAAGCGGCGGCTGGAGGATGGGTTTGAGCGGGTGGAGTGTGATCTTCCGGCTCTTCTCACCGTCATCGGCGAGATGAACACCCCAAGGTATCCTTTTGTGAGCCGCCTGATCGATGCCTGCAGAGAAAAAGCTCCCATCAAAACCTGGAATGCGGCAGACATCGGCGTTCAAACCAGGGACGTGGGTCTCGAGGGATCCCTCACGCACGTGATCAAGACCTTTGCGCCCAAGCTTCAGAGGCAGACGGAGATGATCCAGGGGGATGCAAAGAGCGCGGTGAAAACCCTGGCCGGCAAGCTGAGGGAAAAGAAATTGCTCTGAACACCGGATGTTCAGGAATTGCGACTTGAGGAAGAGGAGACAGGCCAATGACAGTTTGGGTAGAAGTGGATCTTTGCAGTGGTTGCAAGCGGTGTGTGAGAGCGTGTCCCTACGGTGCGATTGAGATGAAGGAGGGGAAAGCCCAGGTGCAGGATCGGTGCACCTCGTGCGGAGCCTGCCTCCAGGTGTGCAAGGAAAAAGCGCTGCAGACCGATGTGAAGCCCAGGGAGATCCCTGATTTCAGCGATAGGAAAGGCGTCTGGGTTTTTGCAGAACAAAGGGAAGGCCATCTCAACAAGGTCTCCCTGGAACTGCTCGGAAAGGCCCAGGAATTGGGAGCGGCTCTGAGCCAGAACGTATCCGCCGTTCTCCTGGGCGACGGGGTTGCCGGCTTGGCCGAAACCCTCATCGAGTACGGAGCAGAGTCGGTTTATCTGGCGGAGCACAAGGCGCTGAAGGATTTTCGAACCAACGCCTATACCCAGGCGCTCGAAGAGCTGGTGAAACAATACAAGCCCAACATCCTGCTCATGGGCGCAACCCACCTGGGCCGGGATCTGGCCCCGAGAGTTTCCCGGCGCGTGGAAGTGGGGCTCACGGCGGACTGCACGGAGCTCAGCATCGACCCCGCAGAGGGGATCCTTCTTCAGACCAGGCCGGCGTTTGGCGGCAACGTGATGGCCACCATCGCCAACCGATATTCCCGTCCCCAAATGGCGACCGTGCGACCGGGTGTGATGGAACCAGTCAAAAAACCGGGCGCAAAGGGAAAGGTGGTTAAACACGAGGCGTCCCTCAAAGAAGAGGAGATCGGGACAAGAGTTCTGGAGCTGGTGAGAGAAAAAAAGAAGAGGGCCAACCTGTCCGAGGCAAGAGTGATTGTCGCAGGCGGCCGAGGAGTAGGGGATGCTGCCGGATTCAAGATTCTGGAAGAGCTGGCAACGGTTCTGGGAGGAGAGCTGGCAGGAACCCGTGTGGCCGTTGAGGAAGGGTGGATTACGGCGGACCGCCAGGTGGGCCAGACCGGTCAATCGGTTCGGCCCGAGCTCTATGTCGCCTGCGGGATTTCCGGTGCGATCCAACACAGGGCCGGCATGATGAACTCCCGGTACATCGTGGCGGTGAACAAAGATCCGAGAGCGCCCATTTTCCAGGTGGCAGATTGGGGAATCGTGGGAGCTCTCCACGATGTGGTCCCGGAAATGATCGAGAAACTGAAGAACAAGTGAAGGGGTTTCCATCTCGCGGAGGCTGAAGCATGAGATCCAATGTTGAGGAACTGGTAAGAAAGAGCATCGCACGCTTCGTGGATACGGAGCTCAAACCGAGGGCTCAGGAGATTGACGAGAAGGGCGAGTTTCCCATGGAAGTATTCCAGGAGATGGGCAGGATGGGAGTGTTTGGAATCCGATACCCCAAAGACAAGGGGGGATCCGGCGGAAACACGACGCTCTACTGCATCATCTGCGAAGAGCTTTCCCGAGGCCTGGTGAGCGCAGCGGCCACCACCGCCATGCAGTGCCTGATGGGGACCAACTTTCTCTTCCACTACGGAACCCCTGAAATGCATGAGAAGTATTTTTTGCCGGCCATGAGGGGAGAGAAGATCGCCTGCTTCTGCCTAACCGAGCCCGAGGCAGGAGGAGACCTTGGAAATGTGAGCACTCTGGCTACCAAGACGGCTGACGGATATGTGCTGAACGGGTTGAAGACCTGGGTGACCAATGGTCCTGTCGCCTCATTCTACACGGTCCTGTGCCAGACCGATCCAGCAAAGAAGCTGAGAGGGCTCAATTTCTTCTTTGTGCCGAGGGATACGCCCGGGGTTTCAGTGAGCAAACCGTTCAATCTTCTGGGGACAAGGACAACCCCTATCTGTGATCTGGCCCTGACGGACGTGAGAATTCCCTCTCATCACATGCTGTGCCCGGAGGGCCAAGGCACGGACAATCTCCTGGCCATCCTGGCGGAGATCCGAAGCATGACAGCAGCTTTGGCAGTAGGTTTGGTGCGGGCGGCGCTTCACGACTGCATCCAGTATGCTCACGAAAGGGTGGCTTTCGGGAAAACCATCAGCAACTATCAGCTGATCCAGGCCAAGGTGGCGGAAATGTGTGTGGACCTCGAGGCCTCCAGACTGCTCACCTACAAGGCCACCCACATGATTGACAACAAAATCCCCTGCCTGCCTGAGGCCAGCATGGCCAAGTACTATGCCACGGAGTCAGCCTGCAAAGCCGGCGATTACGCCACCCGGATATTCGGCGCCTACGGATATTCCATGGAATACACCGCTCAGCGCTACTACAGGGACAACCGTTTCCTGCTGTACGGAGGCGGAACGCACGAAGTTCTCCTGCCCAACATTGCTCGCTGGGCAGGGCTCTGATCCTATGGGTGTAAGAAGAGAAATAGAAATGAGAGGGCCGGACCTGACCCCTCTGGGAGCCATGCCAGACAGGAAATCTCTCGGGGAACACGTGTTCGAGAACCTGAGGCAGGCCATCATTCGAGGGGATGTGGCGCCGGGAGACCGGCTGGTGGAAAGCCGCATCGCCGGAGTCCTGGACATCAGCCGGACTCCTGTGAGGGAAGCCATTCACAAGCTGGAGAGGGAAGGCCTTCTCCGCAAGCTCCCTCACGGCGGATTCACAGTGGTTCATTTGAGTCGGGAAGACATTGAGGAGACCTTTGGAATACGGTGCGTTCTGGAAAGCTACGCTGCAAGATTGGCAGCCCTTAGTCACAGGGAAGAAGATCTCATTCCCCTGGAGGAGAAGATCAGGGAGTTTCAGGTTTGCCTGGGGAAAGGCCGGTTAGAGGAACTGCCGAAGATCAATACGGAGTTTCACAACCTCTTCTATGCGCTGAGCCGGAGCCCGAAGCTGATCAAGCTCATCAACGATCAGCGGGATCAGATCTTCCGGTTCAGAAGAATCCTCTTGAAAATGGACAACATGGCTAAGACCAGCAACGAGGACCACCGCAACATGCTGGAGGCCATCAGGCAGAGAGATGTCAACCGGGTCGAGAAGCTGGTGAAGGAGCACATTGCAAGGGGAAAGAAGATTGTATTGAAAGCGCTGGAAGAAGAACCCAATGAACTGTAAGCAATCAGGGAGCTAGGATCCTATGATGACGGAGAGAAAAACAAGAGTGCTTTTGGCAAAACCTGGGCTGGACGGCCATGACCGAGGCGCCAAGGTCGTGGCCCACGCCCTCAAGGAAGCCGGAATGGAAGTGATTTACACGGGCCTTCATCAGACCGTGCCGAGCATTGTCAAGCAGGCGGTCCAGGAAGGAGTGGATGTCATCGGCCTTTCGATCATGTCCGGGGCCCACGTCCCCATCTGCAGGAAGCTGATGGACCTCGTCAAGAAAGAGGAGATCAGCGACGTTCTCGTTGTCGTGGGAGGGGTCATTCCCGCCAAGGATGTTCCCGTGTTGCAAGGTCTCGGCGTCAAAGGGGTCTTTCCGGGAGGGACGCGGTTTGAGGAGATCAGCCAGTTCATCAAGGAAAATGTGAAGCATTGAAGTCAGTGATAAGCAATGAGGACGGAGTGCCGAGTCGTCAGCTGACGGCCAATAGAGACAAGGGCTATTGCGAGGTTGCCGAGTATTCAGTGATCAATGGTCGAGGATCGATGACAAATAAGAGAGGGCTGCCATGGGTGTTGCTACATACCTGAAAGATGAGAAAGACGCCATCAAGGAAGTGATTCTTCAATCCGGAATCAAGGTGAAGCCTGTTTACACGCCAGCAGACCTTGAGAGGGTGGGCTTTGATTACTCCAAGGATCTGGGAGAGCCGGGAGAATTCCCCTTTACGCGGAGCATTCATCCCCAGGGATTTCGGAGCCGAAACTGGACCACTCGGCAGTACACGGGGTTCGGGACGCCTCAGCAGACCAATGAGCGTTTCAAGCTGATGATTGCCCATGGCCAGACAGGGCTCAACGTGGCTTTTGATCTTCCCACCCAGATGGGGTATGACTCCGACGATCCCATGGCCGAGGGAGAAGTGGGCCGCGTCGGCATGGCGATCGATTCCTTGCAGGATTTTGAGATCGCCTTCAAGGACATCAAGTTGAACAAAATCGGATCCGGGCTGACCATCAATGCGGTCGCTTCCATCATGCTCGCCATGTATCAGTCGGTGGCGGAGAAATTCGGGTACAAAAAAGAGGAGATTTCCGCCACGCCCCAGAACGACATTCTGAAAGAGATGGTGGGAAGAGGCGCGTGGATCTATCCGGTGGAGCCCGCCGTGCGCCTCATCGGGGACACGATCGAATACTCCATGAAAGAGCTCCCCCGGTGCAACCCGGTCTCCGTGTGCGGCTATCACATCCGGGAGTCGGGGTGCACACCGGTCCAGGAAATCTCCTATGCCTTTGAAATCGCTTTCGCCTACATCGACGAAGTGGTGAAGCGGGGCTACAAGGCCGAGGAATGCGTGGGAGGTTTCACGTTCAACCTGAATATCTTCGGCAACCTCTGGGAGACGGTGGCCAAGTTCCGGGCGGCCAGAAAGCTCTGGGCCAAGCTCCTCAGAGAACGGTACGGCGTTCAGGACAAGAAGGCGCTGTTTCTTCGGGGCATCTTTGGAGGCGGCGGCTCAGGCATGACCAAGCAGCAGCCGGAAAACAACATCATGAGAGGCGCCTACTATGCCCTTGCAGCGGCACTCTCAGGGGCGCAAACCACGGCCCTTTGCTCCTTTGATGAAGCCTACACGATTCCCACGGAGAGGGCGGCGCTCCTCTCCCTCCGGACCTTCCAGATTCTCATGGACGAGATCGGCTTGAGAGACACGGTTGATCCCTTGGCCGGTTCCTATTTCATCGAGACCCTGACCAAGGAAATGGAAGGGAAGATTCTGGAAGAAATGGAAAAGGTGGAAAGAATCGGAGGCATGGTCAAGGCGGTGGCCTCAGGGTATGTCCAGAGAGAGGTGGCTCGACAGGCCTACGAGTACGAGAAAAGACTCCAGGAAGGCAAAGTCATCAAGGTGGGCGTGAACAAGTACACGGAGGGCGTGGACATGGAGGTGGAACTCCATGAGTACAACGAGTCCTGGGCGCAGGAGCAAATCAGTCGTCTCAAAGCACTCAAGCGCACCAGGGACAACAAAGCGGTCAAGGACAGCTTGAAAGCCCTTGAGACGTCCGCTTCGGAGAAAAAGAACGTGATGCCTTACCTGGTGAACTGCTGCAAAGCTTACGCCACAGTGGGCGAGATGGCCAATGTGTTCCGCCAGGTTTTCGGAGAACACAAGGAGCCCAGCATTTTCTAGAGCCGCCTGTTGCGAGTTGCAGGTCGCATGTAGGAAGGCAAGGGAAGACCGGAAGGAATACCCGGTTAGAATTGTAAACGAAATTATTTCCTTGTCATTTCGACCGAAGGGAGAAATCTTTCCTGGAACCGATCAAAGATTTCTCAGTCGCTTTGCTCCTTCGAAATGACATGAGGAGTAATGCAAGCAGGCATAGTGAATTCCAACAAGCAACTTGCAACCTGCCACTTGCCATAACGAGAAAGGAGGTGAGGTGAAGAGAACTCTACGGTCGGGGACGGATGAACCAAGCCTTTAACCCAAAAGGAGGTGCTTAGATGACACGAAAGGTAGCGTTTTTGATGGTCGGATTTTTCGTTGCAGCGATGTTTGCGGCAGTGTCACCGCCGGTCACATTCGGACAGGAAATCAAACTCACCTATGCCAACTTCCCGCCTGCGCCCACCTTCCCCTGCGTCCAGATGGAGCGCTGGGCCAAAGAGGTGGGAGACAGGACCAAGGGAAAAGTGAAAGTGCAAACCTTCCCGGGCGGAACCCTGCTGCCTGCCAAGAACATTTTCGACGGGGTCATAGCAGGGACGGCCGACATCGGCAACTTTGCCATGAGCTATCAGCCGGGCCGGTTTCCCGTCTCGGAAGCGATTGACCTGCCCCTGGGATTCTCCAGCGCCAGAGCGGCCAGCATGGCCCTTTACGACCTCATCGACAAGTACAAACCTAAGGAATTTGAGCAGGTCAAAATCATAACACTTTTCACCTGTCCGCCTGCGAACATCATGACCAAGACCCCGGTCAAAACCCTTGCAGATATGAAGGGAATGGAGCTGAGAGTGGGAGGAACCCAGGCGGACATCATCAAGCTCCTGGGCGGAATACCCGTCGCCATGCCCCAGTCCGACACCCCGGAAGCGCTCCAGAAGGGGGTGGTCAAAGGCCACGTCTCTTCCATGGAAGTGCTCAAGGACTTCAACTACGCAGCCTACACCCCCAACGCCACCATCGCCAACCTGTGGGTGGTGACCTTTGCTGTGGTCATGAACAAGCAGAAATGGGAATCCTTGCCTGCGGATGTGAAGAAGGTGTTCGACGATCTGCGAATCGATCAGGCCCTGTGGACCGGCACGTATGTGGACAACCATGTGCTGGAGGCGGTGAAATGGTCCAAAGAGAAATACAACCTCCAAATCTTTGAGCTCCCGGCCAACGAGAAAGCAGAAATCCCCAAAATGCTGGCGCCCATTATTTCTGATTACGTGAAGAGGGTGACTGCAGCGGGGCTGCCGGGCGATCAAATTGTCAAAGACGCGCTCGCTCTGAAGGACAAGCACGAGAAGGAGTTCAAGTAACGGCGCAACGGATCTCCTGCTCAAGCACACCCATCCCTCTATTCCCTCCTCTCCCGAAGCGCGCTTGCGGGGGAGGAAGGGGATAGAAGAGGGGTAAGGCGAGTGCCGGAAAAAGAGGAAACTTTCATGGAAGTTCTTGAAAAAATACGCGACCTCCTTGACAAGGCCTTCGTGGTTCTGGGCGGGGTGGCGGTTCTGGCCCTCATGGCCCTGGCCACAGGCAATGTGTGCTTCAGGGTCTTCGGGATGCCCTATCGCGGAGCCTACGAACTCGTCACCTTTCTAGGGGCTGTGGTCACCGCTTTTGCGCTGGGTTACACGCAGAGGAAGAAGAGCCATATTGTGGTGGACATTCTGACAGAGACCTTCAGTGAGGGAGTCAAGAAGGTCCTTGACGGAATCAGTTACTTCATAGGGATGGTGTTCTTTGCGCTCATCTCCTGGGTGATCTTCAGATGGGGCATAAGGATCGCCGGTTCGGGAGAAGTGTCCGAGACCCTCAAGATCGCTTACTATCCCTTTATCTACGCAGTGGCTGCGGGTTTTGCTTTCCTCTGCCTGACCCTGCTCCTTGATTTTCTCCATGCAGTTCTGAAGAAAGGGGGTAACACGGCATCATGAGCGGGCCCATCGTCGGAGTGATCGGTATTTTCGTGATGTTTGCCGTGTTGTTTGTGCTCAGGCTTCCTGCGGCCTTCACCATGATGATCGTAGGCTTTCTGGGAGTCAGTTATGTCACGTCCTTTAAGGCTGCTCTGGGGATGATCGGCCCTGATTTGTGGAACATCTTTTCAAACTACGGTCTCACCGTGATCCCCATGTTCATCCTGGTGGGAGAGTTTGTCCACTACGGAGGGTACAACAACAGCCTCTACTATGCGACCCACAAGTGGTTCGGTCACTACCGGGGTGGACTGGCCATCACCACGATCATGGCTTGCGCGGCCTTTTCCGCCATCAGCGGATCGAATACGGCAACCGCTGCCACCATGAGCAGCGTCGCCATACCGGAAATGAAGAAGTACAAGTATCACCCCATGGTCAATGCGGGATCCGTGGCGGCAGGCGCCACGCTGGGGGTGTTGATTCCTCCCAGCATTGTTCTGGTGGTGTACGGACTCTACACAGGGCAATCCATCGGAAAGCTCTTTTTCGGAAATGTCATTCCCAGTGCGATTCTCACCCTGCTGATCGCCGCGACCGTGATGTACATCTGTTTGCGTCATCCGGAATGGGGACCTAAAGGACCGAAGAGCACCTGGTCCGAGAGAATGAGAGCCCTTCCGGAGATCATCGATATTCTGATTCTCTTTACGATTATCATGTATGCTCTTTTTACCGGGGTTGTGACGGCGACCGAGGCGGCCGCCGCCAGCTGTGCCCTTGGCCTTGCGATCTGTTTGATCCGGAGAAAGCTCACGTGGAAAGGCTTCATGGCCTCCATCGGAGACACCCTTCGCATCTCCTGCCTGGTCTTCATGATTGTGGCAGGGGCTACGGTCTTCGGACGATTCCTTGCGATCACCCGGTTGCCCTTTGAGGCGGCCTCCTGGATCAGCACCCTGGATCTGCCCAACTGGGTTCTCCTGTGGCTGATTCTCATCTGCTACATCATCGGCGGCTGTGTGATGGACGCCCTGGCCTTTCTCCTGATTTCGCTGCCCATCTTTTTCCCTCTGGTCACGGCTATGGGCTATGACCCCATCTGGTTCGGCCAGGTGGTCTGCATTGTCACCACCATGGGTGCGATCATGCCGCCCATAGGGATTTGCTGCTACATCGTTGCAGGGATGGCAAAAGACATTCCCCTTGGGACGGTGTTCCGGGGGGCTCTGTACTATATTCCTGCCTACATCATCTCCATGGCGATTTTGATGCTTTCGCCCTATTGGACGGTTCTGGTTCTTTCGGACCTTGTGAAGTGACAAGGCGCTCAGTAACGTTTTAGCTTTTTGAAATGGTAAGGAGCAAAGGCCATGGGGGTCTCTCTAAAAACTGAAAAACGAAGTAGCCACACCACAGCGTCCGGCTTTAGACCGTGGGGGAGGCGGGCGGAAGGCTACTGGGGAATTTGCCATCGAAAACTCTGCACGGAGGTGCCGGTGAAACCTCGCCGCCCGCCTTTGCTACCCCTTACCTTCATGGTTTTTCCCGATCAATCTTCGTTTTCAGTCTTTAGAGAGACCCCCATGGCCTCAGCCATCAGCATTCAATTTCAAAAAGCTAAAAGATTACAGTGTCTATTGAGATGAGTTTGATGGACAAGGAGGCGATAGCGATTATGTCAAAAAGCTTCATGCCTAAAATCAAAACGAAAAAGGAACTTGCGGAACTTCAGCTCAAAGGGCTGAAATGGACGGTGAACCATGCCTATCGCGGATCAGCCTTTTACCGGAAAAGACTGGAGGAGGCTGGCGTAAAGCCCAAGGACATTCGCTCCCTCAAGGACCTTCAGAAACTCCCCTTTACAACGTCCAAGGATCTCCAGGAGGGGTACCCTTTTCCTCTTCTCTCGGTTCCTTTTGAGAAGGTGGTGAGGATTCACGCTTCGTCGGGAACCACAGGGAAAAGGAAGGTCCTTGCCTACACCCAGAAAGACATCAATGACTGGGCCGACTTTTTTGCCCGCTGCTATGAAATGGCGGGTCTGACGCAAGAAGACAGAGTGCAGATCGCGGTGGGGTACGGCGTGTGGACCGCGGGGGTGGGCTTTCAGCTGGGGTGCGAGCGCTTCGGCGCCATGGCGATTCCTGCAGGCCCGGGAAACCTGGACATGCAGTGCCAGTTTCTTGTGGACATGAAGACCACGGCCATGTGCTGTACCGCGTCCATGGGTCTTCTCATGGCCGAAGAGGTGCTCAAACGGGGCATCAAAGATCAGATTCATCTCAAGAAAATGATTTTCGGATCTGAGAGGTCCAGCGATGCCATGAGGAGCCGCATCAAGGAAATTCTCAGCCTGGATCATCTGTTCGACATCCCCGGGATGACGGAGCTCTACGGTCCTGGAACAGGGCTGGACTGCGTCTACCACACAGGGATTCATTACTGGGCGGACTACTACATCCTGGAAATCCTGGACCCTGAGACGCTCAAGCCTGTCCCCGAAGGAGAGACGGGCGAAATGGTGGTGACCACTCTCAGGAAAGAGGCGGCCCCGCTCATCCGTTACAGAACCCGGGACCTCACAAGGCTCATTCCGGGAAGGTGCCCGTGCGGGTCCATCCTTCCAAGACACGATCGGCTGCTGGGCCGGTCCGACGACATGATCATCTTCCGGGCGGTGAACATTTACCCCGGGCAGATCGATCACATTCTCTCCGGGATGCCGGGCATTGGGAGCGAGTACCAGATCATCCTTGACCGAAAAGAAGACGGCAAAGACTACATGACCATCAAGGTGGAGCGGGATCAGGGAGTCGGCAAGGAAAAAGACCCGGCGCTGAGCAAGAAAGTCGGCGAACAAGTCAAGAAGCAGGTTTTGGTGAGCGCCGGCGTCGAAATCGTGGACTACGGGAGCTTGCCGAGATCGGAAAGGAAGAGCAAGAGGGTTTTTGATAACAGAGAATTCTAAACAGGGAAGAAAGCAATTGCGAATTGAGGAATTGAGGGATTCTGGAATTGAGGAGGAAGGCTGTTGTGTAAGGTTTTCAATTCGCCAATTCCTAAATCCCAGAATCCCGGAATTCCAGAATTCTAGAATTGGCAAATTTCTTTAAAAGGAGAAGAACCGTGAGCAAGTTTGAATACCTCATGCCCTCGACCATTGACGAGGCTATTTCTCTCCTGGTGAGCCGTGGAGAAAGGGCGAAATTCGTTGCCGGAGGCACGGATGTGATGGTCAAGATCAAGGAGGGGAAGATCACCCCTCAGGTCCTGGTCTCATTGAGGCGAGTTCAGGGCCTTGATCAGATCACCTACAAGGAAGGGGAGCTGCGAATCGGCTCTCTGGTGACTCACCGGATGCTGGAGCTCTCTCCGGTCATCCGGAAGGAGTTCCCGATTCTCATGGACGCGGTGACGAACATCGGTTCCGTGCAGATCCGGAATGTGGCCACCATCGGCGGCAACATCGTGAACGCGGTCCCTTCGGCCGACGGCGCCATTCCGTTGATCACCCTCGGGGCTCAGGTCCGGATCCGGGGACCGAAGGGGGAAAGAAGCATGGCCCTGCTGGACCTCTACATCGGTCCGGGGCAGACGCTGCTCGAGCCGGGCGAAATTCTCTTGGAGTTCGTGATCCCCAAACTTCCTCCGCGCACAGGAGCGGCCTATGTGAAGCACACGCGGCGGGAAGCCATGGAGCTTCCGCTTCTGGGAGTGGCGGTGCTTCTGTCCTTTGCCGAGGACTTGGCCACCTGCACCGGAGCGAGAATCGGACTGGGGGTCTTGGCGCCCACGCCCATGCGAGCGAGAAACGGGGAGGCGATTCTCAAAGGCCAAAAAGTCACGGAGGACGTCCTCCTCAAGGCAGGCAAGGCCGCGGCCGAGGAGTGCAAGGCCAGAGACAGCATACGCGGAGAGGCTTGGTATCGCAGGGAAATGGTGGAAGTCCTTGTCCCGCGCATGGCGCGCCTCGCCATGGAAAGAGCACGATAGGAGGTGATCCGATGAAGAAGGAGATTTCTTTTGTGTTGAACGGGAACAGAATGGAAATAGAGGTGGACCCCTTCTGGACGCTCCTTGAGCTGCTCAGGGAAGAGCTGGAGATGGCCGGGACCAAATACGGCTGTGGAAGCGGGGAGTGCGGCGCCTGCACGGTGCTGGTGAACGGGAAAGCCGTCAACGCCTGCCTTTTCCCGGCCGTGGAAATCGATGGAGCCACTGTGACCACCATCGAAGGCCTGGCCAAAGCTTCGGGCGAGCTCCATCCTCTGCAGACGGCTTTCATCGAGCAGGGGGCGGTTCAGTGCGGATATTGCACGCCGGGCATGATCATGTCTGCCAAGGCCCTTCTGGACGAGAATCCGAATCCCACGGAAGAGGAGATCCGCCATGCCCTGGCAGGCAACTTCTGCCGCTGCACGGGCTATGTCCAGATTGTCGACGCGGTCAAAGCGGCAAGCCACGCCATCACCACCAAAGGGGAAATGAGGCCGAGAAAGGCAGAATAGAGAATGACGGAGGTCACCATGGAGACATTGAGCAGTGTTGGAAAGAGGATTCCGAAGAGAGATGCCGTTGACAAAGTGACCGGCAGGGCGGCCTACATCCAGGATCTGAAAGTGCCTGGAATGCTTTATGGCAAGATCCTCCGGAGCAAATATCCTCACGCCAGAATCGTTCGCATCGACACCTCGAAGGCGAAGAAGCTTCTGGGGGTGCGAGCGGTGATCACAGCGGAAAACGTTCCTCAAATCCGATACGGATTCATCAAGGACCAGCCCGTGCTGAAGTCTGGGAAAGTGAGATCCTACAGGGATGAGCTCGCGGCTGTCGCGGCCACAGACCCCGATATTGCGGAGGAAGCGCTTCACCTCATCGAAGTGGAGTATGAGGCTCTGCCGGGTGTCTTTGATCCTGTTGAGGCGATGAAGCCGGATGCCCCGCTGATTCATGAAGAGAACAAGAGCAATATTCTCAAAATCCCTTGGAATCTCGTGGCCGGCGACGTGGAGGAAGCCAGGAAAGCTTCGGCTTTTGTGGCGGAGGATCGGTTCGAGGTGACCTGGGTGACCCACTGCTGCCTGGGCACAGAAGGGATCATTGCGGATTTTGACCTCCGGAACAACCTCACCACGTACC
The DNA here is from genome assembly GCA_964580575.1 of uncultured Desulfobacteraceae bacterium. Taxonomy (GTDB): domain Bacteria; phylum Desulfobacterota; class DSM-4660; order Desulfatiglandales; family HGW-15; genus CAVPDE01. The sequence continues at coordinate 17,227 of CAZOLJ010000034.1, forward strand.
GGAACACCCAGATTCCTTCCCTTGCCCAGAGGGATTTCAAGGACGCCTTGAAGGTGATGGGCCTTCCGGACGCCAAGGTCAGGCTCATCAAGCCCACCATCGGCGGCGGGTTCGGCAGCAAGCTGGACACCTACGGGTTTGAGTACATCGCGATCCTGCTGGCCTACGTGACTCGAAAGCCGGTCAAGATCCAGAAAACGCGAGAGGAGGAGTTCCGTTTCACTTCCACAAGGCAGCCGGCGATTGTCCGGATTGCCCAGGGGTGCGACAAGGAGGGCAAGCTCACCTTCAGGGACATTTCCATGATTCTGGACAACGGCGCCTACACGTCCTGGGGAGCGACGACTCCCTCGGTCATGATGATGCCCATCTCGTCGCTCTACAAGGTTCCCAATGTCCGCTACGAGGCGAAATGCGTTTACACCAACAACACCTGGTCCCAGGCGATGAGGGGCTACGGCAATCCTCAGGCCACGTTTGCCATTGAATCCAACATGGAGCAGCTGGCTCAAGCCGCAGGGATCGATCCCCTGGAATTCAGGATGCGCAACGCCAATGAGCCCGGCGAAGTGACTCCGCAGCGTTTTAAGATAACGACGTGCGGGCTCAAAGAGTGCATCCAGGAAGTGTCCAAGCGGCTTGACTGGGCGAGCAAGAAAAAGGGACCGAAGGTTGAAGGACGAGGTATCGGCATGGCTTCTCTCATCCACGTGGGCGGAGGAGCGAGGGTTTACAAGTCCGACGGCTGCGGGACCATTGTGAAGGTAGATGACTTCGGTGCGGTGGACGTGTTCACCGGAGCCACGGACATGGGCCAGGGTGCGGACACGGTCATCGCTCAAATGGTGGCCGAGGAGATGGGGGTCCTTCCTGAGGATGTGAACATCCTTGACAGGGATACGGATGTTTGCCCCTGGGATGTGGGCGCCCACGCCAGCCGGACCACGTTTGTGGCAGGTAACTCGGCGGTCATGGCCTCCAGGAGGGTCAAGGAGAGGATCCTCAATCTCGCGGCAGGATTCGTGGATCGGTGGAAAGACAAGCAGGGAAACAAGCACGAGATGAAGCTGGATTCTGACCCCAAGAACCTGGTGATCAAAGAGAGGATGGTTTACTCCATCAAGGAACCTGAAAAGAAGATCGCCCTCTCCAAAATCCTGCGGGGCGCCCATTACGAAAAGGACGGGACCATGATCATGGCGGAGGCCTTCTATGATCCGGACAATGAAAACCTGGACAGGGAATTCAAGGGGAATCTCTCCAAGGCCTACGCTTACGGAGCTCACGGCGTGGAGGTCCAGGTGGACAAAGAGACGGGTAAAGTGAAGATCCTCAAGTATGTGGCAGCCCATGACGTAGGCCGGGCCATCAACCCCATGCTTCTGGAAGGACAGGTCTATGGCGGAACCGCCATGGGTGTCGGCTATGCGCTGACCGAGCGTCTGATCCTGGAAAAGGGCGAGGTCATGAACCCCAACTTCAGGGACTACAAGATGCTCACGGCCAAGGACGTGATTCCCATTGAGGCGGTCATCATCGAGACCAACGACGAGGCCGGTCCTTTCGGAGCCAAAGGAATCGGAGAGCCGGGCCTGGTGCCTTCCGCCCCTGCCATCGCGAATGCCATCTGCGACGCGATCGGCGTCAGGATCAAGGAACTGCCCATGACCCCGGAACGGGTGCTGAAGGCGATCAAGGAAAAGCAGTAAACGGTGCACGGTACAAGGTGCACGGCACACGGCCCAAGAAGAAAACAAGGAGTCTGAGGGTGTCCGACAACCTAAAATTCCCCTCCCCCTCCCCTTAATCCCCTCCCGCAAGGGGAGGGGAGACGAGGTGTCGGACAGGCTCTTTTAGGTGTTTTCCCTTGCACCCTGCGCCTTTAACCTTGCACCACTGAGCGCAAGAAAAACATCTTGATTTCAGGAACGCGTTACTTCGGAGCGAGATATGAGCGAAAGATACTACCGTCTCGGCTGTGACATCGGCGGAACCTTTACCGACTTTGTGTTGCTCAACGACCAAACCGGCGAACTGACGATCAACAAGTGCCTGACCACTCCCAAGGACCCGTCGGATGCCGTGGAGCAGGGCATACGCGAACTGGAGGTCAAGGTGCCCGGGTTTGTGCAGAAGATGGATGAAGTGATTCACGGCACCACCCTGGTCATCAACTCCATCATCGAGAGAAAGGGCGCAAGAACCGGGCTGATCACCACCAAGGGCTTCAGGGATGTCCTGGAGCTCGGCCGGGAGATCCGGTATGCCCCGTATGATATTTTTTCGGAATATCCAAAACCCCTGGTCCCGCGACAATACCGTCTCGAAGTGGACGAAAGGGTCCGCAGCGATGGAACGATCCTCAAACCTCTGGATCCGGAGGACGCGAAGCAGGTGGTGCGTGCCCTCGTGGGAATGGGGGTGGAGTCCATTGCCGTTTGCCTCCTCAATTCCTTTGAGAACCCGACCCACGAGCTCATGATCAAGGAGATCATTGAGAAGGAGGCGCCCCATGTTTCCATCTCCATCTCCTATCATGTGCTTCCGCAGATCCGGGAATATGAACGAACCAGTACGACGGTCACCAACGCGTATGTCAAGCCGCTGACCGGAAGCTATCTGGCCAGGCTCTCCGGCAGGCTGGAATCCATCGGCTGCAAGGGAAAGCTGTTCATCATGCTCTCCAGCGGCGGCATCACTTCCGTGGATACGGCAGCCCAGTTTCCCGTGAGAATCATCGAGTCCGGCCCGACCGCGGCGGTGATCGCCGGCCAGTACTACGGCAAGATGTTTAACCTTCCGGACATGTTCTGCTTTGACATGGGCGGCACCACGGCCAAGTCCTGCCTGATCCAGCGGGGAGTAGCGGGCGTTGTGCCCACCTTCGAGGTGGGACGGGTCCAGCGTTTCATGAAGGGAAGCGGGCTCACTATCCAGGTGCCCGTGGTGGACTTGATGGAGATCGGAGCGGGCGGGGGAAGCATTGCGAGGGTGAGTAAACTGGGAACGCTCCAGGTCGGCCCTGAAAGCTCGAGTGCAGACCCTGGGCCGATCTGCTACGCAAGAGGCGGACAAGATCCGTGCGTGACCGATGCGGATCTCCTGCTGGGATATCTCGACGAGAACTACTTCCTGGGCGGCGAGATGAAGCTCGACAAGGAGGCTGCAAAGAAGGGCGTGATGGAGAAGATCGCCAAGCCTCTGGGAGTCACCTTTGTCCAGGCCATCTGGGGAATTCATGACCTCATCAACGAGACCATGGCGGCTGCCGCGAAAACACACATCGCCGAAAAGGGAGGAAATCCAAAGATCGTCACGGTCGCTGCTTTCGGCGGCGCAGGGCCGGTGCATGCCTATGGCCTTGCCAAGAAACTGGGAGCCCCAAGGCTCATTGTGCCGCCCAATGCAGGAGTCGGATCGGCTCTTGGGTTCTTCACCGCGCCCAGAGCGTTCGACCTTGTGAGGAGCCACAAGGTGTCCCTGGCGGATGCGGACTTTGCAGCCATTGAAAAGATCTTCCGGGAACTGGAAGGCGATGGAGAGAAGACTCTCAAGAAAGCCGGCAAGGATGAGGCGGTCCGCTTCGAGAGATCCCTGGATATGCGATTTGTGGGGCAGGGATCCGAGACGAACGTGCCCGTCGCGGAAAGAGACTTCACCAGGCTGAAGAGGGAAGAAATCAGGAAAAAGTTCGATCAGATTTATGAGAAGCTCTACGGGAGAACCTATCCCGACTCAGCCGTGGAATTCATCAACTTCAAAGTGAGAGCCAGTCTTCCTGAAAGGCTTTTCAAGTTCTCGAGGCTCGACAAGAAAGGCCAGTCGCTCAAGGCGGCGGTCAAAGGTCAGCGCCCTGCCTATTCAGGGATTGCAAAGGATTTCATTCCCTACACGGTGTATGACCGATACAAGCTTTTCCCGAATGCGAGGTTCAGAGGCCCTGCGATCATTGAAGAGAAGGAGTCCACGTTGATCGTCGGCGAGGATACGACGGTTTCTGTGGACGACTATGGGTTTCTGTGGGTGGAACTGGGCACGGCACAAGGCAAGAAAACTGCAATTAAGAAATCAAAGGCCAAGGCGAAAGCGTCAAAGGTCACGCTCAGAGAGGTGAAGAGCAAAGCGAAGCAGGCCAAGAAGAGCCAGGCTGTTTCGAGAAAAGTGAAAGCTGCAAAACCGAAGTCGAAGGCGGCAAAACCCAAGGCTAAAGTCAAAAGCGCAAAGCCCAATGCAAGAAAATCTAAGGCTGTAAAGCATAAACGATAGCGAGGCATAAGGAGTAGGATCGAAGACCCTAAGCCAACTTGATCTAGCACCTATCGCTACGTTCTGCCGGCTGTCTTGTCATTTCGAAGGAGCAGAGCGACTGAGAAATCTTGAATGATCTTGCGGAAGATTTCTCCCTTCGGTCGAAATGACATGAGACAAACATGTGCAATGTGGTACTCGCGATCCGCAAGGGGAGCGAGTGGCGACAATGAAACAAGGAGCAAGGTATGGCACGCAAGTTCGACCCGATCACGCTTGAAATCCTCTGGCGAAGACTGATCTCCGTAGTGGACGAAGCGGATACCACGGTGGCGAGGACGGCCTTTTCGAGCCTCTTGAGGGATGCTCACGATTACACCTGCATGTTCACGGATCGCAAAGGCCGGGAACTGGCACAGGGCTCGTTTGCCACACCGGGGCAGTCCGGAGCCATGGCTCTCGGGATCAAGAATCTCGTCACTCAACTTCCCGCGGGCAGCTACAAGCCCGGGGATGTTTTCATCACCAACGATCCCTGGGCTCTGGCCGGCCATCTCAATGACGTGTGCGTCATGAGCCCCATCTTCTACAAGGGAAAGACAGTGGCCTTCACGGCCTGCGTGTTTCATCACTCGGATATCGGAGGCCGTGTTTCTTCGGACAATCACGAGGTCTTTGAAGAAGGGTTATTCATCCCTCTGGTCAAGCTCTATGACGCCGGCGTGCTCAATGAATCGGTACTGGACATGATTCGCTGGAACGTGCGGACTCCTGACGAAGTGATCGGGGACATCCGATCCCAGATCGCAGCCAACCATGTGTGTGCGGAGAAGATCTGCCAGATGCTCCAGGACAACGAGATGGATAACCTGGATGACCTGGCGGACGAGGTCATCGGCAGAACAGAGAAAAGCATGAGGGAATCCATCGAAAAGATACCTGACGGGATCTACAGGGCAGAGGGCATCGTGGAGCAGATGGAAGGCAGGCCGGACATCGTCATCAAGGCCGCGATCGAGGTGAAGGGAAGCGATATCCTCGTGGACCTGGACGGATCGTCTCCCCAGGTGGATTGGGGTGGAAACGTTGTCTACAACTTCACCTATGCGTATGTCCACATGGCCGTGAAGAGCATGTTCGATCCCTACATCCCCAACAACGATGGCTGCGCAAGGCCCATTACGTTGAAGATACCGGAAGGCACCGTGGTGAACTGCAAGTTTCCTGCGGCTGTGGCTGCTCGGATGCAGATCGGTCACTTCATGACCGAGATCATTTACCGGGCTCTGGCCAAGGCGGTTCCCAATCAGGTGATTGCAGCAAGCGGGGGCACGCCGGCAACGATGAATGTTTTCTACGGGAGAAGGAAAGACGGAAAGCCATGGCATTCCGTGATCATCCGGGGAGGGGGCATGGGCGCGAGCGCATCAACGGACGGCCATTATGTCTCCATCTTCCCTGCCAACGGCGCGAACACCCCCGTGGAAATATTCGAGAGCGACACCCCTCTCATTGTGGAAAAGCGGGAACTCCTCGCCGACTCGGGCGGTGCCGGCAAGATGAAAGGGGGCTTGGGTCGCCGGGTTGTTTTCAGAATTCCCGATGACGAGTATGCTCCCATGTCGCCGGTGAATCTCGGAATCCAGTCCGGAAGATACCGCTATCCTCCGGAGGGACTTTTCGGCGGCAAACACGGAGCCAAAGCCCAGTTCCTGGTGAGCGGTCAGCCAGGGAATCCTTTTGGGCTCACCCGGATGAAACCAGGGGATGGGATCGTTATGGATGCTGCAGGCGGCGGGGGATTCGGAGACCCGCTGGATCGCGACCCGGAGATGGTGCAGGAAGATGTGATCCAGGGCTATGTGAGCCTGGAGAAGGCAAAAGAGGATTACGGCGTGGTCATCGACCCTGCGACCATGAAGATAGATCTTGCAGCCACCGACGAATTGCGCAGATCTATGAGAGCATAATACATCCGCTCCGACTTCTCCGCCTTCATGCGAAGCGTTCCGTTGTGGTTTTTTTTGACCACCATGCAGGCACAAAGTTGCAAAGGCACATAGGCACAAAGCGGAGAGCAATGCAAAGAATGGCATGACTTTGTGCCTTTGCCCCTCTGTCCCTTTGTCCCTCAAGCTGTCGGCTCCAGCCGACGGCAGTTTACTTATAAAAGGAGAACAACCTATGGATCAGGAGAAGAAACTCTACCCCACCGGGCACAACCCTCTGTTCATCGTACCTTCCCGCTCCATGCCCAAGGAAGTGGCCATGATCGGCGCTGGAACCATCGGCCCGGACATCGGCTACTACATCAAGACCGCGCTTCCCAATATCACGCTCTATCTCGTGGATGTGGTGGAGGAGCCGCTCAAGAACGCTCAGAAGCGCTTCGAGGGCTATGCGAAGAAGGCGGTGGAGAACAGGAAGATGAAAGAGGACAAGGCCAAGGAAGTCCTCGCCAACATTATCTACACCATGGACTACAAAGAGATCAAGAACTGCGACCTGGTGATTGAAGCGGCCACGGAAAACATTTCCCTCAAGCAGAAGATCTTTGAGACCGTGGAAGGCATCGTTCGCCCGGAAACGATCATCACCTCGAACACCAGCTCCATCCCGGCAGACAGGATTTTCAACAAGATGAAAACTCCGGAGAGGACGACCATCACGCACTTCTTTGCCCCTGCGTGGCGCTCCCTGCCCGTCGAAGTGATTCGGTGGCAGGAGTCGAGTCAGGAGACGGTGGACTACCTCTTCTGGTTCTTCGGCCAGACAGGGAAGGTGCCGATTATCACGGACAACGTCATTTGCTTCATGCTGGACCGCGTCTTTGACAACTGGTGCAATGATGCGGCCTACCTTCTGCCTTATGCCACGGCGAGCCAGATCGACAAGGTGACCGAGGAGTTTGTGGGCGGAGGCCCCTTCTTTGTTTTGAACATGGCGAACGGCAACCCGATCATCACGGAAACCAATACCCTCCAGATGGAGGAAGGCGCGCACTACAAGCCGGCTCCCATCTTCTCCTCTGTGGACCGGTGGCTCACGAAACGCCCCGGCTCCAAAGTGGATGTGCCTGAGGATGTGAAAAAGAAGGTAAGGGATCGGATGCTGGGCATTCTTTTCTCCCAGTCCTTCGACATTGTGGATCGGGGGATCGGCACGCTGGGTGACCTGAACTACGGGTGCCAGATCGCCCTGGGTTTCAAGAAAGGTCCTCTGGACACCATGAGGGACCTGGGGGAAGCCGAGGTCGGCCGGATATTGAAGAAATTCGCCGAAGACAGACCCGGGTATCCTCAGCCGAAAAAGGCGTTTTCGTTCTACCAGGCTTTCAATCGATTCCTTCTGGTTGACGAGATCGACGGGGTTGTCGTGATCACCTTGAGACGGCCTGAGGCGCTCAATGCCATCAGCGACGAGATCAACAACGAGATTCTGGGCGTTCTCAAGAAGTATGCAAACGACCCGGCGATCAAAGGGTTTGTCATCACCGGTTACGGGAACAGAGCCTTCTCGGCCGGTGCGGACATCGGGAAGTTTCCTCAGACTTTAGGGAACAAAGAGGCTGCGGCGAAATATGCGAAGGATTGTGCGGAAGTGCAGCTCTTTATGGACAAGATGCAAAAGCCGGTGGTGGCGGCCATCAACGGCATGGCCTTGGGTGGCGGGTTTGAAATTGCTCTTCGGTGCCACGGCATGGTGGCCACCAAGAACGCTTTCTTCCAGTTTCCGGAAATCACCCTCGGAATTCTCCCGGGCATCGGCGGCTGCATTGTGCCCTACCGCAAGTGGCCCCAGGGAGCCAAGCTTTTCCATGAGATGATCTGTGTGGCCAGGCCCATTAATGCCAAGGAAGCCCTGGAGATCGGCATGGTGTCCAAGCTCGTGGACGATATTCCCGATCTCATCAAGGCGGCAGTGGAGGAGGTCAAGAACCTCCAGGGCAAGGTGAAGAGAATTCCGGACGGGAAAGTGGAGATCCCCGACTTCTCGATTCCTGATCCTCCCATGGCAGGAAAGCAGGTGCTCAGCAAAGAGGCTGTGTCCATCATCATCAAGACGATTAAAGCGGGCGCAGCAGCGGCTACCTTTGATCAGGCGCTCGAAATGGGTTATGAGGGGAATGCGGAAATCGCCTGTACGGATGCGGCTCGAGAAGGCATTTCGGCGTTTCTGGAAAAAAGGAGACCGGATTTCAAGAAGTAACAGACGTCGCTTTATACCGATTCACAAGGAGCCTGCTTCGATTTCGGTCGGGGCAGGCTCTGTCTCTTCAAAATGTGTTTTGGCATATCTTCTTTCGACCCCCATAAAGCTGACCTGTTGCTGTTCAGCCCTTTGTCTTGTGCTCGCTATCAGCACCGCTCAAAAAGGCGAACCACTCTCCTGGGGCCTGCACTTTTGGCTTCTGGAGTGGAAGTCGAGGACTAGCTTCCCATAATCACAGGTGGTTATGTTCCAGGACCCACAAAAGGTCTTTACCCACTAAAGCGAGATGTGTCTCGCCTTCTCAGATCCACTAAGCGGATGCAATTCACCGCCATCTCACAGAAGCCCACATGGCAAAGACGAAAACGTACCAGAAATAGTGCCACTCAAGATGCTTGAAAAAGGGCAACGATTCGTGGGATATCACGGTGCCTTGCTGATAAGGGTCATCATGGGTTCGCCGTAACGGGGGCCGGCGGCAGCGTCTTTGGGAAAGAGTTGATCCAGCCGTTTGAGGTCCGCTGCGGTCAGGTTCACATTGAGCGCTCCGATGTTTTCCTCCAGATAGAGCCTTCTCTTTGTCCCGAAGATGGGCACGATGGTTTCACCCTGGGCCAGGACCCAGGCCAGCGCCAGCTGCCCGGCGGTGCATCCCTTTTCTGCCGCCATTTTCGAAAGGCGATCGGCTAACTCCAAGTTCTTTTTGAAATTGGCCTCCTCAAAACGGGGGTTCGTTCTTCTGAAATCATCCAGAGCAAAATCGTTGAGGCTGGTGATCTTGCCTGTCAGCACTCCTCGCCCAAGAGGGCTGTAAGGAACAAACCCGATGCCCAGTTCACGGCAAACAGCCAGCACATCCTCTTCAGGCCCACGCGTCCAAAGCGAGTACTCGTTCTGAACCGCCGTGAGGGGATGCTCTTTGTGCGCCCTGCGGATCGTCTTCGGACCAGCCTCGGAAAGCCCAAGGTAGCGCACCTTTCCTTCCTGCACGAGCCGCCCCATGGTTCCCACAGTGTCCTCCACCGGCACATTCGGGTCAATGCGGTGCTGGTAGTAGAGATCGACCACATCGACCCCAAGGCGCTTGACGCTCGCCTCGAACGACTGCTTAACATACTCCGGCCTGCCGCTGACTCCCCGGTAATTGGGGTCTTCACTCCTGAGAATTCCGAATTTGGTGGCGAGAAACACCTCCTTGCGCCGGCTCTTTATCGCTTCCCCCACCAGTATTTCATTCTTGAACGGACCGTACACATCCGCTGTGTCGAGATAGGTGATCCCCAGGTCAAGGGCACGGTGGATCGTGGCGATGGATTCCGCTTCGTTCGTGGGACCGTAAAACTCAGACATGCCCATGCAACCCAAGCCCAGCGCTGATAGGGTCGGACCGTTTTTTCCAAGCCTTCGCGTTTTCATTTCAACCACCTCTCCGATGAAATCCGCCAAATTGAGATACTTATCTTACTCCACCCTCCGCCATCAATTCAAGAAGTTACCGAGTGCTCATTTCGCGCTATCAGCAATCGGCAACCGACTCCGAGGCTTCGGCTTCGGAGTCATTAATGAAAAAACCTTTCTCTTGCGTCCGGTAGGCCAAATCCCCCTTACTCCCCCTTTTCAAAAGGGGAAAACCGATACGAGTCCTCCCCTTTGTAAAGGGGAGACAGAGGGGATTTCAAATGACCGCTGGAGCCAGTTTCTATGGGAGCGCAGGGGGACCTCAGTGGAGCCCTTTTCTGCTGGGAATGCTTGTTGACTGGACCTGTGGATTTCTGGCTGGAGGGTATTCTGTGGCGGCCCTGGGTCTCGGGATTTTGCTCATGAGCTTTCTGGTCGAGAAAAACGTCTCCTGTTCGCCGAAGTAAAAAAGGAACGGGGAACAAAGTCCATCGGATCTCCAGCATGTTGCTCAAAAACGCTCAGATACAAGGCACCCGAAATCCCGAGGAGTGAGTCCCGCAGGGCGCTGCGGGACTCAAGGACGAGGGATGAGGGCAACGCCGTGGATGGGCGTTTTTCAGCAACCGGCTAGGAACGCATGGCTTTGGCAAGCCTTATCTCCAGGTCACACTGGAGGCACCGCTTGGCTTCGCTCACAGCCTGTTCGTCATTGAAACAAAGCTCCACCTCTTTGAAGCTGCTCTCCCTCTCTTCCAGAGGCAGGTGAGGAGCCGTTCCCCTGCTAAGGTCTGCAAACCCGCGCTCCCTTGCGCCTGTGTAGGATCCGGTATCCGGCTTATCCGCGTAACGCTCCGAGATGGTGCCGTCGCCGCCCAGGAACTTGTCGATAGCCATGGCGGCTCGCCGTCCGGCTGCGATGGCATCGATAATGGCCCCTGGGCCTTTGCCCACGTCCCCGCCTGCAAAAACGCCCTGCATTCCCGTCTCCTGGGTTTCGGGGTGGGCCGTGATCAGTCCCCTTTCACATTGGACCTGGTCGTTGCCGGACAGGAACGAAAGGTCCGCAGCCTGACCAATGGCCAGGATCACCTGGTCTGCTTCCACGGTTTCCTTTGCTTCACCAAAGGCCGGGCAGAAAGCTCCTTTTTCATCGAACACACAAGTGCACGTGACCAACTCGACGGCCTTGATCTTTCCGTTGTCTCCGAGGATGCGATGCGGACCCCAGGAAGGCATGAGCTTGACCCCTTCTTGAACCGCCTGGTCAATCTCCCAAGAACTCGCAGGCATCTCTTCCCTGCTCTCCAGGCAGGCCAGGGTCACTTCCTTTGCACCCGACCGCAAGGCCGTGAGCGCCACGTCCACAGCCACATTGCCGCCGCCGATCACCAGAACCCTGTCTTTGAGACGGATGTCTTTGCCGTCGGTGACGTCTCTCAGAAAATCCACGCCCCACAACACATCGGGCATGCCCGCACCTTCGAGTTCGATCTTACGGCTCTCCTGAAGCCCAGTGGCAATAAAGACCGCCTCAAAGCCGTCCTTTTTCAACTGATCCAGGGTAAAGTCCTTGCCCGCTTTCTTGTTCGTTTCGAGTTTGATGCCCGTGCTCAGAACTTGGTTGATCTCTTTATCAAGAACCTCTTCAGGCAGTCTGTAAAAGGGAATGCCGTATCTCATCATGCCGCCCGGTTTTGATTTTGATTCAAACACGGCCACGTCATGACCTTTCTTCCTCAGATAAAAGGCTGCCGTGAGACCCGCAGGCCCTGCCCCGATCACCGCCACCTTTCGCCCTGTGTTCGGCTTCGCCTGAACGGCAACCTGGAAGGCTCCGTCGGCCTTGTCCGCCGCGTATCTCTTGAGAGAGCAGATGGAGATGGGCTGGTTCACTTCGCCCCGCCTGCACTGGGTCTCGCAGGGATGCATGCAGACCCTTCCCAGAATGCCGGGGAATGGAACCTTCTCGAGGATCAACTTGTAAGCCTCTTCGGGTTTTCCATGGGCAATGAGCCTCACGTACCCGGGAACATCAATCCCTGCAGGACAGGCTGCAGTGCACGGAGGAATTTCATCAAGTACGAACTCCTCGGGTGTCATGGCGCGAAGGGGCCGCATGATGTCCAGAATCGCAATGCCGTTCGGGCACACGGTTTCACAGCGACCGCAGGTGGTGCACTGCCAGGGAAGGGAAGTCGCCGCAACCTCCTCCGGAAGCTCGAGCTCGATGTGCCTGAGGATCCGTCTCACATTGAAATTCTTGACGCCCGTAATGGGGCAGGCCGAGCTGCAGCACCCGCACTGTTCACAGGTCCGGAACATGCGGACATCGCCGAATTTTTCCGCCAATGCTGTCTTCGCATCCATCATTCTAATCCTCGCAACAAAATCTCACCGCAGAGACGCTGAGAGCGCAAAGATGAGAGTCTTTGTTTATCCATTATTACAGCTTCAGATCCTTCACCATGTCTCTCATGGTGTTCGCAAACTTGGGCCCGTCGGCCGCCGAGCACCACACGTTCCAGAGTTTGTCGGGATCATATCCTTTCTTGCCAATGATCTTCTTGGCCCGTTTGACCCTGGTTTCACACGCATAGTTTCCCGTGATGTAGTGACAGGTTGGGAACTCGCATCCTGCAACCAGCACTCCGGCAGCGCCCTTTTCAAAGGCGCGCTCAATGAGTTTGATCGGAACCCGGGCCGAACACATGACCCGGATGAGCCGCGCATTCGTCGGGTACTGGAGCCTGCTTACGCCCGCCATGTCCACACCGCCCAAAGCGCACCAGTGGCACACAAAGCCAAGAATTTTCTTTCCCGGGTCCTCTTCCAAGGCTGCATCCACCTGGGCCATGAGCTGCTCATCCGAGTAATGGACAATGGTGATACACTCCTTGGGGCAATCGGCTGCACAAAGGCCGCACCCCTTGCAAAGGGCTTTGACCACAGAGGGTTGTTTTTCTTCATTGACCAGAATGGCGCTGTAAGGGCACCTTTTCGAACAAAGCCCGCAGGCATTGCAGTTGGTCAGGTCAATGTCCGCCACGATCCCTTCTGCCTCGATGTGCTCGTTCTTCATGGGGATCGAAACTCTCATGGCTGCGCCGATGCCTTCCTCGCAGCTCTCCTTGAAAATCTTCGGGTTCTTGGCGCAACCGCAAAGGGCAATGCCGTCGGCCGGAAAATCGAGGGGCCCGAGCTTGATGTGCCGCTCCTGGAAAAAGCCTTCTGCATTGCTCGAAACCTTCAGGTGGCCCCTGAGGGCTTCCATGGTCTCGTCCCCTTCGAACCCCACGGTGAGAACAAGGAGATCGGCCGGAAGCGTGAACTCCCGTCCGCTCAGGATATCGTGGACCTTGATCTTGAGGTCCCCGTTCTCTTTCACGACCTCTGGAGGGAACCGAATGAACTTGACCCCCGCCGCCTTTGCCGCATCGAGATGAACGTGCTCCTCCCTCACCATGCTGAGATCCCTGTAGAGCACATAAACCTTTCTGTCCCTGTTGTTGCTTTTGAGGGCCAGGGCATTCTTGACCGACACTGGGCACCCCACATTGCAGCACCCTCTTTGGTCGTTCTTGGAGCCCACGCAGTTGATCATGACCACGCTCTTCGGATCGCCCACGCTCCGGTTCTTGAGCATGCCTTCGAGCTGGAGCTGGGTCACCACTCTGGGATCGGTCCCGTACAAGTACTGGCCGTCAGGCGGAATCTCCCTCATGCCGGTGGCCACGATGATGGTGGACGTGTCGAAGCTCTCACGGCCCCCGTTGACCTTGATCTTCACCTTGTAATTGCCGATGTAACCTTTGACCGCTTCGATCTCGGCGCCGGTGTACACCTTGATGTTGGGGTTTGCTTCTACTCGCGCCTTGGTCGCCTTGAGGATTTCCTCGGCAGCCCTCTCGCCATGCTCATGGCCGATGGTGTTGATCTTGTTCAGGAGACCGCCGAGCTGGGGCTGCTTTTCCACGATGATCGCCTTGAACCCCTGCTCCGCCACGTTGAGCGCGGCATTCATGCCGGCTGCGCCGCCGCCGATGATCATACAATCCCGGCCCACAGGAAGCTTGATGGTCTGGCCTTCTTCCAGGAGCGCGGCTTTGGCTACGCCCATCTTGACGAGATCCTTTGCCTTCTGTGTAGCCGCATCAGGCTCCAGCATGTGAACCCATGAGACCTGCTCCCGAATGCTCACGAATTCCAGCAAATAGGGATTTAGCCCGGCTTCCTTGACCGTTGCCTTGAACAGAGGTTCGTGAGTTCTGGGCGTGCACGAGGCAATGACCACCCGGTTCAGGTTGTTTTCCTTGATCGCCCTTTGCATGGAGCCCAGCGCATCCACAGAGCAGGACCATTTGCCCTCGTCCACGTAGGCCACGTCCTTGAGCGTCTTGGCATACTCCACGACTTCAGGAACCCTCACCACCCCTGCGATATTTGAACCGCAGTCACAAACGAAAACGCCAATTCGAAGTTCATTGTCCATT
>CAZOLJ010000034.1:31677-46183 GCA_964580575.1 uncultured Desulfobacteraceae bacterium
GAAATGTCGATCGGCCCGGTCGCTCCTCCGCACAAGTAGATTCCCGGCACATCGGTCTCCAGCTGAGCCATGAACGGATCCTTCTCTTTGAAATATCCGAGCTTGTCGAGTGGGATCTTGAGCACCTTGGCGAGCCGCTCGTTTCTCTCGCTCGGCAAAAGACCGGTGGAAAGAACCAGAAGTTCCACCTCTTCCTTTTTCAGTTGCCCTGTCTCCAGATCCTCATAGCGTACGATGAGGTTCTTGGTTTCCGGAACTTCAAAGACGTCGTAGGGTCTGGCCCTGACAAACTTGGTTCCCTGCTCTTTCGCTTTCCGGTGGAAGCTCCAGAATCCCTTCCCGTACGCCTTGAGATCATTGTAGTAGATGATCGTCTCCACGGACGCATCGTGTTCCTTCGTAATGATCACCTGCTTGTGGGCGACCATGCAGCATATCTTGGAGCAGTAGGGCGTGCCATGATCCAGACCTCGGCCAGCACACTGGATCCAGGCGATCTTGTGGGCGGGCTTCTTGTCCGACGGCCGGATAATGTGGCCTGCTGTGGGTCCGCCGGCATTCATCAGCCTTTCAAACTGGAGGTAGGTAATCACGTTGTCATAGACATCGTAACCGTGAAGCCCCTTGGGCGGCTGGGCCTCCGTGATCCCCGAGGCGACCACAATGCTCTTGACATCGAGATCGATGTTCTTGGCCGCCTGCCACAGGCGAACCGCATCCTTGCCCTCTTTCTTGCAGGCCGCGACGCACAAGGCGATGGGGCACTCCCGGCACTGGCTGCAATCGACCACGCACCCTCCGACGCAGGCGCCGTTGGCCCTCATCTTTCCTGAGCGGCAGTTCTGGTCAATGACCGCCACATTGGGAACCGCTTGAGGGAAAGGCATGTAAATGAGCTTCCTGGTTCCCCCTATTTTGCCGTCCATTTCGTGGGGCACAGTCACCGGGCAGGCTTTCATGCACTCCCCGCATCCCGTGCATTTTTCCTCGTCAATGAATTTGGCTTTCTTGACGAGCCTGACCTTGAAGCCTCCGTTCGCGGCGCTCACCTTCCTCACTTCCGTGTGGGTCATGATCTCGATGTTGGGATGGTTGTCCACCTCGTACATCTGGGGCGCTTCAATGCAGATGGAACAGTCATTGGTCGGGAAGGTCTTGTCCAGCCTTGCCATCATGCCGCCGATGCTGGCGGTGTCATCGACAAGATAGACTTTGGTCCCGTATTTGGCGGCGTTCAATGCGCAGTTGATGCCGGCAACGCCTGCACCGATAATCATGATTGCATCAGCCATAAACTCACCTCAAGACAAATCGTTCTCACCGCCCACTCCCTCCCCAGGGTCGGTCGTTCGAGGCACAGAGGTCTCAGAGCCTTCGAACGGGTTAATGAAGCGGGGTTCGCGCAAGACGGTGTTTGGAGTCGCGAATGAAAGAAACAAGTTCACTTGGATCTTTCATTTCCCGCCTCCAAACCTCCCGGCGCCCCGCGTCGGGAGCCCCCGTTGGGGGTCTTGCGCGAAATACGGCTTGTTACGAAATCTTCTCCGTGCTCTCTGCGTCTCTAGTCCCGCGGAAGCGGGACGGGGGGTGAAATCCTATATCTCCGTAATAATCACAGCTTTGGATTTGCAGACCGCTTCGCAGGTTCGACAGCCCAGACAGTTCTGAGGCCTTGTCGGGGCGGCCTTGACCGAAAAATCAAACACATCCACCGGACAGTAGATGATGCACTTCTCGCACCCGTCACACTTCTCGGCGTCGACATTCACAAGATAGACTTCATAATCAATGTACTGTTTTCCCATGAAAGCGGTCCCTGTTGCTCCGGCCCCACTGAGCTCTGCTCAACGGGGCCGTTATCCGTTATTCGTTCACCGTTCACCGTGGTCATCCCCGCCAATGGCAGACGGTCGGAAAAGGTCCCTTCTCGGATAACGGATCACGGATAACCGTGAACGCCACGCCGGGCCTTCTGCCCGGTTGGCTGCTACTTCTTCTTGAACTCATTCCACTTGTAGTCGATGATTTCGAGAAGCACCCCGTTCACTTTCTTGGGAGCAATGAAGGCAAACTCACAGTCCCGGAAGGGCCTTGCAATCTCGCCTCTCTTGTCGGGGATAAAGGGATAGCCCTTCCCCTTGAGCTCATCGACGGCCTTGCGGGTGTTGTCCACGTTAAAGCTGATGAGCATCACGCCCTCGCCTCTCTTCTCAATGAACTTCGCCACATCGCCGTCCGGGGTGGTGGATTCCATCAGCTCGAAGCCGACTTCCCCCACCCAGTAGCGGGCGACCCTGATCTTCTCAGGCTCGTCAATGTATTCATCATCGGGCTTGGTCTTGCCCATGATGGGCTCCCAGACCTTTTTCGCCTGCTCCAGGTCTTTCACTGCAATACAAATGTGATCCATCTTGTTGACTTTCATAGTCTCGCGCCTCCGGCGAAAAGAGAGCGTCTTGCCGCCCCGACGGGCGGCCGAGACGGCAAGATCCCTCCGATCAGCATGCTGTGTTAAAAGGTTGTCGTATCCACCGTGCACTTGATGGCCCTGTCAGGACAGGCCACGCCGCACTCATTGCAGTCCTCACAGAGGAACTCCGTGACGACCGCGCGGTTGTCCTGCACCCGGATGGCCTTGTCCGGGCATATCTCGACGCAAAGAGGCTGAACGAGCCCTCCGCACATGGTGCATTTCTTAAGATCGATTTGTGCAGCCATCTCTCTTCTCCTATGTCTTAAGCTTTATAAAGTCTTCTCAGGCAAACGCCCTGCCCTCTCGGAATCGCCTTCAAGGTCTCAATCTTGTAGTTGACATTGAAGAACGTGTTCACATCCGGAAGGATGCTCTGGAGGATCCTGTCGCAGCAGAGGACGTCCTCTTCCATTTTCACGCCGTATTCCTTGTGAAAGGACGGCCAGGGGCACCGTTCCCACTTGATGAAGATCTCGGAGGGTTTGTCGCTCTTCTCGATCTTCACAATGGCGCCCTGCATGATCCATTGCATGGCCATGCCTCCTGCGAGGCTCCTCATCCAGGTCTCTTCCCCTTTGAGGAAGTTGAGCCGCGGCAGGGACTGTTTGCCGAGTTCTTTGCCGATGATCTCCGCCGCCTTCAGGCTGACGTCCAGAGGGTTCGCTTTTGGACCTGCAACCGCCAGGGCCGCCTGCCGCCACCTGAAATAGGTGCGGCCGATCTCGCTCTGGACCGCGTGCAAGTCACCCCACAATTTGGATATTTCTTTTTCTGCATCGAATGCCATGGTTAACCTCCTTAAATCCTGACACCAATGTGAAATCCGTCATGCACCGCGCTCGACATGTTGCGGGGTACGAGGGCATCGCCGATCACGAAGAGCTCGATCCCCTCTGCCTGAACCGCGTTCTTGAGGTTCTCATTCGGCACTCGCTCGGTCACGACGATCGTGTCGCACTTCACTGGGAAACGGTATCCGTCATAGGTTTTCACGATGATCTCGCCGGGATTCACTTCGTCGATCTCGCAGTCGTTGTACGCCTTGATCCCGTTCTGCCTCAGGAAGATCATGTAGCGCCACTTGAAGGACGGGTTGATGTCGAATCCGGCGGATTTCTCTTTTCCAACGAGGGTCACTTTCTTTCCCTGCTTGGCGAGGGAGAGGGCCACGCCGATGCCCGGTTTCCTGTTGCCCCAGACCACGATGTTGTCTCCCACCTTGGCATCACCTCTGAGCACGTCGAGCACGTTGACCACCTTGGCCTTGTCAAAGCCAGGCGCCTTGCTGGTCGGGTACACGGGGCCTGTGGCCAGAACCACGCTGTCAGGAAGTTCGTCCTTGATCAGGTCTTCCGTCACCTCGGTCCCCAAATGGAACTGGACCCCGGCCTTTTCGCACTGCACCTTCTGGTACCGGATGCAGGTCATGAGCTCGTCGTCGCCGTAGGGGGCTCTTGACGCTTCCAGGATGGTTCCCCCGAGCTCTTTCCGCTTGTCATACACATGCACCTCATGGCCTCTCTGGGCCGCCGTGTAGGCGCACTCCAGACCGGCCGGACCTGCTCCCACGATCAGGATGTTTTTCTTGGGATCCGCAGGCGGCGGATTCGTGTACTTCGGATCGTGCTCGTGGGCGCACAGGGGATTGATGTAGCAGGTCATGGGCGCATCACGGAATAGTCTCGCCAGACAGAGGTTGCAGGCGACGCACCAGCGAATGTCCTCTTCCTTTCCCTCGAGCACCTTCTTGGGAAGCAGAGGATCGGCAATCATAGGCCTGCACATTTCCCAGATATCCAGGTCGCCCTTCTCAATGGCCTTGTGAGGAATGGACGGATCGAAGAGCCGGTAGGCCATCATGATGGGGACTTTCACGTTTTCCTTGGAACGCTTGGCCAAATGGAGCCAGCTTCCCTGAGGCACATCGCGGCTGATGACCGGCACGATGGACTCCTGCCATCCGGCGGTCACGCTGATGTAGTCGATTCCCGCCTCTTCGGCGATCTTGTAGGACATCATGGATTCTTCCGGCGTGTTGCCGCGAACGTCGTCCAGCAACTCTTCGGCACAGAGCCGGATGCCCACGGGAACGTCTTTGGGGCAAATCTTCTTCAACCCCTCGATGATTTCCACGACGGCCTTCATTCTGCCCCGGATGTCTCCGCCGTATTCGTCTTTTCTTCTGTTCGTGTAGCTGGAAACGAAGTTGGAAATGAGATAGCCGACGATTCCGGAGATTTCCATAACGTCGAATCCCGCTTCCAGGCCCCTTCTCGCCGAGTCGAGGTGCTGCTTGATCATGAGCTTGATGTCGTCTTTGCTCATCTCGACCATGGGCCGGAAGATCCGGAGACGCTGCGGAACCGTGGACGGGCCTTTTCCGGAATCCACTTCGACGGCGCCGACACGGCCGCAGTCCATGAGCTGGAACCCGGCAATCGCCTTCTGGGAGTGAATCGCATCGGCAAGACGTTTCAAGCCCGGGATGAACTTGTCATCCCAGCAAGCGGCCTGACCGACGTAGCCCTGGCCCTTGCGATCCGGGTCCATGTACACGCCCTGCATGAAGCACATGCCGCCCACAACGCCTTCTGCTCGGCTCCGCATGTAGGCCACATCCGCATCCGTCACGAATCCGTCGTGACTGTTGAGGTTGTCTTCTGTTGCCGCGTAGACGATCCTGTTCGGAACCATCAGGTTTCCGACCTGAATGGGCTTGAACAGATGGGGGTACTTCTTCGCCCCGGGATATTTCGAGTAATCCCATTCAAACAATACCTTTGCCATGTTTCACCCTCCTTAAAGAATTCACCTCAAATGAGTAATCACCAAAAGGAACACGCTTAAGGTTGTAACGTTGATTCACTCAAAGACAAAGCCTGATTCGTCTGAGGGAGATCCTGAGAACCGTTCTCTCTCTCGACAAAGACCTTGGAATGTCCCTGGCTGAAAGCATTCACCATGAGATCAAAAATCTGTTCAAGGTTCTCGAAAAGGGGATAGGACATATCCTTCAACAGCCAGCGGGTCACCACATGGTCCATGGTGCCGACGAAGATATCTCGGGCTGCATAGGAATTGAGGTCAGGTCTCATCTCACCGGTTTTTTTCCCTTCCTCGAAGATATCGACCAGGTAGGCGTAGAGCTTCCTCACATTGGCATAGACCGGAGTGTTCATGAAGTTCGCATTGGTCTTCAAGAAGAGATAGACGATCTTGGCATCCAGCGGCGCCTGCTCAATGCGTCGCATGTTCCACCAAAGATATTTTCTGAGCTTGTTCATGGCCCCTTTGATGCCGAAGAGCTGCTCCTGAACGTCGGTGAGCAAATCCGAAACCCAGAGATCCGGAATCGCGAGCAGAAGATCCTCTTTGCCTTGGAAATATTCGTAGAGAGCCGCTTCGGAAAGACCTGCTTGCTTGGAGATATCCACCACCGTGGTCTTCAGGTACCCCTGCTCTGCAAAAAGCTTCTTTGCTGAATCGATGATTCGGTTTTTTGTATCTTCTTTGGTGCTTCGATTGGCCATCCAGGCTTTCCTAGAGCCATTAGGCTATCATGGGATTTTACATGACTATTTTAAATAACATTTTGAAATAATACCGCAATTAGATCCTAGCCGTTCTGATAATATGGACTGGATTCACCAACACAGGCAAGAAAAAACAGTTCAAACTGACTAAATGCTTCATTGATATCAGTTGGATTCTGTTTTTATTTATTGCCATTAGGCGCTTTATCTTTCTGTTATTCTGATATATTTGTGATTATCAGCAGCGATAAATGTAACTTGCTTAATAACATTAGGCAAATTGGGTGTCAAGAAAAAAAGCAAAAAAGACCTCTTGCTTTCCCGAGAGGGCTCATGACACGCCCCTTTGTCTTTTGACCTTATGTTTCAGCTTTTCAGGGAAGATGTGAGAGACTTCTTCTGCGGCTTAGGTTCAGCGGAAGACAGTGAGGTTCATGGGAAGTGGTGCTTTCTCTTCTTGTCCTTGATGCGTGCTTCGTGCTTCGCTCTTAGTTCATCCAGCTTTTTCTGTTGCTCGGGATCGAGCTTTTCTTTCATTTTGGCGAAGCTCTCATCAAGAATTGCCTTGACCGCAGAGCGTCTCTCCAGACCGAACGCCCCCAGCCTTTTGTCCGTCTCATCAACAATGGCCCTGAACTCCTTCTGCTGCGCTTCGGTTAACCCGAGGTCTTTGGTCAGTCTCTTCAGGATCAGAGCCTTCCTGGCAGAGGGCTCTTCCAAGAAACGCCCCGACCAGTCCCTGTGATAGTACCGGGTTCCCAGAGAACCCACCAGCACACCCATGACAAAAACAAGAGCGATCCCAGCAATCGGTTTCCATTTTTTCATCGCTATCCCTCAAGGTCAAAGAATTCCACCAAGCTCGGTTTATCCATTTCCGCTGCCATGGTGCCCAGATAATCGGAGTCCACATCCAGCTCCATGTTCACGAAAAACAACGCAAGCGCTAGAACCAGAAGACAGCTCACCGGCGCAAGCCTCCACACCATGCTTTCGAAGGCCGGCCAGAACCCGGCGACAGGCCTCAGGGGGCCAATCTGCCGGATTCGGCTCATGGTCTGAGACTGCCGCTCGTGTCTTGTCTCCTCCGTTCCCTTGGCCGAGTAGGCATCACGAAACGCCGTTTTCAAAGACTCGTTTTCTAAAATCCTGGACCTCATCGCCCCCTCCCTTGCTCTTTCACCTTGCTGAGGAGCTTCTCCAGTTTCATCCGGGCCCTGAACGAACGCACCTTGACATTGGCTTTGCTCCATCCCAGAAGTTCCGCCGTTTCCTGCACAGAGCACCCCTCTAGGTAAACCAGTTCCAAGACCATCCTGTCCCCGGCCGAGAGCTTCCCGAGAGCCCAATTCAGAATTTCTCTGGCCTCCATTTGCGGCTCTCGTTCATCAGGGGTCTCCTCGGGCATCTGTGAAATCACCTCTTCCAGCCATTGGGCGTGCTTCTCGTTCAGCGCACTCATGGGGACCTCTCGAGACCGATAGGCCTTACGCCAATAGTCATAACAGGTCCTCACGACAATTGAAGAGAGCCATTGACTGAAAGCACCTGTTCCTTTGAATGTCGGCAGGGACTGGTAAGCCCTCACAAAAGCCTCCTGCGCCGTTTCTTCAACCGCATTCTCCGGCACATGCTTTTTCACAAGCGTCAGCACGAGAACACGATGCCTCAGGATTACAGACTCAAACGCATTGACGTTGCCACCAAGAACCTGGCGAACGATCTCCTCATCACTGGACCTGACCGCGTCATTCTGCATTTCTTAAAGTCACCCGACTGAGCTGTGGGTGACTTTCTACCACGGAAACCCTTTCACAAGAAGCGAATCCTGACGCGGAAGAACCGGCCCAGCGCGCGATCGCAGGACCAAAGGGTGCACTAGGCCGGATCACCGTCCTACTCAGGAATAACGACATGGTCATCGTCATAGTCCCCCTCTTCCGCCCTTCTGTGACACGCTGAGCAGTTCGACAAAGAGCCGATGGACGGCCGATTGAGCACTGTCGCAGAGACCTTGCGGTGCTTGTCCTTGATATAAGGGACCTCGGTAATTCTCAAGGGCGTGCCGCTCCCCACGCTTTTCACAATCTTGATCGCGCGCTTGGATGTGGATCGCTCTGCGGCGTTGGCTTCCAGATAACCCAGCACCGCCTTCTGAGACTCTTGATCCAGTTCAAAAGACTGCCCGAAATGATCTTCAAGCTGAACGAGGATCTTCTTCCACGACCGAGAGGGTAGCAGCTCGGGCTGGTAGTTAAAATGGCAGGCGCCACAGTGTTCTTTGTACCCCGGATCGGTCACGGGTTTCAGATCTCCTGAGCGATGGTCACTGTTACGGTGTCTTTCACGTTGCCTATTGCGGCCTTCCTCAGGATCGGCAAAGAGGAGGGTCGGAATCGCGATGGCAACCGCGGTCAGTAGGACTGCACAGAAGAAGCTCTTTCTTGCTTGCATGGAATTCTCAACCTCCCTTTACGGCCCGAATGTTCATCCACCTTTTAATTTCATCCCTTTGCTTTTTCCTGTTATGTTACCGGTGTTTTTTCGAAGTTCAGCCTTAACTTTCAAGTCGTCCTGGATTCAGGAAAGGTTACAAAAACTTTTCTGTAACCTTTCCTGCCTGGGAAACGACTTCAAAAACAAGAGGATCAAAACTCAGTTCAACAGGACTTTCCAATGAATACAGAACAAGGACCTGAAACCAAGGTGGCCCGGGTTGGGGCAAGGGTTTCCTTAAAAAAAATCCTCGTTGTTGCGGTGGTGTTGGGGTTGGTCGCCGGTGTAGCCGGCTGGTATTTGCAGCGCGGCAACGCACAGACTGAGACTTTTCGAACGGACCAGGTGACCCGTGGAGACCTCCTTGTTTCCATACGAGCCACGGGGACAGTACAGCCCGAAGAGGTCATCAACGTGGGCGCCCAGGTCGCTGGCCAGATTCTCTATTTCGGGAAGGATGCCAACGGCAAGACTGTGGACTACGGGTCCCCAGTGGAGGGCGAGACCGTGCTGGCAAAAATCGACGATTCGCTCTACACCGCGGAAGAGGCTCAAGCCCAGGCGCAAGTCCAGTCGGCCACTGCGGCTGTCCAGCGCGCGGAAGCCGACATGGAGCAGTTGAAAGCCAAACTCAACCAGGCCGAGAGAGACTGGCAGAGAGCGCAGAAGCTCGGGCCGTCTGAAGCACTGGCGCAATCGACCTACGATGCCTACCGATCCGCCTATGATACGGCCGTGGCCAATGTCGCGGTTGGCAAGGCAGCCATCTTGCAGGCCAAGGCGAGTCTGGCCCACGCAGAGGCCGTTCTCCGTCGCGCCCAGCGTAACCTCGGTTACTGCACCATCAAGTCACCGGTCAAGGGAGTCATTATCGACCGCAGGGTGAACATAGGGCAGACCGTGGTGGCGAGCCTGAACGCGCCCAGCCTGTTCCTGATCGCCAAGGACCTCAAACGCATGCAGGTGTGGGTGGCGGTGAATGAGGCGGACATCGGCAAGATTAGCCCCGGCCTGCCTGTGACTTTCACGGTAGACGCTTTTCCCGGGGAAACCTTCCGGGGCGAAGTAGGCAAGGTGCGGCTGAATGCATCGATGACCCAGAATGTCGTGACCTACACGGTGGAGATCGTGACCGACAACTCGAGCGGCCGGTTGCTTCCTTATTTGACCGCTAACGTGCAATTCGAAATGGATCGCCGAACCAACGTGCTGATGGTGCCGAACGCCGCCCTTCGTTGGAGGCCCTCCGCCGAACAGGTTGCTCCGGAAGCCCGCGAAACCTTCGAGAAATTGGCCGGCCGAAAGGGAAAACCGGAAGGGGGTTCGGTGTCTCCATCAAAAACCGGGGCCGGTTCCGCTGCAACCACGAACCGCACGGCCCTCTGGATTCCGGAAGGGAACTATGTGAAGCCGATCCGGGTGCAGCAGGGACTGTCCGACGGTATCCATACCGAAGTTCAAGGTGAAGGCTTGACGGAGGGGATGAAGGTGGTCATTGGGATGCAAACACAAACCAACAGCAACGGGGACGTCGCCACCAACCCCTTCACACCAAAGTTCCCGCCCCGAGGAGGCGCGGCGAAGCAGAAGTAATTGGGCAACAGGTTTGCGCAGGGTTCAAACAGACTCATGGAATTGATCCAGCTTCATAATATCTTTAAGACCTATTACCTCGGCGAAATCGCTGTTCCTGTGCTCAAAGGGGTGTCGCTCAAGGTGGCTCAGGGGGAACTGGTCGCCCTCATGGGCGTATCCGGTTCCGGCAAGAGCACCTTGATGAACCTTTTGGGGTGCCTGGATCGGCCCACTTCCGGAGAGTACTGGCTGGAGGGCGAGGAGGTGTCGCGCCTGTCTCCCGACCAACGGGCTCTGCTTCGAAACCAAAAGCTCGGCTTTGTCTTCCAGAACTTCAACCTTCTCCCTCGCACGAATGCCCTCGAGAACGTGGCCATGCCTCTCGCCTACACGTCAGATCATTTGTCCGATCGCGAAGCTCGCCGGCGGGCTGTGGAGATGCTTCATAGGGTGGGTCTTGGGGACCGGCTGCATCACGAACCCTCTCAGCTCTCCGGCGGCCAGCAGCAACGCGTGGCGATTGCCCGGGCTCTCATCAACCGGCCTTCTCTTGTTTTTGCGGACGAGCCCACAGGCAACCTCGACTCCCATACGAGCGAAGACGTCCTGGCTATGTTTCAGCAACTGAACCAACAGGATGGCATCACCATCATTCTAGTGACCCACGACGCCCAAGTGGCCAGGCACGCCCGGCGCATTATCCAGATCCACGACGGGGTCATCGTAGACGACGCTTCTTCCGGTACCGGAAAACCTGGTCAAGAGCCTGTCCGCCAACCTCAAGTTTCCCTCCCCCTTGAGGGGGGAGGTTTACCCGCCTCTGGCGGCGCCGAAGGCGACCAGGGGCAAGGGTGGGGGTGAAAAAGCATGCGAATACTCCTTGGCTTGGGCGGTTCCCCCGCCCCTTTATCCCCTCCCGCCAGGGGAGGGGGAAATGGTGGTTGGACAACCCCTCAACCCCGGTCAGAACAGGTCCTTTCGGCATCAGAAAGAGGAGAACCCCTATGAAGATTTACCGTACCGCCAAAACCGCCATGACCGGCCTGCGGCGAAACCCCATGCGGGCTATGCTGACAACCCTTGGGATCGTTATCGGTGTCGGGGCGGTCATCGCCATGATGGAAATCGGCGAAGGTTCTTCCTCGGCCATTCAAAAGAGCATCACCAGCATGGGTGCCAATGTGCTCCTCGTCGTGCCGGGCACAGCCACCAGCGGCGGGGTGACCTTTGGAGCGGGCAGCCGCACGACTTTGACTCCTGAAGACGGCGAGGCCATTCTCCGGGATTCCCCGGCTGTTCGTACCGCGGCGCCCATTGTAAGGGCTCGCACCCAAGTCGTCTACGGTAACCGCAACTGGGTTCCAGCGACCATGCTTGGCACCTCGGCTGCGTTCCTGGACGTGAGAGACTGGGACCAACTTGCTGAAGGCGAGGTCTTCACAGACCGGGACGTGCTCAACGCCAACAAGGTGTGTTTACTGGGTCAAACCCTGGTCAGAGAGCTGTTCCAGGGGGAGTCCCCCATCGGAAAGGAGATCCGCATCAAGAACGTGCTGTTCCGAGTGGTGGGGGTGTTGAGCGCCAAGGGAGCCAACATGATGGGCAGCGACCAGGACGACATTCTCCTGGCGCCCTGGACCACCGTCAAGTACCGCGTCACAGGTTCCACGCTCACCACGGCCAATCAGAGCACCAGCAGCGGTTCCAGCGATTCCACGAACACCCTGAGCAACGTCTATCCAGGTGGACAACCTGAGCTTTATCCGGAGCGCTCTGCCGTACAGGCTGCCGATAGCCCGATGCCCGTGCGCTTTGCCAACATTGACCAGATTCTGGTTGCCGCCCGAAGCTCGGAGGAGATCCCCGCGGCCATTCAGCAAATCACCGAGGTGCTGCGCGAACGCCACCGGATCAGGCCGGGTGAGCCCGAGGATTTCACCATCCGCGACATGACCGAGATGACCAAGACCCTCACGTCCACCACGACCTTGATGACCAACTTGCTGCTCTGCGTGGCCATGATCTCCCTCGTGGTGGGCGGTGTGGGCATCATGAACATCATGCTCGTCTCGGTCACTGAACGGACGCGCGAGATCGGATTACGAATGGCTGTCGGAGCCAGAGGTCGCGACATCCTGCGTCAGTTCCTGATCGAGGCGGTTGTGCTCTGCCTGGTCGGCGGCGCCTTGGGCATCCTGCTCGGTCATGGCGGCTCTTACCTCGTGTGGGTCTTCCTGAAGTGGCCCGTGGAGACGTCACCCGCCGCCATCGCTGCGGCAGTCCTGGTGTCGGGGGCTGTGGGCATTGCGTTCGGGTTTTATCCGGCCTGGAAAGCCTCGCGCCTGGATCCCATCGAGGCGCTGCGATATGAATGACCTGTTGGAGAGGGTACATGCCTAGAGCGCTCCATTCTAATACAACCGCGCTAAATGAATTGTCCTTGTGCCGGCGAATCCAAAATCCCCCCATCCCCCCTTTAGTAAAGGGGGGCCAGGGGGGATTTGTGAGGGTCTGTACATGGCTTTTGCTCTGCCTCATCATGGTAGCGGGTTGTGCGGTTGGGCCGGACTTCAAGCCGCCGGATATGCCTCTCCCTTCGAGATGGGCAGGGCCGCCGCCTTTGCCCGCCGTCACTCCTGCTGAGAAAGACCTTGCCAACTGGTGGACGGTCTTTGACGACAAGATGTTGCAATCCCTAATCCAGCAGGCCGTGGAATCTAATCTCGACCTCAAGTTTGCTGAAGCCCGCGTGCGGCAGGCCCGGGCGGCAAGGGGAGTCGCCGAGTCCTTTCTCGGTCCGACAGTCGACGCCACGGGGTCTTACCAGCGAAGTGAATCGTCCATCTCCACGACGACCGGTACAGGCCGGAGCAGCGACAGTACGGTCAGGGTGACCACGAACCAGTATTTCGCCGGTTTTGACGCGGCCTGGGAACTGGACATCTTCGGAGGCGTCAGGCGGAGCATCGAGGCTGCGGATGCCGATCTTCAGGCCACCATTGAAACACGCCGTGACGTACTGGTCACGCTCACGGCCGAGGTGGCGCGAAATTACATTGACCTTCGAGCCCTCCAGGAGAGAATCTCCATTGCCCGGCAGAACCTCGAAGCCCAGAAGCACAGTGCCAAGCTGACCCGGCAACGCTTCGAAGGGGGATTCGCAAGCGGCCTGGATGTTGCAAGCGCCGAGGCCCAGGTGGCCACCACAGCGGCCGTGATCCCCTTGTTGGAGGCCTCTGCGAGGCAAGCGATTTATAGCCTCAGTGTTTTGCTGGGCAGAGCGCCTGCAGCGCTGGTTCAAGAATTGGCGCCGGCTTTGGCCATTCCAACGGCTCCTCCTTCAGCTCCGCTGGGTGTCCCCTCCGAGCTGCTTCGCAGACGCCCTGACATCCGGCAGGCCGAGGCAGAGATTCACGCAGCCACCGCACGGATAGGGGTCGCCGAAGCCGACCTCTTTCCCAGGTTCTTCATCTCCGGTTCGGTGGGTCTCAGGTCGAGCGAACTCGGTTCGTGGTTGGACTGGACCAGCCGGCTCTGGAGCATTGGTCCCTCAGCGAGCTGGCGGGTGTTCGACATGGGCCGTGTCCGGTCCGACATCGCGCAGCGAGAGGCCTTGCAAGAGCAGTCCCTCCTTGCCTTTCAGAAGACGGTCCTCACTGCGCTCCAGGAGGTGGAGGACGCATTGATTTCCTTGAGCAAGGAGCAGGAACACCGAGAGGCCCTGGTGGATGCCGTCGCCTTCAACCGGAAGGCAGTTGATCTGTCGATCAAACTCTACACAGAGGGCCAGACCGATTTTCTCAATGTGCTTCAGGCCCAGCGGTCCCTCTTCGTCACTGAGGAAGCCTTGGCCCAGAGCACCCGCACCCTATCGACCAACCTGGTTGCCCTGTACAAAGCCCTTGGCGGCGGCTGGGACATGCAGGCAGAGTCAGCCGCCGACCCGGAGCAGCCTTGAGCTCTGCAGGCAAAGCCCTACCATAGGGACCGAACAGGGTATTGGGTGATAAGCTCCTCTGGGGTTAGTATGACCATGCCATGAACAATAGCTTGGCAGATGAGCATTCGGTCGAACGGGTCTCGGTGGGATGAAGGTAGGCGGTTCAAATAAAGTGTGGCCTCTTCTTCGAGCGGCAGGGCCTCAATACCGTGCCTTTCTCTCTGGAAGGGAATGAACTTCTCAGGCGGCTCCGGCAGGGGCAATCTTCCGAGGCCGTGTTTGACAGAGATTTCGCATGCGGAGACAGCGCTGAGGAACACGTCGTTCGCAGGATCAATAAGCTATTGGCGAGCGCGATTTGAAAGCTCAGGGGCATCTCCAATGATCCAAAGGAAGGTGCAGGTGTCGAGAAGAATTCTCACGGATTCTCGGCGTGAAACGAGGCAATGATTTCAGGCGGTAAAGGTTCAAAAAATGCAGGCGACACTT
>CAZOLJ010000035.1:0-12863 GCA_964580575.1 uncultured Desulfobacteraceae bacterium
CTAGTCCAAAAGGCAAAAACCAAAGTCTCTCGTCAGCATGACGCTCCTTGATCTTTATCGCTTTTGCCTCAAACGAAGTGATCCTCAAGCGCAGCGCTCCTCAAGCCCTGCTGCTGCGGGGCGCTCCTCAAGGTGCTTCTTCCTCCCACATAAACTCTTTCCCGAGGTAATTCCTGATCGAAGTTCTACCCTCTTTCTCTGAGAGGCTGGAGGGCACCAGGTTCACCTTGCCTCCCCCGCCCGGGAGATCAACGGCGAAGTGGGGAACACAGAGGCCGGTGGTGTGCCCCTGCAGCTTTGAGACGATGTCCAATCCTTTCTGAAGAGGCGTCCAGAAATGAGCTGTTCCTTTTGCCTGGTCTGCCTGGAAAAGGTAATAGGGTCTGATTCGCACGGTGAGGAGCTTTTGCATCAGTTTCCTGATGATCCTCGCGTCGTCATTGACTCCTTTGAGAAGGACGGTCTGGCAGCCGAGAGGGATTCCGGCATCTGCGAGCCTGGAACAGGCAAGGGTCGCTTCAGGCGTGATCTCATCCGGATGATTGAAATGGGTGTTGATGAACAGAGGATGAAAGCCTCTCAGGAGATTTGCCAGATCGGCTGTGACGCGCTGAGGAAGCGTGCAGGGAACCCTGGTTCCGATCCGTATGATTTCGACGTGAGAGATAGATCTGAGTTCCGTCAGGATGCGGTGGAGTTCTTTGTCTGTCAGAAGAAGAGGATCTCCTCCTGAAAGGAGAACGTCCCTCACCTTGCGGGTCTTCTTTATGTAGGCGATCCCTTCCTTGATCGTCTCCCTTGTGACCATGGAGGGATGCCCCACCTTTCTTTTCCTGTTGCAGAACCGGCAGTACATGGGGCACTGGCTGGAGACGAGGAAGAGAACCCGGTCCGGGTAATGGTGGGTGAGACCCGGCACAGGGGAAAGGGCTTCTTCATTCAGAGGGTCATCAAAGCCTCTTAAGTCCGTGAGTTCCCGCAGGTCAGGCACGGCCTGTCTGTAAAAGAGGTCTTTCTGCTTCTTGATGAGGCGAAGGGTGTAGGGATTGATCCTCATGGGGTACTTCCGCGCCACCTTTTCCAGACCTTCAGTCTCGTCGAGTTTCACGGATTCGGGGAGATCGAGGGGTGTGGTTATGCTTCGGGAAAGGAGGCTCTCCCAGGTTTCTTCATTCTTTCTTGTGATGATTCTCAAAGAGGTCTCCCTTTGAAGGACCGGCAAGGCAGTATATGACTTGGAAAAGACCCCTGTCAATTTCCCCTTCGCAGCCAAAATCAGTCTCACGCCCGCTCCCCTTCGGGTCGCTCGAGATCGCAAAGCCGCAGAGAGAGCTAAGAAAGAAGGGTTTCTTGTTTTTACAAATGAAACGATTTAACTCTCTGCGTTCTCTGCGCCTCTGCGAGAGATAGGGTGTTGGTTTTTCCGAAATTTTTCATTGAACGAAGGCGTATCAGCCCCTAGAATGACCAAAGATCTGCGATGAGTGAGGTAATGCCATGGATCTGTTGCAAGCGATTCAGGAAAGAAGAAGCACCCGGGCGTTCCTGGACAAGCCCGTGGACAAGGAGGCTCTGGAGAAGCTCATCTCTTATGCGTCCCAGGCCCCTTCGGCCATTAACATCCAGCCGTGGGAACTGGTTGTGGTGTCCGGTGAGGAGAGAAAGAGGCTGAGCCGGGTCTTGGTGAAGCGCATGAGGGAGAAGAACATCTCCTGCGGACCTGGTTCAAAAAAGCCCTTACCCGAGCATTTTGCAGAAAGGCAGAGAGGCCTGCTCAAAGACATGCTCCCTCAGTTGCCTCAGGGAACATCCTTTCAGGACTTCATCAATGAGGGAAGCTGCAATTTCTATGGCGCACCCACAGCGATCATTATTGTGATCGACAGGGTCTTTTCGAGCGCCCGGCTCACGGACACGGGCATCATCCTTGGCTACCTCGTGCTTGCCGCTCATGCCATGGGCCTTGCCACGTGCCCTATCGGGCTTATCACGGCCTTTGACGAGGACATCCGGGAGCAGCTGAACCTTTCCGAAGAGAAAGAGGTCGTGATCGGGATCGCCGTGGGCTACAGAGATCCTTCTTCCGGTGTCAACAAAGTGAGGACCGAAAGAGCCCCCATCGACGAGCTCGTGAAGTGGATTGAATAAGAGGAGCTCCGTGCTCCTCAAGTCCGAGAGGACGCTCCTCAAGCATCGCGCTCCTTTAGAACAGCACTTCCATTAACTGCTGGACGGAATCCACGGGAACGAGCTCCACGCCTTCGATGCGCGAGCACGCTTCCACATTCCCCTTGGGGAGCAGGCACCGGCTGAACCCGAGCTTCTTAGCCTCTTTGATGCGAAGCTCGGGCTGGCTCACCCCCCGAATTTCCCCGGCAAGTCCCACTTCGCCGAAAACGACCACGTTCTTGTCCACAGGCCGGTCCAGGAAACTGGAGATCATGGCTGAAACAATCCCTAGATCCGCAGCCGGCTCGTCCACCCCCATGCCGCCTGCCACGTTCACGAAGATGTCCTGATCTCCCATCTCGATCCCCATCCTCTTGCCCAGGACTGCGACGAGGAGAGAAATCCGGTTGTGATCCACGCCGCTCGCGGTCCGGCGCGGCATACCGAGGGGGCTGGGTCCCACAAGGGCCTGTATTTCGAGGAGCAGGGGCCTCGTGCCTTCGAGACAGGGGATCACGACGGAGCCGGAAGCGCCTTCAGGTCTCTCTTCCAGGAAAATGCGCGAAGGGTTGCCCACTTCCTCGAGGCCCGAGTCCTTCATTTCAAAGACGCCGATCTCGTTGGTGGAACCGTAGCGGTTTTTCACCGCCCGCAGGATCCTGAAAGCGTGGGAGTTGTCGCCTTCAAAATAAAGGACCGTGTCCACGAGGTGCTCGAGCACCTTAGGCCCAGCAATGGCTCCGTCCTTGGTCACGTGCCCGATGAGGAAAGTGGGGATGCCGGTTTTCTTGGCCCAATTGAGAAGCCGGGTGGACACTTCTCTCACCTGTCCCACGCTGCCCGGCGCAGAAGGCAAGGCCTCAGTGTACACGGTCTGAATGGAATCCACCACAAGGAGACTGGGCTGAAGCTCGTCCATCCTTTCAAAGAG
The DNA here is from genome assembly GCA_964580575.1 of uncultured Desulfobacteraceae bacterium. Classification (GTDB taxonomy): domain Bacteria; phylum Desulfobacterota; class DSM-4660; order Desulfatiglandales; family HGW-15; genus CAVPDE01. Next base: position 3,101 of record CAZOLJ010000035.1, read on the forward strand.
GTGCTCGATGCAGGTGCCTGTGAGGAGGAAGAGGTTTTCCGCACGAATCGAAAGCCGCTCAGCCCGGATCTTGATCTGCTGAGGAGACTCCTCACCGGAAAGATAAAGGGCTCTCAGCCGCTCTTTGGAAAGCCTGGCCACGACCTGGAGAAGGAGAGTGGATTTGCCGATGCCCGGGTCGCCGCCGATGAGGACAAGGGAGCCGGGCACAACCCCGCCTCCCAGGGTGCGGTCGAATTCCTGGAGGCCCGTCTTGATCCGCATTTCAGGATCGAGGGATATGGAATCGATCGGCTGTGGCCGCCCCATCACAAAGGATGGAAGGCCTTTTGTTCCCCGCTGCGTCACTTCTTCGACAAAGGAGTTCCACTGGCCGCATTCCGGACAGCGGCCCAGCCACTTGGGTGTCTGGTGCCCGCAGCTTTGGCACACAAAAAGGAATCTAGGCGCTCTTGTCATTCAGATTCTCACACCCGCTCCCCTTCAGGTCGCTAGAGTCACAGAGAAAGAAGAGGGGGCTTCCGTCCCTTGACTTCTCCCGGCTCCTTTGATAGAGGCTTGTCTACCTTCTAGCAGCGCTGGAGCACTTGTGTCAACACCGGGCTTCTTTCTCGTATTCTGTTTTCAAGGATATTTAGCTGCATTTCAATAGATCTTTCTCTCACCGTTCTCTGTGTCTCTGAGAGAACGGAAGGTTTTGAGGGCTTGTTAACGCTGTCAGCCACTTTAAGGTGATGACCTATGGATTTTCAGGCAAAGGTGGCGGTTATTGGCTCCGGCTACTGGGGCAAGAACCTTGTTCGCAATTACCACGAGCTCGGTGCACTAAAACTCATCTGCGACAAGAACGAGACAGTCCTAGCCGGCTTCAAGAAACAGTACCCTGGTGTGGACACGTGTCTCGCCCTCCACGATGTTCTGTCCAGGAAGGACATTGACGGAGTGGTGATTGCCACACCCGCTGAAACCCATTACACCGCCGCCCGTGAAGCGCTCCTGGCGAACAAGCACGTATACGTGGAAAAGCCGCTCGTCCTGAACGAGCGCGAAGGCGAAGACCTCATCGGTCTGGCTGCCGAAAAGAAGCGGGTGCTCATGGTTGGGCATCTCCTCCAGTTCCACCCGGCCTTTGTCCGGCTCAAGGAACTTGCCTCAAAGGGGGATCTGGGACGCATCAACTACATTCATTCCCAACGCCTCAATCTGGGGAAAATCAGGCGCGAGGAGAACATCCTCTGGTCCTTTGCGCCCCACGACATTTCCATGATCCTCTCTCTTGCGCAGGAAGACCCTGAGAGCGTCCTGACAACGGGCGGATTCTACCTTCACAAGAAAATAGCCGATGTCACAACGACGCACCTCGATTTCCCTTCCGGTCTCCGCGCACACATCTTTGTCTCCTGGCTGCATCCTTTCAAGGTCCAGGAGCTTGTGGTGATTGGTGACAAAAAAATGGCTGTCTTCGATGACACCCGGCCGTGGGGTGAAAAGCTTCTTCTCTATGCCCATGAAATCAAGTGGCAGGACAATGTGCCGGTTCCCGCAAAGGCTGAGCCTGAAAAGGTGGATCTACCTCAGGCTGAACCTCTGCGCGTTGAATGTCAGCAGTTCCTGGAGTGCATGGCCAACGGGAAGCAGCCTTTGACGGATGGCCGAGAAGGCTTGAAAGTCCTGAAGATCCTCAACGCCTCCCAGCGCTCTCTGGACCAGGGTGGCCTAAAAGTTGGTTTAGGTGCTGATGATGCTGCTCGTCAGCGGTCCGTGGTCAGCGGTCCGTTGTCGCTTTCCTATTATGTCCATCCCACCGCGATCGTGGATGAGAAGGTGACGATAGAGGAGGGCACAAAGGTCTGGCACTTCACTCACGTGCTGTCCGGCTCGAAAATAGGGAAGGGCTGCAACATCGGCCAGAACGTGGTGATTGGTCCGGACGTGACGATGGGGAACAACTGCAAGCTCCAGAACAACGTGAGCGTCTACAAAGGCGTGACTCTCGAAGACGGCGTCTTCTGCGGACCTTCCATGGTTTTCACGAATGTTTACAATCCAAGGGCGGAAATCAGGAAAATGGATCAGGCCCGGCCCACCCTGGTCAAGAGGGGAGCCTCGATTGGTGCGAATGCGACAGTGGTCTGCGGTCACACGCTCGGCCGCTACTGTTTTATCGGGGCTGGAGCCGTTGTGACCAAGAATGTGCCGGATCATGCCCTCGTCGTCGGTAACCCCGCGAAGCAGATAGGGTGGATGTGCGAGTGCGGTGAGAGGCTGACGGATGACATCGAGTGTCTCACCTGCGGCAAGAAGTATCAAAAGACCGATTCCGGGCTTGAAGAAGTCGAGAACGAGGCATAGCCTCACACCCGCTCCCCTTCGGATCGCTAGAGCCACAGAGAAAGAAGAGGGTTTGCTGAATACTCAACCAGCAACATTTCCCTCTCCGGCTTACTCTGTGAGTCTCTACAGAGATAAGAGTTCTCTCCTGTTTCAATAAGGAACTTTTATGACCAAGAAATGGATTCTTGTTGTCGGCGCCCGCCCCAATTTCATGAAAGTCGCCCCCCTGATTCGGGCGATCGATAGACATAACCATGCGGGTCACTCGTCGCTTGTCCCTATTCACCATTCGCTTGTTCATACGGGCCAGCACTATGATTTCAATATGTCCGATGCTTTTTTCCGGGACCTCGCTCTCCCCAAGCCCGATCTGCATCTTGGGGTCGGATCCGGTAATCACGGCGAGCAGACGGGAAAGGTCCTCATCGAATTCGAGAAGGTCCTGCTGAAGGAGCAGCCCGATCTGGTTATTGTCGTGGGGGATGTCAACTCCACTCTGGCCTGTAGCCTGGCTGCTGTGAAGCTTCACATCCCTGTGGCCCACGTGGAAGCGGGCCTGCGGAGTTTTGACCGCAAGATGCCGGAAGAAATCAACCGGTTGCTAACGGATGCCATATCGGAGTACTTGTTCACTCCGTCGCCCGAGGGGGATGAAAACCTGGCGAAGGAGGGCATTCCTCAGGACAAGGTCTTTCTGGTCGGAGACATCATGGTGGACAGCCTGCTCTTTCACCTCGATCAGGCCAGGAAGACCCATATTCTGGCACGCCTCGGCCTGAAGTCGATGAGTTCCGATATCTGTGGTTTAACCGCCTTCGGCGGCGCCGAAGGCGGCCAGGGCTCTGAGGCTCTGATCTCTGATCTCCGACCTTACGCCCTTGTGACTCTTCACCGACCTGCCAATGTGGATGACAAACAGGTTCTAGGGCGGATTATCCGTGGACTGCTGGAAGTGAGCGCCCATTTCCCGATCCTCTTTCCGGTTCACCCGAGGACCGCAAAGCAGATTAATGCCTTTGGTATGGAAACTTCGTTCATATTCCATTCTACGCCGGACATAAGGCCGGAAGAATACTTGGATGGCAAAATCCTCCACAGGAAGATCCACTGTTTTCAACCGCTTGGCTACCTTGATTTCCTGAACCTCATGGCCCATGCCAAGGTCGTTCTTACCGATTCAGGCGGCATTCAGGAGGAGACGACGGTTCTCAACATCCCATGCATTACCTTGAGAGACACAACCGAGCGGCCCATCACCTTGACCGAAGGAACGAATGTGCTGGTCCACAATGACCCCGAGAAGATCGTTGCCGAGGTCAAGAGAGTGCTTGCAGGGGACACAAGAGTCAGTCAGTGCCCTTTCCTATGGGATGGCCGCACTGCCGAACGCATTGTCGCCATCCTCGCCAACCGCTGTTGATAAAGAAGAAAATCAGTCTCACTCACGCGCGCTTGTCCCGAATTATTCAACCCGGCCCTCGAGAACCTCAGGGTCCTGAGCATAGTCGAAGGACTCATGGCCCTGAATGAGACCGAAGGGCGTCTCGGCGGTCTCGGGTGAGGGCGCTTCAGCGGACGAACGGGCGAGAGAAAAGGTTGTCGTGTTCCGGTTGACAAAGGGGGGAGAGGGGGTTAATTTGGGAACATTTCGAAAGGAATGAAAGGAGAGAAGCATGGCGGATTTACTCCAGGTCACCGATGAAACCTTTGAAGCAGAGATCCTGAAGTCAGAGCTCCCTGCAATGGTTGATTTTTGGGCGGAATGGTGTGGGCCTTGCCGAATGGTAGGTCCTGCGGTAGAGGAACTGGCCAACCAGTACAAGGGCAAGATCAAAATCGCCAAGATGGATGTGGACAAGAATAGGCAGACCCCGGGGAAGTTCGGTATACGCAACATCCCGACCCTGATCCTGTTCAAAGGCGGCCAGGTCGCCCAGACTATTATCGGTGCGCAGCCCAAGGCTTACATCGAAGGGGAGCTGAAAAAACTGCTGTGAGAAAGGGAGAGGAGTTATTGGTTATCCTTTGTTCGAGAAGAGAACCCTGTACCGGTGACGAGTAACTAATAACTAGCAACTATTAACTGACCCATGTACGATGTCATCATCATCGGAGGAGGGCCGGCAGGTCTTACTGCCGGGCTCTACAATGCGAGAGCCCGGTTGAACGTCCTGCTCCTTGAGCGCCTTGCCCCTGGTGGGCAGGTGCTGACCACGGACTCGGTTGAAAACTACCCCGGGTTTCCTGACGGCATCTCCGGATTCGAGCTGATGGACCGAATGAAGACCCAGGCTGAGAAATTCGGCCTCAAGATCCAGAGCGAAGACGTGACCGGCCTGGAGCTTTCTCCGAAGCGCAAGGCGGTTTTGACCGGCGGAGGACCGCTGGAAACCAAGGCGATCATCCTGTGCTGCGGGGCCACTTGGAAAAAACTCGGAATCGAAGGCGAAGACCAGCTCCTGGGCAAGGGGGTTTCCTTTTGCGCCACCTGTGACGGACCCTTTTACAGAAACCAGGAGGTCGCCGTGATCGGCGGCGGCGACACCGCGGTGGAGGAGGCCATTTTCCTGACCCGCTTTGTGAGCAAGGTCCATCTCGTGCACCGAAGGGACAGGCTGAGAGCAGCAAAAGTGCTGCAGGAGCGGGCCATGTCCCACGGAAAGATCGAATTCATCTGGGATTCCATTCCGGTGAAAATCCTGGGGGAGAAAGGCGTCGAGGGAATTGAAGTGAAGAACGTGAAGACTCAGAGCGTGTCCCGGAAAAACGTGCAAGGGGTCTTCGTGTTTATCGGCACCCTGCCCAACACGGACATCGTTAAGGGACTGATCCGGCTCGACGAGAACGGGTTCGTGGTGACGGATGACAACATGCAGACCTCCGTTCAAGGGGTGTTTGCTGCAGGAGACATCCGCTCCAAACTGTTCAGGCAGATTTCAACGGCCGTGGGCGAGGGGGCTACCGCCTCTTATGCAGTGGAAAAATACCTGGAGAATCTGGCAGGTTGATGAAAAACGGCCAAGAAAGACAAAGGAGCATGCTGTGAACCCAAGATCCCTGCAGGTCAGAACCGTTCTCGCGGCGATCATGCTTCTTGTTTTTTTGAACGGGTGTTCAACCATAGACAAGATTCTAGGCGGAGGAGTGGAGGACGATGCGGATGCCGGCGAACTCATGATCCAGGGCAATGAGAATCTCAGCCAGGGACGCTACAAGGACGCGGTGGATGCCTTCCAGAAGATCAAAGACCGATTTCCCTACAGCAAACACGCGGTGAGCGCGGAGTTGAAGATGGCGGATGCCCTGTACCTTCAGGAAGAGTATGACCTGGCTTACACCGCCTACGATGAGTTCGAGAAACTCCACCCCAAGCACAAAGACATGCCTTACGTCATCTACCAGAAAGGAATGTCCAACTTCAACCAGGTCAAGTCAAAGGACCGAGAGCAGGTTCACACGTTCAAGGCGAAAGAAGAGTTTGAAAGGTTGATCAAGAGGTACCCGAGAGACGATTACGCCAATAAGGCGAGGAAGAACTTGCGGGAGTGCCTCATCTACCTGGCGGAGTATGAGCTCTTCGTGGCCAATTTTTACTACAAGCAGGGCAGGTACAGAGCCGCACTCGGGAGATACACGTACATCCTCCAGAACTACCCGGACATGGGGCAGTATCAGGAGGCCATGGAAGGGATCACGCGGTGCAAAGAGAAGCTTGCCCGGGAAACCGTCCAAGAAGGAACCTACAAGAGCTACTGGCCTTTCTCTATTTGGAAATGATCTCTCCCACCGACTCCAGAGCCTGACCCAGGAGTTCCGGCCGGCTCCCGCCGCCCTGGGCCATGTCCGGACGGCCCCCTCCCTTACCTCCCAGCATCTGTGAAAGGCGGCTGATGATCTCGCCCGCCTTGAACCGATTCACGAGATCCTGGGTGACCATGCAAAGGAGCATGGCCTTGTCGTCCTTGCGGGCTCCGAGGACGATGATCCCTGAATCGAGTTTTTCCTTGATGCGGTCTGCAAAATCCCTCAGGTCCTTCGGAGAGTCGGCCTGCACTTCGCGGACCAGGACTCTGGCCCCTTTGATGTCTTTCACGCCGGAGAGAAGATCTTCGGACTGAGCGGAGAGAAGCCTGGACTTCAGCGTTTCGATCTCCCGGTCCCTTTGCCTCTGTTCCTTGAGAAACTTGTCGATCCGGTCGCGCAACTGTTCGGGGGATGTTTTGAGAAGGGCCGAAGCCTCCCTGAATTCGAGTTCCTGGTTCTGAACGTATTCGATGGCGGCTTTTCCCGTGAGGGCCTCGATGCGGCGCACATTGGCGCCCACCGCACTTTCGCTCACGATCTTGAAAAGCCCCACATCTCCTGTTCGGTGGGTGTGGGTGCCCCCGCACAGCTCCAGGCTCACCCCGTCTCCCACCTTGACGAGGCGAACGTTGTCCCCGTATCGTTCTTCGAAGATGGCCATGGCGCCTGTCTTCATCGCCTCATCCCGGGGCAGGACCGAGGTGCTGAGAGGGAGATTCTCCCGGATAGTCCGGTTCACGTGCTGCTCCACTTCCTTGAGCGTCTCCGCGTCCACCTGGGCAAAGTGGCTGAAGTCGAAGCGGAACCTTTGAGGCGACACCAGGGATCCGGCCTGCTTTACGTGGGGTCCCAGGATCTCTCTGAGAGCCGCATGGAGCAGGTGCGTTGCCGTGTGGTTGAGCGCCGTGGCCCTGCGCTCCTCTTCATTCACTCTGGCCTCCACCGGGGCGCCTGTGGATAAGGTGCCCTGCTCCACTACACCGCGGTGAACAAGGAAGGCCTCCATGAGTTTGACCGTGTGAGTGACCTGCACGCGCACCCCGTCGCCCACCAGCCAACCCTTGTCTCCCACCTGACCGCCTGCCTCTCCGTAGAAGGGAGTCCGGTCGAGCACCACCTCGACCTCTTCGCCTGCGCCGGCTGATCCTGCTTCCTTCCCCCCCTTGAGAACTGCGACCACTTTCGAATCCGAAACCAGGGTCTCATAGCCCACGAAAGCCGTGGCCAGGCCCTGGCCGGAGAGCTTCTGGTAAACTTCCGGAACTTCTTCCTCCCCGCTTCCCTTCCAGGACTCCTGGGAAAGAGTCCTCTGCCTGTGCATGGCCTCGTCGTACCCCGTGACGTCGACGCTCAGGCCTTCTTCCCTCGCCACATCCTGGACAATGTCGAGAGACAGGCCGTAGGTGTCGTAGAGTTTGAAGGCGACGTTTCCGGGGAGGATCTCCTGCTTTTTGTCCTTCACTTCATTCACGTTGTCCATCAGCAGTTTCATGCCGAAGTGAAGCGTGTCGGCGAAGCGTTTCTCCTCGTTGAGCACAATGCCTTCGATAAAACTTCTGGAAGTCGCAAGGTCAGGATAGTCCTCGCCCATGAGATCGATCACATGGCCGGCGACGCGGTGAAGGAAATTCTCCTTGATCCCGAGAACCTGGCCGAAGCGGATGGCCCTGCGGATGATTCTCCTGAGGACGTAGCCCCGGCCTTCGTTGGACGGGAGCACTCCGTCGCCGATCAGAAAAGCCAAGGCCCGGGCATGATCGGAAATGACCCGGAAGGAGACCTCCTGTTTCGCGTGGTCCCCGTACTTCTTTTCGGCGATGTTCTCGATGCCGCGGATCAGGTCTTTGAAGAGATCGGTGTCGTAGTTGGAGGTGACGCCCTGGACCACGGCGGAGATTCTCTCCAGGCCCATGCCGGTGTCGATGTTCGGCTTGGGAAGGGGCGTCAGCGTTCCGTCCGGGCTCCGATCGAACTGGGTGAACACAAGGTTCCAGATTTCCAGGTGCCGGTCGCAGTCGCAGTGAGGGCTGCAGTCCGGCCTGCCGCAGCCTACGCTCGGGCCCTGGTCGATCAGCACTTCCGAGCAGGGACCGCAGGGGCCGGTGTCGCCCATGGCCCAGAAATTGTCCTTTTCGCCGAGACGCACGATCCGCTCCGCAGGGACGCCGATCTGCTTCTCCCAGATTTCGTAGGCTTCGTCGTCGTCCTTGTACACGGAGGCCCAGAGCTTGTCCGCCGGAAGTCCGTAGACTTGGGTCAGAAGCTCCCATGCCCAGTGAATGGCTTCCACCTTGAAGTAGTCTCCGAAGGAGAAATTGCCGAGCATCTCGAAGAAGGTGTGGTGCCGGCCGGTGTAACCGACGTTTTCGAGGTCATTGTGCTTGCCGCCCGCACGCACGCATTTCTGCGAGGTCACGGCCCGGGTGTAACTTCTTGTCTCTGTGCCGAGGTAGAGGCCCTTGAACTGCACCATGCCTGCATTGGTGAAAAGAAGACTCGGATCATCCCGTGGAATGAGGGAGGAACTTCTCACGAGCTCATGGCCGCGGCCTTTGAAGAAATCTAAAAAGGTGGACCGAATTTCTCTGAAGGACATGGAGTTCATTTGCCGTTGGCCTCCGGCTTCGGCTTTTTGATGCCTGTTTTTTCTTTGATCAGGTCGACCACCTGGTTTCGGATGTCTTTATTTTCAATCAGGAATTTTTTCGCGTTCTCCCTGCCCTGTCCCATCCTCTCCCCTTTGAAGGAATACCAGGCCCCGCTCTTCTCAACGATGTCAAAGGAGGTGCCCAGGTCGAGGATGTCGCCTTCCTTGGAAATGCCGGTGCCGTAAATGATGTCGAACTCGGCCTCTCTGAAAGGAGGCGCGATCTTGTTCTTCACCACCTTGACCCTGGTTCTGCTGCCGGTGACCGTCTCCCCTTCTTTGATCGCCCCGAGACGGCGAATGTCCAGGCGCTGAGACGCATAGAACTTGAGGGCGTTTCCGCCGGTGGTGGTTTCAGGGCTTCCAAACATGACGCCGATCTTCATGCGGATCTGGTTGATGAAAACGACACAGGTCATGGATTTGTGGATGGCGGCCGTGAGCTTTCTCAAGGCCTGGGACATGAGCCTTGCCTGCAGGCCCACGTGCTGGTCGCCCATTTCGCCTTCCAGCTCCGCTCTCGGCACCAGCGCGGCGACCGAGTCGATGATGAGGGCGTCAATGCCCCCGCTTCGCACGAGGATCTCCGCAATGTCGAGGGCCTGCTCCCCGGTGTCGGGCTGGGACACGAGGAGGCTGTCCACGTCCACTCCCAGTCTGCGGGCATAGCCTATGTCCAGCGCGTGCTCCGCATCGATGTAAGCGACGACACCCCCGGCGGCCTGGGCTTCGGCGCCGATGTGAAGCGCCAGCGTGGTCTTGCCCGACGCTTCAGGGCCGTAAATCTCCACGACCCTTCCCCTGGGGACTCCGCCGATGCCGAGGGCCAGATCCAGGGCCAGGGAACCGGTGGAGATCACCGGGATGTCCAGGACCTTGTCCACGTCCATTTTCATGATAGATCCACGGCCAAACTGCTTTTCTATCTGCGAAATGGCCTGATCAACCGCCCTCTGCCTGTCCTGTTGCTCTGCCATG
>CAZOLJ010000035.1:12963-38692 GCA_964580575.1 uncultured Desulfobacteraceae bacterium
CCGTCAATGCCCAGCCAGATCACCCTGGGGTTTCGGCTGTTGGGAAAACAGCCCATGGGCTTGAGGGAGATGCTGAAAGAGCCATGATTTGCGCACGCGGCCCCGAGCGACTCTCCCATCGAGGGGATCTGATCGGATGGGACGTCGCCCATAAAGACCACGGTCAGATGGATGGACTCCGGCCTGACCCAGCGAACATCGAGAGAGCTCTTCCGGATGTCTCCTGAAACCCGGGTCACGATGGTCTTGATGTCTTCCGGCAGTTCAAAGGCCAGGAAGGAACGGATTCCCATGAAGCACCCTTCTCACCCCATCCAGCGCCATCACGGCGCTGTTCATTTTGTTTTGTTCTCTCTTTCCCCAGAAACGGTATTTGCCTGAAAAGGTTTCATCCCTGAAGGCAAGCGCGATGTGAACCGTGCCCACAGGTTTTTCCTCTGTTCCTCCGTCAGGACCGGCAATGCCGGTGACGGCAAGTCCCAAGTCCGCTGTCAGCTCTTTTCTCACCCCTGCAGCCATCTCCCTGGCCACTGGATCGCTGACCGCTCCATGGGCTTCGAGGGTCTTCCTGGAGACGCCGAGCAGGTCCATCTTGGCCTGATTGCTGTAAGCGATCACTCCTCCCAGAAAGAAGCCGGAGCTGCCCGGAACATTGGTGAGGAGGTTTCCAATGAGGCCTCCTGTGCAGGATTCTGCAACGGAAAGGGTGAGCTGGTTCCGCAACAGCGTCTCTCCCACAACCTCTTCCATGGTCTGATCCCCGGTGGCGAAAATGAAAGATCCGACGCGGTTTCGGATTTCTCTTTCCATGGCGTCGAGTTCGTCGGAGACGCTCGGCTGATCTTCGCCCCGGAGGCTCAGGGTGATGTGGTTTTCAGGGAACCTGGGATAGAACCCGAGAATGATGTTTCCCGACTTTCCCGGAAGGTCGCTCAGCTTCTCTGCAATGCTCGGTTCGTTGAGCCCATAGAGTTTGAGCATCTTGTGCCTCAAGGTGGGGAGAACCGTGCATTGGAGCAGCAGGTCAGGAATCACGACCTCGTCCATCAGGAACCGCATCTGCTCAGGGACGCCGGGGAGGAAATAGAGGCGGACCTTGTTTTCAACCAGAGAGAAACCGCAGACGTTTTCCCTGGGGCACAGGATTTTAGCGTCTTCAGGCATCCATGCCATCTTTTCGAAAGCACGGGACATCTTCAAGCCCCTGAGCGCCACATAGTCCTTGATCTGCTCATACATTTCCTCATCCAGGCACAGGGGGCGGTTGAGCGCAGAGGCGGCGATCTCGTTGGTGATGTCGTCGTCCGTGGAGCCCAGACCTCCCGTGATGATCACGAACTGGGAATCCTTCAGGGCCTTTTGCAGGACCTTGGAAATGCTCTCCTGGTCATCTCCCACGGAGGTGACGCGGATCACTCTGAGGCCGGTGGCCGTGAGTCTGCCCGCCGCGTACCAGGAATTGAGATCAACGACCCTGCCCGAGACTAGTTCGTCCCCGATCGTGATGATTTCACCGTACATTCTTCCGAGTTCTCCGTTCAAATCCAAAGCTCAAATGCCAAAACAAACCCCATCACGAAAGCACGAAAACTGGAAAACACAAAGAAGAGAAAAACCCATATTCTTTTGTGCTTTCTAGCTTTCGTGCTTTCGTGGTTGCCCTCTGGGTTTGTCTTTTCCTCTAGGCCGTGCTGCTACTCGAACACGAAAGCAATCAGACGCAGACAAATATTCCCACACACTCCTGCGAGCAGGTCATCCAGCACAATGCCTGCGCCTCCCCCGATCTTTTCCAATCGCCTGATAGGGTACGGTTTCAGTATATCAAAAAGGCGGAACAGGATAAAACCCACACAGAGATTGAACGCTGTTGTCGGCAAGAGGAACAGGGTCAACAAGAACCCGGCAACTTCATCAATGACGACTTCGCCAGGATCCTCTTTTTCAAGAGCGCCGGCGCTCCTCGCCGAGACCCAAACGGCCAAGAGGATAAAAAAGAAAAGCACGTAAGCGCCGGCCGTGGGGGTAAGCCGATCTAGGGCCATGGCAAGCGGGATTGCTGCGAGCGTTCCAAAGGTTCCCTGAGCCACGGGGATCAGCCCGACCCCAAAGCATGATGAAAGAACGAGGGCGAGCTTGTCCGGAAGAGCAGCCTTCCGAAAGGATTCGATAGCGTTAGGAGTCGCTGAGCGAAGGTAGCTCACTTTAGGCACTTCTTCCCTGTGCCGTTACCCAGCCGTAAATGTCTCTCAAAGGAATGCCTTTTTCTTTTGCAATTCGCCGGCACTCCTCGAACTCGGGCAAAAGTTGGAAAGACCCGTCGAGTCGGAAAACTTTTTTCACTTTCATCCTGCCCCAGGGGCTATGGATTTCAGCAGAAGATCTCTCCAGAATCCTTCTCTGCGTGGTGTGGAAGCGTACGCCTAGCGTGGTGCTCTCAGAGAATAGAATACCCATGAGCTGATCCCTGTGCTGGGGTTTTCCAGTCACATGGACCAGGACAGCAGGCCGGTTCTTTTTCATGTGAACGGGTACAAAAACCACATCCAGGGCCCCTGCTTCAAAAAGGCGCTCCATGAGAAAGCCCAGCCACTCTGGGTTGGTGTCATCCAGACTGGACTCGAGGATCACGACCGTCTCTTCATTCACGGCCCCCTGCTCCTGACCGATGAGGATGCGCAGAAGATTGGGCCTGTCCGCCAGGTTGCGGCTTCCAACGCCGTAACCCACTTTCTCTATGACCATGGCCGGCAGGGATGCAAAGGAATGGGCCAGGCCTTTTACAAGAGCCGCTCCTGTTGGGGTGACGAGCTCCTCTTTCAAGCCTGATTCATGGACCGGGATGCCCTTGAGAAGCGCTACGGTTGCAGGCGCGGGCAAAGGGATCCGGCCGTGAGAGGTGTCCACAAACCCTGATCCCAGCGGCAGGGATGACGCACAGACGGTGGCGATTCCGAGGTAGTCCATCCCCAACACGCTGCCCACGATATCGACAACCGAGTCCACAGCTCCCACCTCGTGAAAATGAACCTCCTCAGCGGGGCAGCCGTGGATTCTTCCCTCCTCCAGCGCGATGCTTTCAAAAATGGCAATGCTTTTGTCTCGCACAGAGGGGCTGAGGTTTCCGGCGCGGATAAGATCCTTGATGTCGGAGAATCTCCTGTGAGGGTGAGGATTCCTGCTCACATGGACTTTGAACCGCGTGCCGAAGAGATGGTTCCTTTCCTCCCTGGTCGCTTCGAGGGAGTAGCCTTCAAGCGGCAGGCTTTGGAGATCCCTTTTCAGTTCTTCAATCGGAAAACCGGCATCAATCAATGCCCCGATCATCATGTCTCCGCTGATGCCGGAAAAACAATCGAGGTAGGCGATTTTCACAGACGATCTCCTGGGATAGTTGAAATGAACCTTTCCAGAATATCAGGCTTAAGTGTCAGTTGCAAGGTGCAGGGTGCACGGGGAACAGAAAGAATCAAAAGGAGTTCCTTGGACCTTGCACCTTGAACCCTATACCTTAAACCATGTACCTGGCACCCTGTACCGCGGATTGTTTTTTAACAATCCGCAGCTCTTCTGTCAATCTTGGCCGGGCGGAGAAGAGAAGGGTTTGTCGAGTCTGAAATCAGGGAGAAAAGGGGGTTTGATTTCAGGGGGTTCCTGCGCCGGGAACTGGACAAAGAGGTGCTGGAAACCGAGCTCCAGGGCATGGGAATACACCTGGTTGAACTCCTTTTCGGTGAGAGGTCGATTGAGGGCCTCTGCATCCTGAGGGGTGACCGGAACGTATTGGGACATGAGACTCAAAGGAAGCTCGGCTCCGAATTCCACAAAGAGTGTGGTCAGCGCATTGATGGAATTCTCCACATGTCCGGGAAGGATGAGGTGGCGGACCAGGACTCCTTTCTTTGCCAAGGGATCTCCCGCGGCAAAGCTGTCGAGAAAACCCTTTTGAGCGAGCATGTTGGAGAGAGCGGCCAGAGCCACATCAGGGTAATTCTGGCACCTTGAGAGCTGTCTTGCCAGATCCCGGTCCGCATATTTGAAGTCCGGAAGATAGATGTCCGCATACCTCTCTGCCGACTTGAGGAGGTTCGCGGATTGGTAGCCGGAGAGATTGAAGACTATTGGAAGATCGTGTCCTTTGTTCCGCAGCAACGTGATGAGTTCAAAGACATAAGGAAAGAAATGATCGGGGGTCACAAAATTGACGTTGTGGACGTGCTTCCGGATGATCATGCCTTCCACTTTTGTAAGCAGCTCCTCCAGTTGGATGGTTTCACCGAGACCCTCTCGCGAGATCTGAAAGTTCTGGCAGTAGGAGCAGCGGAGCGAGCAGCCCGTGAAGAATACGGTTCCGGACCCATGAGTGCCTGTGAGAGGGGGTTCCTCGCCGAAGTGAGGGCCCACATAAGAAACCCTGAGCTGACCGTCCTGCCTGCAGAACCCGGCCCTCGACTTTTCGCCCTCCTGAAGTCGATCTACCCCGCACTCCCTGGGGCAAAGAAAGCACTGTTTGAACCATTCGCTCCAGTTTTTTTCCATAGGTTCTGTGATGTTCCTCCACGACCAGACAAAATGCTCGCTCTTCTCCCTCCCCTAACCCCTCCCACGAAGAGGGGAATTCTGGGGGAGGATAGGTGGGGGTGAAGGGAAGTCGCCCAGTAAACTGCTGTAAGACACAACACTAACATAGATAAGTCCTGTTTAAAAGGGCGCAGCAGCCGCAGAATCCCTTGACATTTATAGATTTTTCAAATAATCAGCGACGATATGCCCAGGCAAAATCATGAAGGAAGGAGAGTGTGCATGGAGTACTCGGTAAGCCCGGAAGGCGAGAAGTTCAAAATCCCCGACGAGGAAGACTACAAGAAGGAGTATGTGAGACTTCAAAAGCTGGCCAGGGCTCACCGCAAAGAGGGGCAGGAGATCGTGGTGGTCATGGGCCTCGGATTCGTGGGCGCGGTCATGGCCGGTGTTGTGGCGGATTCCACGGACAAGAAAACCGGCAAGCCCGGCAAGTTCGTGATCGGCATGCAGCGGCCGAGCCCCCGGAGCTTCTGGAAGATTCCTCTGTTCAACCGGGGGATCTCGCCGGTCAAGGCCGAGGACCCTGAAGTGGAGCCCATGATCGAGCGCTGTGTGACCAAAAAGAAAACGCTCACCGCCACCTACACCTATGATGCACTGAAGCTTGCGGACGCGCTGGTAGTGGACGTGCAGTGCGACTTCCTCAAGCAGGAACTCGGAAACCTGCGGAGCGGGCACGCGGACATCAGCGCCCTGGAAGAGAGCTTCAAAGTCATCGGCGAAAAGATCGATCCCAAGTGCATGGTTCTCATCGAAACGACGGTGCCGCCGGGAACCACGGAGTTCGTGGCCTACCCCCTGGTGAAGAAGGCTTTCAAGAAACGAGGGATTCAGGAGGAGCCGCTTCTGGCTCACAGCTTCGAGCGGGTCATGCCGGGGCGGGATTACGTGAAATCCGTTCGGGACTTCTGGCGCGTTTGCAGCGGCATGAATGAAGAGAGCAGAAAACGGGTCGTCAGGTTTCTTTCGGAAGTCCTCAATGTGGAGAAATTCCCGCTCACGGTGCTGGACCGGCCCCTGGAGAGCGAGACCTGCAAGATCGTGGAAAACAGCTACCGGGCCACCATCCTGGCCTTCCTGGACGAGTGGAGCGTCTTTGCCGAGACCAATGGGGTGGACCTCATCAAGGTCATCAACGCGATCAAGGTGAGGCCTACCCACAGCAACATGATTTTTCCGGGTCCGGGAATCGGCGGGTACTGCCTCCCGAAAGACGGCGGTCTTGGGCTCTGGGCCTACAAGCACCTCCTGGGTTTTGAAAACGACATTTTCAAAATCACGCCGGAAGCGATCAACATCAATGACACGCGGGGACTGCGGGCTGCCCAGATGGCCAGGGATGCGCTGCGCAACATGGGGCGAATCCTGGCCGCCTCCCAGATCACGGTGCTGGGCGCCTCCTACCGGGAAGACGTGGGAGACACCCGCTACAGCGGCTCGGAGATCATCGTGCGAAAGCTGACGGAAATGGGAGCCGAGGTCAAAGCCCATGACCCCTATCTCCAGCACTGGTGGGAGCTGGAAAAGCAGGACACCTACCCGGCCGTGGGCACGGGCTGGGCCCGGTTCTTCCGAAACCAGGAACATCTCAAGGATTTCAAGATGATCCCCGATCTCGCCGAGGCGATGAAGGGCGCGGATGCGGTGATCTTCGCAGTTCGGCACAAGCCTTATCTGAATCTCGAGCCTAAAGATCTCATCCGAATGACGGGTGGCCCTGTGGCGGTGATCGATTGTTTCGGCATTCTGGATGACCGGAAGATCGAAGAATATTTTGAACTGGGGTGTGAAGTGAAAGGTCTGGGCAGGGGGCATATCCAGAGGATCAAGGACAAGGTGAGGCGGGGAAGGAAGAAATAAGTTCTCCGTTATCTGTTGTTCGCGTATTGCTGTTTCAACGAATAGCGATTAACGGGTAACTTGACTTTCAGATCACGCAGCTTGACAAACCCTTATTTCCCAAATAGTATCCGATTATTTGGGAACGGTCATCTGAGAGGGGGTGATGCACCTAGATTGAGTCTAAGGCAACTGTTCCGAACCCACAATCTTTTGATGAGGAGTTGAAAGGAGGTTTCCATGAAAAGAGTTCTTATGATTTTCATTGTTCTCGCTGCAGTCATTACCTTGGCCGCAGCCCCGGCGTTGGCGCAACAGAAGAAGGCGGAACCCGCCAAAAAAGCTGCTGAGTTCAAGTACGAAGACCCCATGGGGGTGGTGAAGATCAAGAAAGGGGACCCCATTCATATTGCCAACTGGATGGTGGTAGCAGGACCGGACGCTTCTCTGGGAACGGATACCAAGCGAGGCGTTGAGATTGCCGTTGCTGATGTCGGGGGAAAGCTCCTCGGCCATCCGATCAAGATCAGCACCCAGGACACCGGATGTAACGCAGAAGGCGGTCAGGCGGCTGCAACCAAGCTGGCCTCGGATCCCACGATTGTGGCGGCCGTCGGATCCAACTGCTCCAGTGAAGCCAGGCCAGGCGCTCCGATTCTGTGGAAAGCCGGTATTGCCACGGTGTCTCCTTCCAACACCGCGCCTTACCTGACAGACCCGAAGCGGGGAGCCGAGTACAACGGCTACCTCCGCACGGCTCACAATGATAAGGTCCAGGGCGCTGTGGCGGCCGAGTTCGCCATCAAGAAACTGGGCGCCAAGAAGGCCGCTACGATCCATGACGGAAGCGTGTATGCCGAGCAGCTCCAGGCGGTGTTTGCCGAGACCTTCAAGAAAATGGGCGGCACCATTACAGCCCAGGAAGCCGTTGCTCCCACAGACACCGACATGAGACCCGTGCTCACCAAGATCGCCACGGGCAAACCCGAGTTCCTGTACTATCCTATCTTCATCGCGGCGGGCGGCCACGTCACCCGTCAGGTCAAGGAAGTGGCCGGTCTCGAGAAAGTGTCCCTCATGGGCGCGGACGGCATTTTCTCCCCTGACTTCTACAAGGCTGCCGGGGACACGGCTATCGGCATGTACCATTCCAGCCCGGATTTCTCGGCTTTTGCCGCGGGCTACAAGGATTTCCTGGCCAAACACAAGCAGAAATACGGCGAGGCACCGTTGGCGCCTTTCCATGCGCACGGCTATGATGCGGCCATGCTTATTTTCAACGCTATCAAGAAAGTGGGTAAGACCGCTCCGGACGGCAGCCTTTGGATCGGCCGCAAGGCCCTGAGAGATGCCCTTTATGCGACCAAGAACTTCAAAGGGCTGACCGGCAATCTTACCTGTAGTGATTTCGGCGACTGTGCGGACCCGAGAATCGCCGTTTACATCACCACGGCGGACAACGTGAAGAAACTGGTCATGCCGGATACACCATACTGGAAACCCTACTAGCATGTAATCCAAAGAAACCCTGTCATCGAGAAAGACGGGGTTCACGTCAAAGAAGACTTAGGATGAGCCGGCCCAAAACCTCATGACCGGCTCATCCTTCGTTATAGAGAACTGTAAGCAGAGGACATCACGAAGGGAGCCCTTATGCTCAAGGGATGGAAAGAGAGAGTAACAGGCACTGATCTGGTCATGTGGCTCATCGGTGCAGCCGTACTGGGGGTGGTCCTCGTGGGTTCAGTGGCCACGCTGGCTTCCGGCCGGTATGCGGGGCGGCACTGGTTTGACTTCATGGTCTTCGGCCTTGCCCAGGGGAGCATCTACGCCCTCATTGCCATGGGCTACACCATGGTCTACGGCGTGTTGCGGATGATCAATTTCGCGCACAGCGAGGTCTTCATGAGCGGCCCTTACACGGCTTATTATGTAGCGGCCGCCTTTTACCGGTCCGGTTTCTTGGACAGCCATCCCATTTTGAGCCTGGTGGTAGTTTTTCTCGTGTCCATGGCTACCTCCACCCTCATCGCCTACCTTCTCGAACGCATTGCCTATCGTCCTCTGCGCAACGCCCCGCGATTGATTCCGCTGATTACGGCCATCGGGGCCTCTTTCTTTCTCCAGTACATGTTTCGAGGGCTCTATGGCCCCGGTTTCCAGGCGTATCCCGTCGTCAAGATGCTGGAAGGCCAGTTTACCTTCTGGGGACTTCGAATCCTGAAGTTCCAGGCCCTCGTCATCGTCGCTGCCGCCGTGCTCATGTTCCTTCTTTATGCGTTTCTACAGCGCACCAGGATCGGAAAAGCCATTCGGGCCGTTTCCGAGGACAAGGAGGCGGCGTACCTCATGGGCATTGACGTCGATAAAATGATCTCCACGACCTTCATCATCGGAGGAGCAGCGGCAGGGGCGGCCGGTGTGCTTTACGCCATCATGTTCAAGCAGGTGCACTTCTTCATGGGGTTCATTCCCGGAATCAAAGCCTTCACCGCGGCGGTGCTCGGCGGCATCGGAAACATCCCGGGCGCCATGCTGGGAGGGATTTTCCTCGGCCTCATCGAATCGATCGGGCCGAGCCTGTTCCTCGACGGTTTGGGCATTGTGGCCCCTTACCAGCTCAAAGACGCCATTGCCTTCATTATGCTCGTGCTGGTCCTGATCTTTCGGCCTACGGGTATTATGGGAGAGCGTCTAGCGGTGAAGAAAGCCTAATGGAAAGGACGACAAGATGACACGAGTTCTTACCCTTTGGAAACACGGAGTCATGACCGGGTTGCTGGGCGGTCTGATCACGGTCCTTCTCTCCCTCATGGGAATGGTGGAGGCTTTCAGCCAGCGTCAGATTGTGAGCGGTGTCCTCTCCATGGATCAGTCCCTCCTGGGTGTGGCGGTGGTGTTTGTGGGCTATCTCGCTGCGAAAAAGACCACCTCAAGCCATCCCTGGTGGGTGGTGATCAACTCGCTCACCAGCGGGTTCGTCACGGCAGGGATGTTGCTGCTCCTGCTCGTGATCGGAGACGTGATCAACTTGCGGGCTGTTTTCGTCAATGCCTCGCCTGTCCTCTATGAACTGCTCAGCTTCGGACATGGCTTTGAGACCGCGCCCCTCCTGTTTGTGGCAGCTCCCCTTTGCGGGCTTTTTGCCGGCATCTTGTATCTGCTCCCGGCGGCTTTCCGGAAAATGTTCATTGTGTCTCTGACCTGCGTCGTTGGTGCGGGGGTGCTCCAGGACATGCTGCGGCCCACGTTGAGCGCGTGGGAGTCTCTGGCAGAAGTCGCGGAGTGGATCTTTTCCGCCAACGGCCTCACAAAGCAGGGGGCAGCCGCCATCTTCATCGTGATTTCCATTGTCACCCTCTTCTGGTCCTTCAAGGGGGAGGCAGTGAAAACGGGGTACCAGGGTCTGCCCGCAGCGGGACAGAAAGGGTTGAAGTGGACGGGGGTTGCCGTTCTCCTGGCGGTGCTTTTCATTCTCCCCCAGATCCTGGGGCTCTTCCTGAGCGAAGTGCTCACCATCGTCGGTCTTTACGTTCTGCTGGGGCTGGGGTTGAACATCGTGGTCGGGTATGCCGGGCTTCTGGACCTGGGCTATGTGGCCTTTTTTGCTATCGGCGCTTACGTGACGGCGATACTGACCTCTCCTGAGCTGGGTTTTTTCAGCCTCTCTTTCTGGGAAGCTCTGCCTTTCGCCATCCTGATTGGGATCGTGTTCGGGGTCATGCTCGGAATTCCTGTTCTCAAGATGCGCGGCGACTACCTGGCCATCGCCACGCTCGGATTCGGAGAAATCATTCGGATCATGGTTCTGTCGGACTTCCTGAGACCCTGGCTGGGCGGGGCACAGGGGATCGGCAAGATCCCGAAAGCCTCCATCGCCGGATTCGAGTTCGGCATGCCACAAGAGATCTATTACCTCATCCTGGCCGGTTGCTTTCTCGTGATTTTCATTTCCCTGCGCCTTCGGGATTCCCGGCTGGGCCGAGCGTGGAAAGCCATGCGGGAGGACGAAGACGTGGCCCAGGCCATGGGCATCAACCTGGTGGCCACCAAGCTGCTCGCCTTCGGCACAGGAGCGGGGTTCTCCGCTTTGAGCGGCGCCATCTTCGCGACCAAGCTGACGTCCGTCTACCCCCACAGCATGAACGTGATGATCTCCATCAATATTCTCTGTGTCATCATCGTCGGAGGCATGGGAAGCATTCCCGGTGTGATCGTTGGAGCCGCGGCCCTGGTGGGTCTGCCCGAGCTGCTTAGGGAATTTGCCGAGTATCGCCTCCTGGTGTACGGCTTAGCCCTGGTGGTGATGATGCTGGTGAGGCCCGAGGGACTTTGGCCTGAGGCCGTGCGCCGGAGGGAATTCCACGAGGAAGAAATCAACGAGAACAATGGAGCAGCGGCAACCGTTTCGTCTTAGGAGAACCTATGGCTATTCTCACAGCGAGAAAAACGACAAAGCGCTTCGGCGGGCTGATTGCCGTCGATGAGCTGGATGTGGAGATCAAGGAAAAGAGCATCCACAGTATCATCGGACCGAACGGAGCGGGGAAAACCACTTTCTTCAACTGTGTGACCGGGTTTTATCGGCCGGAACAAGGGGAGATCCTTCTCAATTCCCATTCCCTTGTGGGTCTTATGCCCGACCAGATCGTACGCCTTGGCATCGCCAGAACCTATCAGAACATCCGCCTCTTCCCCGTTCTCACGGCCATGGAAAACGTGCTGGTGGGCCTGCACTCTCATTTGAGGGCGAACTACTTCGGCATTGTAGCCGGCCTTCCTTCTACCCGGAAGGAAGAGAAAGAAGCCACCGAAGAGGCGAAACGACTGCTCCGGTTTGTCAATCTCACAGGCAAGGGAGATCTTATGGCCAAGAATCTCCCTTATGGTGAGCAGAGACGATTGGAAATCGCACGGGCTCTTGCCACAAAGCCGAAGTTGCTGCTTCTGGATGAGCCGACCGCCGGAATGAACCCGAGTGAAACGCAAACCATGATGGATTTTATCCGGCATCTCCGGGATGAAGTGGGCATCACCGTTTTGCTCATCGAACACCAGATGCGCGTGGTCATGGGGATCTCGGAAACCGTCACGGTGCTGGATTACGGCAAAAAGATAGCTGAAGGGACGCCCGAGGAGATCAAGAAAAACCCGAGAGTGATTGAAGCGTATCTGGGCAAGGGAGGCGCTGCTGAGACCGAAGGAGTCGCCGCGTAGAAGGAGTTTCCGTTATGGCATTTCTGGAAATGAAAAATGTGCACACCTATTACGGTCACATCCATGCCCTCAAGGATCTTTCTCTCACGGTGGAGAAAGGCGAGGTGGTGACCCTCATCGGGGGCAACGGGGCCGGCAAGAGCACGACCCTCAACACCATGAGCGGCCTGCTGAGACCGCGGCAGGGGTCCATTCAGTTTGAAGGGGAGGAACTCACCCGCTTTCGGCCTCATCAGATCGTGGCCAAAGGGGTTGTCCAGGTCCCTGAGGGCAGGCGGGTCTTCGGCCGTCTCACCGTGACGGAAAATCTGGAGATGGGCGCCTTCACGTGCAGGGATCCGAAGCTCATGAAAAGCAACATCGATCGCGTTTTTGCCCTCTTTCCCAGGCTGGAAGAACGGCGCAAACAGGTGGCCGGGACCCTGAGCGGCGGGGAACAGCAAATGCTCGCCACGGGTAGGGCCCTCATGGCCAACCCGAGGCTGATGCTTCTCGATGAACCTTCCATGGGCTTGGCGCCGGTCCTGGTGGACAGCATCTTTGATACGATCAGACAACTCCATGCCGGCGGGACCACCATTCTCCTGGTGGAGCAGAATGCCCGCATGGCTCTGATGGTGGCGGGAAGAGGGTACGTGCTTCAGACCGGAGTGGTGCTCCTCAGCGACACAGCACAAAACCTGCGCCAGAACGAGATGGTCCGCAAGGCCTACATGGGAGAAGCCTAAAAAAAACAGTAAGCAGTGAGCAGTCAGCAGTAAGTTGTCACTCGTTATTCGTCACTAGGAACGCTTTGAGCTTTTCGTGAAGAGAGTCCGGCCATTCGTCGCTGGAGAGGAGGATCTTCACTTCTTCTTTGGTCAGGGACTGCAAGACTTCTTTGGGCAGGGTCTTGACCAATTCGAGACGCTCCGGATCAGGTTTTCCTTCCGAGGATTCTTTCTTTTCCATTTTTTTCTTCTGCTCCAATCTGTTTTTCCCTTCCATAGTCCATTCTAGCCCTTAAGGGAAGTCTGTTTTCACAGGATTAAACAACCCCAGCGTTTTCCCCCCTCCCCTTTATCCCCCCGCGAGGGGAGGGGAAAGAAAAGAGCCTAAGGGGGCGGGAGAGGTCGAAGACGAAAGAATTGACTGTCTCTCACGTCGTGGTATAAAATGAATTCCATGTTCTATTTCCCCGGTAGGAGGACGTTATGAGGAGTGTCGTTGTTCTCGTCGCAGGACTCGTGTTGGCTCTCCTGATCGCCGGACCTTCTTTTGTGGGCGGCGCTTTGGATCCCAAAGTTCCTTACCCAGAAGTTCCGAGAGTCACGAAGGAACAGCTCAGGGAAATGCTGGGAAAAGAGGACGTGGTGATTATCGATGCCCGCCCAATGGAGCAGTGGAAGTACAGTGACCAGGTGATACCCGGCACGATCCACGAGGATCCGGCTTCCATCCCGGAGTGGGCCCGGAAATATGACAAGAACAAGAAAATCGTGATTTACTGCGCTTGACCCACGGAGTCGTCGAGCGCCCGGGTGGCGCTTCAGCTGAAAGAACTGGGATTCAAGCACGTGTATGCCCTGAAAGGCGGCTACAGGGAGTGGGTCAGGGCAAATTTCCCGATTGAGAAAAAGTGGACCGCCAGGCCCGAGTGCGTGACGTGCCACACCACGGTGACCCCGGGGATTGTCGCAGACTGGAAAGCGAGCAAGCATTCGGAGTCCGAGGTCACCTGTTCGGTGTGCCACGGTGAACTGCACATGACGGAAGAGGATGTGCACAAGGCAGGCCGCATGAAACCTGAGCGATGCGCCATGTGCCATCAGGTTCAATGGGAGGAGTTCAAGGGAGGCAAGCACGCCCTGGCGTGGGCGGCCATGAAGGCCATGCCCACAGCGCACCGGCAGCCCATGGCTCTGATGGACGGGATGAAGGGATGCGGCGGATGCCACAAGATCGGATTGAAGACCGAGGAAGAAAGTCAGGCTTTGAGAGAAGCGGGAGCAGGCTTTGGCATGGCCTCCTGCGATGCCTGCCACACCCGTCACACCTTTTCCATTAAGGAGGCCCAGCAGCCGGAGGCTTGCCAGACGTGCCACATGGGCTTTGACCACGCTCACTGGGAGATGTATTCCTCCTCCAAGCACGGGATCCGATATTCTCTGAAGCAGAAGGGCATTCTCCCTGAATCTGCGGTTGCGCCCACGTGCCAGACGTGCCACATGAGAGACGGGAACCATGCCGTGATGACGGGCTGGGGTTTTCTGGCCGTCCGACTGCCCATGCCTGAAGACAAGGAATGGGCGGAGGCCCGGACGACCGTTCTGAAGGCTTTGGGCGTGCTGGATCCGGAAGGCAAGCCCACGCCTCGGCTGGAGGCGATCAAGGCCATAGACATGGTCCGGCTGACTCAGGAGGCTTGGCAAAAGGAGCGGGACAAGATGGTGAAGGCATGCTCCACCTGCCATTCCACCTCTTTTGCCCGGGGGGAGCTTGAGAAAGCGGACAAGATGATCCGGGAAGCGGATCTGCTCATGGCCGAGGCGATCCTCACGGTGGCCAATCTTTACAAGGAGGGGATTCTGCAGAAGCCCAAGAGCTACGCCTACCCCTTCCCTGATATCCTCTCCTTCCATGACAGTCCCACGCTGATCGAGCAGAAGCTCTACATCATGTTCATGGAGCAGAGGATGCGCACCTTCCAGGGGGCCTTCCACGCCAATCCGGACTACACGCTCTGGTACGGGTGGAGCGCCATGCAAACGAGCCTTCTGGAGATCAAAACCATGGCGGAAGAGCTAAGAAAGAAGAAAACATAAATCCGAAGCATCCGCCTACGCGCCGCCGCTTCGGCGAGGCAGGCGAAACTCGAAGCACGAAACAAATTCAAAATTCAAAATTCCGTAACCGTTTAGCTCTTTGAAATAAAAACAGAAAAAGGCCATGGGGGTCCCTCTAAAAACAGAACAACGAAGACGCCACACCTTCATGGCAAGCTCTAGGCCATGGGTGAGGCGGGCGGAGGGCTACCGTGGAACTCGCCACATCATACCCAGCTGGCAGGTACCGGTAAAACCTCGCCGCCCGCCTTCGCTGCCCCTTATCTGCAGAGTCTTTCCCGCACACTCTTCGTTTTCTGTTTTTAGAGGGACCCCCATGGCCTGAGCCATCCCTTTCAAAGAGCTAAACGGTTACCAAAAAGCTAACGTGTCACTGTTCTTTAAGGTTCAACGTGCGCTTGACGAGATCCTTTTCATGCTCGTAGTCAATGACCCGCTGAAGCATGATCTTCTGGGCCATCACCGGGCCGGCGCCGTGCCAGGTCCCCACGCCGTGGAGACCCGAGGTCCAGTTCTGGAGAAGCTTGTGCACCTTCATGATGTTTTCCGTGGGTTCATCAGAGCCAAAGCTGTAGAACTCCTCCACGTAGTTTTTGACCTCAGGATTTTTCAGCTCCTTCATGGACGGCAGGGTCACGATCAGTCCCCCGCCGATGTCGCCGGCCAGGGCCATGACCCGCCAGAAGGCGTTGCAGATGTTGAGCTTGGAGACGTTCCCCATGAGCTCGTCCGGCAGAAACACCCCTGAACCCTCCGGCTCCTCCTCGCCCCTGTGAGCGGCTGCCAGGCCGCAGGCGCGGCCTGTCTCCCTGAGCACCACCATTTCCATGAGCTCTTCATTGATGTGGGTGGCTTTTTGGAGCCCTTTGTACTCCTGGATCAGCTTGGCGGCCCCTATGATCTGATTCATGAAGCCGACCTTGCACGTCCCCCCGCAAGTCATCCGATGGGTTCTGGCAAAACGGGTGACAAACTTGACGGAGTAAGGGACCTCCCCGCAATGGAACACCCTTTCCCAGGGAACAAAGACATTGTCAAAAATGACCATGGAGGTTTCTCGCTGTCCATAAAGAGGATTCCCAAGCTCCTCCGGATCGTCGGCCAGGTCCCTTTCCGCAGAGTAGGGGGTGTACTGGCAGATATACGTGATGCCCTCGGCATCGGTCGGGGTGGCAAAGGCGACCGCGTAGTCCTCTTCTCCCTTGAAGTGGGCGGCCTGAGGAAGCACCACCAGTTCATGGCTGGCAAACGCGCCGCTGATGTTGATCTTGGCGCCCCGGACCACAATGCCCTGCTTGTTTCGGTCCACCACTTTGAGGGAAAGATAGGGATCAGGCCAGTCCAGGGTTTTCTTGCTCCGGCTCCCCCGTGGTTCCGTGAGCGCTCCTGCCACAGAGAGATCTTTTCTCTGGACCATTTTGAGATAGTCCAGGAACCTGGGGTTGTAGCCCGTGCCCAGGTCGCGGTCCATTTCCCAGGTGGTGCCGGCCAAAGCATGAAAGGCGTCGTATCCCACGCAGCGGTAAATGCAGGTTCCCAGGTTCTCGGCCGTGAAGGTCCCTGCTTCGGCTTTTTTGACAAGATCTTCCCGGCTCCTGCTGACGTGGGTGTAGCGGTTGACGACCTCGTCAATCAGCGGGGAATAACAGGACATGATGTCCTTGCTCTTCGGGTCAAGAGCCCAGGCGTAGCTTGCCCTGTTCGCCTCCACCACGGTTCGTGTGTTCCTGTTTTCGAGAATGCTTTCCACCCTCTTCCCGTTCATGAACACTCTGGGTTTCATTGCTTTCAGGCTTTCTTCGAATTGCTCAGGGGTCATCAATGCCATGGGTTCATCACCTCGTGGAATGAAAATCAAATATAGAATAATGAAGTAATGGGATGATGGCGTGCCGATCATTTCGGCAAAAAATCTTGTGCAGCACTCCGTTGCGGTTCTAGTCCAACAGGTCAGCGCGCGGGTGTCAAGCTTTTTGTAGCTTCGAATTCGAGGAGAGAAGAGTCGGCCGCTAAGAAATGGCTAAACTGAGAACCTTATATCCCCGGCGGGAGAGGAACCCTGCAATCTCATCAGGGAGTTTGAGATGACTGGCAAACACGTTCTGGCCATGGTTGTCTCTGAAAACGATCCCGGGAATGGTGAGCTTGAAATTCTTCGAATCCTCTTTGCCGCTGGCCGTGAAGGGATGAGGTTTTGAGTCGAACTTTACTCCGATGAACTCCAGCGTTCTGGCGACGATCCGCCCGGGATCCTGTTCATTGGCCAGAGATAGAACAGAGACTTTGTACTCCTTCAACAGGGGCACGATGTCCGGGCCAATGCCCGTGAAGTCAATGATGGAATCCTTCCCCTCCACATAGAGAAAGAAATCCGCCTTGACCATGAGGCTGACCCCACTTTTCTGTCCCTGAATGACCGGCATTTCCACGTCTCGTGTAAAGGTTTGCCCGGTCAGATTCAGAACGCTCTCGATGACGGCGGCTTTGTCCTTGCCCGCGAAGAGAACATCGGACCTTGCCGAAGGGGCTGGGACTTCCGGGGCGTTCTTCTGGGCAGGAGGGTACTCGATCGATTTGACGCCGAGGTTCGTGAGAAAGTTCATGAGTTCCGGCGGAATCCTTGTGCCTGATTTGTCCGCGAGGTGGATGACAAGGGTTCGGCTCCTGTCCTCGGAAGTCTGGATGATCCAGTCTGCGCTGACCTGCAGCGTGAACTCGCCTCGCATTTCGAGAGGCTCTCCCTGCTTGTAGATTTTGTAGTATTCACAGGCGGCCAGGATTTTATTCAGCGCAGCCCTGAGATCTTCATCCCCCTTAAGGTGGACGACCCTGTAGTTGTCCCAGTTCGCCGCGATGACCTGGGCCATCTTTTCAGGCAGTTCACGGTGAAGGTCAACGATCACTCGCTGGCCGTTGCCGAGGCTCAGGATGGGAAAGGCCTCAGCCTTGAGGTTGAGCTGTCCGCCGGCCTTCAGGGGAATGAAGTGCTCGCCTGTGTTGATCCACTCTTCTCCCAGGAGCGCGAAAAATTCCGTGAGTTGCCGACTCAAGGCAGGCGGCCCTTTGGATTGCTCCGGCGGCGGGGAAGGGGCCGCTGCAGGAGCCTGAGCCGTCTCCACAGGCTTGGCAGGTTTTTCACGTTTGATAGGCATCTTCACGATCTGGGGGGTGTAAATGGGGAGCCTGACGACCTGGCCCGGATAGATGCGGTCCAGGTTTTTGATCTCCGGGTTGAGTCTGGCCAGAGCTTGAAGGTAGGCTTCATTGATTTGCTCATCTCTGAGACGGTAGAGGCCCTTCACCACTTTGATCAGGCTGTCGCCCTGCTGGATCGTGTAGTTCTCGAGCTTCAGATCCTTGAGCTGCTCCAGGGAGATGACGGTTTCTTCCCCCTTCCGGGCAACCACCGGAAAACCCTTGACCGGGGTGATGGTGAGAGGGATGACGATCTTGTCGCCAGGGTAGATCACATCGAGGTTCGAAAAGGAGCTGTTCAGTTTCTTGAGAGCGGCCAGGAGCTCGGGAAGATTTTTCTTTTCCAGCAGGCCCCGCTCCCTCAGGAGCTGCCAGAGGTGATCCCCTTTTTTCACTGTGTACGTTTCAGTGACGACTTTCTTGCCCTCCAAAGTGAAGGCTTCCTTTTTCTCAACCACCCGGATCTCTTGCTCTGTTTCGATTTCAGGGTCCGCTGTTTGGGTCAGTGAAATGGAGTAAGTCTTTTCGTCCTTTTCCTCGGCCAAGCCCATGTTCCAGGGGCAGAGCGCGAGGAAGAAAACCAGTGCAGATAGAAAACGAAAGCCTTTTGGAGAATTTCTCATACTTATCTCTAATTTAGAATAAGTTGATATATTTTATATACACCAACTCAACTTGTCAATTTTGTTCTAAGTTGACCTGGTTGCGCTACAACATATTGGCGTTTTTCGTTCGTCCACATACACCCTGTAGTATTTATTCTTTACAAAGGCCCGATCATCTGATAAATATCTATAAATCAATGATCTGAAAATGAACAGAGGCTGTGGAGGTTTTCATGAAGATCAAAAGAGTCTCCATGCTTGGCTTTAAGTCCTTTGTGGACAAACTGGAGATCGGTTTTCCACTAGGGCTGAGTGCCATCGTAGGGCCCAACGGGTGCGGCAAGAGCAACATCGTCGATGCGATCCGCTGGGCCATGGGCGAGCAGAGCGCCAAGCTGCTCAGGGGCCGGCAGATGGAAGATGTGATCTTCAACGGCACTTTGGACCACAAACCCCTTGGCATGGCGGAAGTCTCCATCCTCTTTGAAAACGGAGACGGGTCTTTCCCACCTCAGTTCTCCCATGCCGCTGAGCTTGCCGTGACCCGAAGGCTTTTCCGTTCCGGTGAAAGCGAGTACCTAATCAACAATATGCCCTGCCGGCTCAAAGACATCCAGGAGATCTTTATGGACACGGGCCTGGGAAACCGGGCCTACTCGATTATCGGGCAGGGCCAGATCACCACGATCATCGAGCAGAAGCCCGAAGAAACCAGGGCCATGATCGAGGAAGCCGCAGGCATCACCAAGTACAAAAAGAAGGTCGATGAATCCCAGAGAAAAATCGAGGCCACCCAGGCGAACCTGCAACGGGTGGAGGACATTCTCGGGGAAGTGGCAAAACAGATGAGATCCCTCAAGCGGCAGTCTGCAAAGGCGAAGAGGTATAAAGCCATCGGAATGGAGATCCAGCGCCTTGAGCTGATCCTGAATGCCCACGCCTACCAGGAGCTGAAAGAGGAATCCCGCGAGAGAATGAAAACGGCAGAGGCGCTCGCCCTGCAGGAGATCGGCCAGAGCACGGAGCACTCCAGGATCCAGGCGACGATTGAGTCCATGAACCTGGAGCTGGAAGAAAAAGACAGGGAGATCGCAGCGCTTCGGGAGGCGCACCTGCGGGCCAAGGAAAAGGTGAGCAAAAAAGAAGCCATGGTGGAGGCCATGACCGCTGAAAGGCGGATGCAGACGGAGCTCGAGAAGCGGCTGGAAAAGGATAAAGAGGATCTCACCAGGCGACTGGGAGAGCTGGAGAAGGAGAGATCCCTTCTCCTCGAGAGAATCGAGGAAGTGAAAGCAAAAGCGGCGTCCACGGAGGAAGAGATCTTGCTCGTGGAGGCGAGGGCCAAAAACCGCCAGGAGCTTTTGAAACAGATCCGAGAGGTTTTCGAGCAGGCGAGAGCCAGGGTTCAATCCGGAATGTCAAAGGAAGCCAGCCTGGCTCAGGAGTCCGGCTTTCTCGAGCGTCGGATCGGAGAAATTACGGACAGCCGGATGCGACTCGAGAAAGAAAGGGAGGAGGTGCGGGCCAAGATGGAGACCCTCCTCCAGGCGGCAGAGAGAAAGCGCAAGGTGCGAGACGCGCTGGCTGAGAAACTCAGGGCGATCGAGGCGGATGTGTCCGGGGAGGAGCAGAGATGCCATGATCTGGAGCAGGTCCGGAGGCATCTGGAGTCTGACCTCAAAGACGCGGAAACCGCCTTGAGCGTTGACGAGTCCCGGCTCGCCAGCCTTCGGTCCCTTCTGGAGAATTTCGAAGGGTACAAGGTGGGGGTGCGCACCATCATGAAGGCCGAGGACCTGGAAGCCAAACGGGAAGGCCGAATCAAGGGCCTTGTGGCGGACGTCATCCAGGCCGACCCCAAGTATGAACAGGCCCTGGAAGCGGTCTTGGGGGACAAGCTTCAGTACATCCTGGTCGATAGACTCAAAGACGGCCAGCAGGCGGTGGAATACCTCAAGGTGCGGGCCAAAGGCAAAGGCAGCTTTGTGCCGGTGGCGGATCTCAACGGCAACGGGGACATGGGAAGCTCAAACGGGTTCCCCCTGTTGCGGGAGCTCGTGAAATCGCCTGAGCCTTACAAACCGGTGGTGGATGTCCTTCTGGGAAATGCCGCCCTTGTGGGAGACCTGGACCAGGCCCTGTCTGCATGGGAGGAGCAAGGGAAGAGCCAGTGCCTCGTGACCCTTGAAGGGGACATGGTAGACAGGAGCGGGATCCTGACCGGTGGAAAGCAGGCCCAGAGCTTCAGCGGAATCCTGGCAAGAAAACGGGAGATGAAAGAGCTCGAAGCAGCTGTGGTCGGCCATGGGAAAAGGATTGCCGAGATCAGAGGGAAACTGGAAGAGGCGCTTCGCGAAAAGGAAGAACGAGAGAGCATCCTCGTGACCCTGAAGGAGGAGAAGCTGGACAGCCAGGACAAGCTGAATGAGCTGGACAAAGCCAATTTTCAGCTGAGCCACGAACTGGATCAACTGGAAAAACTCACGCAGCGGATTTCCGATGAACTCGACCGGAGGGACAAAGAACAAAACAGGCATAAGGAAACGTTGACCCGAGTCGAATCGGAGCTGGTGACCTGCAAGGAGAAGCGGGCGACGGAAGAAGCTTTCTTTCAAGAGAAGGAATTGGAGCTTCGAGAGAGCGAAGAGGAGTTCGAGAGTTTTCGAAACGACCTGGCCAGACTGAGGATGAATCACAGCCTTTCCAAAGAGGAACAAAGGGGGTTCACCCGGGAGGTGGAACGAATCGATGATTTTGTCCGCGAGGCCCAAGAGACTTTCAGAAGAATCGAAGGGGACATCGTCGCGGCCCGGGAAGGCCAGGAGGATTGCGTCAAAAAGGAGGAAGCCTTCCGAGACGAGCTCAAAGGGCTCTACACTCAGCTGGGTTGGGCTGAAGATGCCGTGAACGCGGCGGACCTGGAGCGGAACCAATTCAAGAACCTGATCCGGGAGGAGGAAAAGAAAGCAGAGGCTGTGCGTGTGGAGCTGGATGCGCTCAAGGAGAAGATCCACACGGCCAAGATGGCGCAATCGGAGATCGGATTCAAGATGGATGGATTGGTCGAGATGAGCAGGGAGAAACACGGCCTTCACCTGCCGGACATCTATCAGGAATACCTGGGCGGGGAGATGTCTGAGGCGGAAGCGAGGGAGAAGCTGGAGCATCAGAAAAAACTGAAGGGAAGGCTCGGAGAAGTGAACCTGACCGCCATCCAGGAACACGAAGCGCTCAAGGAGCGCTACGCCTTCATCACCACCCAGAGACAGGATCTTCTCGACTCGATCGCTTCGCTTCACGAAGCGATCCGGAAGATCAACAAAACCTGCCTCGATCGATTCATGGAAACCTTCCAGCTTGTGGACGAAAAGCTGAAGACGGTCTTCCCGATCCTTTTCAGCGGAGGAACCGCCAACCTCAGGCTCGTGGACGAGTCAAAGCCTCTTGAGAGCGGAGTGCTGGTGGAAGTGCAGCCTCCGGGCAAGAAGCTGAGCCACATGGCCCTGCTCTCGGGCGGTGAAAAAGCGCTGGTCGCCATGGCGCTCATCTTTGCCATTTATCTGATCAAGCCGAGCCCGTTCCTTCTGCTCGACGAGGTGGATGCGCCTTTGGATGAAGCCAACATCGACCGGTTCAACGATCTGCTGAGGGAAATCCGGAAGTACTCCCAGATCATTCTGGTGACCCACAACCGCAGGTCCATGGAGATTGTGGACAGGCTCTACGGGGTCACCATGGAGAGACAGGGAGTCTCCAAGATTGTGACGGTGAGCCTCGAGGGGTTCCAGGTGCATTAAGAAGGGTGTAGGGTACACGGTGCAAGGTACACGGCACTTCACACCTTCACCGCAATTGTCAGTCCCGCTTCGGCGGGACTGCGCGTTTATAGGCCCTGTCTTTTTCTCTTGCCTCCTAGCGTGGTGTCTCCTAAATTCGTTGAATAGGTTTTTGATGTCCCCCCTCCCCTAGAGAGTTTCCTCCCCCTTGACGGGGGAGGATCGGTGGGGGTGGTGGGGCGGACCGTGTAAACGAAGTTCTGAGACCTGAAACTCGCATTGAATGTGATCCATTTCTGAACTTCAGAAAGGTTGAACCTACATGTTTGGATTCTTCAAGAAAAAAGAAAAAGAGGAGCAGAAAGAAAGCAAGGGCCTGATTGCGCGGCTGAGGGAAGGGCTCACCAAGACAAGGTCCGGGTTCACCGGCCGCCTGGATCAGCTCCTTTTCGGAAAAAAGGAAATCAGCGAGGGCCTGCTGGAGGACCTGGAGGAGGTCCTTTTCACATCGGACCTGGGGGTTGCTACAACCCAGGAACTCATTCGTCTTGTCCAGGAAGGCGTGGCGAGAAAAGAGCTGGATCAACCCGAGAAACTGAGGGCCGCCCTGAAGGAGCACATTCGCGCTTTTCTGAGTGTTCCGGATGTGGCAAACCGAACACCCCATGCCGGAGAGCCCTGCGTGATCATGATGATCGGGGTCAACGGGGTCGGCAAGACGACGACGATCGGAAAGCTGGGACACCAGCTCAAAGGCCAGGGGAACTCCGTGATGTTCGTGGCTGCCGACACGTTCCGAGCTGCAGCGGTCGAACAGCTGGAGATCTGGGCGCAGAGAGTGGGTGCGGATCTGGTCAAGCAAGGGCAAGGGGCGGACCCGTCTGCCGTTGTTTTTGACGCCCTGTCCTCCGCTCTTTCAAAGCAAACGGATGTGGTCCTTATCGATACGGCGGGCCGCCTTCACACCAAGATCAATCTCATGGAGGAGCTGGAGAAGATCCATCGCGTGACCGGCCGAAAACTCCCCGGAGCTCCACACGAGGTCTGGCTGGTCCTTGATGCCACCACAGGGCAGAATGCGATCGCTCAGGCCGAGCTCTTTCACAAGGCCATCGGATTGACGGGCATTGTTCTCACCAAGCTGGACGGGACGGCAAAAGGAGGGATTGTGGTGGGAATCTCCCATCAACTGAAGATTCCCATCAAGTTCATCGGTATCGGCGAGACCATGGATGATCTCCGTCCCTTTGATGCCTCTGATTTTGTAGAGGCGATCTTCGGGTAGCCTACCGATTTGACGGTCTCCTAAAACCTTCTACATGTCATTTCGAGCGAAGCGAGAAATCCTAATGCAATAAAACAATGAAAAGATCAGATTTCTCCCTGCGGTCGAAATGACCAATTAGAGCCCCCCGGCTTTCAATTGGTGGATCAGAGATGAAAACACAAAAACAGTAAAGGGGTTCAGTGAAACCCCTTCACTGTTTGAAGCGACAAGGACAAAGACTCAGCAAGAAGCCGGGCTGAGCTTATTCCGAAGGAAGACGCCGCGGCTTTTCGCCTTCAATGGTTCGCGAGAAGGTCCACACTTCGTAGACTTTCTTCCCCTCCACCTCTTTGGGCATGGCCTCTAACTCCGCTCTTGAGCCCGCGTAAGGTTCCATCTTTTTTGCAATAGCGTTCCTCAGAATGGGGAAGGTCCCCTTGTCGGTCTGGATGCTGACGGATGCGAACTTTCCGCTGGCATCCGGCTGGGCTGCCTTCACGATCAGCGCGTTCTTGATCTTTTCCGACTTAGGCTTGTCTTTTTTATCCTGGGCAACGGCGGGTAGCGCGAGGGCCAGAGCAACAACAAAAACCACGAGGCACACAAAGAAATTTCGCTTCATTTTTCCAACCTCCTCACAATATGATTTCAAGATAATAGGGCTAACACAAAATAACTGTCATGAATTTTATGTTTTGCCTGATAACGGTCAAATCCTGGTGCAGTGTCTCAGCGATTCCTTTGCAGCCTGTCATTTCGATCGCGCTCCAAGAGCGGGAGAGAAATCTTGTGTTGGTCACGAGTTATTAAGATCTCTCCCTACGGTCGAGATGACAACTGATGAGTGAGACACTGCACTGGAAATCTCGCAATCAAGCTTCTGTTAAACAGTGCAATTCTCATGCCTTTGGCTGAAGAGTAGAAAGGATGGAACAAGCAGGTGGGAAAAATCGAAAGGGGCGTCTTTTTAAATGGAAACGAAGAGGTGAATTCGCATGAATGTGTCCAAGAGGTGAGGTGGATATGGGCGGTAATGTTTTGAAATAGTTATGAAATACAAAAGATCGTTTTGTGGCTCTTTTTGCGCGATTCAGTTACGAAATGACAGAGCCTCCGCTTTTCCGCCAAGGGGGGCCTCCGGATTTTCGGCAGGTTCAGTGGAAATTGACAGTGCCACTGTCCTCTCCAAGTTGACACTGCCTTCAAGACATCAAGTGACGCTTTCTTCCTCTTTACAGGGGCATACGTTTCAGCCCCTCATGATCGGTCTTGGATCGTGATCCCTTTCTGTTTGAGACTCCTTTTCTCGGCGAGAAGTCCCCGGCCTGCTGCCTCGTCCACCACGTAAGTCAGATGACCGCCTCTTTGGGAGTAGATCTGTCCGTATGAAATCGGCACCTCAGGAGTCGGATCGTTCAGCAGGGATTCCGCCACCGGTTGCACCTTGCGCTCCCCGGAGGCCAACAGGACCACTGTCTTTGCCTGATAGACCAGCTCGGCGCCCATGGTGATTGCGTAACGCGGGGAGTTCTTTTCCGAAGAAAAATGCCCATCCGCCACGGCATTGGCCACCGTGTTGTCGTCCAGCTTCACCAGCATCACGTCGCTGCCTTTGAAGGGGATTCCCGACTCGTGAAAGGCCACATGTCCCCGACCGCCTACTCCGATAATGTGCAAATCAATTCCTCCGGCCTTTCTGATTTCCCGAGCATAGGCGACCAGCACTGCATTTCGGACCCATGCCAGGTACTCGGACGCAGGTCCGGCTTTGATGTGGATCCGCTTCCCGGCATCCGTGCCCAGTTCGCGCCAATCCTCGGGGTGTGCCTTGAGCTCGATGATGAGCTTTTTCTGATCGATTAAGGAGCCGTAGGGCAGGTTGGATTCGATGAACTTGCGGCGCAGGAGACCGAAAAACTCCTGGATCATGAAGTAACCGTAACTCTCAGGATGCATCACGCGTTGCTGCGCATTTGGACCGGGCAGACCCACGTATTCATCGAGATTGAAACTGCGGATTCGGCTGCTGTCGATTGCGCCGGCATTGGCTGCCTTGGCAAGGTGCCGGTAAACTCCTGTGGGGGAATTGCCGGTGGCCAGGCCCAGGACATATTCCTTCTTTTTTCGCAGCGTCTGAACGATGTCCTTCTTGACCATCTCCCCCGCCACTTTGCTCATGTGGTCGAAATCCCGTGTCACGATCACTCTGATAGGCATCTTTGGTCTCCTGATTCCAGGTGAGAGTTTGAGCTTCCTTCGGAAAACCCGAGATCATCCCAAGGCGGCCTTTACGACATCGGCGATCTGCCTACAATACTTCCCTGTCAGCTCGTCGGTGGGTCCTTCAACCATCACGCGGCACGCGTTCTGGGTCCCTGAATAGCGAACCAGCACACGGCCCCGGTCACCAAGTTCCGCTTC